>CACZYC010000004.1 GCA_902785365.1 uncultured Ruminococcus sp. | reverse complement strand
TTCTTTACGTTCTTTTCCAACATTTTCATCACCGTATCTATTATACCATAGATACAAGAAAAAGCCCAGTCTATACTGGACTTTTTCGACAAGCTGAAACCCGCTGAAACTTTTCAGCGGGTTATCTGTTTGTTTACGAATGAAAATCAAAAAACTGTAGATTTTTATCGTTAATTACTTTACAACTCGCATAATTAGTGATAAAATGTAGAGTGATTTAATATGTTTGACATATTTGTTCAAAATTTCAAGGAGGACATATCAAAATGGCAAGAAAAATGAAAACCATGGATGGTAATACCGCTGTCGCTCATGCGTCATACGCGTTTACAGACGTTGCGGCTATCTATCCTATCACACCTTCTTCCGTAATGGCTGACGTTACAGATAACGAATCCGCCAACGGCAGAACAAACCTTTTCGGACGTCCTGTTCAGGTTACCGAAATGCAGTCCGAGGGCGGCGCCGCGGGTGCGGTTCACGGCTCTCTCGCCGCGGGCGCTCTGACAACTACATACACAGCTTCTCAGGGTTTGCTTCTTATGATACCTAACATGTATAAGATTGCGGGTGAATTACTCCCCGGAGTTATCCATGTTTCCGCCCGTGCGCTTACATCACACGCGCTCTCAATTTTCGGCGACCATTCCGATATTTACGCTTGTCGTCAGACAGGTTTCGCAATGCTTTGCTCCAACAACCCCCAGGAGTGTATGGACCTTGCCGCAGTAGCTCATCTTACAGCAATCAAGGGCAGAGTTCCCTTTATGCACTTCTTTGACGGCTTCCGTACTTCTCACGAGGTACAGAAGATCGAGACATGGGATTACGCTGATCTCGAGGAAATGCTCGACAAAGACGCTGTTGAGGCGTTCAGAAGAAGAAGCCTTAACCCCGAGCATCCCGTAACAAGAGGTACCGCTCAGAACGACGATATCTTCTTCCAGGCAAGAGAAGCCTGCAACAAGTACTATGACGCTGTTCCCGAAGTTTGTATCGAGTATATGAACAAGGTTAACGAGAAGATCGGCACAAACTACAAGCCCTTCAACTACTACGGCGCAGAGGACGCAGAGCATGTTATCGTTGCTATGGGTTCCGTATGTGACTGTATCGAAGAGGTTGTTGACTACCTCAACGCTGCGGGCGAAAAGGTTGGTCTCATTAAGGTTAGACTTTACAGACCTTTCGTTGCCGATTATCTCCTTTCAGAGCTTCCCAAGACTGTTAAGACAATCTCTGTTCTTGACAGAACTAAGGAGCCCGGCTCCATCGGTGAGCCTCTCTATCTTGACGTTCTCGCGGCTATCAACGGTTCCGAGTTCTCCGACGTTAAGGTATTCACAGGCCGTTACGGTCTTGCTTCCAAGGATACAACACCTGCCGATATGGTTGCTGTATACAGAAATGCTGAGTCCGACACACCTAAGAAGAGATTCACAGTAGGTATCGTAGATGACGTTACAAATCTCTCACTCCCGAGAACAGAGAACCCCGACACAACTCCCGCGGGCACAACTTCCTGTAAGTTCTGGGGACTCGGCGCTGACGGTACTGTAGGCGCCAACAAGAACTCTATCAAAATCATCGGCGATAACACCGACATGTACGCTCAGGGTTACTTCGCTTACGACTCCAAGAAGTCTGGCGGTCTCACAGTTTCCCACCTGCGTTTCGGTCATACACCGATTAAGTCCACATATTATGTAAGTAAGGCCGACTTCGTAGCTTGCCACAATCCTTCATATGTTGACAAGTACGAAATCGTTGAGGACCTCAAGGAAGGCGGTTCATTCCTGCTCAACTGCGCATGGGATGTAGACGAGCTCACTGAGAGACTCCCCGGTAAGATGAAGAAAATCCTCGCCGACAGAAAGATTAACTTCTACACAGTTGACGCTATCAAGATTGGTAAGGAAATCGGTCTCGGAAGCAGAGTTAACACAATTCTCCAGTCCGCGTTCTTCAAGATTGCCGACATCATCCCCGCCGACCACGCCAAGGATCTCATGAAAGAAGCCGCTAAGAAGTCCTATATGAAGAAGGGCCAGGCTATCGTAGATATGAACTATGCCGCTATCGACGCCGGTATGGAAGCTCTCAAGAAGGTTGAGATTCCCGCTGACTGGTCTAACGCTGTTGACAACGCTGTAGACGATAAGGTTGACGGAAGCGGCGAGCTTGTTGAGTATGTCAACAAGATTCTTAAGCCCGTCAACGCTTACAAGGGTAATCAGCTTCCTGTTTCCGCTTTTGTTGATTACATCGACGGCACATGTCCTCAGGGTTCAGCCGCTTTTGAGAAGCGCGGTATCGCCGTAGACGTTCCCGAATGGCAGCCCGACAACTGTATCCAGTGTACAAAGTGCGCTATCGTTTGTCCTCACGCTGTTATTCGTCCCGTTATTATGACTGACGAAGAGGTTGACGCTGCTCCTGTTGATACAAAGACAGCTGTTGCCACAGGTCTTAAGGAATACAAATTTACAATGACAGTATCAACTCTTGACTGTACGGGTTGCGGAGCCTGCGCTCAGGTTTGCCCGGGCAAGAAGGGTGAGAAGGCTCTTGTCATGAAGCCCATTGATACTCAGAGAAAATACCAGGCAGTATTTGATTACGGCGTAAAACTCGCTCCCAAGCAGGCTGTTGCCGATAAGTTTAAGGTTTCCACAGTTAAGGGCAGCCAGTTCAAACAGCCCTTACTCGAGTTCTCGGGTGCTTGCGCGGGTTGTGGTGAAACACCTTACGCTAAGCTCGTTACTCAGCTCTTTGGTGACAGAATGTTCATCGCCAACGCTACAGGTTGTTCCTCAATCTGGGGCGGTTCGGCTCCCGCTACTCCTTATACAGTTAATAAGGAAGGCAGAGGTCCCGCTTGGATGAACTCACTGTTTGAGGATAACGCTGAGTTCGGTCTCGGTATGACACTCGCTCAGAAGGCTATCAGAAACCGCCTTGTTGAATATGTTGAGAAGATTAAGGCTGACACAACTAAGGACAGCCTCAAGGAAGCTTGCGGAAACTACCTCGACACACTTTCCGATTCTCTTGCTTCACGCGCAGCCACTGACGCTCTCATCGCTGAGTTAGAGCAGGCTGACGACGCTGTTAAGGAACTCGCTCAGAAGACTCTCGTTGACAAAGACGAGCTTGCTAAGAAGTCTATGTGGATCTTCGGCGGCGACGGTTGGGCTTATGATATCGGCTTCGGTGGTCTCGACCACGTAATCGCTTCCGGTGAGAACGTAAACATCCTCGTATTCGATACTGAGGTTTACTCCAATACAGGCGGACAGGCTTCAAAGGCTACACCCGTAGGCTCTGTTGCTCAGTTTGCCGCCGCAGGTAAGTCAGTCAAGAAGAAAGACCTCGCGGCTATCGCTATGAGTTACGGTTATGTATATGTTGCTCAGGTTGCTATGGGCGCCAACAACAATCAGGTTCTTAAGGCTATGATTGAGGCTGAAAGCTATGACGGTCCTTCAATCATTATCGCTTACGCTCCGTGTATCAACCACGGTATCAAGGGCGGTATGGGAATTGCTCAGCTTGAGGAGAAGAAGGCTGTTGACGCAGGTTACTGGAACCTCTTCCGTTATGATCCGCGTCTCGCAGACGAGGGCAAGAACCCCTTCATCCTCGACAGCAAGGCACCTTCTGCTTCTTATCGTGACTTCATTATGGGCGAAGTTCGTTACAACGCTCTGTCACGTAAGTTCCCCGAGAGAGCTGAAAATCTCTTTGAGAAGGCTGAGAAGTACGCTGAACAGAAGTACGCTCACCTCGAGAAACTCGCTTCCTTCGAGGACGCTACCTGATTTTAGGTTAATAAATTTTTGGGCTGTCGCTTTTGCGACAGCCCTTTTTTTGAGATTGTAAGGGAGCGGCTTCTGCCGTTCCCTTACGAGTTTAATCATTTACCGTTCAGCTTTCTTCTCAACATCATATATTTGTTCTTTGTTGCTATGCCGCCTCGGATGTGGCGTTGGTTTTTGTTGGTATCAAGGATTTGACGAACTTCCTTATATAAGCGCGGGTTGACGCTTTTAAGCCGTTGGCTGACATCTTTATGTACGGTGCTCTTGCTTATTCCAAACTTCTTTGCCGCGGAACGGACCGTTGCTTTGCTCTCAATAATATATTCTCCGAGCATCGCGGCGCGTTCCTCCACTATACCTTTCAATTGCAGCCCTCCACAAATGATTTGTTTAATCATATGCAAAGAAACAAAGAAAAATCACAAAAGAAAGATTTTATTTGACAATATATTTTTTGCCATTTATAATGTAAGCAGAGGAAGTATAGGAGGTGGTTTTGTGAAAAGGAAAATAGCATTGATTTTGGTTGTTGCGCTTATTTCGACAATTATTTTCGGCGCGGTTCCCGCGAGGGTAAACGCTGTTGATGAACAGGAAATCAACGACCAATACAACAGCAATTCTATGCTCGCGCAGTATTCCGCCGCTGAAATCACGGGAATGTACCGCGATTTTGCCGAATATCTTGTTTCACAGCTAAGGAATTTTAATACGGATATTGCTGTCGGTGATTACAACTTGCATAAGAATGTTATAGGCGCGATTTTCTTTAGTGTTGTCACCGAAACCCCCGACCTTTTCTATGTCTTTTCGACAAGGTTTCAGACCACCGCTAATTATAGTACGGGTAAGGTAATTTCGATTCGTCCCGAATACTACTTTGATATTGAGGATATCCCCGCGGAAATTGAAAAGTTCAACAACAAAGCGGATTTGTTTCTCTCGGGTGTAGACCCGAACTGGAATGATGTTATAAAGGCGCGTTATCTTCACGATCTCCTCGCCCACTACACCGAGTATGATACCAAATACGAGACGATTAACGACGCGGACTATGAAGAGTTCCGTCGCGAGATGAGAATCTACACCGCGTACGGAGCGATTGTCGAGCACAATGCCGTGTGTGAGGGGTATGCTCTCGCATACAACTATCTGCTGTCAAAATTAGGAATAAGGGGTCACTATATTCAGAGTATTAAACAACGTCACGCGTGGAATATGGTTGAGATAGACGGAAAGTTTTATCATGTAGATATTACCCACGACGACCCGACATACGATAACCTTGGTAAGGTTAATCATGATAATTTTTTTAAGAGCGACAACTGGTTCAATAATGACAATAACGACAACCACCGTGAGTGGATAACTAACCTCAAAGCCAGTGACACTTCGTTTGACAACGCATGGTGGAACAGTGTAAACACTATGATTTACCGCTACAACGGCTATGATTATTTTGTAAATCAACATTACACCAGCAGTGTCTATGCCGCGCTTTCGCGCAGAAGCGCCGCGACAGGCGCCGAGGAAGTGATGACGGTTTTAAAAACCCGATGGGAGGTTAAGGGTGTTCCCAACGCGTTCTGGGACAGAGCGTTCACATATTTGACAAGTGACGGGACCTATCTGTATTTTAATGATACTGAAAATGTTTTTCGGATGGCAATAAACGGAACAACTGTTGAAAAGATTTACACCAAACCTTCAAGCAACCCGAATGATATTTACGGTATCGCCTTTAAGATGGACGGTAATTTATATACTACAATCAAGGAGAGCCCGAATGTAAAAGATGTAATTTATCAACTCAATATTCACGTACAGCCGCCCACTACTCCTACGGAAGCTTCTGAATCTACGGAGGTTACGGAATCCACAGGATTTACAGAGCCCGTTTATACGACAGACACAACAGATTTTACAAATCCAACGGATTTTACCGAACCAACATCAACCGAGAATATCACCTCCGAAGCAACCGAACCTTATTCGGAAAACTATACCTCCGTGACAGAGCCTATTACAGCAGCTCCGACACAGCCCGAAATCGTAAAGCCCACCATTATCAACAAGAGCATAAAAACATATATTAAACGCAAAACATCGCTGACGCTCAAACCCGCGGGTTCATACAAATTTTCGTCAAGTAATAAAACTGTGGCGACCGTGTCAAGCAAAGGCATAATCACAGCCAAAAAGAAAGGCAAAGCCATAATCACAGCCCAAAAATCTTCCGTTATTTTTAAAATAGTGTTGACAGTCAAAAATCCTAAGCTCAACTACACCAAAAAGACTATAAAGAAAAACAAGTCCTTTAAACTGAAAGTTACAGGCGGCTCAGGAAAAATAGTTTATACAACGTCCAACAAGAAAATTGCGACAATCAGAGGAAAAGGCAAGATTATCGGCAAAAAGAAGGGCAAGGCAACTATTACCGTAAAAGTCTGCGGCCTCAAACTAAAGTGCAGAGTTACGGTTAAGTAAGTGGGCAGTAGTCAGTGGTCAGTGATCAGTGAATGTCGAGAACAAAAAGGCTACAAATTCAAAAGTATAGTTCCCGAACTATTTATTTTCATCTAATACTATAAAGAATAAACCTAGGAGTGTTTTTTCATAACTCCTAGGTTTAATTTGTTTATATCCATATTGATACAGTCGGTAGCGTTGCAACCGCCTAATCACTGACTACTGCTCACTGCTCAAGGCTTTTCCTTGGTCAGATACTCTATGCTGCGCTCGATAGCGTCCTTACTTTTGCCGAAGTCTTTTCCGCGGTTGCGATAGTCAAACATAGAGCAAAACTGTGTGATGTCCTCTTTGAGTTCCTTGATTTGGTTTATGGTCAGATTGTAGGTGTCCTCATGGAACGACTTGATGTTTTTGGAACTCACACCGCCCTTTGACGACGCCTGCCTCATAATCAGAGCGTAGTGATTAAGGCAGATAAAAGGCTGCTCGCGATAAAGCTCTTTGAACTCCTCCGACTTTTCGTACTCAGAGAGCACCGTAGAAATCAGGTGTGTCATATCCTTTTCAATTCTGTCGCAGACATAACAGCTATGGCTCAGTTCCTCAACCTTATCCATAACCTTTTTATCAGGTTTGGAGGTGCCTTTTTTCGGAAGAACCTCATTCATAACCGCTTTCAGGTGGGATTCAAGTATAAGGGCGTTGGGGAGCTTCTGTCCCGAAGCGAACATTTTTGAAAAATGTCTGTGGCAAAAACCCTTTTTGTTTGTTTCGATGCGGATATTCGGTTCCATCATCGCGTCCCCTACAATAAATTCCACATAGTTTTTTTCGAGCATTTCCTCCATTCGGCACAGAGGACAGCCGTCCTTGGGTTTAAACAGGTCATTTATCGGAATTGTAGTGATGTTTTCTCTCATAATACACCTCTCGAAATTACTGTTTTTATTGTATCATATTTCGCTGATTTATGGTATACTATTTTTAAGATAATAAGGAGTTTTCGGAAATGGATTGTATAAAAACAGACATAGGGGTAAAAATCAGCGGAGTTAAAGACCTTGATTTAGCGCAGACGCTCGACTGCGGACAAAGTTTCAGGTGGGTTGAAAACGACAGCGGATTTTACGGTATTGCTTTTGAGCGAGAGGTTGTTATGCGCCTTGAGGGAACAGACCTGTATATTGATAATTGTGATGAAAAAGATTTTGAAATAATCTGGAAAGACTATCTCGACCTCAACCTCGACTACGGAAAAATACGCAAGGAACTGAGCGAACTTCACCCGATACTCAAAGAAGCGGGCGAGTACGCTTCGGGAATCAGAATTTTACGGCAGGAGCCGTGGGAAGCGCTTTGTACCTTTATCATTTCGCAGAACAATAATATAAAGAGAATAAAAGGGATTGTCGCGCGGTTATGCGAAAGCTTCGGCGACAGAGTAGGTTCGGGTTATTCTTTCCCGACAGCCGAAAGACTTGCCGAACTGACTCCCGATGACCTTGCTCCTTTGCGCGCGGGATTCAGAAACAAATATATTATCGACGCCGCAAGAAAGGTTGCAGGCGGAGAGGTTAATCTCGAAAAGTGCCGAGCTCTGCCTTATGACGAAGCTCGCTCGGAGCTTATGAAAATAAAGGGTGTCGGCGTCAAGGTTGCCGATTGCGCGCTGCTTTTTGGTTTGCACAGGATAGAGGCTTTCCCTGTTGATGTATGGATGAAACGCGCGCTCGAAAAACTCTTCCCCGATATGACTCCCTCGGATTTCGGCGAGTACGCGGGCATAGCTCAGCAGTATATATTCCACTACAGCAGAATGCACCCCGAATTATTCAATTAATTACATAAGCCAAAATATCACAATTGACGGTGATATTACAGTTGCAAAAACAATTATTATATTGTATAATCAAACTGGAATTATATAGGAGGTTTGACCTATGGCTATAAAAAGAACATTATCAGTTATATTATCGATTGCTGTTATGTTGACAGTAGTATGCGGTTGTTTTGTGGTATCCGCAAATGCCGCGGGGACTGTAACGTATAGTTTTGTAATCAAAACGTCCCAGACTATAAACGCTTTTGAGGGTAAAATACATTATCCCCAAAACGCGATGAGCGTAAACAGCATTACATTCAGCGGAACAAAGCATGATAAGGGCGGAATAATTCTGTTCAATGATTCAAATATTGACCCGGGGTTTGATTTCTCCGAAGGCGCAAATATTATTACCGTTGAATTTGCTGTCAACGGCGAATATGACAGCTCTCAGATTTACGGCGAGATTGAAGAGTTTTACAATATTTCGATAATAACGGACGGCAACATTCCGTTTGATTATTCAAATGTAATCGACGGCGAAGTTGTTTCCTGCGGACACACGGATATTGATAACCCCTCTGACAGTTACGCAAACACAAAGTATTCGATAGTTTACAGCTACAGAAACAATCCCACCGCCGAGAATCCCACAACCTACACTAAGTACGCATGGTCAAATCTTACCAACGCAAAGACGATTGCAGAGCTCAATATGCCAAGAATTAATAATCCTTACTACAAAAGCTACAGTGTAGAAACAGCAAGTTTCACATATACCGGCAGTAAAGTTATTAACGCTTCATTGAGCTGCGAAGACAAGATGTATGATGTTAAGCTGAACGGTATAAGCACAGGGCAACAATATAAGTACCTTCAGCCCGCTAATGTAACAACGGCGGGTAATAAGTACTTTGTGATAAACGGAGTTTGTGTCGCGTGGGGATCATCATATACCTTCTTTGTTACGGGCAATATGGATATTACAGCCGAGGATAACGAAAGCAGCTCAAGCGAAAAGAGCGCTTCCGTGGTTACCAATGCTTTGTATCTGTCCGACAACGACCTCAACAGCGCAAATATAAAAATGGAAATGCTCGTCAGCGCTACAACCGATGGATTTAAGAGAATGGGTATCGCGTTCGCGTCAACCAAGCGTTCAAGCTATGATGTTTCCGCGGCAATAAACGCGGTTACAGGTACTGATACCGCCGTAAGCAACAAGATTGCCGTGCACAACTCATTGGTTGACAACCCGAATGTTTCGGGACAGTATCAGTTCATCTACGCGCCTTATGTTACGGTTTCCAAGGTGAACAAGGATAAGAGTATGTACTTCTACGCTTTTGTTGTAAACACTGACGGAACAGTGACAATCAGCGCTCCCGCTCAGATAGCGTTCGCAAACGTACTGGCATAGTCAGCGGTAAAAATTCAAGAATTATAAAGGCAGCCGTTCGGCTGCCTTTTTCGCGCAAAAAAGCCTTGGAGAAAACTCCAAGGCTTAATCTGTGCTATTCCGTAACAATTGTAAAACTTACTTTGTCACCGTTCTTTACTCCGAGACGAACCTCGTTATCATACTGTCCGTTGCGGATGTAATCGTTGAGTACGCCCGATGTCAAAGCTTTGGCGGGATAATAAATCGCTTTCTTGATTTCCGTCCAATATCCCGACTGGGTAATATACAAATCATTTGTTGTAGCGAAATAATAGAAAACCTGTTTTATTCCGTCCTCAAATCGCTTGACGCCGATATAACGCAAAAATTCCGCCTTAGTATAATCGCCGATGTTTACGTCGTCTCCGTCATATTCTTCGTTTTTCTTGAACAACAAAACTTCATCATTACGAATAAGAAAAACTCTTTCTTCCTGAATAAAATCCATAATGCCCATCCTTAGTTTAATTTCTTATTTACATTATATACGCTTTGTCAAGAAAATCAACATATTTTTTATAAAAAATTCTTTTATTCCACAATTATTTTGCAGTAGTATTTATAAGTGGATTTATCACTGAAAGTAATGGTGTAATATATCCTTGCGGAACCTTTTTTTATCGCGGTAACTTTACCTGCCGAACTGACTTTTGCAGCCTTGGTGTTAGTGGAATGGAATGTAATTTTATAATCCGAGGTTTTGAAATGAGAATTTGTAAGCGAGTTATTAAGCAGCCGCCTTACAATTACAGATTTCATCACAAGGGTATTGGCTACATCAAGAAATTCAGTGTTGTCGCCGTGTCCGAAAATGCCGTTATCATAGAATAAGGCGTTTTGCTTGGCTACATAAGCCATAGCGGAGAGTTTAACCTTGACTGTAAATTTTCCTACGGTGGTTGTCTTCCCGTTTAATTTCTGGCTGATTTTGACAGCGGCTGTACCTTTACCCGTTGAATAAATAATATGGTTGCTTACAACGCTTACAATATTCTCGTTCTCAGATGTGGCGGAGTATGAAGCGCCGGCTTTTTTATACTTGAGCATATCCGAGATATTGAAATGAGAGTCCTCCATATACGTGCTGCTGCCGTGAGAATTATAAACGATTTTGCGGGTTTTGTATTTGGAGTTGATTACGGTTTTAAAGTCACCAGCGGTGATTTTGAACGAACCCACTTTTTTGGAAGTTCCCTTTAAATATACATTGATGGTGGCAGAGCCCTCCTTGAGCGCCTTAATGGAATAGGTGCGCTTTTTACCGCTCTTAGAAATCTTTTTGGAAAATTTTACAATTCCCGGCTTTGAAGCCTTGAACTTGTATTCCTTTACAAAAGGATTGGAGAGAGTAACCTTTTCAGTGTAATCAACATTGATTTTCACATTTCTGAAATTCATAGTACCCATTGGCGTAACCTTGTACCTGAATTTTTTGACGTTGACGGTTTTGTTCTGAGAGTTTTTGTAGTATATGGTAACTACGGGTTTTTTGCCGGAAGTGGGCTTTTTCGCGACAGTTTTCAGAGAATATGTATCGCCGTTGTCCTTGAAAGATACCGTGATGTTCTTTTTTTTGTTATTGGTTGTTTTGCAAAAGTATCTTTTTGACTCAGATTTGTTAAGAGTAAAAGAGTGCTTTGTGTAGGCTTGGAGAGTTTTGTTCTTTACTGTTGCGGCTGCTGAGCTGAATGTAGTGAGAGAGCCTAAAACTATTAATAATGATAAAAGAATTCCAATTGTTTTTTTCACAATTAATTCCTCCTTTTTACGGGGTTTTCACCTGTTGTGTAATAGTATAGCACTTTTTTTGGTTTTTGCAAATTTTGTACGGAGGTTGCCAAAAATACGTTGACAGTGTATAATTGTATTTGACTAATTCGGAAAGGCGAGATTGTTATCAAAACCGTACTTATTACAGGGGCTTCACGGGGAATCGGCAGCGCGACAGCGCACGCGTTCGCAAAGGCGGGATATTCGGTTATAATCAATTACAACCGCAGTGAAACGCAAGCCGAGGAACTCGCTTCAAAACTGAATAAAACCTATGGGGTAAAATGCCGCGCGGTAAAAGCGGATGTTTCAAATCCTGATGAGGTTAAAGCTATGTTTGAGGAGGTTGGTTCGGTTGACGTTCTCGTCAACAACGCCGGAATATCATCTCAAAAGCTCTTTACCGATATTACGGACGACGAATGGAAAAGAACAATCGGGGTTAATCTCGACGGAGTTTTCTATTGTTGTCGGAACGCGCTGCCATATATGATACGTCAAAAAAGCGGAGCGATAATTAACATCGGCTCTATGTGGGGCGAGGTCGGAGCTTCCTGTGAGGTTCATTACAGCGCTTCAAAAGCGGGAGTAATCGGGCTGACAAAAGCGTTGGCAAAGGAGGTTGCGCCTTCGGGCGTGCGTGTAAACTGTATCGCTCCCGGGGTAGTTATGACGGATATGATGTCGGATTTTGATGATACAACAATAGAGGAACTCAAGGACGAAACTCCGCTCGGCAGACTTGGAACTCCCGAGGATATCGCTGCCGCTGTTTTGTTCTTGGCTTCGGACGATGCTTCATTCATAACGGGACAAACGCTCGGAGTAAACGGCGGATTCATAATTTAGGAAGGTAAACGCAAAAATGTCGGAAAATTTAACCAGAGAACAAAAACTTTATAATTTAAGCTATGTGTTAAAGCTTACCTCTGCCGCGGTTGACGAAACTCAGCCGCCCGAACCGACAGAAGGGATAGATTTTAATTATATATACAAGGTATGCAAGCTGCACGATATCGCAAACACAACGTTTTACGCTGTTGAAAAGCTTAACAACAAGCCCGAGGAAAAACTCCTGAAAATATGGCGTGACGAAAGAAATAAAGGCGTCCACCGCAATATGATTCAGAGGATGGAAGCGGATGCGCTGAAAGAAACCTTTAACGAAAACGAAATTGACTTTATGCCCGTTAAGGGTTTTCCCGTCTGTGAGCTTTACCCTAAGGCAGATTACCGCTATATGGGAGATTTGGACTATCTAATCAGATCCGAAGACCTCCAAAAAGCGGGAGCGCTGATTAAAAATATGGGATATATGCCTGACCATATCGGACAGTTTCACCACGACGAGTATATAAAACCGCCGCTTATGGTACTTGAGCTGCACCACTCAATGGTAAAAGCTTCGTCACGGTTCAGCGATTATTACAAGGGCTTTATCAACAAGGGTAAAAATGTCGGCGGTCACGAGTACAAAATGAGCGACGAGGACTTGTATATTTTTCTGATTGTGCATCTTTTCAAGCACTATGAAGAGTCGGGCACGGGTATACGTTCGTTTATGGATATGTATCTTGTAAACAAAAAAATGCTTCCTAACCTCGATCACGAGTATATTGACTCGGAGCTTGAAAAACTGGGGCTCACCGAGTTCTGTGAGTTTGTATATCGAATCAGCTCCAAATGGTTTGTTGACGGGGATGTCGACAGTTTTTCGGAGGATGAGATCTACATCATAATCAGCGGTGTTTACGGAAGCGAACACAATCTTTACGCAAACCGAATCAAAGGCAAAAAAACGAGCAAAGTAATATTCAAGAGAATCTTCCCGCCCGTTAGCTGGATGAAGGACACCTACCCTATACTGAAAAAGAGTATGCTGTTTTTGCCTTTTACCTATATTCACAGAATGGTTTTTAAATCTGTCAAAAACCGAAAAAACATTAAAAACGAACTTAAAACATTCAAAGAAATCAAAAGCTGACTCCTTTTGAGTCAGCTTTTGTCGCCTGAGCGGGAAACAAGCGCCGCGACAAATGAAAAGAACACGGCACAGGCTATGCCGCCCGCCGAAGCCGTAAGGGCGCCTGTCAGTATACCCAAGGCTCCGTTTTCATTTACCGCTTCCTTTACGCCGTTTGCCATAAGGTATCCAAACCCCGAAATCGGAACGGAAGCGCCCGCTCCCGCAAAGGTTTTAAGCGGCTCATAGATTCCGAGTGCGGTCAGTATTACTCCCGCTACTACGAACAATGTAAGTATTCTCGCGGGAGTCAGCGAAGTTTTGTCAATCAGAATCTGTCCGATTACACATATCAGACCGCCCGTTAAGAAAGCAAAAACATATTGCACCGTATTCACCTCGTTTTTACTTAGTTTTCACAAAAAATTTAGCTTTATTCGTATTGATTAGAAATGAGTTTTGAGTTATAATTAATATGACACTGTTACAAGAATAAAGGAGTGATTGTATGGTTGAGGTTAAAAACCTTACCAAGCGCTACGGAAGAACCAAAGCGGTAGATGACATCAGCTTTACCGCTGACAGCGGAGAAGTGCTTGGCTTTCTCGGGCCTAACGGCGCGGGAAAATCCACAACTATGAATATTATAACGGGATATATCTCATCCACAAGCGGAACAGTTACCGTCGACGGAGCCGAAATTCTGAAAGACCCCAAAGCGGTCAAACAGAAGATAGGATATCTTCCCGAGATTCCCCCGCTCTATGTGGAGATGACTGTGAGAAAGTATCTTGAGTTTATGTTTAATCTCAAAAAGGTGCGTCTCCCGAAACACGAGCATATCGAGGAAATAATGAGGCTTGTTAAGATTACCGACGTCAGCGAAAGGCTGATTAAGAACCTCTCCAAAGGTTACCGCCAGCGTGTAGGATTTGCCCAGGCGCTCCTCGGCAACCCCCCCGTGCTCATTCTTGACGAACCCACCGTCGGTTTGGATCCGAAGCAGATAATAGAAATCCGCAAGCTCATCAAAAGTCTCGGAAAGAAACACACGGTTATTTTCTCATCACACGTTTTGTCTGAGGTATCGGCAACCTGCGACAGGATTATAGTAATCTCGAACGGCAAAATTGTTGCCGACGCTAAGACCGAGGAGCTGAGTTCCTCTATCTCGGGCGACGAAAAACTCAGTCTGGACGTTGAGGGTTCCCAGGGAACCGTACTCGGCGCGCTCAAGGTTATCCCCGGGGTAATCCGAATCCGCAAAACCCGCGATATCGGCGACAACGCCGCGAGATATATTATTGAGTATAAAAAAGAGAACGATATACGCAAAAGCGTGTTCAAGGCTATCGCATCGGCAGGTTGCGTTATCCTTAATATGCAGAGCGGAAACGAAACTCTGGAGGAAAGCTTCCTCAAGCTTGTCTCCCAGGATCAGCGTGAGGAGGTGTAATGATGTCGGCTATACTTAAAAGAGAACTAAGCGCCTACTTTAACTCAGCAATAGCCTACATTGTTATGGCTGTATTCTTCGGGTTTTCGGGCTACTTCTTTGTGGGAACCTGTTTTGTAGGCAACACATCCTCGCTGAGCTATACATTCAGCAATATATTTGTTGTAATACTTTTCCTTATACCCATTATCTCTATGAAATCTTTCAGCGAGGAAAAGAAGCAAAAAACCGACCAGGCTTTGCTGACTTCCCCCGCCAGCCTGCTTGAAATTGTAATGGGCAAATTCCTCGGCGCGTTCATCCTTTACGCGATATGCTGTATGATTTTCTTTTTGTACGCTCTGGTTATCGCGTTCTTTACCGCGCCCGACTGGCCTGTTATAATCTGTACAATTATCGGCTTGCTACTTGTCGGCGGAGCGCTTATCGCTATTGATGTGTTTATAAGCGCGCTCACCGAGAGTCAGGTAATCGCGGCTGTTGTAGGTATGGCTGTGGGACTTTTGCTCTATATGATGAGCTCCATTATTTCTATGGTGGAAGTCGATTGGATTGCAAAAGTTCTTGAAGCTATTTCCCCGCTCAATTACTACACTAACTTTACATACGGTATGCTGGACCTTTCGGGTGTTGTATTCTTCCTGAGTGTTATTGCGCTCTTTATCTTCTTTACAATCCGCGTACTGGACAGAAAACGCTGGAGCTAAGGGGGGATAAACGATGAGTAACAAAGAGAAAAAACAAGGCAGAGTAAAAGCCTTCTTTAAATCCAGAAAAACCAAAAAAGGTTCGGTTGCGGTCATTATCCTTGCGGCGGCAGTGGCAATAGTAGTGCTTTTGAACGTTGTCACGGGACTTTTAGTACAGCGTTATCCGAACTTGCAGTTCGATATGACCTCATCGGGCACATATCAGCTTCAGAAAGATACGGTCGATTACATAAAACAGCTCGACAAGGATGTTAACCTTTATGTTCTGGTGTCGGAAAAAACTTTTAAGTCAGGTATGAACGCCTACTCGGGCGCTCAGTATTTTGTACAGGCAAACGAACTGCTCAAAAAAATGGCGGCTGACAGCAAACATATTACTTTAAAATATATTGATTTATCGTCAAATCCGACATTCACAACAAAGTATGACAAGATTGATTGGAACACCGAGAACGCCAATAACCTTATGATAGTGGAGTGCGGTGATGATTATACAGCGCTCACACTGGACGAGTGTTTCACTATTGACACTAAAAGCGAGTATTACCAGTATTACGGATACAGCGTATATACCGCGACAACTATTGAGCAGGCGGTCATCACGGCGATCCTGGAGGTTACCAC
This sequence comes from uncultured Ruminococcus sp., assembly GCA_902785365.1. GTDB lineage: Bacteria > Bacillota > Clostridia > Oscillospirales > Acutalibacteraceae > Ruminococcoides. The sequence continues at coordinate 77,651 of CACZYC010000004.1, read as the reverse complement.
AGGCGAAAAGACCTCGGTTGACTTTATAACGGGTTCGGGCGAAAACAAGGAAGCCTATTCGGCGCTTGTTTCACTGTTAAAACAGAATGCCTATGACGTTAAGGAAGTAAATCTTCTCACCGCAAAGCCCAGAGAAGACAGCAAAATCGTTGTGCTTTACGCGCCTACTGTTGACCTTTCCGAGGACTCCGCGGAGAAGCTCGGAGACTGGCTCAACAACGACGGAGAGCTCGGAAGAAATCTGATTTACATACCGATAAACGATAAGGTGAAAACTCCGAATATTGACGCTCTGCTCAAAAAGTATGGTATGAAAGTCAGCGACGGACTCGCTTACTGTACAAGTTCAAAGTATTATATTGGTGACTATTACACCTTTATTACGGATTACAATAACGAAACATATACAAAAGAGCTCAAAAACCCCGACGTTCCCGTGGTTGTCCGCGATTCAAGAGATGTTGAAATCTTAAACAAAGACACAGCGTCACCGCTGCTCAGCGTAGAGGACGGCGCGGGTATGGTTCCGTTTGACAGCGGCGAGGACGCCAAAGCGGAGGATTACCTCAAAAAGAACGGAATTAACGCGGCGGCAATCGGTACGATCAGCGGCGAGGATGAAAAAAAGAGCAACATTGTAGTTTTCGGTTCTCCGATTATGTTCCTTTCCAATTATATGGAAACAAGCTATAACAACGCTAACTATATTATCAACTTATGCAACACAATCACCAACCGCGGTGATTTGGGTATTACCATTTCTTCGGCAAAATACGACAACGGCGAGCTCGGCACGGTTACCGCTGAGAAAATATTTATGGTAGGTATCATATTTATCGGAGCGATACCTGTGATTGTTCTGCTGATAGGACTTGTGATATTTATTCGCAGGAGGGCATTGTAATGGACGAAAACAAAAACGCTCCCGACGTAATAATCGAAGATGAAACATCAAAGGATGACGTTCTGGATAACTTTGAAAAAACTCCCGAAAAATCCGTGAAACAAAAAAAGACCACAGCCACCACAAAAACACTTATTATAGCGATATGCGTGCTTGTGGTGCTTGCGGGTGTTCTTTTAGCGTTGCTGTTTATTCCCAAGGGCGACGAGAAAAACGAAATCATCGACGGCGCCGCTTCGGTGACGACGCAGCCGGACAAAAACAAAGTCTGGCAGGCTGAAGTAAAAACAAAAGACGGCAAGATTGAAAAGAACGGTTCGGGAGAACTGCTCTCATTCATCCCCGCGGATATTAAGACTGTAAAGCTCGAAAACGACAAGGGAACAACAGTTATAACCTCCTACACTCCAACCAAAAAAACCAAGGAAACAGATCCCGAGACGGGTAAGGCTGTCGAAAAAACCGAGAAGACTCAATACACGGTAAAAGGGTTTGAGAAATATGATTTGCAGTCGGGCGAGCCTGACGAAATCGCAAGCGCGTGTTCAAAGCTTGCGTTCAAGTCCGTGTCGTGTGTTGACGTGAGCGGAAAGAAGGCTGACTTTGGCTTTGACAAACCGCGCAGCGTGGCGAACGTCACCTACGACGACGGCACAAAATCCGTTATCAAAGTCGGAACGAAAGCGCCGCAGAATCTCGGTACATATGTTATGTTTGGCAGCGGAAACGCTGTATTCCTGTGCGACACAGAGACAGTCGACCATCTGCTCTACGGAATTAACGACCTCGTAAGTCTTACAATAAACGAGGCGGCTGAGGATACCGAAAAATCCGAGTTCAAGACCGTTACTCTCAGCGGTAAGAACTTCCCGAAAACAGTTGTGCTCGAACCCAACCGTGACAACGAAATACAAAACGACTATGTAATCACATCTCCCGACAAGTGCTTCGCCGACAATTCAGAGGCGTCAAACATATCGGGCGGAATACGCGGGCTTTTTGCCGACAAGGTTATGGCGGTCAATCCGAACGCGTCCGTACTGAGCGAGCTGGGACTTACCAATCCCCAGGCTGAGATAAAGGCGGTTTACCCTGACGAGACTATCAACTTTATCGCTTCAAAACCTGACTCTAAGGGCAACTGCAACATTATGAAGAAGAGCGGTAATATCGTCTATAAAATCAGCGCCGACAAAATTGCGTGGGTGAACTCAAGCTATGAAAAGCTGATGTCCGAAACCGTTCTGGAAGTTGACCTTAAGACTGTCAGAAATCTCAAAGTGGAAAACTACTCGTTTGATGTCACTACCAAGACAATCAAGACAACCGATGACAACGGCGAGGAAAACTCCACAACAAAAACCACAACCAAATATAACGGCAAAAAAATTGATGAAGGTAATTTTGAAACCTTCTTCAGCAATTTGACGTTGCTCAAGAAGAGCGATAAAATTGCCAAGGCTCCGAGCGGAAATCCGTATCTGACTGTGATTTATTCATACTCCTCTGAAAGAGGCGATGATGTTCTGAAGTTCTACAAGAGCGGTTCGAATTATATCGTCACATACAACGGAGTCCTGAACGGTACGGTGAGCGCGACATATGTTGAAAAGCTGAAAACCCAGGCAAAGGACGTATCCAAGGGCAACGAAGTAAAGAGCTTTTGGTAACTAAATAATAGTTAAGAGGCTGCGAAAGCAGCCTCTTTTGATTTGGCAGGAAATTACAACAATCTGTATAATAATTATTATACTATATGTAATATCTAAACTGTGATATAATACCAACTCCTACCAAACAAAAAATAATTTGTATTGCCCGCTCAGTAGCACGCTGCGCGCGCACGAGCGATGACTATACGAAAGCGGACGCGCTAGATGCGCGCGCTTTCTTGTTGTCCGAATGCTACTTTTATTAACAAAAAATGTAAAGGATAATTGGTTGAAAACCCGACAAAACTGAGCTATAATACATTTTGAAAGAAATGAAAAACAAGAAAAATCAAGAATATATGAAAGGTATGATTTGCTTTGTTTGCTTCAAACGTTAAGTATCTCAGAAAAAAAGAAAACCTCAGCCAGGAGGAATTTGCCGAAAGATTCGGGGTTTCCCGACAGAGTGTGGCAAAATGGGAAAACGGCGAGAGCACACCCGATATATACAAGTGTAATGAGATTGCGGTATATTATCGAATTACGCTTGATGTTCTTGTGAGTCTGCCGCTTGAGGAACAACAGATAAATATGGAAACGTCCGAGGGAAAATACATTTTCGGAATGGTTAAAATAAGCGAACGGGGACAGATAGTTATTCCCAAATACGCGCGTGAAGTTTTCGACCTTAACGCGGGTGACCGCCTTATGGTTATGGGGGATAAATCCAAGGGCGGTCTGGCGCTTGCGAAGGTATCACTCGGGAATTTCTTCCGTAAATAACAGGAGGGAAATATGGAAGCGGTAAAAACAGTAAATCTGACAAAAAAGTATAAAAACATAACAGCCGTCAACAATCTCAACCTTACAATAAACAAGGGTGAGCTTTACGCGTTGTTGGGAGTGAACGGCGCGGGAAAATCAACCACTATAAAAATGCTTTCCTGCCTTACCGCACCAAGCTCGGGTGACGCGGAGCTTATGGGCTTCAGTATTGTGACGGACAAAGAAAAGGTAAAGTCACTGATAAATGTTTCTCCGCAGGAGACTGCCGTAGGAGCAAAATTAACCGTTCGAGAGAATCTGGAGTTTATAGCCAGGATATACGGCGCTGACAAAAAAGAAGCGCGCGCAAAAGCCGACAGGATAATAGAAGACTTTTCTATGGAAGAAACCGCGAAAAGCAAGGCGTCCACGCTCTCCGGCGGCTGGCAGCGCAGACTGAGTATTGCTATGGCGCTTATCACCGAACCCGAAATCCTCTTTCTGGATGAACCCACTCTGGGACTGGACGTTCTTGCCCGCAGGGAGCTTTGGCGTATCATTGAACAGCTCAAAGGTAAAATTACAATAATACTGACAACTCATTATCTTGAGGAGGCTGAAAACCTTGCCGACCGCATCGGCATTATGGCGCATGGTGTGCTTTGCGCTCAGGGTACAGCCGCCGAGCTGAAAGAAAAAGCAAACAACAATGATTTTGAGGAAGCATTTATTACTATAGCCGGGGAGGCGATAAAATGAGAGCCTTAACATTTGCTTCGCGCAATACAAAAGAAATAACAAGAGAATTATCCACTTCGCTTTTCGGAATCGGATTCCCCGTTGTGCTGTTGATTCTGCTTTCCGCGATTGACAAGAGCATTCCCGACGGTTACGGCCCCGACTTGTTCAATATAGAAAAACTAGCGCCCGGAATTACGGTTTTCGGACTGAGTTTTCTGTGTTTGTTTTCTTCTATGCTGATTTCAAAAGACCGTACAACAAGCTTTGTTCTCAGGCTGTTTACATCGCCGTTGAAACCCTCTGACTTCATCTTGGGATACACAATGCCGTTGTTACCCTTGGCTGTATTGCAGGGTATAGTTTGTTATTTGTGCGCGCTGTGTTTCGGATTAAAGGTCAGCTTGAACCTGATTGTTGCCGTAGTTGTAAATATTCCCATAGCGGTTGTGTTTATTGCGCTCGGACTTTTATTCGGCTCGATTCTTAATGAAAAGGCAGTCGGCGGTATTTGCGGAGCTTTAATAACAAATTTAAGCGCATGGCTGTCAAACATCTGGTTTGATACCGCTATGGTCGGCGGAGCTTTTAAGGCGGTGGCTGACTGCTTGCCTTTTTCACACGCAGTCAATGCCGCAAGAGCCGCGGCAGCGGGAGATTTCAGGGGAATTTTCCCCGATTTATGGTGGGTAATCGCTTACGCGGTAGTTTTGACTGTGGCGGCTATCGCGGTATTTACCGCTAAACTTAAAAAGAACTAAAAAAGAGGCTGTCGCACGAAATGTGCGACAGCCGTTTTACTATTTACTTAGTTTTTCTTCTCCTCAGCTTTTTTTGCTTCGGGTTTTTTGGCTGCTGTTGTTTTGGCGGGGGCTTTTTTAGCCGGTGCCTTCTTAGCCGCCGTTGTTGTCTTTTTAGCGGGGGCTTTTTTAGCCGGTGCCTTCTTAGCCGCCGTTGTTGTCTTTTTAGCGGGAGCTTTCTTGGCAGGAGCCTTTTTAGCCGCCGCTGTTGCGGTTTTCTTTGCGGGAGTTTTTTCCTCCGCGGGCTTAGCTGTCTTTTTGGATGCCTTTGCTATTTTCTTGGCCGCGGGCTTTTTGATTTCGGTTTTTTTGACAGTCTTTTTCTTTGCGGGAGAATCAGGATTCGGTATAGTGTGATTGTACTCATAAACAATCATTGAAAGCGGAGGAATTGTTACCAGAATACTCTGTTTCTTGTAGTTCCAAGCTTTGCGAGTAGCCTTCTTGTCTTCCTGCGGGAAGTCGCCTGTGCCGCCGAATTCAACGTCATCACTGTTGAAGATAGCCTTGTAGTTGCCGAGGTTCGGAACACCTACACGGTAGTCTTCTCTGGGAACAGGAGTGAAGTTGCAGATACAGAGTACGGAGTTCTTGCCGTTCTTTGTCTTACGAACAAGGCTGACAACAGAGTTCTGATAATCGTCACAGCTCATCCATTCAAATCCTGCAGGGTCGAAATCCTGCTCATAGAAAGCCTTGTGGCTTCTGTACAGGTGTTGCAATGACTTGAAGTAATGCTGCATCTTGCGGTTGTTCTCATTGTCGTCAATGAGGAACCACTGTAAGCCTACCTGAGAATTCCACTCGTCATACTGAGCGAAATCCTGTCCCATAAACAGAAGCTTCTTGCCGGGGTGCGAGTACATAAAGCCGTACGCCGCGCGGAGGTTCGCGAACTTCTGCCAGTCGTCGCCGGGCATCTTGTTAATCATTGAGCACTTGCCGTAAACAACCTCGTCGTGGGAAAGAACCTGAATAAACTTTTCGGTGTAAGCGTAAATCATCGAGAATGTCAGCTTGCCGTGTTCATACTGACGGTAAACGGGATCCTTGGAGATGTATTCAAGGAAGTCGTTCATCCAACCCATATTCCACTTGAGAGCGAAGCCTAAGCCGTCCTGGTTGACGTCTTTTGTAACTCCTGCCCACGCGGTACTCTCCTCGGCGATTACCAGTGTGCCGGGTGCGTACTGCTTAACCATAGAGTTGAGGTGCTTGAAGAACTCAACAGCGTCGAGGTTCTCTCTGCCGCCGTAGATGTTCGGGAGCCACTGACCGTCGCTCTTTCCGTAGTCAAGATAAAGCATGGAGGCAACCGCGTCAACGCGGAGACCGTCTACATGGAATTTGTTAAGCCAGAAAAGTCCGCTTGCGATAAGGAAGTTGCGAACTTCGTTGCGCTCATAGTTAAAGATAAATGTGCCCCAGTCGGGATGCTCGCCGCGTCTCGGGTCCGGATGTTCGTACAGGCATGTGCCGTCGAAGCGTCCGAGTCCGTGGCTGTCCTTCGGGAAGTGAGCGGGTACCCAGTCAAGGAATACGCCAATTCCCTTGGAATGCATATAGTCTACAAAATACATAAAGTCTTCGGGCTTACCGAAACGTGATGTCGGAGCAAAGTAGCCCGTTACCTGGTAGCCCCAGCTTCCGTCAAACGGATGCTCAAGAATACCCATAAGCTCAATGTGAGTGTATCCCATATCCACAACATAGTCGGCAATCTGCTCAGCGAGCTCTCTGTAAGTCAGGAAGCTGCCGTCCTCATGTTGACGCCATGAACCGAGGTGCACCTCATAAATAGCCATAGGCTTGACGTTATAGTCGGAAACCTTGCGGTCCTCAATCCAACTATCGTCAGTCCACTGATAGTCATCAATGTTGGAAACTATGGAAGCGGTGTCGGGACGCATCTGCTGAGTATTGCCGAACGGGTCGGTCTTGTCAACACAGAATCCGTCGCAGGTCTTAACCTGGAACTTATACATTTCGTCCTCGCCGATGCGGGGAATAAATATTTCAAATACGCCGACTTCGCTTACCTTGCTCATCATATGAAGCGCGGGGTCCCAGTTGTTGAAGTTGCCGATAACCGACACGCGCTGAGCGTTCGGAGCCCATACGTTGAATACTACGCCCGAAACTCCGTTGATAGTCTTTTTATGAGCGCCGAGTTTGTTGTAAAGGTCATAGTGTGTACCCTGACCGAACAGATAGCCGTCAACCTCCGAGAACTGGCTCGGGAACGCGTTGGAGTCCTCGCTCTCATAGTAGTTTCCGTCCTCATCCCACGCGCGGTAGTAATAGTCGAACACTCTGTCCGTATGTACGTTAGCCGCAAAGATACCCTTCTCGTGTACAAGGAACGCGCGGTGAACCTCGCCGTTGTCCTTGTTAACGAACTCAACCGAGTTGCACTGCGGCAGATAAACCGCGATTCTCAGTCCGTATTCTGTGAAGTGAGGGCCCAAAAGTCCGCGCGGCATATTGTTATACATATATGCCACCTGGGTGAGATACTCCTCGTTAAAAAGTTTTCTCATATTATAATCAATTTCCATAAAGCATAACCTCATTTCCGGTTTGAAATTGTAATATAATATTGTGCACAAAACTATATTATCTGACAGCTAGTGCATTTTACTATATTTTAATAAAATTATACATTATTTTTATTTATTTTACTATAGTCACTTGACCATTTTAGTCTATTATGCTACTATAATATAAAAACTGTCTATTAAAAGAGGGCGTTTTTATGGATTTAAGGGTAAAAAAGACAAAAAAAAATATAAGAGAGGCATTCTATCAACTCAGGAAGAAAAAACCAATCGAAAAAATCAGTGTGAAAGAACTCAGCGAAATGGCGATAATAAACAAGGCTACGTTTTATTTACACTATAAAGACGTTTACGATTTGTCAGAAAAGCTTGAGAATGAACTTATCTCGACTATTATTGACAGCGCCAGGCAGTATGACCTGCGATTGGGCAAGACGGAATTCAAGCTCTTCGCGGACACTATCACGTGCGCGATTATAGACCACTCAAAGGAAATCGAGATTCTGTTTTCGGGTGAGGAAAACAACGCTTTTATCAACCATCTCGAAGAAAGGATCAAGGAATATATTTTTATGACTTTCCCAAACATTCCGAACAACGGCGAGGTTAACATAATCCTGACGCTTTTTATTCAGGGTTCGTATAGAGCTTTTATCAGAAACCCTACAATAAACCGCGAGGTTTTTATATCCACAAGCTCATCAATTCTGATGAAACTTATAAACACTTAAGAAAGCGCGCGCGATTAGCGCGTCCGCTTTCGTATAGTCATCGCTCGTGCGCGCGCAGCGTGCTGCTGAGCGGACAATATAAATCTTTTTTACTCTATAGGAGTTAGTTAAGATGTTTTTTCCTTAAGCATATATACTGTATGTTTATGCAAGTTTTGAGCAATTTCCCATAGAGTAAAAAGTCTGACAAAAGTCAGCCTTTTAAGTATTTTTTGTTTCTCAAAATAAGTTTTCCGACTATGAACATAACCTCCGACAGGCACGCGAAAATAAGTACAAAATAATTAATTTCCTCTGCCCAACGCATCCACAACACGACCGCGTCGCCCGCCGCCATCACAACAAAAGGCGCCCACAAAAGCAGGTTTTCTCCCTTGCCTGTAAACAACTTGCGAAGCATTACGGTGAACGACAGAACTAACAGCAACATCACGACAGTCTCAACAATATGGAACAATACCGCAAGTTCAATATGAGAGTGATACACAACAGGGATTGCCATTGAAAAAACTGTCAGATAGCAAAGAGAGTACCATTGCGCAAAGCGGCTTTTTGCTTTCGTCGCAAGTTGAGCTGTCCTCAGAATCATCGCGATAATAAGCATTCCGTAAGAAGCGAACTGTATCGCGGGGATTGTGCACTCGGTATGTATCATTCCCGATACAAGAATCACTCCCGAGATGATTGTGAGTATTGAGTAATTCGGAACAACTTTTTGGAATAAAGATTTAAAGAATAACCCGCTCTTGAATATCAGCAAAATAATCGCGGCGCAAAGAGACAGGGCGACGGTTATATTTGCGAAAGTGTCAAACGCGGTCGGGAAGAATCCGTGTTCCGATACAGCGCGGAAAAGGCTCTGAGCGCGCTCAATAAACAGTATTACAAAATACAGCAGAAAGAACCACGAAATAGCTTTATTAATCTTGGTGCTGTTCTTTTCCATACAATCATCCCTTTCGGTTAATCTGCATTCAGTATAGCATAGTATAAAGAGAATGTCGATAGTGGAGATTTATGGACAATTATTCTGTTATCTGTTATCATATATACGGATTAACCGGATAATTAACTCTACCGACGGTTGATTTCTCCCCATTCAACCGTCAGTGTGTTGATGTTTAATGCTCGTGCACTTACAATTGCAGGCGAAAGGAGGGCAATAGAAATGAACCAAATCAAAATCGGAAAATTTATTGCGAAAAAAAGAAAAGAACAAGGCTTCACACAAATGCAGCTCGCCGGTAAACTCGGTATCACCGACCGAGCGGTTTCAAAATGGGAGACAGGCAAGTCTTTACCCGACGCTTCGATAATGCTGGAGCTGTGCGGACTGCTGAAAATTACAGTAAACGATTTATTATGCGGGGAGGTAGTCTCAATGGAGAACTATAACGAAAAGACAGAAAAGACTTTAATTGAAATGGTAAAGCAAAAAGAAGCCGCTGACAAAAGAATGCTGACTTTTGAGATATTAATCGGCGCGCTTTCCTCGATATTTTTATTCACGCTTATTTTTCTCGCCTCGTTTATCCAAATGCAAACTTGGCTGAGGATAACACTGATAAGCTTCGCGATGGTACAGTTTATTATCTCGATGATATTTGCCCTCAGGATTGAACAGGTCGCGGGATATTACGAGTGCAGTGTGTGCGGACACAAGTATGTTCCTGACTACAAAAGCGTAACATTTGCTATGCATATGGGCAGAACCCGATATATGAAGTGTCCTGAATGCGGCAAAAAATCATGGCAGAAAAAGTCAATAAGCAAGGATGAATAAAACATACCTCCGCCTGGTACAATTCGGGCGGAGGTTATTTGTGGACAATACTCGAAGCGTGTGATATAATTTTATTATAATGACAACGCAAAGGAGATACATATATGAAAATGATACAGAGCTTTTCCGTAGACCACAGACTGATTGTTCCCGGTATCTTTGTCAGCCGCGTGGACAAGGTAGGAATCGGAACGGTTACAACATATGACATAAGAATCAAAAGACCAAACATAGAGCCCGTCATAGACGTGGCGGCAATGCATTCGCTGGAGCACCTTATAGCTACATTCATGCGCAACGATCCCGACTGGAAAGACGAGGTAATCTACTGGGGACCGATGGGTTGTCTTACTGGGTTTTATCTCATTCTTAAAGGCAACCGCGCTCCGCGGGAGATTTATGATTTAGTGCTGAGAGCTTTTAAATCCGTCAAGGAGGCGGTGGAAGTTCCCGGCACAGCGCCCGAGAACTGCGGTAACTACCTTATGCATAACCTCGCAATGGCTAAATGGTTTGCTGAGGGTTTTGAGAAATACCTCGAAACAAACCGCGACAATCCCGCGATTTTTGAATACCCGAAAACAAAGCGCCTTGTAACTGAAGGCGGACAGGTATTTTATGATTCGTAAACAACAGTAATTGGTGAATAGTGTATGAAATTATCAAAAACGGAGCGTTTGTCATTGTATTCCGATGTCAAAAAGGATTTGTATGATTATTCCGCCGCGGAAATTGAAAACGGAATAATGCATTATTGTTTATCAGATTACGGATATAAAACATCTCCTTATAATACTCCCGTCTCGACGAATATCGCTGATAAACTTGCTCAACTGAGAATTCCGACGGATTTGGAAACTATAACAGAATTGTTCGAATCGCTGCTTGATGATGATAACAAAGATGAAAACGGAATCGTTTTTACTCCGCAATATATAGCTGATTATATCACAACCTCCGCGATTACTGACAGGCTTTCAGAGGTTGATGACGTTTTAATAATTGACCCGGGATGTGGTTGCGGTATATTCTTGGTTGCCGCCGCTGAATTTCTTTTATCTGTTACGGATAAATCCATTGATTCAATTATTAAAGACAATATCTTCGGTATAGATATTGTCGAAGACAACGCGCGCCGATGTGCGCTGATAATGCGGCTGCTCAGCGCCAAACACGGAGGAAGGTATGAGGAGATTAATCCAAATATTCTATGCCGCGACAGCCTGAAAATTGATTGGGCGGAAGCATTCGGAGTGAAAGCATTTGACTATATTATCGGGAATCCTCCTTATGTTAATCCTCATGATATGAACAGGGAGACGGTAAAATATCTCAAGAATAATTTTGACACAACACAAAAAGGCGTGTTCAATATTTTCTATGCTTTTATAGAAAAGGGAATGCGGCAGCTGAGCGCTGACGGAATGTTAAGCTATATTGTACCCAATAATTTTCTGACAATAACAGCCGCGAAGGAGCTCAGAGAATTCTTGCAGGATAAGAAATACGTTAAACGTATTCTTGATTTTGGAGATAATATGGTTTTCAGACCTGTCAGAACGTATAATTGCATTATACAGTTGAACAAACAAACTAATAAAACACTGGAGTATTGTGTCCTTTCAAAAACGGATGATATTGAAAGCGAAATATCAAATGCCGATTTTAACAGTATGAACACTGACTCTTTGGAAAAACACGGATGGAAGTTAGTGGATGAAAAAACCTGCGGCAATCTCAGAAAAATTGAAAACCAGGCAGTTCCAATCAAGGAGTTTATACGTACGGGTATCGCAACATTGCGTGATAAAGTTTATCTTGTTGACAAAGATGACGAGGGCTACTATAAGCTTGTGGACGGAGAAAAGGTCTACATAGAATCAGGACCGGTAAAGACGATATATAAAGTCTCCGAATTAAAAAAGTTCAGCACCATTGATGAGGCGAAGCGGTTTATCATTTTTCCATATATAAAATCAAAAATCGGATATATGCTCATAGATGAAGAAACTTTTGCCGAAGAATATCCAAAAACTTACAACTATCTTTTGTCGCAGCGGGAAATATTGGATGCCAGAGACAAGGGCAAAGGCGCCGCGCGGGAATGGTACGCTTACGGACGCACCCAGGGGTTGAATAAATACGGAAAGAAAATACTGTTTCCGACATTTGCCAACACGCCGAAATTTATGTATGTTGCCGACGAGGACGCGCTGTTCTGTAACGGATATGCCGTTTTTGAGAACGATCGGTATGATCTCGACGTTTTGGTTAAGATTCTCAACTCAAAGCTGATGGATTACTATGTGTCAAATACAAGCTACTCAATCGAGGGCGGGTACTTTTGCTATCAAAAAAAGTATGTGGAACGGTTTTCTTTGCCTCTGTTGTCGGAGGACGAGCTAACCTATATCCGAAACGCCTCAAAATCCGAGCTTGACAAATATTTGTGGACGTTATACGATCTTGATTAAAACTTAATAAATTTTCAATACAAAAACGTCGTTCCCGACATCATATGGGAGCGACGTTAATTTTTCAGGTTATTTATACAATACCGTTCGGAATAGATTTTTAAAATATCGTCAGCAAAATTCTGAAAATTCAAATCTTCATATTCTATTTTAAAATCCTTGGCAATATATCCCGCTTTTTTAAGTTCGGCGCTGTTCCTGAACAGATGAGGTCGTTTTCGGTTAAAATCAACTATCAGGAGAGCGCAGCGCTCATACGCGTAAGATACCCCGTCCGCAGCTCTGTTGTTAATGGAACTGAAAAAGCTGATATATTTTTCAATATTAGTTTGTCGGGTTTTGAATCCGACCTTCTTGCGCTTTACCAAATCGTCGTCATACTCATGCACAGGGATAAGGAATACTTCACCCAAAACAATTTCAGGGTAACGCAAATGCAGATTCATCGCTTCGGCGAATGTTCTTTCAAACAATGTATCGGTATTCTTCGCGAGGCTGCTCATTTGGCTTCTTACATTTATTACGAGCGTATTGGTTGTAAACTCAAAACCGTAATTATCTGTTTTTTTCTCGTATGCCAGCGGTCCCCATGAAATCGGGGTTGATATTTTCTTAATGTTCGCAGGAACAATGCACACATCTTGGTCTTTTTGTTTTAGCTGCCCCGCCAATTTCAGTTCGGGTTTTGTGTCGCCCAAATGCGGAAAAATATTTGACGGGTTTATACCCGCTTTAATAAACTCGTATTTTACCGCGTCATGAATGAGGTTTATTAAATAGGAAGATCGGATTGTGGATTCTTTTCCTTTAGTTCCGTCGTAAACAATTGAAGATTCAATTAAATGTTTAAATTTATGTAATTGTTTATCAATATTTTCCACCAAATAACACCCCCGTTTAGTATGATTACAGAGCGTGCATTTTTACCAAGAGTAAAAACACACACTTAGTCTTTGTGCGAATTATGAAATTATGTCGCATTTTTATATTACCATAGCAACTCTGTATTTTCAATCCCTATAACCACATATCCGCGCTTTTTTCTGTCTATTGGTATAATATACTAAAAAGATAGCAGGATTCGATATGGATCAGGGGAATAGAGGCCGCCCTGTTCGAGCCTGCCTATCTCACGCATACGTGAATAAACAAAAAGCACCCCGAAGGGTGCTTTTCGTTTTTGGAGCTGATAGGCGAGGTTTAGTATATTGGAAAACGCCTGCCTCGCTTGTGGGGTTCACGTAAAACATTATAGTTTCATCTGCGCGGCGGGTTAAAAACATTTCCCCGAAATGTTTTTACCTGCGGAATTCGCTGACGCTTATTCCTTGGCACGCCCTGTTCGAGCCTGCCTATAATCTCTGTTTCGATGTAAAAAAGAGGCACTCCGTGTGGAGTACCTCTTTTCTATGGAGCTGATAGGCGAGGTTTAGTATATTTGAAAACACCTGCCTCGCTTGTGGGGTTCACGTAAAGAGATTACGTTTTATCTGCGCGGCGGGCTAAAAACATTTCCCCGAAATGTTTTTACCTTCGGATTTCGGCGGCTTCGCGCCTCATCCTTGGCACGCCCTGTTCGAGCCTGCCTATAATCTCTTTATAGTCGAAAAATAAGAGGCACCCTGTTTGGGTACCTCTTATTTATGGAGCTGATAGGCAGGCTCGAACTGCCGACCTCATCCTTACCAAGGATGCGCTCTGCCGCCTGAGCTATACCAGCGCGCACACGGATTTTTACGTCCGTATGATATAATAACACATTTAAAATTTTAAATCAATACCAAATTTAACTAATGTTTGAGATTATAGGTATAAGAAGCGATTACATTGTTCTGAAGGTTGAAAGTCAGCGACATATTGCCTTTTGAATATTCATATGCGGTTTCCGATTTTTTGGTCGGAACGCCGTACACGGTGCGCAGCTGAGTGCCGTACATACCGACCTTGACGCCTTTTTTGGTAACTATTGTGTCATCCGTGACGGTAATCTGCTCAATCTTTTCGTCGTCGCCGGACTGATATGTAATGATTGTTACGCCGTCAAAATCATAAGAAGTTTTGTTTTTGGAGAACTCGTCCGCGCCGATATCATCACCCAGAATTTTTTCGGCTTTGTCAATACTGTCGTCAAGACAGATATACGAGTTCTTATAGCAGAACTTTAAATCAGCGTCGCTGAAACTGCCGTTGGGAGCAGTTGTGACCTGCGCGGGAGGGTTCGGGTTAACGTCGCCCTGAGTGGGAAGGTTGCTCAGAGTTGTGTTTTTCTTTTTTTTCTTCTTCTTCGCGGTGGTCGGTTCGGTGGAATCTTCGGGCTCTGTTGCCTGTGTGGATTTTTTACTCTTGACTACTACGGCTTCCTCTTTGATTTTCACTTCGTCGTCTATGCCGCCGGCTTCTCTGCTGGTTATCTGTATTACCACGCTGTCATTTTTTGGGGCGGGTTTTTCCTCTTCGCCGCAGGAGGCGAACAGAACAGCCGTGAAGGCGGCTAACAGAATAATAAATAATTTTTTCATATATACCTCTGAATCAGAGCTTTTTTAGTTTATCTACCATAGCATTTTAACACAGGTTGGGATGATTTACAACATTTTTCGGCGAGCCTGACAAAAAATATCTCAGGTTATCGCACACAATTCCCATAAGTCTTTCGCGGGTTTCCATAGGAGCCCACGCGATATGCGGGGTTATAAAACAGTTTTTGACGCCGCAGATGGGACAGTCCTTGTCCATAGGTTCAATTTCCAGCACATCTATTCCCGCGTAGGCGAGTTTTCCGCTTTCGAGAGCGTTCTTGAGGGCAATTTCGTCCATAATCGCGCCCCTTGCGGTGTTGATAAAGATTGCGCCGTTTTTCATTTTAGCGAAAGCTTTTTCATCAAAAAGCCTGTAGGAGCTCTCGTTCAGAGGACAATGCACGGTAATGATGTCGCTTTCACTGAGAACGGTATCAAAATCGGCGAATGTTACGTCTGAGTTTTTGTCGGGATTGCGCTTGTACGCCAACACGTTCATATTAAAGGCTTTGGCGACCTTTCCGACAGCCTTGCCAATATTGCCGTAGCCGACTATGCCCAGAGTTTTGCCCGCAAGTTCGCTCAGAGGGAAAACGAACGGGGAAAAAGTCTTGCTCTTTTTCCAGTTGCCCTCAGCGACAAAACTGCTGTAATCGCCGATACGGTTCATACATTCAAGTATCAGCGCGAAAGTGTGCTGGCAAACGGCGTCGCTGCTGTATGAACCCGCGTTGCACACGGTTATTCCCGTCTTATCGCAGTAGTCTGTGTCTATATTGTTATAGCCCGTGGCGAAGAGCCCGATGTATTTCAGTTGAGAAGCCAGCCGCAGGGTGTCCTCGTTGAGCGGAGTTTTGTTGCAGATTATCGCGTCGGCGTCGCGCACTCTATCGGCTATTTCGTCATAGTCTGTAAGCTCATACACGACAACCTCGCCGAACTCTTTCAGCGGTTCAAGTGACAAGTCGCCCTGAGTTACGGTCTTGGCGTCGGTCAGGATAATTTTCATACAATCACCTCTTTAAATATAATACAATAAATCTTGCATTGAGTAAAGTAATGGTTTATAATAATATTGCTAAACGATAATTACGTTCGGATATTTCTGAACTGAAGTGAGTTAAATATGAAAAAACTTGTTAAACGATATATGGTTTTCGCTGTGGTTATCGCGCTGATTTACCTTGTTATGCCGATATTCTTTCAGGGCGAAAACTATAAGTACGACGCAATAGAATACCAGTTTGTTTTCCCCGCCACAGCGCTGTTGTCGGGGCTTATCTACTCGTGGAAGCACGGGGTGGATTTTACGTTCCCGCTTATAGCTCCGATAATCTACATCGGCAGTGTGCTGATTTACAGTCACTTCTATCACTGGGCTGTATATGTGTTTATTTACCTTATTGTAGGTATGCTGGGATGTTTTATCGGCGATATGGTATACAAGAGCAACATCGAGCAAAAAAAGAAAGAACGACGGGATAAACGACTGGAAAATGACAATTATAAGATTACCATAAGTAATATTACTGTCGAGGAAGAAGAAAACGAAGAGGAGTAAAAACAAGCCGCGCTTTAAAGCGCGCTGACAGGTACGATATATTATGTTGAAACTCAGACGCTTTCTGTCACCTTACAAGAAGCAGCTGATTATCGGACCGCTGTGTAAGCTGTTCGAGGCTGTTCTGGAGCTGTTTGCTCCGCTTGTAATGGCGGAAATCATCAACAACGGAATACTCAAGCAAAACACAGACTACGTCCTGAAAATGGGCGCGGTTCTTGTTTTATTGGGAGTTGTCGGGCTGAGTTCGGCGCTTGTGTGCCAGTATATGGCGTCCTACACCTCGCAGGGAGCGGGCACAAAAATACGTTCGGCTCTGTTTAAACATATCGGAACACTGTCTCACAGGGAGCTTGACGAGCTCGGCGCGCCCGCGCTCATCACCAGAATGACCAGCGATATCAACGCCGTTCAGGCAAATATCGCGATGACAATGCGCCTCTTGCTGAGAGCTCCTTTCCTTATTATCGGCGCGCTTGTTATGGCGTGCTTTATCGACCTTAAAATATCGTTGATTTTCTTTGCGGCGGCGGTCATAATAGGAGTGATACTCTATCTTGTTATGACAAAATCCCTGCCTTTCTACAAGAAAATTCAGGCGGCGCTGGACAGAATCTCACTGCTCTCGCGCGAGAATCTCAGCGGAAACAGAGTAATCCGGGCGTTCTCAAAACAGAAACAACAGGAAAATAATTTTGAAAAACAAACAGAACAGCTCGCGAAAACCTCAGTCAGAGTGGGCAGGCTTTCGGCGCTGCTGAATCCCGCGACATATGTTGTGGCTTACTCGGCGGTGGTTCTCATACTTTACTTCGGCGGAAAACAGGTCAACTCGGGAGTTTTGCTTTCGGGTGATATTGTCGCGCTTACAAGCTATATGACGCAGATTCTGCTCGCGATGATAGTTCTCGCGGATTTGGTGGTTCTTCTCTCCAGAGGTTCGGCGAGCGCTTCAAGAATAAACGACGTATTTGAGACAGAGCCCTCTGTAAAGGAGCTGAATCACACAGAGGTTACATCTGCTGAGAACGCGCCCAAAGTTGAGTTCAAAAACGTCAGCTTTTCCTACGGCGAAGGTGACAGGGAACTTGAAAACATCAGCTTTAAGATAGAGAAAAACACGGTTGTCGGCATCATCGGCACGACGGGTTCGGGCAAGAGCACACTGCTCAGTCTGATTAACCGCTATTATGATACGCGGTCGGGAGAGGTGCTTGTCGACGGCGTAAACGTCAGGGAATACCCCTTCGCACAGCTGCGTTCGAATATAGGCGAAGTACCTCAGAAATCGGTGCTGTTCAGCGGAACAATCCGCTCAAATATGCTGTGGCAGAATCCCGACGCGACGGACGACGAGATTTGGCGCGCGCTTGAAAAAGCTCATGCCGCGGAGTTTGTGAAAAGCCCGGACAGGGAAGTATCACAGGGCGGTCTTAACTTTTCGGGAGGACAAAGGCAGAGGCTGTGTATCGCCCGCGCGCTGGTAGGCGCGCCAAAGCTTATTATGCTCGACGACAGCTTCTCCGCGCTGGATTTCGCTACGGAAAAGGCCGTGAGAAAGAACATCCTTGACGCTGAGGATTGCACGGTTATAATCGTAACTCAGCGCTGTTCAACGATTATGAACGCCGACAAAATACTTGTGCTGGAGGACGGCAGGCTTGAGGGAGAGGGAACTCACAAAGAGCTCCTTGAAAACTGCCCCGCGTACCGTGAGATATGCTTATCTCAGCTCAGCTCTGAGGAGGCGGGAATATGAGAACTGTAAAGAACCTTCTCAGATATACCCGCCGTTATCGGTTAATACTTATTTTGTCGCTGTTATGCGCGGCGGTCAGCGTGGGATTTTCGCTTTATATTCCCGTGCTCGTGGGCGAAGCTATAGATTATATGGTCGGCAAAGGCGCGGTAGATTTCGGCGAAATCGGACGAGTAGCAGTAATTATTCTGGCGCTGATAGCTTTAATCGCCGTGTTCCAGTGGCTTATGAACTATTGCGTGAATGTTGTCTGCGCGCGTACGGTTCGAGATTTGAGAGATGACGTTTTCAAAAAGCTCAACACTCTGTCCCTGAAGGATATTGACTCCAATGCTCACGGCGATATAATCAGCCGAATCACAAACGATGTTGAGGCGATAGGCGACGGACTTTCGCAGGTAATTACCAAGCTGTTTTCGGGTATGATAACAATTGTGGGCACGCTTCTGTTTATGCTTGCGATCAACGCTTATATCGCTTTGATTGTGGTAGTGCTTACCCCGATGTCGGTGCTTGTCGCGGCGATTATCGGCAAGATGTGCGCCAGAAGTTTCCGCGGTCAGCAGCAGCTCCAGGGAGAGATCAGCTCATATGTTGAGGAGATTGTCGGAAATCAGAAGGTTGTCAAAGCCTTTGCCTATGAGGAACGCTCCGCAAAGGAGTTTGAGGTATATAATAAAAAACTGTTCAAAGTTGGGCTCAAAGCCCAGTTTGCGGGAGCTCTCGCGAACCCGAGCACGCGTTTTGTAAACAATATGGTCTACGCCGTGACGGGTATAATCGGCGCGCTGTCGGTTCTTACGGCATTTATGGGACAGCTTACAATCGGCGGACTTGCCTGTTTTCTGACCTATGCCAACCAATACACAAAACCTTTTAACGAGGTTACGGGAGTACTCACTCAGATTCAGACGGCGCTGGCGGCGGGTGACAGAGTTTTTGACACCCTTCACGCCGAAAGCGAACCCGACGAGAGCGGAAAACGGCGTTATGACAAGGCTGAAGGCGGGCTGGAGTTCAGGGACGTCTGCTTCTCTTACACTCCCGACAAAGAGCTTATCAAAAACTTTTCACTCAAAGTTAAAAGCGGAGAGCAGGTAGCGATAGTCGGCCCCACGGGCTGCGGAAAAACGACGCTTATCAACCTGATTATGCGTTTTTACGAGGTTGACAGCGGCGAGATTCTGCTCGACGGTATACCCGCGAAAGATATTAACAGGGATGTGCTTCGCCAAAACTTCGGTATGGTGCTTCAGGACAGCTGGCTGTTCTCGGGTACGATTATGGACAACCTGCGCTACGGCAATCCCGCCGCTTCGGACGAGGAGATTATCGCGGCGGCAAAGATGTCCTACGCTCACAGCTTTATTCGCAAAATGCCCGACGGCTACAACACAAAGCTCAGCGAGAATGCCGATAACCTTTCCGCCGGACAAAAGCAGCTTCTTTGCATCGCGAGGGCTATGGTTCTTGACCCGCCCGTGCTCATTCTCGACGAGGCGACTTCGTCAATAGACACCCTCACCGAAATAAGAGTTCAAAAGGCGTTCAAAAAGCTGATGAAGGGCAGGACAAGTTTCATTGTAGCGCACCGTCTGTCCACGATTAAGGAAAGCGATATCATTCTTGTTATGAACGACGGCAATATCGTTGAACAGGGTACTCATAAAGAATTGCTCAGCAGAAAAGGATATTATTATAATTTGTACAATTCGCAATTCGCTGATTCTTGACAACACACAGGCACTGTGATAAAATAATTTTCGATATTCAAAGGCAATGATCGGGAGGTCGGCGCAATCCAAAGCAAAGAGAGAGGACGGCAGGTGAAAGTCCCCGTGAGGATGTGTTCGATGTAGCCCGTGAGCCGCGGGGCTGAACTGACAGTAGGCTTCGACGTTTTCCGCGTTAAGGAATTGAGTGCGATATTATTATCGAACTTGGGTGGTACCACGGACATTGTTCGCCCCGAGCGTTTGCTCGGGGCTTTTTGTATAATCAGGAGGAATCAAAATGGCAAAAGAAATGGCTAAAGCTTACTCTCCACGTGAGTTTGAGGACAGGATTTATGACTTTTGGGTAAAGGGAAACTACTTCCACGCTGAGGTGGACAAGGACAAAAAGCCCTACACAATCGTAATGCCGCCCCCGAACATCACGGGACAGCTTCATATGGGACACGCTCTGGACGAAACCTTGCAGGACATCCTCATCCGTTGGAGAAGAATGCAGGGCTGCTCCGCTCTGTGGCTCCCGGGTACAGACCACGCCTCAATCGCTACGGAGGCTAAAATCGTTGAGGCTATGCGCAAGGAAGGCGTGACAAAGGACGACCTCGGCAGAGAAAAATTCCTCGAGAGAGCGTGGGAATGGAAACGTGAGTACGGCGGACGTATCACCGAACAGCTCAAGAAGCTCGGCTCCTCCTGCGATTGGCAGAGAGAACGCTTCACAATGGACGAAGGCTGCTCGGAAGCCGTCAAAGAGGTTTTTGTAAAGCTCTACCGTGACAAGAAAATTTACCGCGGCAACCGTATGGTCAACTGGTGTCCGCACTGCGGAACATCCATCTCGGACGCCGAGGTTGAGTACGAGGAGCAGAACGGTCACTTTTGGCATTTGCTCTATCAGGTTAAGGAAACGGGCGAGTATCTTGAACTCGCGACAACCCGTCCCGAGACTATGCTCGGCGATACAGCCGTAGCGATTAACGCCGAGGACGAGCGTTACAAGCACCTGCACGGGTGTCACGCTATCCTCCCGCTTCTGAACAAGGAAATCCCGATTGTATGCGACGAGCACGCCGATATGGAAAAAGGCACGGGCGTAGTAAAAATCACTCCCGCCCACGACCCCAACGACTTTGAGGTAGGTCAGCGCTGCAATCTTCCCATAGTCCGCTGTTTCACATATGACGGACATATGACGGGCGCAAAGGACGTAGCCGAGTACGAGGAAATGAAGGCTAAGGGCAACCTTGCCGAGAATGAGCCCGAGGTTCTCGACTGCGGCAAGTACGCGGGTATGACTACAATTGAAGCCCGCAAGGCAATCCTTGAGGATTTAAAAGCCTGCGGCGCTCTCAAAGAGGTTGAGGACTTAACTCACGACGTCGGCACTTGCTACCGCTGTCACACCACAATTGAGCCTATGGTTTCAAAGCAGTGGTTTGTAAAGATGAAACCCCTTGCGGGGCCCGCTATCGAGGCGGTAAAGAACGGCGAAACAAAGTTTATTCCCGAACGTTTCGACAAAATATATTATCATTGGATGGAGAACATCAAAGACTGGTGTATCAGCCGTCAGCTTTGGTGGGGACACCGTATTCCCGCCTACTACTGCGACGAGTGCGGCGAGGTTATTGTGGACAAAAACGCTCCCGACAAGTGTCCCAAGTGCGGATGTACACATCTCAGCCAGGACGAGGACACTCTCGATACCTGGTTCAGCTCCGCTCTGTGGCCGTTCTCCACTCTCGGGTGGCCTGAGAAAACGGCTGATTTAGAGTATTTCTACCCGACAGATACTCTCGTTACGGGTTATGACATCATATTCTTCTGGGTTGCGAGAATGATTTTCTCCGCCGTTGAGCACACGGATATGGCTCCGTTCAAGACCGTATTTATCCACGGTATTGTTCGTGACCAAAACGGTGTAAAGATGAGTAAATCCCTCGGCAACGGTATTGACCCGCTCGAAATTATCGACAAGTACGGCGCCGACGCGCTGAGGTTCTTCCTCGCGACGGGCAACTCCCCGGGCAACGATATGCGTTTCTCCGAAAAGAGAGTTGAAGCCTGCGCGAACTTCGCCAACAAGCTTTGGAACGCCAGCCGTTTTGTTCATATGAATATCGATGACTTCGATGTTAAAAACGAGCTCCCCGATGAGCTCGCTACCGAGGATAAATGGATTGTTTCCACCCTCAACAGCGTCGCTAAAGAAATAAACGAAAATCTCGAGAAATTTGAGCTGGGCGTAGCTGTTCAGAAGATTTACGACTTCATCTGGGATTGCTTCTGTGACTGGTACATTGAGCTCACCAAGTCCAGACTCCAAAGCGAGGGCGAAACCGCTCAGAACGCCCGTCAGGTTCTCCTGTGGACTCTCGAGAAAATCCTCAGACTGCTTCATCCCTTTATGCCTTACATCACCGAGGAAATCTGGCAGACTCTGCCCGCGAACGGCGACACGGTTATGCTTGCCGAGTACCCGTCCTATGACGAGAAGCTCAACTTCCCCGAGGCTGTAAGCAGTATGGAAAAGATTATGGAAGCCATAAGAGGAATCCGTAACCGCCGAGCGGAAATGAATGTTCCACCGTCAAAGAAAGCCAAGGTATATATCGCCACAAAACTTCCCGAAGTTTTCGAGCAGGGCAGTCAGTTTATCTGCCGTCTTGCTTCCGCGAGCGAGGTTGAGGTCGGTGAAAGCTTTGACATTGACGGAGCTGTCAACGTTGTTACCGCTGACGCGAAGATTTATATCCCGATGGACGAGCTTGTAGACAAAAAGGCGGAACTCGAACGCCTCAACAAAGAGCTTGAGTCCGTCAAAAAACGTCTTGCGCAGAGCGAGGGCAAACTGAATAATCAAGGCTTTGTGTCAAAGGCCCCCGCCGCTGTTGTAGAAAAGGTTAAGGGACAAGCCGAGAAAGAGCGCGAGCAAATCGCTTTGATTCAGGCGGCTATCGACGCTCTCAAATAACACTCGACTATATAGAATTAATGCCCGATGAGGAAACTCATCGGGCTTATGTTTATCAATTATTTACTTTTTCTTAAAGCTGTCCCTGAGGTTGACCGCTCTGTTGAACACGAGTTTTTCGGGCGCGCTGTCCTTAGTGTCTATGCAGAAATAACCCTGTCTCATAAACTGGAAGCGGTCAGTTTTTTCCGAGTTTTTCAGCGATGTTTCGAGCTTGCAGTTCTTGAGAATCTTCAGCGAGTCGGGGTTCAGATAATCGGTGAAGTCGCCGTCCTCGCCATCGGGGTCGGAAACCGTAAACAGGTTGTCGTACAGTCTTACCTCGGCATCAACGCAATCCTCCGCGTTAACCCAGTGGATAGTGCCGCGAACCTTTCTGCCGTCGGGGGTGTTTCCGCCGCGGGTTTCGGGGTCATACTCGGCATAGACCGTTGTGACCTTGCCGTTTTCGTCTTTTTCACAGCCTGTACATTTTACGATGTAGGCGCTCTTTATTCTGACTTCGTTGCCGGGATAAAGGCGCTGATATTTTTTGATTGGCTCCTCCATAAAGTCGGTGCTTTCGATATAAAGCTCACGGGAGAAGCTTACTTTACGGGTGCCCATTTCGGGGTGGTTGGGGTGGTTCTCAACCTCAAACTCCTCGGTCTTGCCCTCGGGATAGTTTGTGATGACGAGCTTAATCGGGTCGAGAACAGCCATAGCTCTGGCGGCGTTCTCGTTCAGGTCATCGCGCAGACAATGCTCCAAAAATCCGTACTCCACTGTGGAGTTTACCTTTGATACACCAATCTGGTCGGTAAAACTTCTGATAGAAGCGGGCGTGTAGCCTCTGCGGCGGAGTCCGCGGATTGTAGGCATTCTGGGGTCGTCCCAGCCGTCAACGTAGTTTTCCTCCACAAGCTGTCTTAATTTGCGCTTAGACATAACAGTGTTGTTTATTCCGAGGCGCGCAAACTCAATCTGCCTAGGCTTTGAGGGGGCGGAGATATTCTCCACAACCCAGTCGTAAAGCGGGCGGTGAGCCTCAAATTCCAGAGTGCACAGCGAGTGGGTAATGCCCTCGATAGCGTCCTCAATCGGGTGAGCGAAGTCGTACATCGGGTATATGCACCATTTGTCGCCCGTGCGGTGGTGATGCATATGATTAATGCGGTAGAGCACGGGGTCACGCATATTGAAGTTGCCCGAAGCCAGGTCAATCCTGGCGCGTAAGGTCATCTTGCCGTCCTCAAACTCGCCCTCTCTCATTCGCTTGAAAAGGTCGAGACTTTCCTCAACGGGACGGTCGCGGTAGGGACTTTTCGCGGGGGTGCTCAGGTCTCCGCGGTACTCTCGCATCTGTTCGCCGTTGAGCTCGCATACATACGCCAAGCCTTTTTTGATAAGCTCTACGGCGTAGTCGTACATCTGATCAAAGTAATCGGAGGCGAAGTAAAAGCGGTCGTCCCAGTCAAATCCCAGCCAGCTTATATCCTCTTTAATCGCGTCGACATACTCAACGTCCTCTTTGGTGGGGTTGGTATCGTCCATACGCAGGTTGCAAAGCCCGTTGTACTTCTGAGCCGTGCCGAAGTTTACAAATATCGCCTTGGCGTGGCCTATGTGAAGATAGCCGTTGGGCTCGGGAGGAAAACGGGTGTGAACCTTCCTGCCGTAATACGCGCCGCCCTCGGCTATGTCCTCATCTATAAAAGTGTGTATAAAATTGCTTGACATTACTTCCATATATAAAATGCCTTTCTTATAAGGTTGTTCCTTTTCTGACGTTCACTTATTAACAAAAATGAATACTATTATAGTGGTCAGTGGTCAGTAGTCAGTGATCAGTGAAGGGCGGGCTTTGCCCGCACCCATTTATAATAATATTATGAGCTTAACTTCTCCAGTCCGATTTCAAGTCTTCTGAGGGCTTCTTCTCTGCCCAGAATGTCCAGAATCTCAATAGCTCCGCCCGCGGTTACGGTCTGACCTGCCGCCGCTATACGTACAGGCCACATAATTGTGCCGTTCTTGAGTTCTTTTTCCTTTGCCATATTGATAAGGCAGTCGTGAATACTTTCGTTGTTCCACCCGGGCAGGGCTTTTAATCTCTCGTACGCTTCCTTGAGGTTTTCGGGAGCGTTGTCGAGGTTTGACTTACTCTTTTTGTTTGTGAACAATTCCTTGTCGTACTCGGGGAGCTCGGCAAAGAATCTTATTTTGTCGGGAATGTCGGTGAATTTCTCGGTGCGCTTCTGCAAAATCGCGGGGAATTTTTCGTACGGCATTTCCTTGTCGCCGAAAACTTCCTTGTAGTACGCCATGGCGCGCTCGTTGAATTCTTCCTCGCTCATAGCCTTGATGTACTCGGCGTTGAACCACAGAAGCTTGTCATAGTCGAACACGGCGGGGGACTTTGAAATACCCTCAATAAAGAAGTTTTCTTCCAATTCTTTCATCGAGAAAATTTCCTGATTATCTTTGGGACACCAGCCCAGCAGAGCGATATAGTTGATAATCGCCTCGGGCAGATAGCCCTCTTTTACCAAATCCTCAAAGCCTGTTGAGCCGTGGCGTTTGCTGAGCTTACTTACAGAGCCGTCCTCGTTTTTGCCCATAATCAGCGGTAGGTGAACGTAGGTCGGGATCTCCCAGCCGAAAGCCTCGTACAGCAGGTTGTACTTCGGTGTGGAGCTGAGGTACTCGCTGCCGCGCACAACGTGGGTAATACCCATAGTGTGGTCGTCAATTACGTTTGCGAAGTTATATGTGGGATAACCGTCGGTTTTAATCAGAATCTGGTCTTGAAGTTCGGAGTTGTCCACCGTGATTGTGCCGAAAACCGAGTCGGTAAAAGCCGTCTCGCCGTCAATCGGCATTTTCTGGCGGACAACGTAAGGTGTGCCCGCCTTTAACTGAGCGTCGATTTCCTCTTGAGAGAGGTCACGGCAATGACGGTCATAGCCGCCGAATTCGGAGTCCTCTGCGAGCTTTTCGAGCCTTTCCTTGGAACAGAAACAGCGGTAAGCCTTGCCGTCCTTGATGAGCTGTTCGGCGTAGGGCAGATACATATCCTTGCGCTCGGACTGAACATAAGGGCCGTAGTCGCCGCCCTTGTCGGGACCTTCGTCGTGTTCGATTCCCGCAAGCTTTAAGGTGTTGTAGATTACCTCTACCGCGCCTTCCACATAGCGTTCCTGGTCGGTGTCCTCAATTCTCAGCACGAATGTGCCGCCCTGAGATTTCGCGATTAAATATTCGTACAGCGCCGTCCTCAGATTGCCCACGTGCATAAAGCCCGTGGGACTGGGAGCGTAGCGTGTTCTGACTTTTTTTATAATACTCATAAAATCACCCTTATTATGCCTTCAGCATTCAATAAATAATCAGGATATATCCATATTGATACAATCGGGATTAGAAGTTTTCGGGAGATGAAAGGTTTCTCCACGACTACAACTGACCACTGATCACTGACTGCTGATTACTGTTTATTCGTCACGTCCGCAGCACTTCTTGTACTTCTTGCCGCTTCCGCAGGGACAGGGGTCGTTTCGTCCGACCTTTTTGCCTTTGCGGATTGTCTTGTTTGCGGAGTCTGTGCCGTCGCCGGAGGTTGCTGTGGGCTTAGCCACCTGCTCACGCTTGAGAGCGTTCTTGAGCACATCGCCCTGCTCGTCGTCGCCGTTGCTCTCGGCAGCTTTCTGAGCCGCTAAACGCTTCGCGGCGGCAATAGCCTCGCGGCGTCTCTGCTGCTCGTAAATACGTCTGGGCTGAGTGAGCATAAGCTTGATTGTATCCTCACGGATTGAAGCAATCATATCGTCGAACATATCAAAGCCCTCTAAACGGTACTCAACAACGGGGTCGTGCTGACCGTAGGAACGCAGGTGGATACCCGCCTTGAGCTGTTCCATATTGTCGATGTGGTCCATCCAGTAGGTGTCGACGCTTCTGAGAAGATATACACGCTCCATCTCGCGGATAGTTTCCTCGGGGAGGAGCTTTTCGTTTTCTTCATAAAGAGCCATAGCGTCCTCAAGAATCATATCCTTGATTTCGTCGGCTTCAATAACCTCGATATCTCTCTCGGAGAAGTTGTACTTGGAGCGGTCGGTAATAACCCAATCCATATATGTGTCGAGCAGACCTGTGATGTTCCAGTTGTCGTGAATACCCTCGGGGAGGAACCTGGCAACTGTTTCGGTGATGTTATCGTCAAGCATCTTGAGGATAGTATCGTGGAGATTCTCACCGTCAAGAACCTGGTCGCGCTGAGTGTAAATAATCTCACGCTGTTTGTTGAGAACGTCGTCGTACTGGAGTACGTCTTTACGTATGCCGAAGTTGCGAAGCTCAACCTTTTCCTGAGAGTTCTCAATGATGTTGGTGAGCATTTTGTTTTCAATCGGCATATCTTCCTCGACGTTGAGTCTGTCGAGCATCATCTTCATTCTGTCACCGCCGAACAGACGCATAAGGTCGTCCTCGGTGGAGAGGAAGAAACGGCTTGTACCGGGGTCGCCCTGACGGCCCGCACGTCCGCGCAGCTGGTTGTCGATACGGCGTGACTCGTGACGCTCCGTGCCGATAATGAACAGTCCGCCCGCGGCTCTGACTTTTTCTGCTTCTTCCTTGATTTCCTTGCTGAAGCCCTCGTTGAGCTCGGCGAAAATCTTTCTTGCTTCAAGGATTTCCTCGTCGTCGGTCTCGGCGTAGCCTGTAGCCTCGGCAATGAGGTCGTCCTCAATACCCTGCTTGCGCATAGACGCTTTCGCGAGGTACTCGGCGTTACCGCCGAGGATAATATCGGTACCACGACCCGCCATATTTGTGGCGATGGTAACCGCGCCGAGCTTACCCGCCTGAGCGATAATTTCGGCTTCCTTGTCGTGCTGCTTAGCGTTGAGCACGTTATGTTTAATTCCCTGCTTTTTGAGCATTTTTGAGAGAATTTCGGATTTTTCAATTGAAATTGTACCTACCAGTACGGGCTGACCGTTTTCGTGAGCCTCAACAATCTGGCGGATAACAGCTATGAACTTGCCGTTTTCGGTGCGGTAGATAGAGTCGGGTAAATCCTCACGGATAAGAGGTTTGTTTGTCGGGATTTCAACAACGTCGAGCTTGTAGATTTCCTGGAACTCGGTTGCCTCGGTCTGAGCCGTACCCGTCATACCCGAAAGCTTTTTATAAAGACGGAAGTAGTTCTGGAATGTAATTGTCGCAAGAGTTTTGCTCTCGTTCTGAACTTTTACGCCTTCCTTAGCCTCGATAGCCTGGTGCAGACCTTCGTTGTAGCGTCTGCCGTACATAAGACGACCTGTGAACTCGTCAACGATGATAATCTCGCCGTCCTTGATAACGTAGTCAACGTCACGCTTCATAATACCGTTGGCGCGGATAGCCTGGTTTACGTGGTGCTGAATTGTAAGGTTCTCGGGGTCTGTGAGGTTGTCTATGTTAAAGAAAGCCTCCGCCTTTTTAACACCGCTCTGTGTCAGTGTAACGGACTTAGCCTTTTCGTCAACAACATAGTCAATGCCGTTTTCGGCGTAATATTCCTCCATATCCTCCTTGGAGTTAAGCTCTGCGAAGCGCTGTACTTTAAGTGTTTTGGCAAAGCGGTTAGCCTGAGTGTAGAGCTCGGTGCTCTTGTCGCCTCTACCGCTGATGATGAGCGGAGTACGGGCTTCGTCTATGAGGATTGAGTCGACCTCATCGACGATGGCGAAAGCGTGGCCGCGCTGTACCTTGTTTTCCTTGTAAACTACCATGTTGTCGCGCAGGTAGTCAAAACCAAACTCGTTGTTTGTACCGTAGGTGATGTCGGCGTCATAGGAAGCCTTGCGGTCGTCGGGCTCGATATCGTGAACAACAAGACCTACTGTTAAGCCTAAGTAACGGTAGAGTTTTCCCATCCACTCAGAGTCACGGCGTGCAAGATAGTCGTTGACCGTAACGATGTGAACGCCCTCGCCCGTAAGACCGTTGAGGTATGCGGGAAGAGTAGCAACCAGTGTTTTACCTTCACCTGTTTTCATCTCGGCAATACGTCCCTGGTGCAGAACGATTCCGCCGATAACCTGTACGGGGAAGTGTTTCATTCCCAAAACTCTCCACGAAGCCTCACGGCATACGGCAAAAGCATCGGGCAGAATATCGTCCGTTGTCTCGCCGTTCTGGAGTCTTTCTTTGAGGACAGCTGTCTGAGCCTTGAGCTCGCTCTCGCTCATAGCAGCGTACTTGTCTTCAAGCGCGAGTACCTGGTCGGCAATCGGCTGAACGCGTTTTACCTCACGCTTGGAGTAGTTTCCGAAAAATACTTTTAATGGATTCATTTTTATCTATTCCTTTCGCTGTTGCGTTTTAGTCTTTTTCATTTCTCAGGCTATCTGCCGCCTGAATCATAGCCGCCTTTGCGACCTGTCCCGCGGTGGAGTAGCCGTAGTTGGAGGAACCTCTTACTATACAGGCGAACGCGAGCGGGACGTCCTTGTCGGTAGCAAAGCCGACCATCCATCCGTCGTTCTTGTCGTTACCTTCACTTATCAGAGTTTCGCCCGTACCTGTTTTGGCGCAAACCGTAAGCCCGCCGAACATATCGTCACCGTAGTCGTTCTGGACGGCAAATCTCATGAGTTCCTTAAGGCTTTTTGCAGTATCGGAGTCAAGCATTTTCTCGCCGTTTGAAGCCGAGCCCGCAAGCCCCATATCCTTGAGCATAGAGCCCGATGTTCCCTCTACAAGATAGGGAATAACAGGAGTTCCCTTCCTGGCGATTGCTCCGCAGAGTATAGCCATCTGTATCGGATTAACCTTGTCTTCATACTGACCTACGCCCGACCACGCGAGCTGGTGAGTTGTTGCTTTTGATACGTCGTAGTGGCCTGCTTTGGTTTTGATACCGCTTATTTTGAACGAGGCGTTTATGCCCATCTTTTTGGCGGTTTCAGTCATAACATCCTCGCCGAGCTCAACCGCGAGTTCCGCGAAAACAATATTACAGGAATGACCGAAAGCTTCTTTGAGGTTCATCGTTCCGTGCGCTTCAACGCAGGTTACGTCGCCGCCGTCGATTTCCTCTTTACCGTTACAGGTCCAGGTTCTTTCCCAGATATCGGGAATGTTCTCAATAGCGGCAGCCGCCGTTACTATCTTGAAAATCGAACCCGGGGTATATGTGGATGACAGTACGTTGTCAAGGTAAACACCCTCGTACTCGTCCTCGTTGTCCTTTGTGATTTCAGGCGGGTCCTCGGGGTCGTAAGTTTTAATACTTACGTCACAGATTATTTCGCCTGTTTCATAGTTATATATAACGCACGCTCCGCTGTCGTATTCCTTGAGAGCGTTATAGGCTGTTTTGCAGGTGTCGGCGTCAACCGTCAAGTCAACGTCTTTTCCGCCTCTGAACGAGTCGGGCAGATTCAGCCCCCATATGAAGCTGTAGCCCGTGAGCTGTGAGCGGAACTGGCTCTGTATAGCTGTCGAGATATTCAGAGAATCGTCGCCGACAACGTGCAGCAGAGCTTTTCGCACATCGGCGTCATCGTTATAAACTCGTTTGTTGTCAACGGTCTGCGCCAGCACGTTTTCGTTTCGGTCGGAGATAACTCCCGCCTCAAGCAGGCCGCCCGCTCCCGCGATGTGTCCGTTGTAGGGCTGGTCAACCCAGTCGGACGCGCCGAGAACCGTTTCGACAACCAGAAAAGCCATACCGACAAGAAAAGCAATTACCAGTATAAATATAAGCCATGAGCGTTGCAGTGTTCGTTTCATACAACCACCACCTAATCAATTCGTAATTAGAAATTCGAAATTCGTAATTAATTGTTTATTTTTGTTTTACTTTGAGAGAATAAGTTTTTTCGTCCGCCGCTTTAATAAAGGCGAGCAAGCCCCAACACGAGATTATACTTGAACCGCCCGCGCTGATGAACGGGAATGTAACGCCTGTAAGCGGAAGAATATCCGTAGCGCCGAAAATGTTCAGCGACATCTGAACTACAAGCATACCCGCCGCGCAGCAAGCGGAAATCGAGTAGAATGTACTGCGTGCTCGTGTGGTAACCGAGCGGGCATACAGGAAGAGTGACGCAACTGCTATCGCGATTGTTACCGCCACAATAAAGCCCATTTCCTCACTCATAAGTCCGAACACAAGGTCGGATTCCGACGCGGCAACATATTTAAGACAGCCGTTGCCGATACCGACACCGAACAGTCCGCCCGACGCGATATATGTGAGTGTACGCGCCTGCTGATACCCGCCCGCGTCCTGGGTGTGCTGCCATACGTGACGCCAAGCCTTGAATCTGTCAAGCACATAGGCTTTGAATCGGAGCACGATAATCGCCGCGGCGCTTGCGCCTGTCAGCGCGAGAATGAGTGTTTTGAAATCGCCCGAACGGACGAAGGAAATAATCAGGAAGCTCATAAAGAATATGAGAGCTGTTCCGAAGTCGCCCATCAGAGCCAAAGCTCCAACGCATACCATCGAGAAGATGATGAACTCAATCAAGTTCTGTTTAGTCTGCAATCTGTCGAGAGTCGAAGCTCCGACAAAGATGTAAGCGATTTTTACAAATTCGGAAGGCTGAATTGTAATCGGGCCAAGCTGAATCCAGTTTGCCGAACCGTTTGTTACCTTACCGAATACAAGGTTGATTGCCAGAAGTCCAACCGCGGCAATCATAATAATCAGTCGCCATTTTCCTATGCGGTCGGGGTTTTCGATGAACTTAATCAGCGCGCAGAAAACTACCATTCCCACCGCGGCGGCTATAAGCTGAACGAGAGCGGAACGCATATCCTGCCGCACAAGCAGCATAACGCCGATTCCCGTCAGGAAAAGGCACAGGCTCTCGATTTCAAACGATACACGCTTGAGCGCGAACGAGGATATCGCGAAGTATATCCACTCAACCGCCACCAGAGCCGCGCAAATGTACATCGGGTCAAAGACGGGCGAGAACCAATATTCCTTAAAGTTCTCCGCGCCGTTACAGAAACAAGCCTCTACTCCCATAAAGATGTGAAAAAGAGTTATCAGTATCATAAGCTTGTACGACTTCATAGCGGGCTTGTTGCTGACCTTTGAGAAGAACCAGCTCGATTTCAGTTCCTCGTGGAACTCGTCGCCGCGCTTGAGAGCGTATTCGCGGTTGCCTATGGAGATTATGTCGTCTATTTTTACCTGTGTGCGTCGTCTTACGCGGCTGCCGTTGACAAAGGTGCCTGTCTTGGAACCCGTGTCCGCGATGAACCAGCCCTCTTTACGTCTGAGAAGAACACAGTGGTCGCGCGAAACGGCGGGGTCGTCAACCGCTATATCCGAGCCGCGGCTGCGTCCTATGGAGTTCTCCCAGAACAGCACGGGGATTTTAACTCCCGTCTCGGTGTCCTGAAGCAGAACAAGCGAGCGCTCGCTTCTCCTTTTTCGACGCATGGACGCGAAGCATTGGTACACAATTACTATGGTATACAAAGGCAGCAGCATTCGCAGAGCTACTACCGCTATATCCATTACCAGCTCCATACCGACATCTCCTTTCGTGTGATGTAATCATAATTTATGCTCATAATTTCCCATTATATAATTATACATTATATATATTACTCCAAATCGACGTAAAAGTCAATCGACAAATGGAGTAAAACATACACAAAGCGCCCCTTGAAAAAGGGGCGCGATTTATTGATTATTATTTAGTTTTCGTCAGCCTGGAGAGTGATTTCAAACTCGTGTTCTTTGCCGTCACTCGGGCGGTATGCGGTTATTTTTACCTTGTCTCCCGGCTTGTGTTTTTCGAGGATATTATAAATATCTGAGAAGTTCTGTATTTCCTTGTTATCAAACTTGGTGATGAAGTCGCCGACTTTAATTCCGGAGCCGTCCATAGGACCGCCTTTGGTTATTTCTCTGACTAAAATTCCTGTTTTGTCTGTGCCGTCGATGAAGTCTACTTCTCCGACAATACCGATTCTTACACGACCTTTAACGTAGCTGTATCTGATGATATCGTCAGTAACTTTCTTAACAAGCTTACTCGGAATAGCAAAGCCCATTCCCTCATAATCGTCGAGGGCGATTTTTGAGTTTGTAACGCCGATAACCTGGCCGTACATATTGCAAAGCGGGCCGCCGCTGTTGCCGGGGTTGATAGCCGCGTCGGTCTGAATGCATTTGACGTTGTTCATAATGCTTACCTGGCGGTCAACCGCGGATACGATACCTTTGGTGACGGAGTTCTGATAGTTAAGGCTGAGGGGATTGCCGACAACGATAACGTCTTCAGTCACTTCAATCTGTGAGCTGTCGCCGAATGACGCGGGCTTAAGTCCTTTGGCGTCAATTTTGAGTACAGCAAGGTCCGAACGGCTGTCAAATCCTACTATGCCCGCCTTGTATTCTTTCTTGTCATTCGTAATAACTTTATACTTGTAGGCGGTGCGGCTGTAGTCTACCAGATGAGCGTTGGTGAGGATATATCCGTCGGAAGTTGCGATAATGCCTGTGCCCATACCCGAATAACTTTCCGCTGTGCCTTTCTGTCCGTCAACATACGCGATAATTCCGACAACGGATTTTGCAACCTGTGTAAACGCGTAGGATGAACCCTTCTTTTCCGCCTTTTTCTTTGTGGGTTTTTTGTTCAGTGTAAGCCCTTTATAATTTTTGTTAATCTTATCTTTAGCGTCGGATTCTTTATAGCTGCCTGTTGAGGGAGCCGTTACGTCCTCGTCACCTTCCGTGCCATAGTGATATCCGCCGAAAGGCGCGCTTTCGGTTGCTTTGGTTGAATCGGTAGACGGTACAAATCCCGACGTGTTGTTTGATGAAAGTGAAACGTAAGCGATGAACGCTGCCAGACTTACAACAAGGAATGTGACTATTATGATAAGCAGAGCTTTAAGTCCCGCGCCCATAGGCTGCTTCGGAGCGTAAGGAGTATTGTTGTAATACTGCTGTTGAGAGGGAGCGGTCGTCGGCCGGTACGGCGGAGTGTTGGGAGCCTGCTGCGGAGTGTAAGGAGCCGTGTCCCTGACAGGAGCCTGAGGAGGAGCCTGAGGGGGAGCTTGGGGCGCCATAGGAGGAATTCTGTCGGCAGGCTGAGGGGGAACAGGCGGAGGTGTGACGTTGTTATACGGCGGCTGAGCGGAAGGAGTATTATAGCCGTCTTGCATAGGCATAGCCTGAGGAGGCTGCTGCGGCTGAGGCGGTTGAGAAGGAGTGCCGTAAGGGGTATAATTCCGGTTTTCGTTTCCGTTATAATAATCGGACATAGAAATATCTCCTTTGTGTTTGTGATAAGGAACTTCATTTTATTGGCAATATTGTCAATAATTTGTGATGCTGATTAAATACATCTGAATTTCTTATCACAATAGAATTTATATTCCCCACTCAGCAGCGCGCCGAGCGTGCGCGAGTGATGGGTAAGCGAAAGCAAAAGCGCTGAAAGCGCTCGCTTTTCTGTCTTTTCCAAATCATTATACTCTTTTCACAGAATAAAAACAATAAAAATGAAAAAATTTTTTAAAAACACTTTATATTGTCGGTTTTTTGTGTTAAAATGATAGTAACCATACGGAAGTAGACGTACTCCGTATGAATTTTCCTGCAAGGAGGCTTATTATGCCATTAGTTAACGCAAAAGAAATGCTTACAAAAGCAAAAGCGGGTCATTATGCGGTTGGCCAGTTTAACATTAACAACCTCGAGTGGACAAAATCCATTCTCCTCACAGCCGAGGAGTTAAAATCACCTGTTATCTTAGGTGTATCAGAGGGCGCGGGTAAGTATATGTGCGGTTATAAGACCGTAGTAGGTATGGTTACCGCTATGATTGAGGAACTTAACATCACTGTTCCCGTAGCGCTTCACCTTGACCATGGTACATATGAGGGCGCGAAGGCTTGTATTGAGGCGGGCTTCAGCTCAATTATGTTTGACGGTTCTCACTATCCCATCGACGAGAATGTAGCCAAGACAAAGGAATTAGTTGCCACTTGTAACGAGCTTGGTCTTTCAATTGAGGCGGAAGTTGGTTCAATCGGCGGCGAGGAAGACGGAGTTATCGGCGCGGGCGAATGCGCTGATCCTCAGGAATGTAAGATGGTTGCTGATCTGGGCGTTACAATGCTCGCGGCAGGCATCGGAAACATCCACGGCAAATATCCCGACAACTGGGCAGGTCTTTCTTTCGAGACACTCGACG
Organism: uncultured Ruminococcus sp.; assembly: GCA_902785365.1. Classification (GTDB taxonomy): domain Bacteria; phylum Bacillota; class Clostridia; order Oscillospirales; family Acutalibacteraceae; genus Ruminococcoides. Next base: position 42,494 of record CACZYC010000004.1, on the reverse strand, counting down.
CTATCCAGCAGCTTACAGGCGATATGCCCCTTGTTCTTCACGGCGGCACAGGCATCCCCGCGGATATGATTAAAAAGGCTATTGAGCTCGGCGTTTCAAAGATTAATGTTAACACCGAGTGCCAGCTTGCTTTCGCGGCTGCTACAAGAGAGTACATCGAGGCAGGCAAGGACCTTGAGGGTAAAGGTTTTGACCCCAGAAAGCTCCTCGCTCCCGGCGCTCAGGCAATCAAGGATACAGTAAAAGAGAAGATGGAACTCTTCGGTTCTGTAGGCAAAGCTTAAATCTAAAAATTAGCCGTCGCGTTTTTACGCGGCGGCTTTGTTGCACACAGAAAAACAGGCTGTCCAAAGCGGCAGCCTGTTGTTTTTAATCGTATACTTCAATAGTTGCTTTATATTCTGATGGAGCGAGCTGTTTGATGTTGTTGTCAATCAGCTCGGAGATTATTTCCAGATTGTTGTCAAGCTTTGTCGATCCGGTTTTCAGAACTTCAAATGTAGCTGTAAAAACAGTTCCTGTCTCAGAGAAGTTCATTCCGTTGAGGTTGGACGCGTTGTACATAACCTCATTTCCGCTGGCGTTGGCTAAGCCGAATTCATTTGACTTAACGTCCTTGATTTTGAGGTAGCTGTCGTCAAATTTCAGAGCTCCCTGATAGTTGACGATTGATTTGTTTGAAGTGATGTTCATTACAACTGTGATTGTGTCGCCCACATAACAGCTTTTTCCGTTTACGGACAGGGTTTTGTTGGTGGCGTGAGAAGTGTGGTCCTTGGGCTTAACGCGCTTAACCTTATCGCCTTTTACCTTTGCTTTCGAGGAGGTTTTTGAGGTTGCCTTGGATGAGGTTTTCTTTTTGCTTGAGTTTGAGGGGGTGTTAGCGCCGCCGTTCTGGGAATTATCTGAAGCTGACGAGGAGGAATTTACAGCGCTGTTATTTGATTTGCTGTCGGAGCTTTTTTTGTCGGATGATTTGCTGTCAGCGTTTGACGAAGTTTGGGATGAAGAGTTGATTTCGCCTGAAGCGGCTGACGACGTAATGCCGTTAGTCTGTTCGTTTGCCGAATTGGTATTTTTAACAATCAAAAACACACCAACAGCGATAACGATTACTATCAACGCGGCTAAAACACCGAGCAAAACTTTGTCTTTCTTTTCAAGTTTTTTCTTCTGCATATTAAAACTTCTTTCGTATTTTTTTGGATACGAATATAATAACATAATTTTTGGGGTTTATCAACCGTCAAATTATAGTCAAAATCCGAGTTATGTTGATATAATTGACATAAAATAATTATATTGCACAAAACTGATTGCCCTTTTATGGCAAAAACATCAATGGAATTTTACTATTCCGTTATGATATAATATAATCGAAAAAATATGATTTAGGAGAACTGAATTATGAAAATCAAAAAGTTTTTATCAATAATACTGGCAGTAACGCTGTTATTTTCAATCCCTGTTTTCTCCGTTCAGGCTGAGGACGAAGCGCCTGCCGCTCCGTCGTTTCTGAGCGCTTCGGGCGAGGGCTTGTACGCTCACGCGGTGACACAGTCTGCGGACACGGAAGCATGGGCTTGCTGGCAGTCACCCGAGGATGAGGACGGTGTGATAGATGACCCGCTTACAAGGTATTTCTTTATGCCATCTTCAGCTGACGGCAGTAAAGCGGAAATATACAACGGTTTTTCAACTGCCGTTACAGTAAACGGAACAACTATCGAGCCTTCAAAAACCGCGGTAGTTGACTATGAGGTCGGAACAGCTTATAATGTAACTGTCAAAAGTGACACATATCGACTTACCTTTATGATTTCAACAGCCGAGGCTGCCATCTACGCCAATAACGTCAACGCCGACGGCAAAGGCACGCCGCTCTATGAATATCTCAAAACAGATAAAGAGTTATCAGCGGCGGCTAATGGCGCGGTTGTAACAAGTGACGGAAAAATTGACAATACGGCAATCAAGAAAATCAAGGGCAGAGGAAACACAACCTGGTCCAAAGCCAAAAAGCCGTTCAACATTACATACAGCTCCGCTGTTTCAATCGGCGGAATGGAAAAAGGCAAGAAGTTCTCTCTGCTTGCCAACTATCAGGACGCTTCTTTAGCGCGCAACCGCATACTCTATGACCTTTCAGACGCGGTAGATATGCCGTACGCTTCCGATTCCCGTTTTGTGGATTTCTATATCAACGGCAAGTATTACGGTTCATACCAGTGCGCCCAGAAAATCGAAGTCGGAAAAAGCGACCTCGTCAACGATATTCCCGATAACGACTACAAAACTCAGGACGGCGCTCTTGCAAGCGAGTTTTCGTTCTGTATCGAGATTGACCCGAGCTTCTCAGAGAAAGATTACCACACCTCCACCAGCGGCAACGAGATTACAATAAAATCTCCCGAGCTGTCATCAACAGACCCATTATATGAGGACGTAAAAACCAAGATAAAGAACAGGGTTGCCGCGATGCTCATTAAGCTCAGCGCCTCAACCGCGACTTATGAAACGCTTTCCCAGTCAATAGACGTTGATTCGTTCGCCAAAATCTTCCTCATAAACGAACTCGGCAAAAACTGGGACAGCGGCGTCAGCAGTTTTTATATGGTTTACAAGCAGTCGCCTGACGGCGTGTGGCGTTTCTATGCTTCTCCCGTTTGGGACTATGACAATTCTCTCGGCAACTGCGTTGGCATAGAGGGAGATTTGAATAATATGGGCGTTTCCGACTACACCGAATATACAGGCTGGTGGTGTAAGTACAAGGGAAAGAGAGCCAAAGATCCTTCTTCGAGCAATATTATGAACAAGTGCGCTAACAGTATCGCAATTACTAAGCGCGCCGCTGAAATATGGGTAGAAAAATTCCTGCCCGAAATCAAAGCTTTCTCCGAAACAGACTCAACCTCGGGCGAGCTCTACTCCGCTTCGGGTTACTATGGTTTAATTGCGGGTTCCGCTGATATGAACTACACCAGAGGCTGGCGTCTCAATACAGGCAGCTGGATAAGCGACCATTCTTTCCTCAAAAAGGCTCAGTTCAAGCAGGGTAAATACACGGTAGATAAGGCAACAAGATACTACGATTCCGACTTTGAGGGCGAGTATAATTATATGATTGACTGGATGACATCCCGCGCCGCCTGGATTACAAATGAATTCTACAAAAAATATCCCCAGTTCAAAGGCGACGTCAACTCTGACGTAAAAGTCAACATCAACGATGTCACCGAGATTCAGTACGCGTTGGTGGATAAGCCAATGCCCGACTATATTGATTATTTTGCGGACTATAATGAGGACGGTGTCGTCAACATAAACGACGCTACCGATATTCAGATTTATATAGCGAAAAAACAAACATAAGGACAGATGAAAAATGAACATTTGCGTGTTTTGCGCTTCAAGTGAAACAATTGACAAATCCTATTTGCAGACAGGTGAGCGTTTCGGCGAAATGCTCGCCGAGAAAGGCCACACACTGGTGTTCGGCGCGGGCAGATACGGAATTATGGGCGCGACAGCCCGCGGTATCCGCTCCAAAGGCGGAAAAGCGATAGGAGTTATTCCTAAGTTTTTTGAGGATGGCGACGTTGACGTTAAATTTACCGATTGCGAATTGATTTACACGGAGACCATGCATAAACGCAAATTCATTATGGAGGATATAAGCGACGCTTTTATCATAATGCCCGGCGGAATAGGCACTTTCGAGGAGTTCTTTGAGGTTCTTACTCTCAAACAGCTCCGCCGACACGCAAAGCCCATTGTGATTTTCAACGAGAACGGTTACTATGACCCGTTGTTAAATCTAATGAATTCCGCGATATCAAAGAATTTTATGAGTAAAAAATGTCAGGACCTCTACTATGTGACCGACAGCGCCGAAACGGTTTTTGAGTATCTTGACAATTACAAGCCTTATTCCTACGATAAATATGAAGTTCCGGAGGAGGAATAAATATGTCTGCTTGCGAGCACTGCGCTCACTATGCTTATGACGACGAGTACGAATGTTACTTTTGCGACATTAATCTCGACGAGGACGAAATGGCGCGGTTTATGTCGCAGAGTATGGACAACTGTCATTACTTTCAGCTGTATGACGAGTACAAAATAGTCGAAAAACAGAATTAAATAATGATTTATTAAAGCGCTGAAAATTTTTTCGGCGCTTTTTTCTTTGAAATTGCATTAAACAATGCAATTTTTTCTTTTTTTGCGGGAATAGTAGGAGGTGTTTTTTTACAACTTAGCAAAACGAAAGGATATCATTAATGATTAAACTTGAACTAAACAGCCAAAAGGAACTTTCAATTTCAAAATCCGCGAAAGTTTTTAAAGGCGAAAATCTGATTAACTCAATTCAGGTCACAGCCCTGAATCCCTACATCGGGGACAAGCGCGTCGAGGACTGCGAGTTTAATCTCCACGTTGTTTTGCCTGACAAGAGCTATATCGTATACCCGATTGCGTGGAGCGAAAACAGCATTCCTCTGACGGGCTTTGTGCCCATAACAAGCGACATTACCTCGGAAGCGCAGTTTGTGAAGCTGTATATTGAAATCACAAGCGGCAATACCGTTATCGGAAAAACCAACACAGTCAAGCTGCAGGTTTACGATTCCCCCGAGGAACAGACCTCAGTCACCCCGCGGCAGCAGCTTGAGGAGCAGATTTCCGAGCTTGAGAGCGAACTTGAGTCAGCCGCCACGCTGACCGAAACACTCGCTCAGCTCAAAGGTACATACAACAGCTTTCCCGACAGGCTTGCGGACGATGAGACTCATATCTCCGCCAATGCCGCGAATATCACCGCGAGCCAATCCGCTATTGTGTCGCTTACCGCGGCGCTTAATAACAAGCTTGACGACGAGCCCTCAAGTGTAAAAACGTTGAATATCACCGACAGCTCTGTCACAACCGCGAAAATCGCGGACGAATCCGTCACCTACGCCAAGCTCTCAACAAGTATGCAGGATATTATCGACTGCGTTCCCGAAATTCCGTTTTATGTCGTATATCACGGCACGCTTACCGCGGCAGACGCTTTTGATTCGGGCGACTTCTGCACTCTCGGCGGAGTACACCAGTTTGTGATTGACGGCGCTCTCGCCGCGGCGGTAGGTATAGAGGCTGAAAAGCAGTGTGAGCTTCGCTATGTAAACGGATATCATGTAATTACTCAAACGGATACACAGCAGGTGTTTTCACGCCTGATTACGCGGGTAGCTCCAACCTTCCAGGCGGGAAGCTGGTCAGAGGTTCTGAGCCCCGCTGTCACTACATTACAAAATACTGTCGGCACCCTCAACACTCAGCTTGAAAACGCTCTTAACGGAGGTGTATAAATGGCAACGTTAAGTCAGAATATTACTCAGGCAATCAGCGATTTTAACTCAATAAAAACAGCAATCGAGGATAAAGGCGTAACAGTTCCTTCGGGCACACCTACCTCGGATTACGGCGCGTTAATCGAAAACATTTCGGGAGGCAATAGTTTATTTATTGATTATATGAATAATACCAATACAAGCAGCTTCACTTCGTTTGTAATTCCCGACGGTATTACAAAAATCAAACAATACGCGTTCTATAACTGCTACTATCTTGCAAGCGTGACTATCCCGAGCAGTGTTACATTTTTAGACGAATACGCTTTTGCTTTGTGCAGGGGTCTCTCGAGTGTTGTGATTCCAAACAGCGTAGTCAGAATAGGAAGATATTGTTTCAGCAACTGTGACGTTCTTTCAAGCGTAACTTTCTCCGATAATATTATATCAATGAACGAATATTGTTTTATGTACTCGGGAATCGTTACGGCAAATCTTCCGAGTAGATTGGCTAGTATAGGCAACGCGGCATTTTATAATTGCGGAGCGTTAAAAACACTTTCAATACCGTCAACTCTGACATACATAACTACATCCGCGTTTGGTTATTGCTCGTCTTTGGAGTTTGTCACGCTGGCAAACGGATTTAACTGCAACAACCTTAACCTGTCCGCGTCAACTCTGTATTCCGCGGCTACAATCGTAAGCTGGCTTAACGCGTTAGCGGACAGAACAGGTTTATCTGCTTATACACTGACAATCGGCGCAACAAACCTCGCGAAACTAACCGCAGAGCAAATCGCGATTGCGACAAACAAAAACTGGAACTTAGCATAGAAAGGAAAACAATGAATATAGAAACACAAACTGTCCAGCTTCGCAGGCTTACGGCATCCGAAGGTATGGTGTTAACCGATAAGGAAACAAAAACACTGAGAACAAAAGAGATTTATCTCGGCAAAAATGAGGACGAAAACAACTTCATCGAAATTGACGAGAACACCTCAATCCCCGAAATCGGACAGACAACAGAATAATACATATGAGCCGTCGCTTTACGCGGCGGCTCAAATTATATTCGGAAAGATATTTATGGAAAATACACAAACGAAAACCAAAATATTATTCAACCCGTCATAATTCTGCTAGCGAAATAAACAAATTTTCAAAGGCGAATTTGGTTATTATTACTAATAGACAAAAATATTGCACAAAAATACGAAAGAAGCGAAAAATATGCACAAATTATATTGACTTTAAGCCCCGAAATAGTGTAAAATTATATAGCTAATTATATAAGTTAATGTGTGTAAGTGCCTTTAGTACGAAGCGTGTTATATAAAGGATTCAGGAGGGATAATGTGTCTTTAAAAACCTATATTCAGAAAAACAGAAAAAGACTCCGCAAACGAAAGAGATTGATAGCCTTCCTGTCTATTCTCGCTGTTTTAGGACTTTCCACGGCGACCTTCGCATGGTTCACAGTCAATACGTTTGCGGGCGTTAACGACTTTGAGCTCAAGATAAGCACAGGCGAGGAACTTCGTGTTTCAATGCAGAACCACGGCTCCGATATCGACCAGTATGTGTTCGAGATTACCAACGAAATGATTAACTCCCATCTTCGTAAATATAACACATCCCTCGACAAGATGATTCTGCACCCCGTTACGACAAACAACGGTTCACGGTTTACATACCAGTACGGCTCCGAGGCCAAGCCTAACGATGACCGTTCATATCTAGAGGTTGAGTGTTACTTCATCGCTACCAAGGAGATGTGGGTTCATCTTACTACCGAAACGGGCAAGGAAAATTCCGACAAAGTCGGTTCCCGCGTCAGCAGCTCGTCTCCCGCTCCCAAGTCCGAGATAACTCAGGCTGTCCGCATCGACTTCCAGACCGAAGACTCCGCCGACGGCGTAAAGACATGGGAGCCCAACAAGGGTTCACAGGTAACAAGACTTACAACATTCGATTTGCCCTCGGGCGAAATGAAATACAGCGATGATAACAACCTCTTCCATCTCGAAAAGCTCACACCCAAAAAGGTGACATTCAGACTTTGGATGGAGGGCGAGGATCCCCAGTGTGACAACGATGTTCAGCAGGCAAACCTCAAAGTAAGAATGTCATTCGTTGGTTGTGACAATAAAAATAATCCGATTTCGTAAACGGAATTAAAGGTATTTGAAAGGATAAGGAGAACTAAAAAATGAGAAATAAACTAATCAAGGTTTTAAACATCATAGTTGATATTTTAGTAGTGTGCGTACTGATTGTATCGATACTCATTCTTACTATGGTGTTGACTACTAAAGGCGATGACGGAGTTCCAAATGTATTCGGCAAAGCTCCGATTACGGTACTTTCAGATTCAATGAAAGGCGACAAGCCTGACGATTTTGAAAAGGGCGATTTGCTTCTTTGTGATGTAGTCGACAAACAAAACGCGCCCAAGTATAAAGTCGGTGATGTAATCACATTCAAGATTCCTGGCGTTGACATTGACAAGGATGAACAGGAAGACTTCATAACCCATAGAATCTACAAGGTTAACAAGGACGGCACCTTTAAGACCAAGGGTGACGCCAACTCTACATATGACCAGGACCCCAAAGCCAACGCGTGGCCCGATGTATCGCCCGCTAATGTTCTAGCGACTTATCACGGCTCCAAAATCGGCGGTCTCGGCAGCTTTATAGCATATTTACAGACAAGTCTCGGTTTCTTCCTCGTAATCTTACTGCCGATGATTATATTCTTCCTCTATCAGGCAATCCGTGTTGTAATCAACATAGTAGCCTATAATAAGGAAAAATCTCTCAAAAAGGCTCAGGAGATGATTCAGAGCGCTGACCTTACCGAGGAGCAGAAGCAGAAAGCCATAGAGGAATACTTGGCACAACAGGAGAACAAAGAGACGCCTGAAGCTCAGGCGGAAACAAAGCCCGAAGAAGAACCAAAACAAGAGGCTGAAACAGAATCTGAAGAATAATCGAAGAAAATGACTGATAAGGAGTGATTATATTGGCATTTGGAAGAAAAAAGAAAACTGAAGAGCTCGTCACTCCGCATGAAGTCGCGAAAATGGGCCACAAGCATGAAATTGACGCGGCTAAAGACCACAAATCATCAGTTTATGATCATTTCCATGCTCAGGATAACGCCAAGGAGATTGCTCAGGCTAAAAAGCGCAAAAAGCGCTACGGCATTATCCTCGGTACACTGGTAGCGATTCTGCTGATAATCTACATAATTTCGATGCTCACCACACAGTGGGGCGACCTGGTAGTATCCGTCGAGAACGGTGAACCAGGCAAGACAATTCTTCTCTCCGAGTCAGCTGACTTCAAGGACGGCGCGACTAAGCTCAACGGCGGCAGCGTAAAAGAAGTTACCAATATAACCAAGGCTTGGTTGCCAAAAGGTCTTGATAAAGAGGACGGCTCCCACAACGGCAAAAACTACCTCGCTTATACTTTCTACCTCAAAAATACAGGCGACCAGAACCTCGACTATGAGACCACAATGACTCTTACAGGCGCCAGCAAGAGCGCCGATGAAGCCACCCGTATTATGATTATCAAGAACGGCAAGGAAGCCGTTTACGCCAAAGGTAAGTTTAAGGATCGCAAGCAGGCGGAAACCGACGCCACAAAGTGGAAGACCAACGACACTATTTTCCATATTCCCAAGAGCGACCTCAAAGCCAAGTCTCAGGATAAATACACAGTTGTTATCTGGATTGAAGGCAACGACCGCGAGTGCGTAGACGCAATCCGCGGCGGACATATCCGCTCACAGCTGACGTATAGCGTAAACAGCGAAGACGCTGATAAGGAATAAGGAATAGGGAATAGGGAATATTTCTCTTTATCCCAAGATTAGCGCGAGCTGACATATATTCTTTATCAAGCGCAGGTGTAAATATGGTAGAAAGTCCTATTAAAAAGAAAAGTGTGGACTTTGCTCTGAGAATAATCAAGTTATATAAATACGTTACCAACAGCAAAAACGAGTATGTATTATCAAAACAATTGCTTCGTTCAGGCACAAGTATCGGCGCGAATATTTCAGAAGCCGAATATGCTCAATCAAAAGCGGATTATATAGCAAAAATGAGCATATCACTTAAAGAAACGAACGAAACTGTATATTGGCTTGAATTATTATACAAGTCAGATTATTTGAATGAAGCTGAATATACTTCAATTAACGAAAACGCGGTAGAGCTCTTAAAAATGCTTACAAGCATAGTAAAGAATTCAAAAACTAATATCTAAGCGTTAGTTAGTAAACAAACGTTAGGGTTATAAGAAATAGATTGAAAGGGTTATTCCCTATTCCTTATTCCTTATTCCCTACGGCGTTCCTAAAGTATCTAAACGTTTGGTTTGAACGAATTGCTGAGCGATTAAGCTAAACGTAGATAAATATTAAAAAAGCCGAAAAAACGGCAAAAATTTTTAAGGAGGATTCTCTTATGAAAACAACAAAAAGATCGAAGATGTTAATCTCTTCAATCGCTATGCTTCTCGTTGCTCTCGTAGCTTTAGGCTCCGCAACATACGCATGGTACGCAATCAACAAGACTGTTACAGCTGACGGTATCTCCGTTCAGGCTTCCTCAGTTGGTGGTCTCCAGATTCAGTCTGACGACGCTACAAGCACAACTTGGGCTAACTCAATCAGCTTCAGCGACAGCGCAGTAGTTCTTGATCCTGCAGAAGTTGCAGTATCAGCCGCAGGCGCAGTTACAGCTCAGACAGGTTCACACAACGGCGCTACAAACGCTGTTGGTAACCCCACACTCGCAGCTGCTACAAACGGCACAGGCGTGGGCGCAATTACTTACTACATTTCTCATCCCATCAAAGTAAAGAACACTGACAAGACTGCTATCTCTGCTACTCCCACAATCACATGGGGTACAGCAAACACAGCTTTCTATGTTGCGGCTCTTTATGAGAAGGTAAACGACTCTTACACATTAGTATCAGAAGTTGCTGTTGCAGGTTCTCGCGTAACAGGTCAGACAGCTTATGCTGGTCAGGCTTCCTCAGCTACATCCTTTACACAGGATACAGTTCACGAGTACATCCTCGTTGTTTATGCTGATGGTTGGAACAGCAATTGTACAGCTGACAACGGTAATGCTAACAGCTCTGCAGCTACAGCAGTTTCCGTTACATGGGCATAATTTAATTACTTAATTATTTAATATCTATTTATAATTTGTAATTAAACCGTTAAACTAATTGTTTAACACTCAGTTAACTAACTGAACCTAATCCCGGGGGCGAGGTTCTCGCCCTCGGGTTAACCCGAATATTCAGTCAGCAGGGGTATTCGCTCTAAGTGAACGGCTTTGTCGCGAGAGTGATAAAGTCGACAAAGCCAAATCACTTAGTCCGAGCAGAGCTCGGACAGTTAACAGCTAACAGTTAACAATTAACAGTCAGCGATAAAGAAGTTTTGTAAATAGGGTAACTGTTCACTGTTACCTGTTACTTTTTAACTTTTTGAGGGCTATAACAACAAAGTTCGGCGCAAAACGCCGAAATGCAAAGGAACTTATAAGAGAGAGCAAGGTCAGACGCTTTTAGCCCGAAAAGAAAAAATTTTTTAAGGAGATAATCCTATGGATAGTGTATTCCAATTTTTATTCCAATTCCTCGGACAGTTCTTCGGCTCCATCTGGAACGGAATTGTCACAATACTCGGCGCGTTTAATATTCCCGAGTATGTCAACATCATCTCCCGCTATACAACCACTCTCGGCGGTATGGCATGGGTAGTAGCAATCATCGCTATACTGCTTTTGGTAGCGATTTTAGGTCTTATTGTATTCTTTATAGTTGTTTCCTTAAAGAAGTTTTTCAAGAACCGCCGTGCCCGCAAGGACACAGGCTCTCTTGTTCAGGAAGTTCAGGCGCTCAACCGCGAGGTTATGCGTCTTAACCTTGAAAAGGACAAAATCTTATCTATGAAGGTCAGTCAGATTGGCCTTAATCCCAACGAAATCTCCGAGCTTACAGGCGAAGAACTCGAAACTCTCAACGGCGAGGGCGAGGAAGGCGAGGACGACATCCGTTTCCTCAAGCTCACTCAGCTCGACAAGGACTGGGAGAACTACACTCCCCCCGAGTACGACAACGATATTACGTTGCCCGAATTCTGCGATCGTTTCCGTCTTTTCGCTTGTTCCAGACTCGGTCTTTATTATGATATCAGTATGATTCGCCGCTTTATTTCGGCGTTTGCTTCCACAAGACTTATCGTATTACAGGGTATTTCCGGTACTGGTAAAACATCACTCGCCTACGCTTTTGGTAAGTATGTTTGCAACGACTCCGTAATCACTCCCGTACAGCCTTCATGGCGTGACCGTTCCGAGCTTTTCGGATACTTCAACGAATTTACAAAGAAGTACAACGAGACCGCTCTGCTCTGCGCTATGTATGAGGCTAACTTCAACGAGAACGTTTACCTTGTAATCCTAGACGAGATGAACATCGCGCGTGTTGAGTACTACTTCGCCGAGATGCTTTCAATTCTTGAAATGCCCCGCCGCGACGAGTGGATTGTGGACCTCGTGCCCAGCACATGGCCCAACGACCCCAAGCAGCTTGACCGCGGTAAGTTCACCGTACCGCCCAATATGTGGTATTGCGGTACAATCAACAACGATGACTCGACATTCGCCGTAACCGATAAGGTTTATGACCGTGCTATGCCGATCAACATCGACACCAAGGGCGTCGCTTTTGAGGCTCCCGACACACCGCCTGTTATGATTAACTACCACCACTTTGAGGATATCCTCAATCAGGCTAAGGCGGAAAACCCCGTTTCCGATGAAATTCTCCAGAAGCTCGCTCTGATAGATGACTACATCATCTCTCACTTCAGAGTAGCTTTCGGTAACCGTATTATGAAGCAGATTAAGGACTATGTTCCCGCGTACGTAGGTACAGGCGGCACAGAGATTGACGGCCTTGACTACATACTCGCCCGTAAGGTACTGCGTAAATTTGAGGCGCTCAACCTTTCATACATCCGTGACGAAATCGACGGTCTCATCGCTTATATGGATGAGCTCTTCGGCGAGGAGAATATGGGTGAATGTAAGGACTACCTCCTTATGCTCAAGAAGCTTGCGTAATTAAATAGAAAAAGCAAGTTTCAAGTGTAAAGAGAGGTGAGTAAGCTTGGAAAATTTTGATAAATATTACCGCTCCTATAAATATATGGAGAAGCTGCTCGCGACAGACTTCACGTACAACTACCTGCGCCAGAATATGGCTGACGCCGACAAAGGTCAGGATGTTCTGACAGGTCGTATTCACGAGAAGATTATCGATATGGACTGGGTTACCGCCATCGAGGACACACTGCCCTATATCGAAAGAGCTATCGACGAACAGCGTAGATTCATCGTTGAAAACAACGAGATTTACAGAATCGACAAGGCTAAGATTATCAACAAGGATTCTGTAAAACACTTAATTCAGCATACAAACTTTATCGACAACATTGACGAAAACGGCAGAGTTACTCCCAACAAGGTGCTCACGATTGAGCGTGAGGACAGCTTTGAAACTTATGAAAACCGCTTCCTCATCACGTTGATTGAAACAGCTCTGAACTTTGTTGGCGATAAGTACAGAAAAATGGTGAACGCGCCTACCGATACCTATGAAAAGATAGAAATGGAGCGCGACCTTGTACTCAACCAGCAGAGGATCACCTTTAAGTGTGAGTACAGTAACGAGGTTAAAGAGGCAGAGGAAGCCGATCTGGACGTTGCCGATTATGAGCAGCTCTCCGACTTCGACCGTGTACGCCGTATCCGTGAGAAGCTCAACAGTTTTTTGAACACGGAAATGATGCAGGCGCTCAAAAAGTGCATACGCGTTAAGCCTCCTATCAACCGTACAAACCTGATGACCAAGAACCCGAACTATAAGGCGGGCTTGGATTTGTTTACATACCTCAACGCGTACAAGAAACCGGGTTACGAAATCGTAGGACGTGACCTCACGGGTAAGATTGACGGCGTTACCCAGGAAGGTATGTATATGGCGTGGGGCTATCAGCACTTTTTGATGTCCATCGTCAACAATCCTCAGTTGATGGATTACCTTGAGGACAGATATCAGGAACAAGAGGCATACTATAATTCCGATGACGAGCGTGAGGCTCGTGAAAACGAACTTATCGAGCAAATCCGCGCCGAGGAAATGAAAATCCGCTTACAGGAAATCCGTGAGCGTGAGAAGATAATCCGTGAGCAAAAGGCTGAAATCGAAGCTCTCAAGCGCGAGATTGAGAAGCGCGACAGAACTATCGAAAGCCTCAAAAGCTCCATCAGGGCTCTCGAAGACCGTGTTAAAGAACTCGAGAATGAGCTGCAGAAGGTTAGGGCTGAACTCATCAAGGCCAAAGAGCGCATCGCCGAACTCGAAGCCAAGGTTGAAGAACTCGAAGCCAGAATCAAGATTCTTGAAGCTCGTATCGCTGAGCTCGAAGCCAAGGTTGCAGAACTTGAGGAAATCAAGGCACAGCTCGAAGCTAAAATCGAAGAACTCGAAGGCATTATTGAGGAGCAGAAGGCTCGTATCGCCGAGCTCGAAGATATTGTCGCTAAGCAGAAAGCCCGTATTGAAGAACTCGAAGGCATCGTAGCCGAACTTGAAAGAATTAAGGCAGAGCTGGAAGCTAACGTCGCCGCTCTCGAAAAAGAGAACGCCGAGCAGAAGGCTACCATCGAAGCTCACGAGGCTACAATCGCCGAGCAGAAGGCGGCTATCGCGGGTCTGGAGACAGCCATCGCAGACGCCAAGAGCGAAATCGACACCCTCAATTCCACTCTCAGCGAGCGTGACAAGACTATCGCCGAGCAGAGCTCCGCGATTGACGGACTCAACAAGAACGTTGCCGACCTCGAAACCAATCTTGCGAACGAGAAGCAGGGCAGAGCTGATGATATCGCTCGTCTCAACAAAGAGCACGCGGACGAGAAAGCTCAGATTGAGCAGGCTCACAACAAGCAGATTGATAAGCTGAACAATGAGCACAAGCAGGCGCTTGATAAAGTGCAGAAGCAGTGCGATAACGATAAAAACCGTATTCAGAAGGATGCCGACGCCCGTGTTAAGGCGGCTCAGAAAGAAGCCGACAAGAAGGCAAAGGCAGAAATCAAGAAGCAGGTTGACAAGGCTCAGGCTGAGGCTAAAAAGGCGGCCAAAAAGGCAAACGCCGCAGCCGCTATGTACAAAAAAGAGTTCAAGATTGATAAGAAGAGCGAGGATATGTTCCGCTTTGATTATACTATCGGCGCTCTCGGCGCGCAGCAGATGAAGGCAAACGCGATTATCGCGAGCGGCGTGCCCGAAGAACTCCCGAACTCCAACAAGCTCAGTTGCGTATTTATCGTTAAGGATAATAAGAAAATCACAGTTTACAAGGGTACTCACAACCGCTTTGAGGTTGTCAAGAACTTCCGCGGCGAGAGCGACCTTGACAAGTGTAAATCAGAGGTGGCAGAGGCTCTCAAGGGAGCCGACAAGTCCGTCGCTTATCTGACATATAAGACAGTCGACAGAGCGTATATGGACAGCTTTGCCGAGTTCCTCGGCGATGAGGCTGATTTTGAAGCTACTCAGATTTTCCACAATAAATCACAGCGCAGCGGTAAAACCGCTATAGGTATTTATTTCTACAGAGGTTAAGTTATGGCTAATGGAACCGGCGTTAAGAACAGGCGTCTTTTGATTACTAAAAATTCAATAATGATGCTTGTAATGCTGGTTATCATCTTCTTAGCCATTTTTGCGTGGTATGGAATCAGAAAACAAGTTGGAGCTACAGGCATTTCCGTCACCGCGTCAAAGCCCGGTGAGGTTGAGATTGCTGTGGAAAAAGACGGCAAAATCGGCAGCTATATCACTACAAACGGCACAACAAGCTGGACTGAAGGAAGATGGTCTGACGAAGCGAATTTTGACGGCCCGTTCCAGTTCACCAGCGATGTTACAAGCGACGGTCTTACATTTATAATCCCCGCGTTCAGCTCCACCGAGGATAACCCTGACGCTAAGGCTGACGCGCGTATAAACGGAAAAATTGTAAACGTCAACGGTATCCCAAAAACAGGAAACCAGATTAAAACCAACCTTGACACTCTCGAAGAGGGCGAAACAGCCGACTATGTAAAAATTCCGTTCTATCTGCGTTCACAGAGTCCTGTTATAAACGTAAACCCCGACGCTTATCTTGCTATGGCAGCCGAAGAAGGTGTTGCCGACGCGGACGGACATACCGCCATTACAGGAGTAAACAGCGCCCGAAAGAGCGTGTATGGTAACTTTACATCCGACGCGCTTGTCGCGGCTATGCGAGTTTCGCTTACAGGTGGTCCTGTTACGATTTCGAATAACAGCGCGACAGACCCCGCTTCTTATGAGAGCAGCTTTGTATGGGTTCCGCGCCCCGATTTGTTCCTTAATATCCTCGATATGGATAGTGAAAGCAACTGGACACTGCAGCAGGGAGTTACAAAATCCACCTCTCTCAGCAGAATCGGACAGACTTTCCCCACAGGTTCAACATTTAAGCATAACTACTATTCTCCCAGATATGACAACAACAACAACCTTATAGGTGTTACGCTAAATGAAGACCCCAGCGTTGACAATACGTATGACAATCCTATATCCCCCGGGGAAGAATTAGCGAGCAATGCCTATAAGTCTGACGTAACCGCAACAAAAACCTTGACAGGCGGCACGGTTCCGACCCTGGGTACCAGCAAGAGTATCACTGGGTTTACTGCTACTCCTACTACCGTTACTATGCCAAAAACCGACGGATCAGGCAACGCGGACTTCTATGTTTACAAGTTCTGTCTCAACGTCTGGATTGAGGGTACTGATTCCGAGGCGCGCCGCGCTATGGACAACGGTGAGTTCAGTCTGCATATGGAGTTTGGTAGCGTCAGCGCCGCGAATGAGTAATAATTTGTTTTCAATTATATAAAAAAGTGAGGTGAGATTATGGACAGAAAGCATAACAGATTTGTTGAAATCTTTTCAAAATGGATTTCAGGCTGCAAGTCTGACAGGTCAAAGCTGCTCAAGTCCGTGGTCTCACTTGTTTTGGCTTCGGTTATTTTGGTAACCTGCACATTCTGTTGGTATTGTCTTAAAACAGCCGAAGTCAATGCGGATAATTTTAAACTTGAAGCGGGCAAAGGCTTGCGCGTAAACGATACAGGTACAAGCCAGTTTAATTCTGACGAGAATGACTACAAGCTTATACCCGCGTCTTCCGTTGACGGACGCAATTTGTTCTTCCCCACTGACGGTACGGATTTCTCTAATGTTACCAAGGATATGACGTTCCGCAGCGCCAACGCGGGCGACAAGAACGTCAACTTTATTCAGATTGATTTTGATGTTACCGCTCAGGCTAACCTCACTTCAATTTATATTGATCCCGATAAAACCAGTTTGGAAGTTTATGATAAAGAAAACGACCCGACAGCTCAGGATGCCAGCGCCCAGCAGGCTGCACCGCTGAGAATGGCTATTTGGGCGAGCGCTCCCGACAAGGACGGTCACGCTATGACTCCCGTAGTGTTCAACTCACAGGCTAAGACTGTGAACACAGCGGCAGTCAGCGAGGTTGACCGCGGCTCAGGCGCGTACATAAGTAACGGCCCTCAGGTTGCGCACCAGTTCTCGGATTACGCAATCGGCGGTACACCAATCACCACCCTTTCCGCAGGCCAAAAGACCTATTTCTCAATTATAATCTGGCTTGAGGGCTGCGACCCCAAGTGTACGCTGGATTATATCAGAAAAATCGAAAAATATGATATTAAGTTAAAGCTTGCATTCAAGACATCCTGGGATAATACCGAGGTTGTAAGATTCAAGGACGACACAAGCAACGAATGGATTAAGACTAAAATTACAAGCGGTTATACCCTTACGGTTCGTTATGAAGAGCCCACATCGGGAGATAAGGTGGACTTCAATACATATAAATACAGACAGGCCACAGACGAATGGACCGCGAGCGTACCGAGCGATATGAAGAACAAGATTTACTTCATTCTCAGCCCGCCTGCCAGTGAAGCAAACGGAAAAACCTACACATTCTGTAAGAGTGACGGTCAGGATGGAGTTACTCTCGGCGCGGATGATATGAACCGCGGAGTTAACCGCCAGTTTGTAGCAACATACTCCGAGTCAAACGCTAACTCTAATCCGACAATTTGCCAAGGTCACTGGACGGCAATCGGCGACAGCGACGGCGGCGGTGTAGATATCGGCGACCTCGACGGCGACGACTTCTAAAAACGTCCTACTGTCATCCTGAGCGTTAGCGAAGGATCTTAAAAGCAAAAGTAATGAATAATAACTATTTCGTGTATTTTTTGACAAACTGGAACAATAAGGTGTTGTATATTGGCGTTACAAATAATCTTGAACGAAGGTTATCTGAACATAAGCAAGGAATTGTTGAAGGTTTTACTAAAAAGTATAATGTTAATAAATTAGTTTATTATGAGTGGTATAGCGATATAAAAATGGCAATAGCGAGAGAGAAAGAAATTAAAGGTTGGAAAAGAATAAAAAAGAATCAACTAATTGAATCAACAAATCCAAACTGGGATGATATTAGTGAGCTATAAGATGAGTATAAAGATTCTTCGTCGCTATGCTCCTCAGAATGACAGAGAAAAAACTTCTAATAATGACAACAAGAATAAGGAGGTGTCACTATGAAAAAGAGATTTAACCTTAAAAACTTAATAGGCAAGAAAAATCTGCTTCTTACATTAGTGGCGCTTATCCTTGTTATGCTTATGGTTGTAGGCGTGTCCTACAGCTGGATTGAGCAGATATCAAATGTTGAAATGACTCTCGGCGGCAAGGAATCGCCTATGCACATCAGCACGGAAAAGCTCAACAAGACCGCCGAGTCGGAAATTAACAACGGCTCGCCAAAGACAATCGACCTCTCAAAGTATTTCTATGAGAGCGGCAATATGCATTTGTCCTCGTGTTACAGCGACGGCAAGACCTTCTATTTCCCCAAAAAGGAACACGCGGGTTCAACGGATATTCCGACATACCGTTTGGGTACAAAGGATGACGCCAACGTAAATTACATCAGCGTCAGCTTCAAGCTCAAAAATACTGAGGATTACGAGCAGGCTTATTGGTTCGACAAGAATTCAACTTTCTTCCAGACAGAGTCTTCTGCCGATACCGCTCTTGACAAGCTGATTCGTATGTCTATGACAGTCGACGGCGCGTCTTCCATTTTCTCGGCAAGCGATACACCGACCTACAAAACTGTCGATAGTATCACCGCAAGCAGTGTGTCAACTAACAACTGTCAATCATTCAAGGCATATCAGTACGATAGTACCCTCAATAATCAGTCCGACTCCGGTAATGATAATTACAGCTCGACCCGTGGAGCGAACGGTAATACTCTGTTTGTATTGCCCGCCGGCACAACATCCACTATTACAGTTAAAGTCTGGCTTGAGTACGACAATAATAACAGGTCAGCGTCCCTTTCGGACATCAACCTCAAGCTTGTCTCCTCATTTACAAAAACGCGCAAGATTTATCTGGTTGATAATTCTTTATATGGAGTTAACTGGATTACAGGTAACAACGCGACGTTGTGGTTGGCTCTTGATAATGTTGATGAGTATAAATACACAGATGACGGTAATTATACCAACGATACCTATTGGCCTATTACATATAAAGATACTGTAAATGGTCTAAAGCGCTATGAAACAACGATCCCTGCTTATTATAACAACGCAGACGTGTATATATTAAGATGTAGTGATCAGGGATTTGGAAAAGGTGACACAACAAAACCCGAGCAAAAGTTTAAAACCATAGGCTCAACAAATTATTGGGCATGGAACTGGTGGAAAACTACGCTTCCCGATACTTACGATGACAGGACATTTAAAGAATATACTCCTGAATTTGGAACATGGAACAGCAGTGCGCATCACTTCTATTTCATAGATTCATGGGGATATTACTATAATAACAATAATGATTACAGCACAGGGTTAGGATACGCATATATGTGGGACAATAATACAGTTGCCAATGGAGTGAAGACTGTTTCTAATGGTGCTTGGCCCGGCAAAGCTATGTATTATGCAAGCCTGTTAAGCGTTGGCGCTGTAAACAATGGTAATATTGCGGGGCACAGAGTTTTTGCAGTGTTTTATGACGCAACATTTACTCATGTAATTTTTAATAATAACAATAATTACCAGACATCTGATATTGAAATTCCAAGCGATATTGATAGTTATGATTATTTTTATGATTTAAACTCTAACACTTGGTATAAAGATACGAATCAAGTGCCTACAAACGCTACATCTGTAACATTACATGGTAGTTGGGATTGGAATTACGACAGAACAATGTATTCTAAAGATAATAACGTAATGTATGCTGCTATGTATATAGATTCTAATGTTAGTGAGTTCATGGTTAAAAACACTTATGGCGGAACCAAGTATTATAAGCATAATGGAAACGGAGATAGTTTTTCTCAAACCGCAACATGGACATTGAAGCAAGATGGAGGCACATTAGGGTTAAATAAAAGCATTAGTGGAATATATTGGTTCAAGTGGAAAGAAAACACGAAAGAATTAACTGTTACCTATCCGTTCTCCGCAAGCGGATCAAGCAGTGGTGGAGGTTCGGGCGGTAGCTCAAGTGATGAAACTACGGAGATAACTACAACTCAGCCGACTGAAGAGGGCATTTATCTGTATGGTAGCCTTAACAACACCGGTAGCTACACTCAGTTTGCTAAGTTTTCAAGCGCGGCTGTCAACGGTTATGTTGACCTGAACCTTACCAAAAACGGCACCTACACCATATTTATTTGGAAACGTCAAGGTACTACTAACTACCAGATGGGACAGAGTGGCGGCGAAAAGTACATTTCGCTTGACAGCAATACAAACGGTTCGGATTACGGATTTACTCTTTGGCAATCCAATATCTTGAGATTGAATGTGAATGATTCAGGTACATACAGATTTAAAATTAATGAAATAAACGGCAACAATTACGTCAATCTCAGATTCTACAATAAAGACAATCTCTAAGTTAAACGACTAAAAAAAGGTGGTGATACCATGAAAACAACTAAAAAGCTTTTAGTTCTCTGCCTCATAGCTGTTATGGGTGTAGTGGCTGTTATGCCTTCAACATTCTCGTGGTATGCCCACAGCGGAGAAGACCATTACAAGGGTAACGATATTCAGTACGAAAAAAGCGACTTACCCCTTTCCCTGCAGCAGAGCGGCGGAATTACCATGACAACTTATCTTGCCGATGAGTATAACAAAAAAGGCTCGGCGACTTCATCGTTCAGCAGCATCGGCGCCAATCGTACAAAGCGCTACATCACATCGCTTACAAACAACGGCGCTAAGGATGTTTCGATTAACCTCGAAATGAGCAAACTTACCAACAACGCTAATGTTTTTGTCGGCACATGCGACCCTGTCGTGAACGAAAGATCTTTCGCGGCGCGCGCTACTCTTGAAAAAGTAGACTGGGACTACGAGGTAATCTACTTTGAACCGCGCACACATTATGACTGGTGGAAGCAGGGTGTAGGTGACTCGCAGACCAACGTTCTTTCAGCGTATCGTAATGAACAGAGCATCTCATATGGAGAGGACAGCATAACCGATAATTACGATATGAACCTTGAGTATCAGGTCGGCTCCAATAACTATAAAATGGCTATGCAAAAGTGCCCCTATCAGGACCATGTCGGCAGCGCCAGCTACGACGTTTACCGCGCTTTTGTAACAACCGAGGCGGACAGCCTGTTCTTCTTCAACCACTACTATATTACTGAGAACACCAACCTCGAATGGAACCGTACTCCCACGGTTAATGACTTCTCCGAGGGGCGAGTTTACTACCTCAACGGCAAAACTAACGATTACAACAACAAGGATATAGACCATCACGACAGCTTTAACGGTACTAACCTTTGTGTATATTATTACTACAAGACAGCCACAATGGCGGCGGGCAAAACCGCAAACCTGGGACTCAAAAAGGGTACCAGCGATATGGTTGTTCACCGTGAAAAGTTCGACTACACGGGCAAGTCAATCTCATACAGCTCAAGCGACACGGACGTTGCCACGGTTTCTCAGGACGGACTTGTTACCGCCAAAGCGTCGGGAACAGCAACTATTACCACCACAATTACTGGCGAGTTCGGTGATACTGTTTCGCTTGAAACAACCGTAAGTGTTCCTCCGACAATCGACCAGGTTCCCATAGTTCAGAATGTTAAAATCCCCGCGGGAGAAACCGTTGACGTTACTTGGTATGTTAAGAATCTAAGCTCGGGTAACGCAAGTTTCAAAAACGTATTTGTCACAACATAATCTAAGATAATAACTAAGGCTCGGAGCAATCCGAGCCTTTATGATTATAGAACCCTCTTGATTTTTTCCTCGTAATGGCTTACAATATAATCGGTGATTAAATTGAGCGAAAACGCAGTACAAACCGCGCCGAAAAAGAAGATTTCGGAACGCAAAGGTTATAAAATATACAAAAAAATCCGCAGCATTATCTTCACACTCATTATTCTGATCGCGGCGATTGTTATGGTAGTAACGATAGTTGCGCGAATCAGCGGAAACACTCCGTCTTTCTTTGGGCATTCTGTTTTCAGAGTAAGCTCGGGCAGTATGAAACCTGCCTATGAGGTCGGTGACGTTATTGTCGTCAAGGAAGTTGACCCAATGACTCTCAAGGTCGGCGACGTATGCACCTACAACGGTACTACGGATGAGTTTGCGGGCAAAATCGTAACTCACCGCGTTGTCAAAGCGCCGTTTGAAGAAAACGGGGAGTATTACATCATAACCAAGGGTGATGCCAACCCGCTTGAAGACCCTAAAGTCAACGTCAAGGACGTAATGGGCAAGGTCGAAACCAAAATTGCGCTGTTGCGTCATCTTTACAACTTTTTCATAACTCCTTTTGGACTGATAACCATTATCGCGCTGATTATAGCCGCGTTTTTCAACGAGATTGTTCATTTTGTAAAATCATTGCTCGGAATCGGCTACAAAGAGGAAGAAAACGAATCGGTCGAGGATATCATCGCCCGCTATCAGGACGAAAACAAAGAGGATGACAAAGGCAGCGAAGAATAGCCGAATTGATTGATGTACAATATAACTAACCCGCGTCGGGATTATCCGATGCGGGTTCTTTTTTGCCGCTGTTTTATCGTCAAATAGCTTAAAAATTCACCCTCTAAATTATGCAACTTGCCAAAGTTTCAAAATGTTGCACAAATCTAAATTTATAATGTTGTTTAGGAATAATAAATGTGCTAAACTTATTGTATATAACTATGGGTAGCTATGCCCTTTTTCGTGGTCAGACGACGGGCGCAGCTCAAACCAAACTCCATTTATATACCGAAGATAAACGCTTTTAAGACAATGGTCAGACTGTCTTTTCAGCCGTGTCTTCAATCTGAAAACGGAGGTTTTACTAATGATGAAAACAAGGATTACTCGATTCTCCAAACGCTCATTATCAACAATTATGGCTTTTCTTGTTATGCTTTCAGCAATAGGTTTTGGTTCTATCATTAGAGCGGGAGCGGCAGGAAATACTATGTATGTGTGCGTTTCCGATGCAACTATGGCATCTGCCGGAGCTACGAAGGTTTCGACAAATGTTCGTCAGAACCAGTATAGCAACGGTTCATGGCGTGAAGTACAAATGACCTCAACGAATAAATTCTATAACGGCAAACGTATTTATTCGGTTTCCAATATGGAGGGAACTGACTGGGGCGGCTTGGGAAGATTAGAAATCATTTTGAGAGATGATAATGGTACGTTTAAAGCCGAAAAATGGATTTATAGTGACGACAACTGGCACACATCATCAAACTATGCCGGAAAGCTTTACAATTATGACGGCAGCACATTTGTAGGTGCATATTCCGACGCGTCATATGCCAACGGCTTTACAACAGGCGATT
Organism: uncultured Ruminococcus sp.; assembly: GCA_902785365.1. Taxonomy (GTDB): domain Bacteria; phylum Bacillota; class Clostridia; order Oscillospirales; family Acutalibacteraceae; genus Ruminococcoides. Next base: position 19,032 of record CACZYC010000004.1, on the reverse strand, counting down.
ATTATATTCACAACAACGTTAATGGTGCTTGGTATGGTAATGGTACCAGTGCGCCTCAAATGACAAAGAGCGGAAACATATATTATTATGATTTCTACCTCAAAAAGAACGAAGTAAACACCTCTAACTATTTAATTTTCAAGTTCTGGGATTCGTCTGACTCGCTTCAGATTGGTCCTGACTACGAAAGCGACCACAGATGTACTCTGTCAACAAGCGATTCATGGTCGTCAACAGTACAGTCCATTCAGAATTACGGTGATAAAGATACAGCATGGCAGGTAAACACAAGCGGATTTACTACTGATAAATTTAACAGAGTCAGAATTACATTTGATCCAACGACCTTAGCAAACAGCCGTAACGGTCGTGTAAAGTTTACCAAAACTGAGCTCGCCAATATGGACCCCACATTCTCTACTACTTCATTTACAAAGGGTACGTCATATAATCTTACCAGCTTAGTTGGAGTAACTTCAGGCTCTAACGCGGGTACGGTAAGTTATAGTACATATCAGTATTACGATACAAGCTGGCATACAATTTCGAGCCCGGCTTCATGGACTCCGTCAGCTACAAATATTACAAAATTAAGAGTAACAGCTACCGACGGCGGCGTTATAACAACAGCGGGCACAACCAAGAACGCGGTTACAGCCCGTACCGAAACAAAAGAAACAGCTATTACAGTATCTTTGGCTACTCATACAGTCAGCCGTTCATCAGCTCCTTCAAACGGTACACTACAGCTGAGTTCCGATAACAGCACATGGGGCACTTCTGCGCTGACGGTAGCAGAAGGCTCAAACTACTATGTAAAAGCAACACCTAACACGGGTTATAAAATTAATACTCTTACGGTAGCGGGCTCAACAATTACGGATGCCAACAACTCAACTTCTGCTTATACACACACAGGTACAATGGGAACATCAAATGTTACAGCTTCTTGCACATTTAGTCCTCAAGTATACACTATCACCTACAAAGACCAAGGCGACGCGGCGTTCAGCGGTACGCACGCGTCAGGCTATCCGACAACGCATACATACGGCACAGCGACCACGCTTAAATCAGCGTCAAAAACAGGCTGTACCTTTGGCGGATGGTATACTTCAGACGACTGCTCGGGTACGGCTGTTACATCTCTCGGCGCTACCGCTTATACAAGCAACATTACCCTCTACGCTAAGTGGATACTAAATTCTTACAACATTACCCTCTCCGAGACAAATGCGTCGGGCGGTACTATCAAGGTTGACGGAACAACCGCCTCAACCGCCACTCACGGCTCGCATACCTTACGTGTTGACGCTCCGAGCGGATGGGAAATCAGCTCTATCAGCAGTACGGGAGCGAGTTGGACAAACAACGAGAGCTATGCAGTAAGCGGCACCGTAAATATTACAGGAAACTATAGTATTTCTGTAACATATGTACGTTCAAGCAACCCCGCGCTGAATGTAAAATATATAGACGCCTCGGGCTCAACGGTCAACGCGTCCACAGGTCCGATTACCGCGGGCTCCGCGCATTATCTCGAGGTTACATTCACTAACCAGAATACTTTTACAGTAGGCACAAGCTACTCATGGAATTATACCAAGAACGGAACACAGCAGGCTTCAGGTTCGGGTTCAACCGCGAATTCGTCATCCGCGATTACCCTGAAAAGCTGGGGCGCGATTGACGCGGGAACTTATGTATTTACCGTAACGGCAGGTACTAAGACAAAGAGTATCACCGTCAATGTTAACCAGTCCAGAAAGCTTACGGTAACCGATGTTGCCAACACAACGGTAAGCGGTTCGTACACAAGCGAATTTGGCGAGAGCAAGACAATTTCCGCCGCGGGTCAATACTGGTGCAACGACGGCACAACCTATACGGTTACATACGAGGCGGACGCATATTATCGCTTTGACAATAACAACAGCACTACTACTAAAACTTACAGCGGTACAATCAGCAGTAATGTAACAACAAACCCGTCAGTAAGTGAAAAGCAATACTCACTCACCCTAAACAAATCGCTCGCGGGAGCTGCGGCTACAAGTATGGCAACCGCTCAGACGGTCAAGGCTGTTACAGGCAGTACTGTAAGCTATACCGCTCAGACAGGATACACAATCAAAAGCTGGACAGTAACCAGCGGTACCGTTTATGTAGGCGGTGTTGCTAAATCAAGCGGCACAACCATCAGTACCGCGGGCAATCTCTCGAACGTAACCCTCCACGCGAATGCTACAATCCGCGCGAACTTTGACGATAACAGCTACACCCTTACAGTTAATCAGAAGAAGGGCAGCGGAACAGCTACTCAGCAGAGTACAAAAACAGCATATTATCATACAAACTCAACTGTTTCAGCCAGTGAAATTTCCGGTTATAAAGTAACAGGCTGGCAGGTAACAAGCGGTACGGTTTATGTTAACGGTACAGCGTATACTTCAAGCTCCGGAGCTCAGAGTGTTACCGCGGCAACTACATATAGTTTATCTAATGTTACAATCAGGGCAGCAGCGACTATTCAATTTAATTATACCGAAAGCAAATACACCGTAACAGTAGCGTCCGCTACTCAGGGCAGTAAGGCGCTCGGTACGGTTTCACCCTCAAGCGTATCGGCAGGTATAGATACCAAGCCTACCATTACAGCTACTGCTAAAACAGGTTATGAGTTCACGGGCTGGACAGATTCAAACCTTACATTCACAAACGCGAACAGCGCGTCTACAACCGTTTCGGCTTCCGCGGCGGGCACGGCTACCGCCAATTTCCGCAGGACAAGAGTGTATCTTGATGTTGCGTCATACTGGACTATCGGGTCAAACAACGTTAACCACTTTGCGGCGTACTTCTTCTGGAACAACGACACTAACAACGAATGGGTAACGATGACGCAGGTTGATGGTGTTGCCGGCAAATATTATGCTGATATTCCCGCGGCGGCGGTTACAGCGGCTAACTATAAATTAGTATTTGTAGCGCTTAATAACGCTTCAAACGCCTGGGGCAACAAGGTATATCAAACAGGCGACCTTACACCGTGCGCAAGCGGCGAAACATTAAAGAACCTGTATACGCTTACATCTACAGGCGGCGGTTCCTGGAGCGCTTCTCCCTACTTCCCGCCACGCACATATTCTGTAATTGTCAACGCTGCCGAGCACGGCACAGTAGGCGGTGTAACATCTCAGACTGTTCAGGTTCCCGACGAGGGTACAGCCTACACGCTCCCCACACCTCAGGCTTCTTACGGCTACAAGTTCACGGGATGGAAGCTCATCTCAGGTTCTGTTGTTTATAACAATACTACATATTCAACAGCGAATACTGTATTCAGCACAAACGCTTCAACGGCAATTTTAGCTAATCAGGCTTCGTCTGTTCAGGCAGTATTTGACTACGACGACAGTATGAACCTGTACATTGTCGGTCGTTTCAGGGTATACGATACCTATACGGGCTCTCCCAGAACGGCGACATATGTAAACGGCAGCTCGGGATCTTGGAGCACAACTGCGACAAATATTAAATTCCAGTGGAATGAGACTAATCACTACTATTATGTAGATACAAACTCAAGCATAGCCGAACTTTCCGCTACGCTCGGCGACAAGCAGTATTTCCGTGTTTATGACCAGTCGAATTCAAAGAACTGGCAGCTTTCGGCGAATCAGGCTTTGACCGAATCCAACGAAGGCACACATTATACCATGACTCTCAGCGGTGACAAGAGCTTCTACTTTAACGAAACCTCAAACTCAAACGGTCCTGTTAAAATTTGCTTCGACCCTGTTACAAATGAACTGTGGTTTACAATCCCCGCTCGTCACACAGCAGAGCTCGGTACAATTTCAAGAACTGTCCGAAGCACTACAACTACCGATACAAACGGCGGTACCGTTAAGATTAACAACGGCACTTCTTCGATTAATGTTTCTGAGGGTACAAACTACGCAATAAAAGTTACACCTGTTTCAGGTTATCAGCTCACAGCTCTTACCGTAAACGGCACAAGCATTATTTCAGGTCACGAGAACGCCACCTCTGAGTTTACAATTAATCGCGCTATGGGTGAGGGTAACAGTTCATATAAAGAAACCGTAAGCGCAACCTTTACGGCGATTCAGTATAGTGTAACTGTCGGGTCTAACTCTACCAACAGCAGTAATACTGTCAAGTTTAAGGTTAATAGCGATTCTACGCAATACACCGAAAAGACTGATGTAACAGTAGCGGACACAATCACACCTGTAGTAGCTGTTAACAGTTCCGCGGGATATAATATCCGCAGCATTAAGCTTCAGGAAAAAACAGGCACGAGCTCTTATACTGACAGAGTACAACTGGCTAATAATTCAGCAACACAAATGAAAGCTTATAACGCCAGAATTTACGTTGCTTACGGAGCGATTTCACCTGTTATGAGCAATTCGATTGCCGCGACTACAGGAGCAAGCCCCGAGAATATATCTGTAAGTACTTATACAATTAATAACGCCTATGCGGGTCAGGCTGTAACAATTACACCGTCAGTAACTACAAACGGTACTATTACTTACGCTTCAAGTAATTTGACTAACGGTTATGGAACAGCTACGCTGTCTTACAATAGTTCAACAAAGAAATTTACGTTTACAAGCCCTAAGTATATAGGCGATTCAGCGGGCGCGAATCCGACATATACTTTCAGAATTACTCCGACCAATACTCCTGAAACGGGTATATCCGCGAGTGGTGATTATATAACAGTAACAATAAAGGTCATTTACTCAGCTACTCAGCAGGCGTATATGAACCTGAAGACAAAGTATGACGAGTACGCTGGTTACGAAATAACTTCAGACGATATAGAATCAGGCTGGAGCGATTTCAATTCCGCAATGACTACCGCGAACACTGCGCTCGGTACTTTCCCGAACTCAATCCCCGAGTGGAACGCTTCCGATTCTTACACCGCAAAGAAAACCGCGCTCGAAACCGCGTACAGCAATTTGGTGTTCAAAGAAACCACAATCTATGTATTGTCAAAATATGAGCACAGTAATTCGAGCTATGTAAACATTTATCTGTTCAACAACTCGACTGCTACTCGCGACCCGTCGCCGATATTCTATACGGATACGTCGCTGACAACAATTAACAATACCGCGCGCAACTATCATATGACTTATGAGGGCGAGACAAACGATCACAAGCACCTCTACAGCTTCACCTATCGCGGTCATCAGGAATTCATAATTTACAGACGCAGTCAGGCAAGCTATGTACTGGATAGCAACAGCAAGCTGACGGGCGACGTTGATATGCGTAACGCTGAATACGGTGATTACTATATTGACGTTAAGAATACAGATGTAACCTCGAGTCCGTCAGTAACCTCAGCAAGCACTTTCACCGACTTCAGTATTTCTGCTACAGGCGCAGACAGTGACCTTATGGTAGGTCAGTGCAAGGAAGGCGCGACAGGCTATACAGTTTCTCAGATTCAGAGTTGGCTGGGTATTACATTTAACGGTTCTCTCGCATCAACATCATCCCAGACCGTAGCTCAGACATACACGATTACGGGACCTGTAGGCAGAGGTGTACCTACCGAAGCAACTGTTGACAGCAACCACAATTGGGTTCCGCTGAAACCCGGTCGTTATACAGTATCGCTTTCGGCTACGCTCGGTACCGACTCGAGAGACTCGGCAGGCGCGACCTTTAGCGCGACAAAAGACACAGTAGGAAACACACAGACGGTTCTCGACCTCTTTGTTGCTTATGACGACATTGAAATCTACGCCGATATGAACGGCAATGTCGGCACGCCGACCATTCACTTTACCTATCAGGATACAAACAACAATAATGAATATACCGACCTGCCCTATGAATTTGATATGGTAACAGGTTCCGAGTCGATTTACTCCTACACTATTTCGGTATCTACTCTTAAGGATTCTTACGGACTTGACCTGCTCAACGACACAGTTACAGTCGGCGGTCAGTCATATAACGGCATCAAGATAGACCATATCTCTATCGACTCTGTGAATAGAGACAACAGCAGCTTTGTTATTGAACGTGACGTAGCGCGCACGGGCACGCTGTGGCTAAAGGCTGACTCGACGAATATGAAGACCTTTAACAAGATTGCCTACGGTTCATCCACAAGGACCTTTAAGGCGGTATTGAGAGAAGACGGCGAAGATGACGTCGATTTCAACAACTCGTTCGCCGAAGTAAGCGGCACGGGTATCATCACCGATGAGCCGGTGACTTACACCGCGACAGAGTCGTATGACGGCACAGGCAGCCAGACTCAGTTTACTCTCCCCGCTATTGCGCCTGTTGTTACAAAAGTAACTGTAGGAAATGATGTTAAGACAGCGGGTACGGATTATACATTTGATCAGGATTCCGGTGTGGTTACATTTACATCTGCTCCGGCCTCGGGAACAGACAATGTTGTAATTGAGTACACCTATATATCGTACGAGTACACTTCGTTCTACGCGGCTAAGGATACTACCGCTAACTACAACTTCAGTTACACGCTCAGAGCCAAGGCTCAGACCGATATAACTCACAAGGACGGAAACGATACCAAATACTACTACTTCGACCATTGGGAGCGCATTAACGGAAGCACAACAACCACTACAGGCCTGACAGAAGCCGACGGCGCGGATATCAACATCCTTAAAGCTCCTATCTACAGCACGAATGACTCGAACATTACCCCTGATCCTGATGTCACCTATGTGGCTGTTTATAAGCTCACAAGCACCCAGAAGCGTGTTCAGATTACATACAAGTTCCAGGACTACGACACCGACGACGAGAACTATGTATATGATTCCGACAAGCCGCTCAAGGACGCTTCCTACACCAAGACAGTTAAGCTCAGTGATATTAGAGTGAATAACGCAACAGTTGATTCAATTACTACCGCTAATGCAGCTAAGGCAGCTGCGTCCGTACAGCCTATAATCAAGAGCAATTACTTTGATTACACACTTGATGAAAATCAGGCTGTTTCGAGTGTAACTGAAACAAACGACGGTACTAATATGTACAAGTTTGAAGTTACTATGAAGGAAACCCCGCACAAGTATAAGATAATACCCGGCAATGAGGATGTGCAACCAAGCGACAACAAAAACGTACAAAAAGGTTTCTATCAGCAAAGTCATACATATACAACAACAGTTTCCAATCCTGTTTGGTACATTAAAGGCGCTAACAACAGCGAGATTGTTATAGGTACAGGCGCTACTTATAAGGCGAGATTCGGTATTTATCAGAACGCTTCGACAGAAACCGAAGACAACGTATCATATAACTATGATGTCTACACCATTTATGTAAAGACAGGAGATGTTTCGGCATACTCAAGCATAGCTCCCGCTCACCAGGAGACATATTACGACCAGGATACTCCTAAGGTTCGTCACAACTTCTATATCATCGACGCTATGGGCAACACAAGCGGAACGTTTGTAGGCGCGGGCGTGCTCTATGCAACTTTGGGACAGACAACAAGTACAGATCCGAACAGCGTTTATAGCGAAATTGTTGATGGAACTACATATTATTATAAGTATCGCCAGTCTAACGCAGGTACGGTTCTTGGTTCTGCGGAGAACACAAGTAACTTTATTACAGGTGTTCTTAACCCCAACAATAACATAAATACCGCAAAATACGGCACCGAGTTCAAGGCGCAGACTATCAACAATATAGGCTTCCGCTACCTGCCGTATTCAGGCAACGAGAGTATCATCAGATACTCCAACGAGCTCAAAGCGTATATGTACACCTTCGCGGGTGAGAACACCAACAGCGCGTCACTCGAGGGACAGAAGCTCAGGGTATTCTCGTTCTTCGTATATAAGGATACAAACAATAAATATCAGACAGTTGTATCCAGTATGTACGCTCAGGTTGAGAGATATATTGCAGACTAATTTGTGAGAAAAACTTTAGGTTAGGAGAAATTGTTATGAAAAAAACACTATCTTTAGCGGTTATAGCCGTGCTCTGTGTGAGTATGCTGCTTACCGCATGCACAGGCACATATGACAAAAAGCCCGATGAGTACAAAAAAATCAGGTGGGCGGCTCCTGACTACAGTTTTACTATCTATCCCGATAAGGACTGTACAGGCACTTACAAGTTCGACAACAAAATCTACAACATCAAAGTAGAGTTTGAGGGAGCGGCAAGCCTTATAGCCCGTGATACGGATAACAAAGACACAAGACTGTTTATGGGCGACTGGATGTATGATGACGGAAATCTGTATATCTACAACATTCAGTTCAACACCAAAGATTACAAGGCGTTTGATGAAAATTACGCTGAGCATGTAACTCTGACAAAAGAAAAAGTATAAAAGATGCGGGGCTGTCGCGTATGCGGCAGCCCCAAAGTATTAAGCCGTCACAGTTTTTCTGTGACGGCTAAAATTTTGTTATTCTTCAGCGAGAAGTATTCCGTTTATTTTTGAGTTGACGGCATTGTATACTGCCTTGCCTGTGGCATTGAGGCGAATATTTCCGATTTGGTTGGAGCACAGGATGACAAATTCCTTGGTCTCGTCGTTGAGATAGGCGTAGGACGTGTGCAGGCTTGTGCCGCTGTATGAGTACAGGTTGTGCCCGTCGTGACGGAAACCAAAGCCAAAATTTGTGACGAAATCATCAATCTTTTTGATAAGGTTGGTTTTTGTCAGCTTGTTCTGCATAATGGCGTTATAGAACTTGTACATATCCCTGACGGTAGAAACCGCGCAGAATGATGAGAACATAAACTCATAGTTGTTGTAGTACATATTGAGCTTTTCGTTACGCCACTTCTTCGTATCAACATTATATCCGTGCATCGGCTGGTTTTTGTTTACAACCGTGCTGTTTTTCATATTGACCCGGTCGTAAATGTTCTTTTGAATATAGCCCTTGTAGCTTTCGCCCGTAACCTTTTCTATAATAACGCCCAGCAGGTAGTAGTTCGAGTGTGCCTGATTGCTTCCGCTGTCAATTCCGAAATCAAGAATAAAGTCGGTGATGTAGCCTTTCAGGTCGCCGTTCTTCATAATGAGTTTTCTGATTTCTTCCCTTTTTGCGTCGTCTTTAAGCAAATTAATATTGTACGCGCCGAAGCTTACTTCCAAATCAACAAGGTCTTTTATTGTTATATCCTTGAGGTAAGCGCGCTTGCCCGAGGCGTCAAAATACTGATCAAGGCTGTCGTCCAGGCTCAGCTTGCCCTCATCGGCGAGCTGAAGTATAGCCGTTCCCGTAATGTTTTTGGTCAGAGAGCTGACTTGATAACGGGTGTTTTCATCGACTTCCTTTTTTGTTTCGGGGTCCTCGATTCCAAAATATTTTTCATAGAGGACATTTTTGTTCAGCTTTACAAATACGCCGCCCGAGTACTTTGCCTCGCCGAGAGTAGTGCCTATCTTTTTGTTTACATCGTTCAGCTGGTCTTTGGAAAGCGTGATGTTAGCCACATCAATCTCTTTCTTTTCCTCTCCACACGCGGTAAAGCAAGCAAGAACCACAACTGTCGCCAGCGCGGCGCAGATGATTTTTTTCAGTCTGTTCATTTTTTGAGTACCTTTATGATTTCGCTGATATACATTTTATGATAGTCGTCCCCGTTGTACTGCGGACCGAGCATCTTTGTGTCTATAATGCTCTGTTCGTTCAGGTCCTGAGCGTACATCTTGCGGCAGATCATCACAAGTTTTGCCTCCTTGAAGTAGGGGGCTTTCTCGTCAAAGCAGGGAGTGAGGTTACATTCCGCGGCTTTGTCAAAGTCGCGTCCGCTCTGCGTTCCGCAGAACTTCAAAGCTTCGCGGTATTCCTCGTCATAGAAGCTCAGCGAATAGTAGTCTTCCTTTTCCATAAGTCCGAAGGTGAATCTCTGCGGACGGATAAAGGTGAATGCCGCGGGCTTATTCCACATAATGCCCACGCCGCCCCATGAGGCGGTCATCATATTGCAGTAATCGCCGTTTTTGGCGGCAACAAGCGCCCAGTCTTTGCCGATAAGGTCAAAGGGGTTATCCGTAATCTCGCTTGGGTTTATCTTTTTAAAATCTGACATAGAATCATATCCTTTCGTTACAGTTTATTTTAGCATACTATCAAATATTATTCAATATTATGTATAAATATACGAATATAGCTAATAAATATACATTTATTATGAATGTAAAACTGCAATAATCGTAGGGCTATGCCCTTATGTTATATCAAAACGCAAGAAAATTGCGTGTTTTCTGCTATATTTTATATAAATTTCATAAACTTTGAATATTTATGCAAAAAAGACTTGAATTTTACACAATACCGAGTATAATGTAATAGTAACATTTAACAAAGAAATTTACGGAGGTTTATTATGGCTGACAAGAAAATCAAAAAGGTAGTTCTCGCCTATTCGGGCGGACTTGATACATCTGTTATTATTCCCTGGTTAAAGGACAACTATGACAACTGCGAGGTTATCGCGGTTTCGGGTAACGTAGGTCAGGCAGACGAGCTTGAAGGTCTTGAGGAAAAGGCTATCGCCACAGGCGCGTCAAAGCTCTATGTTGAGGATCTCAACAAGGAATTTGTAGAGGAATATGTATATCCCACCATCAAGGCGGGCGCTGTATACGAGGGCAAGTATCTTCTCGGCACATCTTTCGCTCGTCCCATTATTGCTAAAAGACTTGTGGAAATCGCTCTCAAAGAGGGCGCGGACGCCATCTGCCACGGCTGTACGGGCAAAGGCAACGACCAGGTTCGTTTTGAGCTCGCTATCAAAGCATATGCTCCCGATATGACAATTATCGCTCCCTGGAGAACATGGGAGTTCAAGAGCCGTGAGGAGGAAATCGCTTACGCCGAGGCTAAGAAAATCCCCCTCAAAATCAACCGTGAAACCAACTATTCCAAGGATAAAAACCTCTGGCACCTCAGCCACGAGGGACTTGACCTTGAGGACCCCGCCAACGAGCCTATGTATGAGAAAGAGGGCTTCCTCGAGATGGGAGTATCTCCCATGCAGGCTCCCGACGAACCCGAGTATCTCACAATTCATTTTGAGAAGGGTGAAGCTACCGCAATCAACGGCGAGGAGATGGACGCTGTTTCCATCGTAACCAAGCTCAACGAAATCGGCGGAAAAAACGGCATCGGTATCACCGACATCGTGGAGAACCGTCTTGTAGGTATGAAGGCTAGGGGCGTATACGAGACACCTGGCGGTACAATCCTTTACGCCGCGCACAACAAGCTCGAGGAAATCTGCCTCGACAAGGACACTCAGCACTACAAGAGTGTGCTCGCCATCAAGTTTGCCGAGCTCGTTTATGACGGCAAATGGTACACACCGCTCAGGGAGGCGCTCTCGGCTTTCGTTGACAGCACCCAGCAGTATGTGACAGGCGACGTTAAGTTCAAGCTCTACAAGGGCAACATCATCGACGCGGGCGTTACAAGCCCCTATTCTCTCTATGATGAGGAAATCGCCACATTCGACGAGGACGAGGTTTACAACCAGAACGACTCCGCTGGATTCATCAATCTCTTTGGTCTGCCGATTAAGGTAAGGGCTAAGAAAGGACTCATAAAATAAACACAAATACTTAAAGCGGGACAGGGGAGACTCTGTCCCATTAAGTGATTTTAAGGATGATAAAAATGCAGCTATGGAAAGGACGCTTCAAGAAGGAGCTCTCAAAAACCACAAACGATTTTAACAGTTCAATAAGCTTTGACAGCCGTATGTACCGCGAGGATATCGAGGGCAGTATCGCTCACGCGACTATGCTCGGCAGATGCGGAATTATCAAAGCGTCCGAGGCGGGACATATTGTGCAGGGGCTCAAGGAAATACTCGAGGATATCGAGAGCGGAAAGCTTCAGTTCGATATGGAAGCTGAGGATATCCACACATTCATCGAGGGCGAGCTCACCGCTCGTATCGGTGACGACGGCAAACGTCTGCACACCTCGCGCAGCCGTAACGACCAGGTTGCGGTCGACACAAAGCTCTATCTCAAAAAAGAGGTAGTTAATGTCCGCGAAATGCTGGAGGAGCTCGTCAAGGTTATCGCCAAGAAGGCTCAGCTTTACAGCAGTACCGTTATGCCCGGCTACACTCACCTGCAGAGAGCTCAGCCGATTACATTCGGTCATCATCTTCTGGCGTATGCCGAAATGTTTCTCAGAGACATCAGCCGTCTGGACGACTGCCTAAAACGTATGGATGAAATGCCGCTCGGCTCATGTGCTCTGGCGGGTACAACTTATCCCATAAACAGGGAAATCACAAAAGAGCTTCTCGGCTTTGACAGAATAACAAACAACTCTCTCGACGGAGTTTCCGACAGAGATTACTGCATAGAATTTGCTTCCGCGCTCTCAATAATTATGGTGCATCTCAGCCGTTTCTCCGAGGAGATAATTATGTGGTGCAGCTGGGAGTTCAAGTTCATTGAGCTCGACGACGCGTTCTCGACGGGTTCGTCGATTATGCCTCAGAAAAAGAACCCGGATATTGCCGAGCTTGTCCGCGGAAAGAGCGGCAGAGTTTTCGGCGACACAATGACTTTGCTCACTGTTATGAAGGGTATAGCTCTCGCATACAACAAGGATATGCAGGAGGACAAGGAAGCAATTTTTGACGCGGTCGACACCGTAAAAATGTGCCTTACCGCATTTACGCCTATGCTCGACACAATGCGTGTTATTCCCGAGAATATGCGCAAAGCCGCGGCGGGCGGATTCATCAACGCCACCGACGTTGCCGACTGGCTCACAAAGAACGGAGTGCCGTTCCGTGACGCTTACAAGGCTACGGGCGAGCTTGTGGCTCGCTGTATTGAGCTCGGTACCGACCTCGAGAGTTTACCGCTCGAGGAGTACAAGCAGGTTTGCGACGTGTTCACCGACGATGTTTACAACGCCATTTCTCTGGAATATTGCGTAAGCCAGCGAACCGCTTTCGGCGGCCCCGCTCCCGAGAATGTAAGGGAACAGGCTGAAAAGATAATTGATAAGGATTTGAAATTATGATAAAAGCAGGAATAATCGGAGCTACGGGATACGCGGGCTGTGAGCTTGTGAGACTTCTCAGCGCTCATCCCGAGGCTGAAATCGCCGCGATAAGCTCCGTAAGTTTTGAGGGTAAAAAGCTTTCCGAGGTGTACCCGAGTTATATTTACTTAAATGATATGGTCTGCGAAAACTCCGACGAGGTTGTAAGCAAAAGCGACGTTGTTTTTGCCGCGTTGCCTCACGGTCTGAGCCAGGAGCTCGCCGCGAAGTGCAAAGCGTCGGGCGTAAAGTTCATTGACCTCGGCGCGGATTTCCGCCTGGAGAGCGAGGACGAATACAAGGAATGGTACGGCGGAAACTTTCTTGACAAAGGTTTGCACAAAGAGGCCGTTTACGGCTTGCCCGAGTTCTTCCGCGAGGAAATCAAAGGCAGAGATATTATAGCCAACCCCGGCTGCTACACAACCTGTTCACCGCTCGCGTTAGCGCCTGCCGTGGCGAAAGGTTTAATTGAAATGAAGGGCATAATCTGCAACTGCGCCAGCGGTGTTACGGGCGCGGGCAGAAAGCCTAACCAGGGCAATCATTACCCCGAACTCAACGAAGGATTCCACGCCTATAAGGTGGCTTCTCACAGACATACTCCCGAGATAGAGCAGACGCTTTCCAAGCTCTCGGGCGAGAAGGTTACGCTGACATTTGTTCCGCACCTTTTGCCCGTCAACCGCGGAATATTGGCAACCTGTTACGCTGACCTCAAAGAGGGTGTGACCTATGAGCAAATCCGCAAGGCTTATGAGGATTTTTATAAAGACGAGTATTTTGTGCGTGTGCTCCCCGACGGTATGTGCGCGGACATTCATAATATAAAGTATTCAAACTTCTGCGACATCAGCGTGCACTTCGACGGCAGAGCGAAAAAGCTCATCGCCTGCGCCGCTATCGACAATATGGTCAAGGGCGCCGCGGGACAGGCTGTACAGAATATGAACATTATTTTCGGATTAGACGAAAAAACAGGACTTACAATAATGCCCCCGGCATTCTAGCAGAGGAAACCATGTATAAATTTATTGACGGCGGGGTAACGGCTCCGCAGGGCTTTACCGCGCAGGGAATTTGCGCTTCTATAAAACCCTCAAACAAAACAAAGCGCGACCTTGCGCTCATATACTGCGACACGCTCTGTAACGCGGCGGCGGTTTTCACAAAGAACCTTGTGAAATCCGACACAATAGCCGTCACAAAAGAGCACCTCAAAAACGGCAAGGCTCAGGCGGTTATAGTCAATTCTGGCAACGCCAACACCTGCAACGCCGACGGCTATGAAAAGGCTGTCAGAATGTGCGAGATTGCGTCAGACGTGCTGGGCGTAGACAAAGAAAACGTAATAGTTGCCTCAACGGGAGTTATCGGAGAAATTCTGCCGATTGAACCTATTGAAAAGGGCGCTGAGGCTATGCGCGGCAAGCTCTCAAAGGACGGCGGAACAAACGCCGCCGAGGCGATAATGACAACCGACACCGTCAAAAAGGAAATAGCTATGACTATGACCTTGGGCGGTAAGACTGTCACAGTCGGCGGAATCGCCAAGGGCAGCGGTATGATACACATCAATATGGGTACAATGCTGTCGTTTGTTACTACCGACGCGGCAATCACGGCTGATATGCTGGAATGCGCGCTCAAAGAAGCGGTAGAGGACAGTTACAATATGGTCAGCGTGGACGGAGACACATCCACCAACGATACACTCGCTATTATGGCTTCGGGCAAGGCTGAAAACCCCGAAATCACCGAGAAGAACGAGGACTATAAGACCTTTGTGCAGGGACTTACCGAAGCTTTCAGAATGCTCGCGAAAAAGCTCGCCGCTGACGGCGAAGGCGCTTCAAAGCTGCTTGTTTGTAAAGTCAGCGGAGCAAAGACAAAACAGGACGCAATCAAGGTCAGCAAGAGCGTTATCTGCTCCAGCCTTTTAAAGGCGGCAATGTTCGGCGCGGACGCCAACTGGGGGCGCGTGCTGTGCGCAATCGGTTACAGCGGAGCGGACGTTGACATAAAAAAGGTTGCTGTCAGCTTCAAGTCCTCAAAGGGTATTATCGACGTCTGCAAAGACGGCGCGGGAATCCCGTTCAGCGAGGAAAAGGGAAAAGAGATTTTGCTTGAAAACGAGATAGAGATTATTGTGACGCTTGGTGACGGCAACTCAGAGGCGGAGGCTTACGGTTGCGACCTGACCTATGATTATGTTAAAATAAACGGAGATTACAGAACTTAATCAGTTGTCAGTAATCAGCAGTCAGCAGTCAGTTACGGGCGGGCTTTGCCCGCACCCGATTAATAAAAACTTGACAGGAAATAAAACGTTAGGGGGATATCTGCTTTATACAGGAGCAGTATTGTCTGACGAGGAGAAATAAAAACTATGGACAATAATACACGGGCTGAAATACTTATACAGGCTATGCCTTATATTCAGAAAAACTACGGCAAAACAATTGTCGTAAAATACGGCGGCAACGCTATGCAGAGCGAGGAGCTCAAACAGGCTGTAATGGACGATATCGTGCTTATGCAGCTTGTCGGAATCAATGTTGTGCTCGTGCACGGCGGCGGTCCCGAAATCAACGAAATGCTCGTAAAAACAGGCAAAAAGAGCAAGTTTGTGGACGGTCTGCGCGTTACCGACAAGGAAACCATAGACATCGTTCAGCAGGTGCTCGCGGGCAGAGTAAACAAGAGCCTTGTACAGCACCTGACACAGAGCGGCGGCAGAGCTATCGGACTTTGCGGTCTCGACGGCAAAATGCTTATGGCTAAAAAGCTCGAGAGCGAGAACGATTTGGGCTATGTAGGTCAGATTGAGTCGGTCAACCCGCTTATCATTATGGACTCTCTCAAAAACGGTTATATCCCCGTTATTTCAACCATAGCGGGCGGCAAAAACGGTGAGGTCTACAACATCAACGCCGACTTGGCGGCGTCGCGTATCGCCGCAAAGCTGAGCGCCAAGAAGCTCATCCTTATGACGGATGTTCGCGGACTTCTGCGCAACGTCAAGGACGAGAGCACACTCGTTTCCACAGTTAACGTCAGCGACGTTCCGTCGCTCAAAAAGGACGGTATTATCAAGGGCGGAATGATTCCCAAGATTGACTGCTGCGTTGAGGCGGTACGCTCGGGCGTAGGCAGAGCTCATATCCTCGACGGCAGAATCAAGCACTCAATTTTGCTTGAGCTGTTCTCCGACGAAGGAATCGGCACAATGCTGTATTAAAAGTGGTCAGTTTTGGGCGGGCAATGCCCGCACCCATTTTATAAAAGCAGGGATTAAATGAACATCAGACCAATGACAATCGAAGATTATGACGAGATCTACGCTATGTGGCAGATTACCTCAAAGCGCGCCTTGTCCGAGGCGGATTCAAGGGAGAATATCAAAAATTATTTAGACCGAAATCCGCGGATGAGTATGGTAGCGGTGTGCGACGGCAAAATCGTCGGCACGGTGCTCGCGGGACACGACGGACGCCGAGGGTTCATTCACCATACAGCGGTCCACCCCGACTATCGCCGCAGACATATCGGTAAAGCTATGGCGGAAAAAGCAATTGAGCAAATCGCGAAATGCGGCATCGAAAAAACGCACATCTTCTGTTACAGCGATAATCTGACAGGTCAGAATTTCTGGAAAAATCTCGGTTTTCAAAGACGAGAAGATATTTTTGATTTTTCAATAACACACAAGGATTAGTTATGAATACAAAAGAACTGGACAAAAAATATATAATGCACACCTACGGCCGTTACGACGTCGCTCTCAAAAAGGGCAAGGGCTGTACGGCATACGACGAGGACGGCAGGGAATATCTTGACGTCAGCTCGGGTATAGGTGTAAACTCGCTCGGTTACTGCGACGACGGCTGGGTAAAGGCCGTCACCGAACAGGCGGGCAAAATTCAGCATATCAGCAATTATTTTTACAGCGAGCAGGCGTCAGAACTGGCTCGGACTCTCTGCGAAAAAACTCACTTCACCAAGGTATGTTTCGCCAACAGCGGAGCCGAGGCTAACGAGTGCGCTATCAAGCTCGCGCGCAAATACAGCTTTGATAAATACGGCAGCCAAAGGAACGAGATAATCTCACTCACCGATTCTTTCCACGGCAGAACAGTCACAACTCTTTCGGCTACGGGACAGGATAATTTCCACAACTACTTTTTCCCGTTTACCGAGGGTTTCAAATACGCCGAGGCTGACAATATCGACAGCGTAAAGGCTTTGGTAACGGATAAAACCTGCGCCGTATTAATCGAGTGCATTCAGGGTGAGGGCGGAGTAAATATCCTCAGCAAGGACTTTGTAAAAGCTCTCAGAGAGCTCTGCGACGAGCACGATTTATCCCTCATTGTTGACGAGGTTCAGACAGGAATCGGCAGGACAGGCAAGCTGTTCTGTTATGAGAATTTTGACATTGAGCCCGATATAATCACCTGCGCAAAAGGCTTGGGCGGCGGACTTCCCGTCGGCGCCTGCCTGTGCAATAAAAAGCTCGAGGACGTTCTGCAGCCGTCAACCCACGGCTCAACATTTGCCGCAAACCCTGTTGTCTGCGCGGGAGCGAACTATGTGCTCTCCGTTGTGGCGGACGATGAGTTTTTGAATGAGGTCGCAAAGAAAGGCGAATACCTCAAAGATAAGCTGCTCAAAATCGACGGTGTAAAGTCTGTCCGTAACCTCGGACTGATGGTCGGCATTGAGCTCAAAAAAGCCGATGCTCACGATATAGCCGCGAAGTGCGTGGAAAACGGACTGCTTATAATTACCGCAAAGTCGCTTCTCCGTATGCTTCCTCCGCTCACGATTACATATGAGGAGCTTGACAAAGCGGTCGAAATCTTGGATAATACCTTACATCAGGAGGACTAATATATGAAACATTTACTTAAACTTGAGGACTGGAGTTCCGAGGAAATTATAGAAGCGCTCAACCTTGCCGACCAGCTCAAATATGAGCAGAAGCACGGTATCGAGCACAATATTTTAAAAGGCAAAACTCTGGGAATGATTTTTGAGAAAGCGTCAACCCGTACACGCGTTTCTTTTGAGGTCGGTATGACTCAGCTCGGCGGTTATCCGCTGTTTCTGTCGTCAAACGACCTGCAAATCGGCAGGGGCGAGCCCGTTGAGGACACCGCCCGCGTGCTCTCGCGTTTTATTGACGCGATAATGATTCGTACATTTGAGCAGAGCGAGGTAGAGGCTCTCGCCGAGTACGGCTCAATTCCGATTATCAACGGTCTTACAGATTATTGCCATCCCTGTCAGGTCCTTGCTGACCTTATGACAATCCGTGAGCGCAAGGGTTCGCTTGAGGGCTTGAAGATGTGCTTCATCGGCGACGGCAACAATATGATGAACTCACTCATCGTGGGCGCTCTCAGAGCGGGAATGAGCATTTCCGCGGCGTGTCCCGAGGGCTACGAGCCGCCCGAGCATATCATCGAGTTCGGCGAAAGCTTCGGCGACAAGTTTGAGCTTTGCAGAAAACCGCTCGACGCGGCAAAGAACGCCGACGTTGTATACACCGACGTTTGGGCTTCAATGGGACAGGAAGAAGAAAAGAAAATCCGCGAAAAGGCTTTCGAGGGTTATCAGGTCAACTCCGAGCTTATGGCGGTCACAAACGACGGCTGTATGGTGCTCCACTGTCTGCCCGCCCACCGCAGCGAGGAGATTACCGCCGACGTATTCGAGGCGCACGCGGACGAGATTTTTGAGGAAGCGGAGAACCGTCTCCACGCTCAGAAAGCCGTCCTCGTAAAATGTATGACAGAATAATAATTAAATCTTAAAGGGAGGCTTTATGCCTCCCTTTCAGCTTGTCGAAAAAGTCCAGTATAGACTGGGCTTTTTCTTGTATCTATGGTATAATAGATACGGTGATGAAAATGTTGGAAAAGAACGTAAAGAA
>CACZYC010000003.1 GCA_902785365.1 uncultured Ruminococcus sp. | reverse complement strand
GTTCGAATACAACGGACTACAACCGCACACTTCGTTTTTGCTTATATTTTCGCACATTCACCGGGCGGAAGGCAATACGGTGGTTTATTTGACGCTTACTTTTGGTGCAAAAAATAAACAGGTTTATATAACTATAAACCCGCCTATATCATATAGTTTCCTATTTGACAGACATATTATTTCTATATTTCTATCTGTAAGAAATTCACTTATACTTTTATAGCTTTTATGCTGTGTAATATCTCCTGTGAAGTATGCTCTTCCGTTATAAAAAAGAGTACACCCGCCGATAAATCCATAATCTACACCGTTTAGTTCGATATCACCGCTGTCAATCAACAACCCCTCTTCCCCATTTTCACTCATAGCGTCAAAAATTCCTTTGTCCGCGGTAATAAAACAGTCGCCGAGGATTGCAGTGGAGCATTTTGTATAGCCTTGATTAACATTGATAATCTCAATATTATTGTTTTCACAGTATTCTTTTACTGCTCTTGCCACAGAATCCGCTTTACAATATAGCTTATTGTTCATATAAACAGCGTTTAAAAGAATGTTCTGAGGGTATTCAGACTTGATTTCTTCGTCTGTTTCAATTGTTTTTAACTGTAATGATAGCAGCTTATCTTTCAGCTTTCGAGCTTCTTTCAGTACGAAAAAAGTGTCGATTATTTTCAGACATTGAATATCCGTATGACGCCTTTCAAACGGTAATAATTCCTCAATGTTATCTGATTCTATAATTTCAAAGCCTAGATTTTTTATATATTCATTTATCTCGGGCTTTTCATCAGACAATATTATAAACTTACTCACTGATAGCCTCAAACGCTTGTCTTAAATTTTTGACGCCAATAACCTCAGCTCCCATATTATCTACATTCTTAGAGTTATGATATGGTAATATAATCTTATCAAATCCAAGTCTTACTGCTTCGCTTACACGCTGTTGAGCCTGTGAAATAGAGCGTATTTCACCTGCCAGTCCGACCTCGCCAAAAACAACCGCGTTTTCCAGTACGGGAATATCTTTCAGGCTGCTTATCAAAGCCATACAGATTGCGAGATCAACGGCAGGTTCGTCAATTCTGAGACCACCTACAATATTGACAAATGCGTCCATGTTATTAAAGTAATATCCAGCTCGTTTTTCCAGTACAGCAAGAAGCATAGAAAGTCTGTTATAGTCAAATCCCGTGGACATTCTTCTTGGATTTCCGTAGCCGGATTGTGTTGCGAGCCCTTGTATCTCGGTCAGAATTGGCCGAGTTCCTTCAAGTGAACATGTAACCACTGTTCCCGAAACACCCTTTGGTCTGCCTGAGAGCATCATTTTTGAAGGGTTTTCAACTTCTTGCAGTCCTTTGTCTGTCATTTCAAAAACGCCGATTTCATTTGTTGAGCCAAAACGGTTTTTGACGGCGCGCAGTATTCTGCACGACATTTGCTTGTCGCCTTCAAAATAAAGAACAGTATCAACGATATGTTCAAGCACCTTTGGTCCCGCGATAGAACCTTCTTTGTTGACATGCCCTACAACCATTACGGGAATATCATAGTCTTTAGCGGTGTGCATAATGAGGTTTGTGCTTTCTCTGACCTGTGTGATACTGCCCGCCGAGGAACTGAGGTCTCTTATCATCATTGTCTGGATTGAATCAATCATTACAAGGTCGGGTTTTTGACTTTTAATTTCCTCCACAATGATTTCAACATCGGTTTCAGTCATTATCATCAAGTTTGAGTCTGTCACTCCAAGCCTGTCCGCTCTGAGTTTTAACTGACGTTTGCTCTCCTCTCCCGATACATACAGTATGTTCAGGCTTGACAGGTTTTTACATATCTGCATAAGTATTGTGGATTTTCCGATACCCGGGTCGCCGCCGAGCAACACAAGGCTTCCTTTTACAATTCCGCCGCCTAAAACCCTGTTGAGCTCTCTGAAACCTGAGTCGAATCTTTCTTCGTCTTTTGTGGAGATTTCGTTGACGGATACAGGCTTAGTATAAGCGGAAACCCTTCTTTGAGATATTGAAGTCGCTTTGGCGCTCTCTTTTATTTCCTCCTGCATTGTATTCCAGTTGCTGCATCCGGGACATTTTCCGTACCACTTAGGGCTTTCGTAGCCGCATTCAGAGCATACAAATACACTTTTGATTTTAGCCATAATTGTAATTCCTCATTCATTATAATATTCTAAAAATCCTGAAAAAACAGCAAAAGCTATTTTGTTCTGATAGTCATTGTCATTCAGTTTAAGGGCTTCCTGAGCGTTAGATATAAACCCACATTCAACTAATACAGCGGGCGCGGTAGTGTTATATAGTAAGTAAATACCGCGGTCTGCTTTTTTAGTTTCACGTTTGTTTTGCGGTTGTAAGAGCGCGACTGTATTTTTACGTATCGCTTCCGACAGCTTTGCGCTGTTTTCGTTGTTCGGGGAGTAAAATATTTGGGTACCGCTGTATGATTCCTGCGTAAATTTATTTTGATGAATGCTTATTACAACATTATTTTCGTTGCAGTTGAACATACTCAGGCGATTTTTCATATCGCTGACTTTGCGTTCTCTCAGAGTAGAGCCCTTATCATTGAGCATGATATCACTGTTTCTGGTGTATTTAACATTAAATCCCGCAGATTTGAGCAAAGTCCCCAGCTTTTTTGTTATTGACAAGTTTATATTCTTTTCAATTATACCGTTAGATACCGCTCCGCCGTCCTCGCCGCCGTGTCCCGCGTCAAGCACAACTGTAACATCATTGGCAGTGGAAGCGTTGATGCTCGAATAGTTTTCCAGATTATAAAACGCCAGAATAATAAGTGTTACATAAACCGCAAATAACCCGAAAATCATAATATACAAAGTTTTGTCTTTTTTCATAATCCTCACCACTTAATTGTATGAGGAATACAAAGTATTATTACAGGTCTATCTCCAACGCTACGGGACAGTGGTCAGAGCCTAGTACATCAGTAAAAATGTCTGTGTTTATAATTTTATCTTTAATTTCTTCGGAAACAACAAAATAATCAATACGCCATCCAGCGTTATTCTTGCGCGCGTTGAATCTATATGACCACCACGAGTAAACGCCTGTTACGTCGGGATGCTGAAAACGCCAGCTGTCAATAAATCCGGCGTCGAGCAGTTCGCCGAACTTTCCGCGTTCTTCGTCCGAAAAACCGGCGTTGCCGCGATTCGACTTTGGGTTTTTTAGGTCGATTTCGGTATGAGCCACATTAAGGTCGCCGCACAAAATAACAGGTTTATTTTTGTTGAGCTTAACCATATATTCTCTGAGGTCATCCTCAAACTCCATGCGATAGTCAATTCTTTTAAGTTCGTTCTGAGCATTGGGCGTATAACAGCACAAGAGGTAAAAATTCTCATACTCGCACGTGATAACTCTTCCCTCGTCGTTATGCTTATCTTCTATTCCGCAAGTGATATTCAAGGGCTTTTTTCTGGTGTATACAGCCGTACCCGAATACCCCTTTTTTATTGCGCTGTGAAAGTATTTTTCATAACCTTCTGGAGAAAAATCAGCTTGGTCAGGTTGCATTTTGGTCTCTTGAATACAGAATATATCAGCATTAATATCCGCGAAAGTGTCCGCAAAACCTTTGTTAAGGCATGCTCTGAATCCGTTAACATTCCAAGATACAAGTTTCATATAAGTATACCAGTCATTTCCTTTCTTATTCTTTTGTATTCAGGACAGAATTCCAATACAATATTATAAAAGTCTTTGCTATGATTTGGTACTACCAAATGAGCGAATTCGTGAATAATTACATAATCTATTTGCTCTTTTGTGCAATAAATCAGGTTTTTATTAAGGGTTATAATACACTTGACGTAATTACAACTCCCCCACCTTGATTTCATTTTTCTGAATTTCAGCTGAGGTTTATCAATTTTGTACTGCCAAAACATTTTATATGTGTTTTCAAAGCTATTAAAAACATACATTTCAAACTCTGTATCTGTGTATTTAGGAAGTATTTTTATAGATTGTTTTTTCTTAAAATCTTCCATAGCTGAAAGAATAAAATCGCCTTTTTTGATTACAAAAGAATCTAGATATTTTAACGATACTCTTGAATTTGCGGATACTTCCACAGTACAGTCGGGTTTAATTCTCAGATTTATATTCTTTACACGTTTCCGTGTAAGGTTGTATTTAATTGTATTTCCCTTGTATTCAACTTCTCTTATCATTTATAGATTACTGCTTCTTTCGTATTTTCTTCGTAAGGTTTTAAGAGCTTTTGTTTCTATTCGGCTGATATATGAACGACTGACGCCAAGTATTTCGGCAACTTCACGCTGAGTAATCGGCTTTTCTCCGCTTAGTCCGTATCTCAGTATAATAACCTGCTTTTCACGGGGATCAAGCTCTGAATCAATATACTCATAAATTTTCTTTAGGTTAAGTTTTCTGTTTATGTTATCTAATATATCATCGTCAACAGACAAAACATCAAATAAGCTCAGGGAGTTACCGTCTTTGTCCATATCAATAGCTTCATTGAGCGAAATATCCTGAGAGGTTTTCTTCAGGTTGCGAAAGTGCATCAATATCTCATTTTCAATGCATCTTGACGCGTAACTGGACAGTTTGATATTTTTGTTTATATCAAACGTGTTAATTGCCTTAATTAAACCGATTGTACCGATTGATACAAGGTCGTCTTGCTCGTTTTGTGAGGAATAGTACTTCTTGATTATGTGAGCAACAAGTCTGAGGTTGTGTTCGACCAGTTTGTTTCTGGCTTCAATATCTCCTTCATTTGATCTGATTAAACATTCCCGTTCTTCTTTTGACGAAAGAGGTTTCGGAAACGAGCCGTTACCGCAAACATGAAGAACCAAAAAACAAATATATTGTCCTAAAAATCCAAGTAAACTTAACAAGATAATCCACTCCAATTATTTATCATAATAATCTTATGAGAGTAATATCCTGTTTTTGCAAGTCCAATAAAGTTATTTCAAAGATTTAGCCACCTGCATCATAATTGCGCATTCCATACGCTTTTTGAACAGCTTACATCCGTATTCATAAACACCTGTAATTGAGCCTGTCGCGTGATAAGCGTTTGCGGCGCATCCGCCGCTGCAATAGAGCTTAGCCCAGCAATCTTTGCACTCGGGACGCGCGTAAGCGTTACAGAGCTTGAATTCATTCTGCTTTTCTGTGTTGTTAACGCCTTTCCATATGTCGCCCATCAGGTATTTTTCATCGCCGACAAACTGATGACAGGGATACAAGTCGCCCCAGGGAGTAACAGCAAGGTACTCGGTACCCGAGCCGCATCCCGAAATCCTTTTGTAAATACAGGGACCTCCTGTTAAATCTATCATGTAATGATAGAATGTGATAGGTCTCCCCTCTTCTTCGCGTCTGAGCATTTCTTTCGCCAATATTTCGTACTGCTCATACAAAACGGGAAGGTCGTCATATGTAAGAACGTACGGGTCGTCGGGAGAACAGACTACGGGTTCCATTGAAAGTTCTGTAAATCCTAAATCAGCCATATGGAAAATGTCGTTTGTAAAGTCCACATTATTATGTGTAAATGTTCCTCTGACATAATAGCCCTTGTTTCCTCTGCGCTCAACAAAATGCTGGAACTTTGGTACAATTAAATCATAGCTTCCGCTGCCGTTGATTGTTTTTCTGAGATTATCGTGAACTTCTTTTCTTCCGTCAAGACTTAGAACAACATTATGACATTCTTTATTAGCAAAGTCGATTACGTCATCATTGACCAAAACGCCGTTTGTGGTAAGAGTAAACCTGAAATTTTTATTGTACTGTTTTTCAACAGAACGGGCATATTCAACAATCTTCTTAACGACGTCAAAATTCATCAGCGGTTCTCCGCCAAAGAAATCCACTTCCAGATTCTTACGTTTTCCGCTGTTTTCTATAAGAAAATCAATAGCTCTCTTGCCCACCTCAAAGCTCATCAGAGCTCTTTCGCCGTGGTATTTACCCTGACTTGCAAAGCAATACTCACAGTTAAGATTACAGGTGTGAGCAATATGCAAACAAAGCGCCTTAATAACTGTATTCTTCTTTTTGAAGTCGAAGGCTAAATCGGCGTACTCATCCTCAGAGAAAAGCTTACCGTTTTCTTTGAGATTTTCAATATCTTCTATACATTCAATTACTTCATCTGAAGTAACTTCGGGATATTTGGCAGTGATTGATTTTATTATTTCGTCCTGAGATGAGCTTTCATACAATGAAATAATATCGTAGGCAACTTCATCCACAGCATGAACAGCTCCGCTGAAGACATCGAGAACAATGTTATAGCCGTTTAGTTTAAATTGATGTATCATATTCTTCACCTAAAAAGGAAAAGCCGTTTAACGCGTCAGCGAAAAACGGCGATAGTCCTAAGTATTACTCTGTTTCCAAGCACTTTTCGCACTGCTGGTTAGCAACGCCGCATGATGTTTTGCAAGCTGACTGACAAGATGTCTGACATTCGCCGCAACCGCCGCTCTGTGTGCTCTGCTTTAAATCACGAGTTTCAATAGTCTGAATTCTTTTCATACTAAAAACCTCCTAATCAGTATATTAAAATTTTAACACAACTAAAAATCATTGTCAATGAATGTATCAACATTTAAACCTTTTTGCAGTATATTTTTTGAGGTATTTGCCCGTATGTGCTCTGAAAATCGGTTTGTTTATTGTTCTTGATGTAGTCTATTATTTCTTTGTTTATAATTTCCCCAGGGACAATTATCGGAATTCCTGGCGGATATGCCCATATATATTCGGCAGAAATCTTCCCAATGCAATCAAACAAATTAGTGGATTCAATATCTTTAATGTCAAAAGAATTGCTTTTTTTCTTAGGTAATTGACTAATTGTATTCGGATTATAATCATTTACGGATAGCGTACTATCAATCTCTGTCAGGACATTTTTTAACTCGTTAAAATTTTCCGTGCTGTCACATACGCTTGAAAGAGCAATAACATAGTCGGTTGCTGCCATTTCGGGTTCAATGTTATTGTCGCGAAGCATATCGGCAAGTTCATAACCGGAGATTGAAGTGTACCCTGTAAAAATGACTATCTTGCCGATATCGTCATATTTCAATACTTTTAGATTGTTCAGATTGATTTTATAAAAATTATTTAGCTTTGTATGATATTCGTCAAATTTTTTGCTATCAATGAACTCTATACATTTTTCAATAGAAGCTAAAAGAACATAAGAAGGGCTGCTTGTCTCAAACATCGAGAGTTTAATTTCAAATTGCTTGTGCTCAACCAAATCGCCGTATAAATTCGCGGCGGCGCATTGAGTAAGTGCGGGCAGAGTTTTGTGCAAACCGCGTATCACAACATCAGCGTTATGGTAACGGTCAAATAAATGAGCACCGTGAGCTGCGTCAATAAGCACAGGAATGTTTCGCTTATGAGCTGTTTTGCAAATTGCGTCAACTTCGCTTTCTACTCCCTCATATGTCGGTGAAGTGATGATTACAAGCTTTATATTCTCATTCAGACCGCTTTCTACCTGCGCTGCTGTTATACCCCTGAATATTCCGAAATCATCATAATCGGGCATAATATACTCAACTTCGGCTTTCGCGATTTCTACGGCGTTATAAACTGACTTATGACAGTTTCTCGCCATAAGAACCGTGTCTCCCTCACTGACAATCGAGTTGATCGCCGCAAGAATACCAACAGTTGAGCCGTTTACAAGCGCGTAAGATTGTTTAGCGTTATACAACTTGTTAATCTTGTTATTCAGCTCGAGAAGGATTCCGTTCGGTGAGTGAAGATTGTCGAATCCCTCAACCTCGGTAATATCCAAACCATAAGGTAATTTAATCCCGAGTGTTTTGATGTTGCGCTTGTGTCCGGGCATATGAAACGGAATACGATTGTAATTCTTTAACTTGTCATACAACATTACGCGTTACCAAATTCCTGAAGTTTCAATTCCTTGTTGTGGTCAAGCGCCCAATCTATACTCCAGAAGCTTGTAAACAACAGTAAATGATTGCCTTTCAAGTCCTGAATACGCTTTGTATCAGAAGCCAGATCCAGCTCCTTGGGATCTATATCCTCATTTAGTATCCATCTGATGTACTCAAACGGTAATTCTTCCATTATAATTTCAACATTGTATTCATTTTCAAGACGGTATTTGAGAACGTCAAATTGAAGCACGCCTACAACGCCCACAATAACTTCTTCCATACCCGCGTCAAGTTCCTGGAAAATCTGTATCGCGCCTTCCTGGGCAATCTGGTTAATACCTTTTACAAACTGCTTACGCTTCATTGTGTCTTTCTGTCTTACCAGCGCGAAATGTTCCGGAGCGAATGTAGGAATACCCTTGTATTTAACCTTATGTTTTGCGGTGCATACAGTGTCGCCGATCATAAAGATACCGGGGTCAAATACTCCGATAATATCGCCTGCGTACGCTTCGTCGATTACCTCGCGTTCCTGAGCCATAATTTGCTGAGGCTGAGAAAGTCTCATTTTCTTTTCGCCCTGCATATGATAAACGTCCATATCTTTCTCGAACTTACCTGAGCAGATTCTCATGAACGCGATACGGTCGCGGTGCGCCTTGTTCATATTAGCCTGAATTTTGAATACAAAAGCGGAAAAGTCGGAATCAGTATCGACTACACCATCTGCTGTTTCACGCGGCGTGGGAGGCATTGTGAGCTTTAAGAACTGCTCAAGGAAAGGCTCAACACCGAAATTGGTCAAAGCTGAGCCGAAGAAAACAGGAGTAAGCGTACCGTTTCTGACCGCGTCAAGGTCAAACTCATCCCCCGCTCCGTCGAGTAATTCAACTTCGTCGATTAAGTCCTGCTTTTTCTCCTCTAAAAGGTCATCAAGGCGTGAATCGTCTATCGGGATTATCTCTTCCTCAACTTCCTTTTGACCGTTATTCGCTTTAAAAGCCAAAACAGATTTGCTCTCCCTGTCATACACACCTTTAAATTCCTTACCTGAACCGATGGGCCAGTTCATTGGACAGGTATGAATACCCAATACGTTTTCAATATCATCAAGCAAATCAAAAGGACTCTGAGCGTCGCGGTCCATTTTATTTATGAATGTAATAATAGGTATATGACGCATAACGCAAACCTTAAACAGCTTTTTTGTCTGGTTCTCAACACCCTTTGACGCGTCAATTACCATAACAGCGGAGTCAGCAGCCATAAGTGTTCTGTAAGTGTCCTCGGAGAAGTCCTGATGTCCGGGTGTGTCAAGTATATTGATGCAATATCCGTTGTATTTGAACTGCAAAACTGAAGATGTAACGGAAATACCTCTTTGCTTTTCAATTTCCATCCAGTCAGATACTGCGTGTTTAGCTGTTCGTTTGCCTTTAACGGAACCCGCAAGATTAATTGCTCCGCCGTAGAGCAAAAGTTTTTCCGTAAGTGTAGTCTTGCCCGCGTCAGGATGTGAAATTATCGCGAAAGTTCTTCGTTTTTCTATCTCTTCCCTCAGATTACTCATAGATTCCTCCGTAAAAATTTCAAATATCTTTTTAATTTTACTATTTTTGGCTTATATATGTCAATATTTTAAAAGAAATATAAAAAAATAACTAAAAAATGCTTGACAAAGGTGTAAACTTATTGTAATATATTTGTAACAAAAAGAATTTTTCCTATTTTTTCATATACCTTCCAAATTTGGGGCAGAAACAGTAGTTTCTGCCTCACCCCATTTTTAAGGACTTGACGCTATTATGAGTGAAAATATCGGTTTATATTTGCATATTCCCTTTTGTCGCAGTAAGTGCCCGTACTGCGATTTTTTTAGTATGCGCGCAAGTCAAGAAGAATATGATAATTATGTCGAGATATTAAAAGATAAAATAAAATATTGGTCTGAAAAAACTGATAAAACTGTTGATTCAATTTATTTCGGCGGCGGTACGCCCAGCGTCTTGAAAGCCGAACAGATAGCTGATTTACTTAATACAATAAAAAACAGTTTTAACTGCTCTCCTAAAATGGAAATTTCAATGGAAGCCAATCCTAAATCCGCGCTTGAATTTGATTTTATGACTGCTCATCAAGCAGGAATAAACAGAGTGTCTCTCGGTGTTCAGTCCGCAAATCAGAATGAGTTAAGAACGCTTGGCAGAATCCACAGCTTAGAAGATGTTGATTCGGCTGTAAACAGAATTAAAAGCAGCGGAATTGATAATATTTCTTTGGATTTAATGCTGGGTATTCCAAGCCAAACTGTTGACAGTCTGAAGAACTCCATAGATTATTGCGTTTCGCTGGATGTTAAACATATCTCTACATATATATTAAAAATTGAAGAGAACACAATTTTTTATAAAAAACGTGATAAATACAATTTCCCCGACGAGGATTTAACAGCGGATTTATATCTTTTTACCGTAGACTATTTAGCGAAAAACGGTTTTGGTCAGTATGAAATATCTAATTTCAGCAAAGTAGGTTATGAGTGTAAGCATAATTTAAAGTACTGGAATATGGAAGATTACCTCGGAATAGGACCCGCGGCGCACTCATTTATGGATGGTGAACGTTTCTATTATGAGCGGTCAATAGATAAATTCAAAAATAATGAGATTGTAAAAGACGGGCATGGTGGTTCTCCATCTGAATATATTATGCTGCAAATGCGTCTTACCAAAGGGCTTAATTTGAAAAAATACAAAGAAGTCTTCGGCGCTCTGCCTGATAAAGACTTCTTTGAAAAAATTAAAAAGTATTCTGATTTAGGGTATATTATCTATGATAAAGACATTATATGTTTTACTGAAAAAGGATTTTTAGTTTCTAACAATATACTCGCTGACTTAATTTAATAATAAAACCTTATAAATTTCATAGTATAGATGTCACAGGCTGTCACATCGTTGGTATCGAGCTCATTAAGCAACAGATAATTCTGAGCAACCGCGAGAAGATAGCCTGTTTTTGATGTTAGGGTGTCGCTTCCCAAAAGGAAGTCGATAGTTACACGCCTGCCTATCTGCGTACGGATGAAACCGTTGAGGTATTGCAGGCTTTCTCTTGTCACTTCATACGGCAGAAATAAGTCCTCCGCTGTAATCCCATCTGATTCTGTTTGAGAATTTTTCTCTTTGTCTATCTCCTCGATTTCATCCTGAACAACAGCGGGAGTAGGATACAATTCACTCTGAGTTTTTGTTATGGGCTGGTACATTTCCTCGGGGTTGCCCTGAATAGGGCTTGAATCTGCAAAGGCGGCTTCGTTTACAGCTGTTAAAAGCGCCTTACTCCGCTCATAGTCTGTGCCCGTATCTTTTACAAGCTCCTCGATTGTTTGCGCGGGATATGCCGCGGGTACAGTATTGCTGACGCACCTGCCCCCTATACACCTGTTAAGATTATATAAATCGTTTAAATCTATGCTGTTATAGTCATTGACTTCGTTATGTTCTTGATTTTCAGTCATCAAATTACCTCCAGATTATACACTAAGTATTTTTGTATGCGGCTGTCGGCGCGTAAAAACAGTGTTTGCCTACCTTGTTGTAGATTATTCCGACCTTTGACGGAAAGTAGTTGGGACATTCCTTTGAAAATGGATTGAAGAAGAATAAGGAATTGCCTACAGATGACGCTGTGTTCCCAGCCAAAGCCCAGTCTGCAATTTCATAATGAATTGATGTTGGGTTCATATTATAGATGTTCTGAGTGTTGTTGACGGTACGGGTGCATGTGAATTGTCCTTTTTGCAATATGATAGCCCTGACATCTCCGCCCTTGGATACCCTCGAGAATTCTCCGTACGGAGTGTTTACCCTGTTCATAATGACTGAGGCAACCGCCCTCATACCTTCTTCCCCTTCACCGCCCGCTTCACATTGTATAAGTCTGGCAAAAAGTTCTCTGACAGAATACGCCATATAATCACCGCCTCACTTAGTCCATATTATGCGGAAAACTTGTACTTGACAAAAAGAAGTTTTATAGGTAAAATCATAATGTTGAAATAAATACGGAGACGTATCGAAGTGGTCATAACGGGGCTGACTCGAAATCAGTTAGGGAGCGATCCCCCGCGAGTTCGAATCTCGCCGTCTCCGCCATAAAATATAGAGATAGCTTTTGCTGTCTCTATATTTTTTTATATAATTAAGGCGAGATTAGAAAGGGCGTAAATAAAACAGTCCTGTGGACTGTTTTAAGCCCGTAGCGCTGATGAACTATTAGATTTTAACACACCGCAACAAACGAGATGAAGTATTTGTATACATAAAACACTCGCCGTCTCCGCTTTTAAAATTTTGTGTTTAAATCGAGATTTGTAGCCGTTTATAATACAGACTGATATTCTCCGTATATATCAAAAAAATATTGTAAATTTATTGATTATTAAAGAGTTTTGTGTTATTATAAATAAGGTTGTATTTTAAGCAATCCAAGACCATACTAAGGAGAATATTATGGCTAAAGATATCTTAGACGCTATACGTCAGGCTGAGGATGAAGCTTATGCTCGTGAGAGAGAAGCCAAAGAGTCCGCTCAGAAGAAAATCGACGACGCCAAAGTACAGGCAAAGCAGTTGATTATCGACGCTCAATCCAAGTCTGACAAAGAAGCTGAAAAACGATATGAATCCGCCAGAGTTGACGGTGAAAATGAGCTTATTAAAGCTAAAAAAGCCGCTGACAGTAAGTGTGATTTGATAAAATCTAAAGCGGATAAAAATCGTGAAAATGTTGTAAATAAAGCCTTAGACTTTATACTAAACTGAAACCTTTTATACACAAAAGTGTGGTGATGCTAAATTGGCAAAATTAAAAATGAAAACCGTCCGCATTGTCGCTCTTAGAGAGGACCGTAAGCGGCTGCTGGAACATTTACAGGACAGCGAGCTGATTCAGGTCAGAAAGCATAAGGACGATATTGACGGGTTCTCTATGGTCGATATGACATCTCAGATGCAGATATTTGAGAGGAATGTCACGTTGACTGAGCAGGCTCTTAAAGTGCTGGATGATTATTCCCGAGAGAAATCGGGACTTCTTTCCTCATTTAAAGGCAGGCGCGAGATTGATCCTGATGAAATCGGTGTTATAGCTTCAAAATCTACGGAAGTAATGCGGGTGTGCAACAATATCAACGAGCTTAATAAGAAGATTATTGATAATAATGCCGAGAAAGTTCGTATCAATACATCTTTGAATCAGCTTGAAGTGTGGAAAGACCTTGATATTCCGTTGAACACAAAGGATACTGACTCCACCGCAGTGTTCATAGGCACTCTCCCCCGTGTTTATACTGAAAATGAATTGACCGAGACTATTGCTGCGGAGAATCCCAAGCTTGAATTTGAATTTGAGATTGAATACGCCGCGGAAAACCTGACTTGTATTGTGTTGTTCGCTCCGATAAGCCAAAAGGCAATGGCTGAGGACGCTCTTAGAACCTTAGGCTTTTCAAAGCCTATGACTCCAACTCACTATACTCCAAAGGTTAAAGCTGAAAAGCTCAGAAAAAAGCTCGAGGATATTGAGCTCGAAAACGAGAGAGCTGTCAAGGATATTATCTCATTATCCGTTCGTCGTGAGGATATAAAAATAACTCAGGACTATTTCAGAATAAGGGCTGATAAATATAATGTAATAAACGAGCTTGACCATACACGTCATGTGTTTGTAATCAACGGGTTTATTCCCGAACAAGATTGCGAAAAGCTCACGGCATTGTGTGACAGAGTAGCTGTATGTTATATTGAGTTCGGCGACGCTGACGATGACGCTCCGGTTTTATTGAAAAATAATCGTTTTTCAAGACCAGCGCAGAACATTTTAATGATGTACGCGGCTCCGTCCCATGCAGACATAGACCCCACTCCTCTGCTCGCGTTTTTCTTCTACTTTTTCTTTGGAATGATGTTCTCAGACGCCGGATACGGACTGCTAATGGTCGTGGCGATCGGAATTGTTTTGAAAGTCTTTAAACCTGATAAGAGAATGAGAGAAAACCTAAAGCTCTTCCAGTATTGCGGTGTCTCAACATTTTTCTGGGGTTTGGTC
This sequence comes from uncultured Ruminococcus sp., assembly GCA_902785365.1. Lineage (GTDB taxonomy): Bacteria > Bacillota > Clostridia > Oscillospirales > Acutalibacteraceae > Ruminococcoides. The sequence continues at coordinate 97,591 of CACZYC010000003.1, read as the reverse complement.
TTCGGAAGTATATTCGGCGACGCTCCCGCTTCGCTTTATAACTTCTTTACAGGGGCTAACATCACTATGGCTGATATTCTTCCATGGCCAACCATTGACCCGCAAAAAGACGCTTTGATGCTGATGATTATCTCAATCGCTTTCGGGCTTATACATATTCTTGTAGGTATGGGATGTAAATTCTATATTTGCTTTAGAGATAAGGATTACGGCGGAGCGTTTTTTGATACTGGACTGTGGATGATGCTGCTTATCGGAATCGCTGTTTTGGGCGTTGGAATGGCAACGTCTCAGGTTGTGTTCTATATCGGTGTGGGAATCGCCATAGCGTGCGCTGTGGGATTGCTGCTCACCCAGGGCAGAAAGAAAAAGGGATTCGGTAAGGTTATCGGCGGTATCGCGTCGCTTTACGACATCACAGGTTACATCAGCGACTTGCTGAGTTATTCAAGACTTTTGGCTCTCGGACTTACCACGGGTGTTATGGCTCAGGTATTCAATATGCTCGCCACAATGTTCGGAAAGAGTCTGATAGGAGTAATATTTATGTTTGTTATTCTTTTGGTAGGACATGCTATCAACATCGGTCTTAACGCGCTCGGTTCATATGTTCATACCATGAGATTGCAATATGTAGAAATGTTCAGTAAATTTTATGAGGGCGGCGGTCAGGAATTTGAACCCTTCTCTCTTAAAAGTAAGTATATTAAAATTCAGGAGGATAAATAATGTTTACAAATGGTATGTTTTTCGCTATAGTCGGTGCTTCTCTCGCTACAGCTCTCGCGGGCTTCGGTTCAGCTAAAGGTGTAGGCGGCGCCGCTCAGGCTTCAATGGGTGTTCTCTCTGAGGACTCTTCAAAATTCGGTAAGATGCTCGTACTTACTCTTCTCCCCGGTACACAGGGACTTTACGGATTTATCGTAGGTTTCCTTATTCTTGTTAACTGCGGCGTACTCGGCGGCGATATGCCTACAGTAGGCCAGGGACTCGCTTTTTTGGGCGCTTCTCTCGCTATCGGTATCGGCGGTATGGTTTCGGGATTTGCTCAGGGCAGAGCTTCTGTTTCGGGTATTGCGATGAGCGCTAAAGACGACAGGAACTTCTCTAAAGCTATGGTATCGGTAACTCTCGTTGAGATTTACGCTCTTCTCGCGTTTATCGTATCACTTCTGGTAGTTATTTCTGTACCTGCCCTCAAAATTTAATTTGCCGAATATCGGAAAGGCGGTGTCTGTATGAACGGAGAAGACAAAATACTTAACCGTATAAAATCAGACTGTGACAAAAATATAAGAGTTATTGAGCAGGAAGCTCAGGCTGAATGTGATAAAATTCTTAAAGAAGCTAAATTGCAAATTGAACAAAATGAAAAGGAAAACTCCTCTAAGGTTCTTGCGGGAATCGCTCAGATTAACGCGGGCGCAAAGAGTAAAGTAGAGCTTGAAATCCGCAACGCGATTCTCAAAAGCCGCAGAGAAGAAATCGACAATACCGTTGATACAGTTTATAATAAGCTGCTCCGACAGGACGACAAGGACTACTTTGAGTCTCTGTATAAGCTCGCCGCTTCGCTTAATGGCTCCAAGGGCATTGTTTATCTCAACAAAAAAGACTTAAACAGAGTTCCTTCGGGTTTTATAAACAGGATGAAAGAATCCGGTCTTGACGTTGAGCTAGGCAAAGAAGCTGTGGATATCGACGGCGGATTTATCCTTAAAGACGGAGATATTGAAGAAAATATGTCTTTCTCCGCGGTAATTTCCGCTAAACGCGATGATTTAGAGGATTTAATTAACCGTGAGCTCTTTGCGGAATAAGGAGGAATTATGGCATTATCATATGAATATTCCATAGGTTCCGTAAGAGCCAAAGAGAAATCCTTGCTTACTTCGGCTGATGTCGATCAGATGCTCAGCTATAATTCAGAGAGCGAGCTTCTGAGATTTCTTTTGGACAAGGGGTACCCCGATAGTTCAAATATTGATGACGCTATAAGCGCTCACACAAAAGATGTTTGGGATTACCTTAAATCGGTTGCTCCTGATTTTGAGATTTTTAATGTTTTTCTTATTCAGAACGACACTCACAATCTGAAAGTTATTCTCAAGAGTATTATGTCGGATAAGATGCACGATGAATTACTCCTCTCTCCCGTCACTATTGATACGGAATTAATCAAAAAAGCAGTTGAACATAAGAAGTTTGACATTCTTCCCGAGTGGCTTAGTTCCGCGGCTAAAGAGGCGTATGATATATTAGCTCACAAAATCGACGCCAGAGAGAGTGACGCTGTTATAGACAAGGCAGTTATGGAGCAGATGATAGTATTATCGAAAGAGCTTGATTCGATATTCATCGAAGATTATATCAATACTGTTGTGTTTTATAACAATATTAAAATTGCTCTTAGAAGCTCGCGTAGTGATGTTTCTGCTGATTTCCTTGAAAAAGCGCTTTGCGATGTTAAGGAATTCAGAAAATCTTCTGTAATCGCTGCTGCGTTAAAAGGTTTTGATTATCTTTTGGATGAACTGGGAAAGTACAGCGAGTATGAATGCGGCAAGGCGATAGAACAGTTCAAAAAATCCCCTATAGCGTTTGAACGCTTTGTGGACGATAAACTGACTGTTATGGCTAAAGAAAGCTGTAAACGTCTCAGTGAAGGCGCTGACCCGCTTATCGGCTATTATCTCGGCAACGAGGTTGAAAAGAAAGTTATTCACATCATTTCCAGCGGTCTTAAAACAAATGCCGATAAAGAAATTATAAGAGAAAGGTTGCGTGAGATTTATGGCTAAAAATATTGCTGTTATCGGTGACAGTGAAAGCATAAAAGGCTTTTCCGCAATCGGTCTCGATATATATATTTGTGATGATTCGGAGCATGCGGCTAAAACTCTCCGGAATGTAGCCGACACCGATAATTACGCTGTTATTTACATTACAGAGGAGTATTTTAATTCCTCCGAAAAAGAAAGAAGCCGTTATGAAGAAAGCCTTGTCCCCGCTGTAATTCCTATTCCGGGAGTAAAAGGAAATGTGGGAGCGGGAACTAAAAGACTGTCTTCGTTTGTTGAAAAAGCAGTCGGCTCTGATATAATCTTCAATAATTGAGGTGTAAGATTTGAAAAAAGGAATTATAAGCAAAGTCGCGGGCCCTCTCGTAATTGCCGAAGGAATGCGCGACGCGAATATGTTTGACGTTGTAAGAGTAAGTAAACAGCGTCTTATAGGCGAAATAATAGAAATGCACGGTGATGAAGCTTCCATTCAGGTTTATGAGGAAACTTCAGGATTAGGTCCCGGAGAGGAAGTTGAATCCACGGGCGCTCCCCTTTCCGTTGAGCTCGGTCCCGGACTTATCGGCGCTATCTATGACGGTATCCAGAGACCTCTTAACGAGATTATGAAAGTCGCGGGAACAAATCTAAAGCGCGGTGTAGAAGTAAGTTCGCTTGACCATGAAAAGAAATGGCGTTTTACTCCTGTAGCTAAGGTTGGCGACAAGGTTAAAGCGGGCGATGTTGTAGGCACTGTTCAGGAAACTGCCGCTGTATTGCATAAAATTATGGTACCTGACAAAATTGAGGGTACTGTTGAAAGCATTACAGAAGGTGAGTTTGATATCGACGAAACCGTTGCGGTTGTTAAAACTGACGATGGTAATAAGGATATTAAAATGTTCACAACATGGCCTGTGCGTAACGGCAGACCTTACAAGAAGAAGCTTTCTCCTGATATTCTTCTTACAACAGGTCAGAGACCTATCGACACACTCTTCCCTCTTGCTAAGGGCGGTGTAGCCGCTGTTCCGGGTCCTTTCGGTTCAGGTAAGACTGTTGTTCAGCACCAGCTCGCTAAATGGGCGGCTGCTGATATCATAGTATATATAGGCTGCGGAGAACGCGGTAATGAAATGACAGATGTTCTTAATGAGTTCCCTGAGCTAAAAGACCCGCGTACCGGCAATTCTCTTATGGAGAGAACAGTGCTGATCGCCAACACTTCCGATATGCCTGTTGCCGCTCGTGAGGCTTCAATCTATACAGGTATTACCATTGCTGAGTATTTCCGTGATATGGGATATACCGTAGCTCTGATGGCTGACTCGACATCGCGTTGGGCTGAGGCTCTGAGAGAAATGTCGGGACGTTTAGAGGAAATGCCCGGTGAAGAAGGTTATCCCGCGTATCTCGGAAGCCGCCTTGCCCAGTTTTATGAGAGAGCGGGTCGTGTGCTCGTAAATGGTACAGAAGATATCGAGGGAGCGCTTTCTGTTATCGGCGCTGTATCACCTCCAGGCGGTGATATTTCCGAGCCTGTATCTCAGGCGACGCTGAGAATTGTAAAAGTATTCTGGGGATTAGACGCAAACCTTGCGTATAAACGCCACTTCCCCGCTATTAACTGGCTGACAAGTTACTCATTGTATACAGACCAGCTTGAAAAATGGTTCTCTGAGAACGCCGCTCCCGACTTTATGGAGCTCAGAGGCAGAATGCTTGCTCTGTTGCAGGATGAGGCTGAACTTGAGGAGATTGTAAACCTTGTTGGTATGGACGCTCTTTCAGCTCCCGACCGCTTAAAGCTTGAGTCAGCGCGCTCTATCCGCGAGGACTATCTGCACCAGAACGCTTTTGACCCGACTGATACATATACTTCGCTCACAAAACAGGTTCTTATGATGAGAGCTATTTTGAGCTATTATGACAACGCTTTGGAAGCTCTTAACAAGGGCGCCAATATTGAATTGCTTGTAAATCTTCCTGTGCGTGAGCGCATAGGAAGATATAAATACGAGCCAGAAGATAAGATTGAAGCTGAATTTGAATCAATTCAGGCTCAGCTTTATGAAGAAGTAAACGACGTGCTGAAAAGGAGTGAAGATTAATGCCTAAGGAATATCGTACTATTCAGGAAGTCGCGGGTCCTCTTATGATGGTCAGCGACGTTGAAAATGTTAAATATGACGAACTGGGCGAAATCGAGCTCCCCAACGGCGAAACACGCCGATGCAAGGTACTTGAAGTAAACGGAGACAACGCTCTTGTACAGCTTTTTGAATCCGCTTCAGGAATTAATCTCGCTGGCTCAAAGGTAAGATTTCTCGGTCGTTCAATGGAGCTTCCTGTATCTTCCGATATGCTTTCCAGAGTGTTTGACGGACTCGGTAATCCTATTGACGACGGCCCGGCTATTATTCCCGAAAAGAGACTTGATATCAACGGCACACCTATGAACCCTGCGGCTCGTAACTATCCGCAGGAGTTTATCCAGACAGGTGTATCCGCGATTGACGGACTTAACACACTTGTAAGAGGACAGAAGCTTCCTATTTTCTCCGCTTCAGGTCTTCCCCACGCTCAGCTTGCGGCTCAGATTGCGCGTCAGGCTACCGTAAGAGGTAAGAATGAGCAGTTCGCGGTTGTGTTCGCTGCAATGGGTATTACATTTGAGGAATCTGACTACTTTATTCAGTCCTTTAAAGAGACAGGCGCTATTGACCGTACCGTTATGTTTGTAAACCTCGCGAATGACCCTGCTATCGAACGTATTGCTACACCTCGTATGGCTTTGACAGCCGCGGAATATCTCGCGTTTGATCTCGGAATGCACGTTCTTGTCATTATGACTGATATTACAAACTACGCCGACGCTCTGCGAGAGGTGTCCGCCGCGCGTAAGGAAGTTCCTGGACGCCGCGGTTACCCCGGTTACATGTATACCGACCTTGCTACTCTTTATGAGAGAGCGGGCAGACTCAGAGGCAATAATGGTTCAATCACATTGATTCCGATTCTTACAATGCCTGAGGATGATAAGACTCACCCGATTCCCGACCTTACAGGCTATATCACAGAGGGACAGATTATTCTTTCCCGTGAGCTGTACAGAAAGGGTGTAACGCCTCCTATCGACGTTCTACCCTCGCTTTCACGTCTTAAAGATAAGGGTATCGGACCCGACCGTACACGTAAAGACCACGCGGCCACAATGAACCAGCTCTTCGCGGCGTACGCCAGAGGTAAAGACGCCAGAGAGCTTATGGTTATTCTTGGTGAGGCTGCTCTTACGGATATGGATAAGAAATACGCGGAATTTGCTGAACAATTCGAGAGACAGTATGTTTCTCAGGGATATGACGCGAACCGCTCAATTGAGGAAACCCTCGATATAGGCTGGAAACTCCTTGAGATTCTCCCCAGAAGCGAACTCAAGCGTATTAAAGACGATATGCTCGACGAATTCTACGGAAAACAGTAAGCAGGTGCTTTTATGGCTGTAATGAATGTTAATCCTACGCGAATGCAGCTCAACAAGCTGAAAGGTCAGCTTAAAACCGCTGTTCGCGGACACAAAATGTTAAAGGATAAACGTGACGAGTTGATGAGACAGTTTCTCGAATTAGTCAGAGAAACACGCGACTTGAGAGATAAAGTGGAAAGTGAAATAAATTTATGTAACGACCATTTTGTCAACGCGAGCGCGGTTATGTCAAAGGAATCCCTCGACGCCTCTCTCCTTTCACCCAAACAACAAGTGAATATAGAGACCGAAGTCAAAAACGTTATGAGCGTTGAGATTCCCGAGTTTTCCACATCCACCCGTACTTCTGACAGCGGAGATATTTATCCGTACGGTTTCGCTTTTACTTCCTTTGAGCTTGACGACGCTGTTATGTCGCTCAACAATGTTTTACCCGATTTGATAAAACTTGCTCAGATGGAGAAAAGCTGCGAGCTTATGTCGGCTGAGATTGAAAAAACTCGCCGCCGCGTTAATTCTCTTGAACATGTTATGATACCGAGGTATCAGGACACAATCAAATACATCACTATGAAACTTGAGGAAAATGACCGAAGCAGCCGTACAAGGCTTATGAAGGTTAAAGATATGCTGCTCGATAAAGCGCATAACTACTCAGGTAAACATGGATAAAACAAAGCCCAAAGCAAACGCTTTGGGCTTTAATTTTTGTATATATTATTTTATTATAACTGATTTTGTTGAACTGTATTTGCTGAAAAAATACTTGCCGTCAACATAGTTATAGGCTTTGACTCTGAAGTAGTAGCGTGTTTTTGAGCTGAGTCCGGAAAAAGTTGTATTATCAACTGTTTTTTGTTTTATCTTGTATGACTTCTTGTTTTTAAAGTCCTTGGTTTTGGAATAGTGAACGATGTAGCCTTTTGTGTTTTCGGTTTTAGGCGTCCATTTTACAGTCGCTTTGCCTTTAGCTGTTGAGGCTGCCGAATTAAGCTTTGCGGCTTTGTACAGGGTTTTAACCGTAACAGTTGCGTAGTTTCCGTATACTTTCTCGTCGTCCAGCTTTGTAACAGCTCTGACACGCAGTTTGTACTCCTTTCCTTCATCAAGGAAGTAGTTAGTGTATGATGTGCCTTTTATACTGTCAATAAGGCCGTAAGTGCCGTCGTACGGGTCGTATTCCTGAATCTGATATGATATCGCTCCGTTGAGCTTATCCCATTTTAATTTAATCTGATTAGTAGAGGGAGTTGCTTTAAGATTCTTAACGGCAACAGGTCTGATGATAAACTTAACCGTTTTAGACTCGTAGTACTTACCGTTCTTATAGCGCACAATTTTCATTCTGGCTCTGCCTGTACGCTTGTTTTTATAGTAGAAAACGTTGTAATCAGTACCCTTTTTGAGCAGTGTGCTGCCGCTGTATACTTTAATACCGGGTTTTACACCCGAGCTTTTGTATGAGTACGAAGATTTAAGATTCTTGATTGTCAGATTTGAGTCTTCCTTTGAGTAATCATAGAAATCATCATAGCATACGTTGGTATCAAACACAGTGCCGTTTATGGTGTAGGAGCTGGAGAACTGCCAGATATCAGCGTATGTACCGTTTTCCATAACTCTCTTTTGTTTTAAGTCAGGGTTATACGGCCAGCTTGCGTACCAAATTCTGATTCCTTTTTTCTGGAATTTGTTCAGATCAAGATAACTGCTGAAAAAGCTCGCGAAAGAATAAACAATAGGCTCATAACCGTATGATTTAATCTTATTGCAGAACTTCTGAACGCCGTTATGCATATATGTGCGGGTAACCTTGCCGTTGCGCACAGCGTTTGATTGAACTTCATCCTCAATATCATAGGCAACCTGAATAGTATCTTTATCCTTAGTGTAATTGCCCATTGTATCAAGAACGCTCTTTACCCATTTGGCGCATTTTTCGGTTTCTGAGTATGTATATACATATGAGTAAACATAAACACCGAAGTCGATTCCGTTCTCTACACAGGCTTTAAGGTTTTCTTTGAATTTATAATCGATATATCCTTGTCCTGTGTGATAATAACCGATTCTGATATACGCGAACTCTACACCGCTTTCCCGAAGCTTTTTCCAGTCAAGATCCCCGTTCCACTGGGATACGTCAATTCCGTGGTTAAATACAGGATTCTTGGATAATGAAGAAAAGCTTGCTGCCCCCGATGGGAATGACGTCAATAACGTACATATTATCATCATTGCGGGAATAATGATTTTTAAAATCCTTTTCATATTTTCCTTCCTTTTTGTCAAAACATATATCCATTCTACAATATTTTCAAAAATAAATCAATGGAAAAATCTATATACCTGTTGCAATAACAGTTGCTTTTTTTGTGGATTTATTCTATACTTAATAATGGTGATTAAAATGTTTGAGTTTACAATTGAAAATTCAGAGTTTTTGAATGATTTTTACCGCGAATTAAAGGAATATGTTAAGAACTCATATACTTTTACCGCGCGTTTTCTTATAACTCCGGAGCTCATGGAGCAGTATAAAGAGCAGGAAAAACTTACGTTTATCCTTATAAACAAAAGTATTTATCAAAATATTTTTAATATGATGGCTCAGCTGGACAATAATATGATTTATTCAGCTATGTCTTGTCTTGAAAACGCCCTGCACAACATCAGATTATATCACGTACTGAAAATAAACAAAAACAATCTATATAAATATATGACCGACGAATACTTTGACCTTGAAAAATGTGAGGAGTTTATCTCAAAAAATACAGATATCAAGGACAAAAACGAGTTTTCGGTAATTGATTTTTATAAAGATATCAAGAGTAAAAACCGATTTGAGGATATAAAAAGTATTCTCCCCCTCGAGATTCACGAGGGTTCGCTCTATATGGGACTTTCAAACGGCAACGAACTCAGCGAGAAGCTTCAGGACAAAGTTCGCGGATACATTGTATCCATGTATCGCGCTCTGGATTTCCATAATCAGATGTTCTTCAACGGCGGTATTGATCAGGATACCGAGGAGATTGAAGGCGAAATATATAAAATGTTTATGGAATATGTTCGTATTTACGCGTAATTAATGAATACTGTTTCCGCTCTGCATAGCTTTATGCTCAGCGGAAATTTCTTTATACAATTCTATGGATGTATAATTTACATTTGTTTCTGTCATAACTGCTTTTAGAGCGACAGAACATTTTTTGGAACGTAAAAGCTTTAAGAATATGTTAAGCAGTCCGTCGTTAAAACCTATAAGGTAAAGCATTTCGTCGTTTATCTTGCCTGTTTCCCCTTTTTGACTGTTATCACATATTTTAAGCAGAAAGCTCAGTTTATATGAGTATTGGGTCTCATCAATTTCACGATATCCGATATTTAGTGCTCGGCATATATTTTTTATTCCGATTGATTTTTTGCTATTTAGGTTATACATAAATATTTCAGCCATAATATCACCGCAGTTATTATAATAATTTAAGGAGTTTATGTCAAATATGGGTAAACACTATTATTCTTTAAACGAATATTACAAGAATAAATATAATAAAAAAGTATATAAACTTTCGATTAGCGGCGGCATGACCTGCCCTAACCGTGACGGTTCGATAGGTTGTAATGGCTGTATATTTTGCAGCGAAGGAGGTTCCGGGGAGTTTGCCTCATCCTCTGCCCTTTCTATTGCGGAACAATTGGAACACGCAATAAATAAAGTTAAGTCCAAAACCTGTGACAACGCGTATATAGCGTATTTTCAGCCTTTTACAAACACATACGCCGACGTTGAATATCTCAGAAAAATATACTATGAAGCAGTAAAGCACGATTATATTGTGGGATTGTCAGTAGCTACGCGTCCTGACTGTCTTGAACCCGAAAAGATTAAGCTTTTATCTGAAATTAATAAGATTAAACCCGTCAGCGTTGAACTCGGACTTCAAACAATTCACGAAAATACAGCCGAATACATAAGACGCGGGTATAATCTTGATGTCTATGACCAAGTAGTCAAGAACTTAAAACGCGAGGAAATTGATGTTGTTACTCATATTATTATAGGATTGCCCTATGAAACAAAGGAAATGATTCTTGATACCGTAAAATATGTTGGAGCGCGTACGGATGGGATTAAGCTTCAACTGCTTCATGTTCTTGAGAATACTGATTTAGCCAATGAGTACCGTGCGGAAAAGTTCAAAACATTATCTATGGAAGAGTATACACAAATAATTTGTGAGGCGATTGAGATTTTGCCCCAAAACGTTGTTATCCATAGAATTACAGGAGACGGTGACAAACGTAGTCTGATTTCTCCTCTTTGGAGTGCAGACAAAAAGAAAGTGCTTAATTATATGAACAGAGAATTTGAAAAACGTAATATTGTTCAGGGAAGAAACTCAATATAATTCGGCTTCGAATCCCTTATAGAAAAAACAGGCACTACATAATTGTAGTACCTGTTTTTTATGGCGCAGAGAGAGTATGTTCATAAATTAGGAAAGTGTCATCTCGCTTGTAGCGGTGTGTTTAATCGAAACAGTTCATCAGCGCTCCTCCCTAAAAATGCTCCGCAGGAGCATTTTCTTAACGGTCGGCTTCGAATCCCTTATAGAAAAAACAGGCACTACATAATTGTAGTACCTGTTTTTTATGGCGCAGAGAGAGGGATTCGAACCCTCGGTACGGTGTTCACCGTACACATGATTTCCAATCATGCTCCTTCGGCCAGCTCGGACATCTCTGCATAGCGACCTTGACTATTATATTATAAATGATTATAAAAATCAAGTTCTATTCAAAACTTTTTAAATTTTTATCAAACATATCCGTTTTGGTTACATCAAAGTGCACATCTGTTCCGTAATATCTTTCAATAGCCTTTTGAATTAAAGACGGGTTAATGTTTGTGACACTCCCCGCGGGCAAAGTAACATACAGGATAACGCCGCCTATATTTCTCTCGAGTTTGAATTTATTCAGATATTGCTTTATATCTATCTCTCTAATTCCTTTTTTCTTTGTTTTCTTTTCAACAAGTATTTCATCTTTATTCAAGAGCTCGTTGCAAATCTCATAAAGTATATCGGGCATAACGTCTTGTGTGGTAATCCTGATTGTAAAAGTAGCATAGGTTATTTCCTTGGCTTTCATAACAGGTTCGGTAACGTCGTATATTCTTATGCCGTCAGGCAGACAAGCGTTTAAATCTGTCTTTATTTTGTCAAAATCATAATCTTCAATCAGCCTTATGTCCATACATTCCTTTTCACCTCTGAATCCAAGAGAAAGCGGAAGCGGAAATGTAGCGTAAGGATGAATGTTATATCCCTCGGTAAACCAAATCGGAATACGGCTTTTATGCAAAGCTCTCAGCATAATGCGGTTCAAGTCAAGGTGAGATATATAACGACACTCGTTGTCTTTTTTAAACCAAATTCTGACGTTTTTCATAACAAACTCCGGTTTTATATTTTGCCGCTCCGCAGTTGGAGCACTTCAGACGGCAGTGAGGTGTAACTGTGTTTTTATAAGCCTTTTCTCTTTCTTTGAGCAAAAATTCCTTGCTCACGCCGTAATCGAGGAAATCCCAAGGAAGAAGCTCGTCGAGCGCTCTGTCTCTGTTGGCGTAAAAGCCCGGGTCTATATTACATTCCTCAAAAAGCTTCATCCATTCGTCAATATCAAAGCAGTCGTTCCAACCGTCAAAATGAAAACCTTTATCACACGCTTTTTCGAGAATAACGGAAAGTTTTCTGTCCCCACGGGCAAAAACAGCCTCAAGAAAGCTTGTCCCCGCGTCGTGGTAGTTATAATTAACCTTTTTTGTCGTTATATTTTCCTTTAGGTGATATTGTTTTTCCATTAACATATCACGTGGATTCTGACCGTACCATTGGAATGGAGTGAAAGGCTTTGGAACAAACGAAGCGGTGGATATTGTGACGGTGACGCTCTTCCCTTTCGGCTTATTATCGCACGCGTAATACGCGTCGACAACCTTTTGGGCAAGCTGCGCTATACCCTCAACATCCTCTAAAGTCTCAGTTGGTAATCCAATCATAAAGTAAAGCTTAACCTTTGTGTAACCGCCGTTAAAAGCTTTGGAACATGTTTCAAGAAGCTCGTCCTCAAAAACATTTTTGTTGATAACATCCCTGAGCCTTTGTGTGCCTGCTTCGGGAGCGAATGTCAGCCCGCTCTTTCGTACAGATTTAATCTTATCAAGGATATCATCGCTGAAGCCGTCAACACGCAAAGAAGGCAGAGAAATACTCACTTTGTCCTCTACGGACCATAAGCTCATTTTTTCAAGCAGCGGAATAATTTCTGTATAATCACTGGAGCTCAACGAGGAAAGCGACACCTCATCATAACCCGTGTTATCACAAAGAGTTTTGCATTCTTTATTGATTTTATCTATACTTTTTTCGCGAACAGGTCTGTACAGAAAACCTGCCTGACAAAAACGACAGCCGCGGATACATCCTCTGAAAATCTCTGAAACAGCTCTGTCGTGTACAACCTCAATGTTAGGTACAACAAAATTTTCCGGATAGTAGCTTTCGTCCATTTCCGCCATTATGCGTTTTTCAACTTTAGCGGGAGCATCCCCTTTAGGGTTGAAGCTTTTAAGTGTACCGTCCTCGTTATATTCAACATCATATAATGACGGAACATAAACGCCTTTAATCTGAGAAGCGGCTTCAAGAAATTCAGCTTTTGTTTTGTTATCGGCCTTATATTTACGGTATAGTTCTATTACCTCTAAATCGACTTCTTCTCCCTCACCGATAAAGAAAATATCTATAAACTCAGCCAAAGGTTCGGGGTTGCAGGCGCAGGGTCCGCCCGCTACAACAATCTGTCCGAGATTATTTCTGTCTTTTGATTTAATAGGAATATTAGCGAGCTTCAACATATTCAATACATTGGAATAACTCAACTCATACTGAAGCGTGAAAGCTATAAAATCAAAATCAGTAATCGCGTCGCCGCTCTCCAGAGCGTAAAGAGGTATATTTTTCTCCCTCATTATCTCTTCCATATCTATCCACGGCGCAAACACACGCTCACACCATATATAAGGTTTTTCATTGAACAGGCTGTATAGGATTTTCATTCCTAAATGCGACATACCGATTTCATAAGTATCGGGAAAACAGAAAGCGAATCGTACATCAACATCCTTTTTGTCTTTTATGACGGAGTTAAGTTCCCCGCCGACATATCGACCGGGTTTCTGAACCTTTAAAAGAATTTTTTCTACTTCCTTGCTGTACATAATTCCTCCGCTAAAGAAACTTATCCTGTTTATAAAATAAAGATAATATAAGATAAAAACAAATTATCAATAATGAAAAATTGTATTTCGATTCAAACAAGACCATGATACCCGCGAAAAACAAGAGCGCGGACAAACAAATGGTTATTATTGTAATAATATTTGATGTTGTTTTGACCGAGAGCCTCTTTGACAGAAAGAGATATAATATCTGTCCGCCGTCTAAATTAGCCGCGGGGAGCAAATTAAAAGCGCCTATAAAGAGATTTACAAAGGCAAACTTTACATCAAAATGATAATAATACGCAAACAATACAAAGTTAGCCAAGGGACCCGCGGCGGTAATTGCCAAGTCATTTTTATAATCTATAATATGCCTTGATTTTTCAATTATTTCTATGTCGTACAAAGATATTTTTATACCTGTTACACTCGTCTTGAAATATGACGAAAGAGCCAGATGCGCAAGCTCATGAAAAATAACGGCAGTTAAACAATATACATAATCAAAGTTTATTATAATCAAAGCTGAGAAAAGACATAGCGCGGGATATGTAACGGAAAAATTAAAACTTTTAATCCTGAGACGCATTAAACAGTTTATCTAAATCGTTTTCATAGGGATTAAGTATTATCTCGTTATTTATTTCTGTTTCATATGCTTTTTTAACTTCTTTGAACACATCTGAACCGAATGTTTTCAAAACATAAGCGGCAAGAACCGCCAAAAGACAAATGGAAATCTGAATAAGAGTCAAGAATGGCTTTGAGCCCTTTGTTTTATTTTTATTGTTTTGTTCTTTGGGTTCAGGCATATCTTGTTTTGCTTCGCGGCGTATCGGTTCAGCGGAACTTTTCCACCCGTCGGCATAGCTGATGCTGTTATGATTGTCCATAATTTCACCTCAGCTAATAATATGCCGTTAAAATGTAATTTATTATTCTTTGTCGAGTTTTTTGAAATCAGTTTTCGTGAGATTGACAAACAGCAGTATTGCCAGCGTAAGCGCACCGATTTCCGCAAGCGGGAACGCAAGCCATATCCATTCCTGCGAGCCGATAATCTGAGAAATAATAAACGCTATCGGCAAAATGAATACAAGCTGTCTTGTGAAAGAAAGAAGAAGAGCCCTGAATCCCTTGCCCGTTGCCTGGAACATAGAGATGAACACAATTGCCACGGCTGCTGGGAAAAAGCATATACTGATAAGTCTGAACGCAGGGACACCCGCTCTTAACAGCTCGGCGTTTTCACTGTTGAACATCAATATCAGTTTGTCAGGTATAGTCTGGAATATAACAAAACCTATTGTCATTATTACGAGAGCAATTATTATGCCGCATTTTATCGCGGAATAAAGGCGTTTTTTATTCTTTGCTCCGTAGTTGAAGCCCATAATAGGCAGTAGCCCCTGATTAAGACCGAAACACGGCATAAAGATGAAGCTTTGCAGCTTGAAGTACAGTCCGAGCACGGTAACACCCATGCTATCAAGCATAGCGTTCAAACCGAGTATCATAAACGACGATATAGACTGCATAATAATTGACGGGAATCCAACAGCGTAAATATTTTTAATTGTCTCAAAATTCAGTTTAAAGCCTTTGAAGGTTACGTGAACTTTATTATTCTTGACAAAAATTGTTATTAAAGCGAACACCATACCCGCGAACTGACCGAGTACCGTAGCTATAGCCGCGCCCATAACTTCAAGTTTCGGGAAAGGTCCGATTCCATAAATAAAAAACGGGTCAAGTATAAGATTTGTTATTGCGCCCGTTAGCTGAAACAGCATAGGGAAAATCATATCCCCCGTTGCCTGCAGGGATTTTTCTATACTTGATTGAACCATTATAAACAGCGAGCAGCAAAGCACGATAGTAAGGTACTGGTAACCGTACTCAAAAACCTTTCCCGTACACTGGTACATATTCAAAAAAGGTTTAACCGCGAATAAACCTATAAATATAAACACAACCCAGGTGAATACAGCGAGTATAAGACTGTGAGTAGCGGCGGAATCAGCTTCTATCTGATTACCGGCGCCAAGACGTCTGGATATAAGAGAATTAGCGCCCGTAGCTGTTCCTATGGCAAACGCTATTACCAGCATTTGTAATGGAAAAGCGTAGGAAACAGCGTTAAGCCCAAGTTCTCCGTACTTAGAAATGTTACCTACAAAAATACTGTCCACAACATTATAAAGCGCCATCACCGTCATTGAAAACATCGCGGGTAAGGACATCTTCAAAATAAGCGGGAACATTTTTGCGTATCCCATTTTATTTCTTTCTAAAGCTTCACTCATGTTTACTCTTCCTTTTCTTTATCAACAAAATTATAATTATAATCAAAATGAAAAACACAGCGCCGCATATACTGCCTGATAAATCCAGAATAACGTCACTGAACTGACAGCTTCTTCCTGGTGAGAATATCTGAATTATTTCATCAATAATCGCGACAGCCAGACATACGCCGCCGACAGGAAGCAGAAGCTTAACAATATTTTTGTTTAGCAAATAACCGCACCAGAGCGTCAGACATCCAAGCAAAGCGAACTCGCAGAAATGAGCTGTTTTTCTGACAATGTGGTCAGTCAATTCAGCGTTGATACCCAGCGATTTCAAAAAATTAATCAAAAAATCAAGTACACGCGTACTTTCTACTGTGGATTTTTCAGCGCTCATTAACGAATGTACCCAGATAAAAGCTATATATAAACCTGTAATCACAAACATTACTGTTGTGAAAGCGGTAAATCTTTTGGTTTCGTTTTTATTCATAAAAATACCTCTTGCCTATTTTAACTATTTTACAATCATTTTAATTATAAGTCAAATTAAAAGGTTGAAAAATTTAACAATATAATATATAATATTTTAGTTAATAATACAGTGAATTTTTTAAAGGAGAATTATATGGGTTATCTTTTGATGTTTTTTACCTCGATGATTCCGATTTGGGAATTAAGAGGCGCTATACCTTTGGGATATTTCGGAAGCCACATCCCCTTGTGGCAGTGCGCGATTATTTGTATTATAGGTAATCTT
Organism: uncultured Ruminococcus sp.; assembly: GCA_902785365.1. Classification (GTDB taxonomy): domain Bacteria; phylum Bacillota; class Clostridia; order Oscillospirales; family Acutalibacteraceae; genus Ruminococcoides. Next base: position 80,973 of record CACZYC010000003.1, on the reverse strand, counting down.
ATTCCTGTTCCGTTAATTTATTTATTTGCAAGAAAAGTGCTTGAATGGGGTAAGGATAAGAAATATATCGGTAAGTTCTTTACATTCTGCCTCAACAAAGGTGAGAAAGCGGGACAGAAGCTTCAGTCTAACGGCGGAAAAGGATTATTTATCGCGCTTATGCTTTTTATTGGTATTCCTCTGCCGATTACAGGCGCTTGGACGGGTACTTTGGGAGCCAGCTTTCTTAATATGGGATTAAAAAAGACATTTTTTGCGGCTTTAGGCGGTGTAATAATCGCGAGTATTATTGTCTCACTCGCCTGTCTGGGCATTTTCGGAGCTGTATCCGCAATATTTATCGGCAATCATTAATTTACAGGCGGACTTAGTCCGCCTATATTTTTAGGACGTGACAAAATGAGTGTAAAAAAGGATATTATTATAATCGGCGGCGGCGCGTCGGGTTTGTTCGCGGCAATAAAGGCAAAAGAGAATAATCCTCAGAAAGAAGTAGCTGTAATTGAAGCCCAGAACAGAGTTGGCAGAAAGCTTCTCTCGACAGGCAACGGACGCTGTAACCTCACTAATACCGCCTGTTCAAAAACACATTATCACGGTTCTTTCAGAAAATATGTTGATACTGTATTTGAGCTTTGCTCCGTTGACAGGGTTATAAATGAATTTATGAAACTCGGTTTGATGACTAAGGTTGAGGATGAAGGCAGAGTCTACCCTGTTTCCAATCACGCGGGCAGTGTTCTTGATGTATTGAGATTCAGGTTAGAAGCTCTTGGAGTTGAAATTACTTGTGATACTAAGGTTAACGATATAAAAAATAAGAATAATAACTTTTATGTTTCAACAAATAATGGGGAATTAATCTGCGAAAAGCTTATTGTTTGTTCGGGTTCATGCGCCGCGCCTAAACTGGGCGCTGACAGCGGAATAATAAAAAATCTCAAAGAACTCGGCCATAATATAACGCCCCTTTCCCCTGCTTTGTGTCCTGTCAGAGTAAAAAGTGATCTTCTTCCTTCACTTAAAGGAGTCAGAGTTGAGAGTAAAGTCAGCCTGTTTGACGGTGAAAGTTTAATTAAGGAAGAATACGGAGAGGTACAGTTTGCAGACAATTCTTTATCGGGCATCTGTGTATTCAACCTCAGTTCAATACTAAAAAAGGTAAGAAAGCCATTTGTTATAATTGATCTTCTGCCATATTTTGACAAAAGATATTTAAAAAGTATTATTTTAAAGAATAAGGATATATTCAATAACTTAAATATTGAAAACTTATTCACGGGAATTTTTGTCAAAAAGCTCGGTATGGCTATCCTTAAACAAGCTCAGGTTCTGCCCTTCTCAAGAAGAATTAATTCTATAACCGTCGAGGAAATTGAAAGAATTGTTGATGTTGTAAAGAACTGGAAATTTGAAGCGCTAAAATCCAATGATTTCAGCAGAGCACAGGTTGTTTCTGGCGGTGTTGTCGGCAACGAGATTAACCCGTACAGTATGGAGAGCGCCATAATGAAAAATCTGTATATTTGCGGTGAAGCAATAGACATCGACGGCGACTGTGGTGGGTTCAACTTGCAATTTGCTTTCGCTAGCGGAATAATCGCGGGTGAAAACGTATGATAAGAGTCAGTAATATAAAACTGCCAATTGATTATAACGACAGTACAATAAAGAAAGCTGTCATAAAGGAGCTCAGAGTTGACAGCAATTCAATTGAAAAAATATCTCTTTTCAGACGCTCCATAGACGCCCGAAAAAAAGATAACGTGCGTTTTATTATCACTGCAGATGTTTATCTTAATATTGATGAGAACAAAGCTCTGAGCCGATCCAGAAGCAAAAACGCCTTTATTACAAAGCCGTATGAGTATAAAATTCCGCAACATAAGCCTTTAAAACTACGCCCTGTAATCATAGGCTTCGGTCCTGCGGGAATATTCGCGGGATTAACTCTAGCTCGCGCGGGAGAAAAACCCATAATTATTGAACAGGGCGCGGATTGCGACCAACGTATTAAAGACGTAGAAAGCTTTATAAAATCAGGCTCTCTGAATACACAATCCAATATTCAATTCGGTGAAGGCGGCGCGGGAACATTCTCTGACGGTAAGCTTAACACGGGTACTAAGGACATCAGAGCTCGTCATATTTTAAATGAATTTTACGTTCATGGAGCTCCTGAGGAAATTTTGTATAATGCTAAACCTCATATAGGCACAGATAAGCTCAGAGAGGTTATAAAATACATTCGTAAAGAAATCATAGAACTCGGCGGTGATGTGTTTTTTAACACAAAATTTACTTCGCTGATTATAAAAAACAATGAAGTAAAAGGGATTGAAATTGAATCTAACGGAAAGAAAACCATAATCGATACTGATAATGTAATTCTGGCAATCGGGCACAGCTCGAGAGATACTTTGAGAATGCTCTATAACAACAGTATATTTATGGAGCAAAAGTCTTTCTCCGTCGGCGCGAGAATTGAGCATCTCAGAGAAAAGATAGATAAGTCTCAGTTCGGTTCTTTCGCAGGAAATAATAGATTGGGCGCTGCTTATTACAAACTCAATACTCAGACAAGCAACGGCAGAGGAGCTTATACTTTCTGTATGTGCCCCGGAGGCACCGTTGTACCCGCTTCGAGTGAGGAGAATATGGTTTGCGTTAATGGTATGAGTGAGTTTAAACGTGACGCTGTTAACTCAAACTCCGCTTTGCTTGTATCGGTTAATCCCGATGATTTTGGCAGTGAACATCCCTTGGCGGGAATTGAGTATCAAAGAAAAATCGAGAAAAAAGCCTATGACTACGGCGGTGGAGCATACACTGCTCCCGTGCAGCGAGTTGGAGATTTTTTGAACAAAACGCAATCCACGGGCTTTGGAAATGTTAAACCGAGCTATCAGAGAGGCACAGCCTTTGCTCAAATGGATTCAATTCTGCCCGAGTATGTTACATACTCAATGAGAGACGCTATCGTTGCGCTTGACAGAAAGCTAAAAGGATTCGCTGACCCTGACGCTCTGCTGACCGCCGCGGAAACCAGAAGCTCCTCCCCTGTTCGTATTACCAGAAATCCCGATACCTTGCAAAGCGTAAGCGTAAAAGGTTTGTATCCCTGCGGAGAAGGCGCGGGATACGCGGGAGGAATAATCTCCGCGGCAGTTGACGGAATCAAGTGTGCCGAAAAGGTTTTAACAGCAGCGCAAAATCTGCTCTAGTGCAGGGCAAAATTTACCTTAGGGCAGCGCAAAATCTGCATAGGGGTAGCGCAAAATCTGCACACAATAATATAATATATAATAATATATATAATACTATTTATAATTGCAGAGCATTTAAAATTGAGTAAAAAGTAAGGCAGCCTAAAGCTGCCTTTTTCTTTATACGCGACTAAATCTGTAAGCCGGGTTCTGTCGTGAACAGTCATCTATCTTGGCGCTGTGTTGCCACAAGCGCTCGACGCCACCTCCGCGGGACTGCCGAGCAAGCATAATGTCCCTCCACGGTGTTGCTCCAAGGCAGGGTTTACACGCCAGGTACGTCTCCGCACCAGCGGTGAGCTCTTACCTCACCTTTCCACCCTTGCCGATAAATCGGCGGTTATTCTCTGTTGCACTTTCCCTGAGGTCGCCCTCGGCGGCCGTTAGCCGTTACCTGTGCTCTGTGGAGCCCGGACTTTCCTCGGAGAGTTCCTTTCGGAACATCCCCGCGACTGTTCAATTTACTCGCATAGATATTTTAATCCAATACATCAGAATTGTCAAATACTTGAATTATATGAGAAAATAGTCTATAATATCATTCGGTAATTTATTTAAGGAGTAATATTATGGATATCAGACAGGAAAGCTTAAAGAAGCACTATGAGTGGGACGGAAAGATTGAAGTAATCTCCCGTGCTCCGATTAATAACAGTATGGATTTATCTCTGGCATACACGCCAGGCGTAGCCGAGCCTTGTATGGAGATTAACAAGGATTACGAAAAGAGTTTCGAACTTACAAGACGCAGCAATCTTGTTGCCGTAGTTACAGACGGTACGGCAGTTCTCGGTCTCGGTGATATCGGACCCGAGGCGGGTATGCCTGTTATGGAAGGAAAATGCTGTCTTTTTAAGGAATTTGCCGACGTTGATGCTTTCCCGATTTGCGTAAGAAGTAAAGATGTTGACGAAATAGTAAAGACAATTTACTTGATCAGCGGAAGTTTTGGAGGGATAAACCTCGAGGATATCGCTGCTCCAAGGTGCTTTGAGATTGAAAGAAAGCTCAAAGAAATCTGTGATATTCCGATTTTTCACGACGATCAGCACGGCACGGCGGTAATCGTTGCGGCGGCTTTGATGAACGCTTTGAAGATTGTTGATAAGAAGATCGGCGAAATCAAACTTGTTATCAGCGGCGCAGGTTCAGCGGGTATAGCTATCGCTAAACACCTGATGAATATCGGCGTTAAAAACGTTGTTCTGGTAAACAGCAAGGGTATTATCAGCAAAGGACTCAGCACAAATAATTCCGAACAGGAGTATATGGCATCAATAACAAACCCCGAAAATTTAACGGGTTCACTCGCCGACGCTATGAAAGGCGCTGATGTATTCCTCGGTGTATCGGCTCCGGGAATTGTCAACGAGGAAATGGTAAAGTCTATGGCTGAAAAGCCCGTTGTTTTCGCTATGGCTAACCCGACACCAGAGATTATGCCCGATTTGGCAAAAAAAGCCGGAGCGGTAGTTGTTGGTACGGGACGTTCCGATTTCCCTAATCAGATAAATAACGTACTGTGTTTCCCGGGTATGTTCAGAGGAGCGCTTGACTGCCGAGCAAGTGAGATAAACGAGGAAATGAAAGTCGCGGCATCTTATGCAATAGCAGAGCTTGTAAGCGATGAAGAGCTCTCTCCTGAGTACATTATACCCGAAGCTGTTGATAAGCGTGTGGGCAAAGCTGTGGCAAAAGCGGTTGTTGAAGCCGCTCGAAAAACAGGTGTAGCAAGACAGTAGTCAGTTTTCAGTAGTCAGTAGTCAGTAGCCAGTGAATGTCTAGAACAAAACTACTGTTGTATTAAAGCTTTAGCTCCCGAACTAATTATATTCATATTATATAATAAAACAGAGCCTTGAGGTTTATTACAAACTTCAAGGCTTCAATATTGTAATCCATAATAATATAATTATGTACCGATGTCCAGATAAAACCGACATATCAGTATTAACAAAAACTGATTACTGACTACTGATTACTGACTACTGATTACTGACTGCTTAACACTTCATTCGCGGCGAGCATTATTCCCAACTTGCCCGCGTGGAAGTTCAGACTTCCCTGCATCCATACGGCGTATGGCTCTCTGAGCGGAGCGTCGGCGGAAAGTTCAATGGATGAACCCATAGTGAAAGCTCCTGCCGCCATAATAACTTTGTCCTCATAGCCCGGCATATCGTCGGGATAGGGAGTTACAAAACTGTCCACAGCCGAAGCGTGCTGAATACCGACGCAGAACTGTTCAAGCTTTTCGGGAGAACCGAGCATAATTAGCTGGATTATATCTCCCCTGTTCTCATTATATCTTGGAGAAACCTCATATCCGAGCATTTCAAAAAGAGCTGAAGCAAACACCGCTGTTTTTAGCGCCTCGCCTGTGGCGTGAGGGGCGTGATAAGCGCCTAAGAACAACTCACGGGTAACATTGAGTGTCGCGCCGATTTCTTTGCCTGTACCCGGTGTAGTAAGCCTGTATGAACACATTTCAACGAGATCTTTTCTTCCCGCAATATATCCGCCTGTCGGAGCAATACCTCCGCCGGGATTTTTGATAAGCGAGCCCGCCATAAGGTCAACCCCGCAGGCTAAAGGCTGCTTTTTTTCAACAAACTCGCCGTAGCAGTTGTCCAGCATAATAATAGCGTCTTTATTTACAGTACGTACAGTTTTTACAATTTCCGCAATATCGTCACAGGTCAGTGTCGGACGCGTGCTGTAACCTCGTGAACGCTGAATATATACCATTTTATAACTATCGTCAAGTTTATTTTTGATAGCTTTTAAATCAACAGTACCATCCTTATTCAGGGCTATTTCGTTATATTTTATACCGAAATCAATTAGTGAGCCCGGGTAATTACCCTCAATACCGATTGCGCTTCTTAGCGTATCATAGGGTGTGCCGGTAACGCTGAGCATTTTGTCGTTAGGACGCAAAACTCCGAATAAAGCGACGGTAAGAGCGTGAGTTCCGCTGACAAAGTTATAACGAACTAAAGCGTCCTCAGCGTCAAAAACTTCCGCGTAAACTTTATCAAGAGCGTCTCTGCCTCTATCGCCATAGCCGTAGCCTGTTGTGCCTGTGAAATGGCTTTCTGATACTCCCGCTGACTGGAACGCTTTTATCATTTTTTGCTGATTGTATTCTTGAATATCATCAATTTTTTTAAACGTATCGGCGCAAAGCTCCGAAGCTTTTACAGACGCTTTGATAATTTCCGGGGAAATATCAAACAAATTATTCATTTTCTTTCTCCCTGTACTCAGCCCATTTTCCGTATTCTTTAAAGCCGAGTCTGTTGTAAAACGCGACGTTTTCAGAGGGCGCGCGGTGAAGGTATACACGTTTTCCCTCTGAAACAAGTACGTTGTTAATATATTTAACAAGAAAGGCGCCGTAACCCTTGTTCCTGTAATTCGGGTCGGTTGCCAAAGCGCCGAGTACAGCGCTGTCCTTGCTCTCCGCGAGCGTCATGATGCACGCTGCGGGTAGTTTATCATCTTTTACAGCGTATATTCTGATTGAACGTTGATTAAGCTTATGGTTGACGTCAAGCATAAAACTCTCGTACGATGGCACGGCAAAATGTTCCGAAGCCGCTTTACAAATAACCGAATATACTTCTCTGGTGTCAGGCGTAAAAACATCAAAGCTCTTATTAATATCAAACATCTTATCGCTGAACAATATAGGGCCTGATTTTTTACTTAAATCACAATTAAGTCCAAAACTAGAGTCACAAATCACGTTTTGAGCTCCTGATACGCGTATGAATGAGGAGATTTCCTCAATATCGGATTCCTCGCTTATTCGTAATATGAACGCGCTTTCCAGTCTTGAAATTAATGATACCGGTTTTTCATAAATTAATTGAACCCAAAAATCCACAAAAGGTAAATTGTAATTATATGTATTATATAGCGATATAATTCTGCATCCATACGGATTGTTTTTGGAAAGCTCTGTGATTTCCTTGAAAAATGGATTTTTGCTGTCTACGATTTTTATCATTATTTCAGCTCGTTTACGATAGATTTAAAGTGATTGCCGCGTTCCATAAAGTTCTTGTAGAGCCCGAAGCTCGCGCTTGCGGGTGAAAGAGATACCTTGTCGCCCTTTTGAGCGTGCTTTCTGGCGGTTTCAACAGCCTGTTCCATATTATCAACTTTTATGATAACAGGATTGTTTTCCGTATAATTATCGGATTCTTTTACCGCTTTTTCTATTTTTGGAGCGGTATCACCAAGAAGTATAAGTAGTTTAACCTTATCGCAGATAACAGGTCCTAACGGCTCATACGGGATATGCTTGTCATATCCGCCGGCAATAACAATAATCTTTTCGTCATATAATGAGAGAGTCCCCATAATGGTTCGTGTGGGACTTGAAGCTATTGAGTCGTTATAATATTCTACTCCTTCAAATTCCCTGACAAACTCAGCTCTGTGTTCTACCCCGCCGAACGTTTTCGCGACTTTGACTATTGTGTCAACATCAACTATACCCCATACAGCAGAAATAGCCGCAAGATAGTTTTCAACATTGTGCATACCCGCAATTTTTATATCTTTATAGTTCATTACAGGTGTAATTTTGCCGTAATCATTGTAAACAATTGTTTCGCCGTTAAGATACGCGCCGTTTTCTAAACATTTTCTTCGGCTGAATTTAACGAGTTTACCCCTTACATCACATGAAAAGCTGTCAGAAATATCATTATCAAGGTTAAGAACTGCCTTTGAGAACGCGTTCTGATGAAGAATTATGTTCTTTTTGGATTCGACATATTCATCCATATCCTTGTGAATATCCAGATGATTAGGCGCGAGATTGGTAACAACAGCTATCTCAGGGCTCTTTCTCATAGAAATAAGCTGAAAACTTGACAGCTCTACAACAGCGTAATCGTTATCACGGATATCCTCGATAATCGGCAGAAGCGGAGTTCCTATATTTCCGCCGAGGTGAACATTTTTGCCCGCTTCTTTTAACAGCTCGGAAATAATAGTTGTAGTTGTGGTTTTTCCGTCAGAGCCTGTTACGGCGATAATCTTACACGGACATAGGTCAAAGAAAACTTCCATTTCACTTGTTACCACAACGCCTTTTTTCTTTAAAGTCTCAAGTTCAGGCTTATAAAAAGGCGTTCCGGGACTTCTGAACAAAATGTCAGTATCTATATTATCGAGATAATCATCACCGAGAATCAACTTTGCGCCCGCTTTTTCGGCGCGTTTAGCGTTATCGCCGAGCGCGTCATAACTTTGACGGTCACATGCTGAAACAATCGCGCCTTTTTGTGAGAATAACTCTATAAGAGGGAGGTTGCTTGTGCCTATTCCGACAAAGCAAACTTTTTTTCCTTTAATTTCATTAAAAAACTTTTCAATTTTATTCATACAAGGTTACTCCTTTACCCTATATTTCTCTAATTTATTATTATACTGAAAAATCAATCAAATATCAACCTTTTATTACCGCGGGAATTATGATATAATCATGATGGTGATTTTATGCTTTCTGATTTTATTAATATTAACAGGAATGATAACACGCCCATATATACCCAGATTTACCGTGAAATCAAAAAAGCGATAGAAAACGGGAATATTAAGGGTGAGGAAAAACTTCCATCTGTACGAAAAATATGCACTGATCTGGGTGTTTCCAAAACTACCGTTGAAACAGCCTACAACGCGCTTTGCTCTGAAGGATATATCATTAATGTGCCTCAGAAAGGTTATTATGTAGAAAACGGTATCATTATAGAAAGCAAAATTAACAGCCGAAAATCCGAGGAAAATAAGCCCGAGAAGGTTTATAAGTACGATTTTTCGGGAAAAGGCATAGACAAAAACATAAGCAACGTTAAAGAATGGCGCAAATATGTAAAAAATATTCTTAATAAAGAGTATCTTTTAAACACTTACAGTGAAAATCAGGGTGAAATAGAACTGAGAAAAGCGCTCTCAAAATATGCCTTTTCGTCCAGAGGTGTTAAGACCGAATACAATAATATTGTTGTCGGTTCAGGTTCTCAGACGCTTATATATATCTTTTGCGGACTTTTCGGAGTAAAAAAGACTGTCGCCATGGAACAACACTCCTTCCCCCAGGCAGAGCAGGTTTTTTCGGACTTTGAGTATAATATAGAATATACAGAAAGCGACAGCAAAGGTATAACGGTTGAGTCGCTTGAAAAGATAAAGCCGGATATAATCCTGATTAACCCCAATTATTGCGGTAACGGCGCTTCCGGTATGCCTATTACAAGGAAACTGGAGATAATTAAGTATGCTCAAAAGCACAATGTAATAATACTTGAGGACGACTATAACGGAGAGCTCAGATATAAAAGCCACCCTTCCGCATGTTTGCAGAGCTATGGAACTGACTGTACATTATATATAGGTTCTTTTTCTCGAATACTTTTGCCATCTGTAAGAATAAGCTTTATGTGTCTTAACGAAAGACTTTTGAGTAAATATATCAAAACGAAAGATAATTACAACCAAACCACGTCAAAGATAGAACAGCTCGCTTTGGCGGAATATATTAATGACGGTAAATTGGAAAAACACCTGAGAAAGCTCAGAAGGTATTATAATAATAAAAGCGATTTGATGAAAAGTTGTATAAAAATGCATTTTGACAGCTATGAATTCAACGAAACCGCAATGTATTTCGAGCTAAAGGGAAACAGTGAGCTGCTCGGGGGCTCAGAAGTTAAGGTAATGAGAGGCTCGGACAACAGTCTTATCAAATTAAACTTTTCACAGATAAACAGCGAATTGATTGATCCGGGAATTAATGAAGTATATAAGCTTATAAAATAATAAACGGCAGTGGATTTTATCCACTGCCTTAATCTTTGTATATTATTCTCTCCCAAGGAGATAATCTACGGATACTTCCAAAATATCCGCGAGAGCAACAAGCTCTACATCAGTTACGAATCTGATTTGTCCCTCTAACTTAGAAAGTCCCGAAGCGTTCATATCTACACCGTTTACCTGAAGCTGGGCTAGAAGCTCTTTTTGCTTCATACCTTTCTTCTTCCTCACGGTTTCAACGCGGTGTCCGACTAAATTACGGTCACCTAACTCTTGTTTTCTTAGTCTCATTTTCTATCTCCCTAACCATTTTTATTTCTTTTAAAAAACAATGTAAGCTTATTATAATACGATTAAGGAAAAAAAACAAGGGTTTTTTGTAAATAAATTTAAAAATATGATATTTTTTGTTATTCTTTATTACAATTAAGTAATTTTAGAGGGATTAGTTGGTGATAATTTGTAATAATGACTATTATTCTGTGGAAAATGTACCATTATCTATATCGGCAAGCATTTTTACACGACGCGTATGACGTTCTTCATCGGATGAAAACGGAGTATTAAGGAAGATATCGGTAAATTTAACCGCCATCTCCTCGTTGATTACACGACCGCCCATACAAAGTATGTTAGCGTTGTTGTGTCTACGTGTCATTTCAGCGCCGAATTCATTTGAAACAACAGCCGCTCTTATGCCTTTGACCTTGTTAGCTGCCATAGAAACGCCTATACCTGTGCCGCAACATAAAATACCAAAATCAAATTTGTTATCCGCGACAGCGTTCGCAACTTTAAATGCGTATATAGGGTAATCTACACTGCGTTCGGAAAAACATCCGAAATCATCGTATTCAATACCTTTTTCCTCTAAATAGTCGATAATGGCGTTTTTTAAGTTGATTCCGCCGTGGTCACATCCTAATGCTAACTTCATTGTTTTCCCTCCGTTTTTTTCTTTAATTCTCTTTCAGCTTGAGGAAGTCTGAGATACGCGGGCAATAACTTCGCGGCTGATATTGATTCTTTATCCTTGGATGCCAGCGCTACGCCGACGGCGTTTTGATATCTTTGGTTTTCGGCAGCGAGAGATATATCAATGCTTAATTCTTTAAACGAATCATAACACAGCTCTGCCCCGTCGCCTACAAGTACAATTTTGCTTTTGTAGGACTTTAGTTCCTCAGCTAAATCAAGGATTGATAATGCTCTATCGTCACACAAACGTGTAACTTCTCTATTTGTAACATCGAATAAAGCGTTATAAACCTGATTGCAACGGGCGTCCATTACAGCGCAAACTATACAGTCGCAGTCAATAACATTGTACGGCATACTCTCGAGAGTAGATACCGAAACGCAGGGCTTGTTAAGCGGCATAGCTATACCTTTTACAGCCGACACGCCTATTCTGACACCTGTAAATGAGCCCGGGCCCGCTGATACGGCAATACGGTCTATATCCTCCAACGCGGTGTTTGTACTCTTCAGTACAGAGTCAATCATAGGCACTAAAGTCTGGCTGTGAGTCAAGGCTGTGTTAATGAAAAAGCTTCCAAGTATTCTGTTGTCGTCCGTTATAGCTACGGAACAAGCTTTGGCGCTGGAATCTAAAGCTAAAACTTTCAACTAAAAACCTTCAATCTTGATAATTCTTTTATTTTCATCTTTTGTTTTGTTAATCGTGATTCTGATAATATCGTCGGGTAAAGCTCCTTCGATATTTTCGCTCCATTCGATTAATATAACGCCGTTATCGACGTAATCGAAGAAACCTATTGAATCAAGGTCGTTCCAGCTTTCTATCCTGTACATATCAAAATGATATATAGGATATACTCCCTGATACTCATTAACAATCGCAAATGTCGGGCTTGATATGGTATCCTCAACGCCCAAGCCCCTTGCCAATCCGCGCGCGAAGGCTGTTTTACCTGCTCCGAGCTCTCCGTACATGGCTATAATCTCATTTCCGTTGAGGTTTTTACTGAATTCTTCGGCGAATTCTTCGGTTTGTTCAACTGAATTTGATAAGAAATCGTCCATTAAAATAAACCAACTACCTTTTCGTCAATAATATCTACTTTTTCAGCCGCGGGGATTTTTGGAAGTCCCGGCATTGTCATAATATCGCCTGTGTATACAACCACGAAACCCGCTCCGTTTGAAAGCGAAACATTTCGAACCGTAATTGTAAAATCTTTGGGCGCGCCCAGTAAAACAGGATTATCACTAAGTGAGTACTGCGTTTTGGCGATACAGACCGGAAGCTTGTCAGCGCCTAAAGCTTCAACTTCTTTTAATGCTTTTTCCGCCTGTGTAGTGTAGCTGACGCCTTTAGCGCCGTAAATCTTGGTAGCGATTGCGTTGATTTTTTCCTTGATGGAAAGTTCAAGCGGATAGATGGGAGCATAGTTTGACGGCTTCTCTACCGCCTCAACTACCTTCTTGGCAAGTTCTTTGCCGCCTTCGCCGCCGTTGGCGAATACATCAGACAGAGCGAAGTCAGCGCCGTTATCTTTACAATACTGTTCGATATACTCAAGTTCCTCTTTACTGTCTGTTAAGAATCTGTTGATAGCGACAACAACAGGAACATTATATTTTCTCATATTTTCAATATGTACGCCAAGGTTTACGATACCTTTTTTGAGAGCTTCAAGATTAGGCTCTGAGCACTCGGTTTTAGGTATACCAGCGTTATACTTTAACGCTCTGGCTGTAGCGACCAGTACGATAGCATTTGGTTTTAATCCCGCGAATCTACACTTGATGTCAAGGAACTTCTCGGCTCCGAGATCAGAACCGAATCCCGCTTCTGTAACGCAGTAATCAGCTAACTTTAAGGCGAGCTTTGTAGCTCTTACCGAGTTGCATCCGTGCGCGATATTCGCGAAAGGTCCGCCGTGCATTACAGCGGGAGTACCCTCTAACGTCTGTACGAGATTGGGCTTAATAGCGTCTTTAAGAAGAACTGTCATAGCTCCGTCAGCCTTCAGGTCACGCGCGTAAACGGGTTCTCCTGAATAATTGTAAGCGACAAGGATATTTCCCAGTCTTTTTTTAAGGTCGTCAATATCGTTTGCGAGACAAAGGATAGCCATAACTTCCGAAGCGACAGTAATGATGAAATGGTCTTCCCTTGGAACGCCGTTGACTTTTCCACCCAAGCCGACAATGACATTTCTTAATGCCCTGTCATTCATATCAAGACAGCGTTTGATTAGAATTCTTCTCGGGTCGATTCCCAGGGAGTTGCCCTGCTGCATATGATTGTCAAGCATAGCGCAGCAAAGGTTATTTGCCGCTGTAATAGCATGCATATCGCCTGTGAAGTGAAGATTGATATCCTCCATAGGAAGCACCTGAGCATAACCTCCGCCCGCGGCGCCGCCTTTGATTCCGAATACAGGTCCCAGTGAAGGCTCTCTGAGAGCTATAATAGCGTTTTTGCCTATTTTTGCCATAGCCTGACCAAGTCCTGCCGTAGTAGTTGTTTTGCCTTCGCCCGCGGGAGTAGGATTGATAGCTGTTACCAGTATCAACTTACCGTCGGGCTTGTCACTGAGCCTTTCCATAAGACTGTCGGAGAGTTTAGCCTTGTAATGTCCGTAAGGCTCAAGCTCCTCCTCTTTTATGTTCAACTGTGAGGCTATCTCTTTTATATTTTTGAGTTCAGCCTGCTGAGCGATTTCAATATCTGTAAGCATAATATCCTCCTATAATTACATTCGTAGTTATATTAACATAGTTTATCGCTTATTATATTCTTATTTGAAATAAAGCTTGATATTAATAAGAATATTTTATATAATAATATAGACATTTAAAATAAGGTGGTGAGGATTTGGGAAGTTTTAAAGAAAATATTAAAACTTATCTGGAAAAAACTGATATTTGGCTCTGGATTTTCACCTTAGTCGCGACAATTTACAGTCTGCTGTTAATCAGCGATATGCAGAGAGCGGGTGAATATAACTACCTGTTTACCCAAATCATCGCTGTATTAATAGGTATAGTATTTGCAGTTCTTATTTCTCTTGTGAATTATAAGTACTTTATTAAATACTGGTGGATATTCGCCCTGATCGGGTTCGCTTTAGCGGGAGCCGTGTTTGTTTTTGGCGAAACTGTAAGAGGAACAGACGACACGGCTTGGATTAAGCTTCCCGGAGGATTTACAATTCAGCCGTCCGAGTTAATGAAAATATGCTTTATCATCACTTTTTCAAAACATTTGAGCTATCTGAGTGACAATAATAAACTGAAAACCCCATTGGGCGTAATCGGATTAGCTGTTCATCTTGGAATCCCGATTGTTTTGATTCATATGCAGGGTGACGACGGCGCGGTATTAATATTCATATTTATGGCAATTGCAATGGCTTTTTTGTCTGGAGTTCAGGCAAAATACTTTGCTATAATAGGCGGCGCGCTCGCGGTTGGATTACCGCTTTTGTGGACATTTATCCTCAACGACGAGCACAGGAACAGAATACTTGCTTTGTTTGACCTCGACGGAAACGCGCTGAATAATTACGGGTGGCAGCAATATCAGAGTAAAGTTTCTATTGCGTCGGGACAGCTTTCAGGCGACGGGTTATATAACGGAAATCGCGTTGCTTTTGGAATAGTACCCGAACAGGAAAATGACTTTATATTCACTGTCGCCGGTGAAGAATTCGGGTTTATAGGATGTATTCTTGTGCTGGTTATATTGTTTGTAATCATTTCGAGGCTGTTGATTGATGCAAAAAAAGCGTATGAAAACAAAGGCTCATATATTTGTTACGGAGTTTTTGGTCTTATTGCCTCCCAGACAATAATCAATATCGGTATGGTTCTGGGTATTGTGCCTGTAATCGGCATTACTCTCCCCTTCTTCAGTTCGGGAGGTTCATCAGTAATGAGTATGATGATAGCAATTGGACTTGTTCAAAGCGTACTGAATAATCAGGAAAAGGATATGGACAAGGCGAAAATAAGAATAGGAAGTCAAAGCAGAGCTAAAGTATAAAAATGACCGTCGCGTTTGTGATACGCGGCGGCTTTTTATTTGACTGAAAATACAGCATATAATAAAAAATAAAGCGCGTAATTTATACGCGCTTTAAATTATTGATATTATTGTTTATCTACCGTTACATTAACTTTATACTGTCCTGTTACCCAACACGAGGTTTTACCGTTTACTTTAAACTTAACGCGAAGCGTGATTGAACCCGTCGTTCCATCTATTGAAGAACCGTCTATCTCGCATGTCAAGTCTTCGGGATTAATCTTCCTGACTTGTGAAGCGGGACCTACTAAAGTAACATTAAGAGAATCGGTAGCGATACTGTATGAGTAATCCTCGCTAAGGCCTGTCATAGTAAAATAATCGTTGCTTACTTTGAGCTTACGCGTCTTAAACGAGCTCAGGTTGATTTTAACATCCACAGTATCGGTTTCGCTGATATTAACACACTTGGACGGAATATCGAGCTTCTGCTCGAAATCATAGCTTTGATTCTTTAAGGTATAAAAATCAATGGGAGTGGTACTGATGTGCGTCAGCTTGTCAAGAATTTCCTGAGGAGCCGCGATTTTAATCTTATTGGGCAGAATATTGGAATAATAATCCATATTAAGAGAATCGGGCTTGTTCTCATAAGCAACCTTAACGGGAACTTCTTTGTATGGAAGAACCGAGAAATTCGCTGTTACCTTTTCGTCGCTCAAGGATAAAAGATTGCTTGTAATTATCGAGCCTGAATTATCATACAACTTAACATCACATTCAATTGATGTGTTATCTTTTAATTCGCCTGAAATGTCGCCAACTATACCTACGCTTGCTACTTTATCAACTTCACCTTGAGGACCGCTTACCGTTATTTTGTCCGAGGAAGTTGTAACAACAGCGTGATAATCTTTTGAAACCTTATATTTTATATGGTTTTCAATATCGAATTCTGTTTCCTTATACTTATCAACCAAAACGCTGATAACAGATGGCGAAACGGTGGATACTATCTCAAAATTATCGGATGAATTTGATTTTTTTGCTGTCAGGGACAACGGATAGGTGCCAGATGTTGAAATAGTACCAGCTGTGGGAGCGGAAACTATAATGTCGTCGCTTGAAATCTGACCTATAGAAAGACGGTTGCCGGTTACGGTAACTGAAGCTTGCATATCGTTACCGCTGAAGATTTGTAAGCCGTTGTCTTCGGCGTCTTTAGAGAGGCTTATCTGA
This sequence comes from uncultured Ruminococcus sp., assembly GCA_902785365.1. GTDB lineage: Bacteria > Bacillota > Clostridia > Oscillospirales > Acutalibacteraceae > Ruminococcoides. Next base: position 64,632 of record CACZYC010000003.1, on the reverse strand, counting down.
ATCGGAATATTGGATACTGTAGCCGTTGTGTCGTTTGTGTCGCTGACACTGACAGTAATCCAGATAAAAATTGAAATAATTAAAGATATAATCAGCAGGAATTTGTTATTCTTGAACAAACGTCTGAATCTATTCTGTTTCATCTTTATTCTCCTTTCTCTTTGAGGAAAACTTAGATGTCTTTTTTACATAAATTTTGGTGTCGTCAAGAAGCATACCCTGCAGGAACGAAGCAAGTGTTTCACGGTCATAGTCACGCTTGATGATTCCGTTGACAGCAACAGAGATAGCTCCTGTTTCTTCGCTGACTACAACTACAACAGCGTCGGAGACCTCGCTCATGCCGATAGCGGCGCGGTGACGTGTACCGAGATTAATGTCGATTTCCTTGTTCCTGTCTGTAAGAGGAAGAATACATCCTGCGGCAAAAACTCTGCCCTCGCGAATAATTACAGCGCCGTCATGTAAAGGCGCTTTATTGAAGAAGATGTTACTCAAAAGAGCCACGGAAGGATCTGAATCAATCACAGTACCTGTTGAAGCTATATCTGAAAGCTTTACTTCACGCTCAAAAACAATCAAAGCGCCAGTTTTTGAACTTGAGAATAAAGTCGCTGTATCTGCAGTGGCGATGATAGACTTACTAATTGCTTCGGATTCTTCACTGTTTTTTCCGTTTTTAATGATATTAAAGTATTTCCAAAAGCCAGTTTTGCCAAGTCGTTCCAAAGCTTTTCTGATTTCGGGCTGAAAAACTATCGCGACAATCAAAACAAAAAATTCGAACAACAGTCTCATAAGTCCAATCATCATAGTAAGACCGAATAACATAGAAATAATGTAAACGGCCAACAGGATGATAACGCCCTTTAAGAGTTGTTCGGCTCTTGTTTCACGCACAAGTCTGAAGAGGCCGAAAACGATAACAGCCACGACAAGAATATCAATTACATCATTAAATCGAATTGTTTTAAAGACAGATAATATACTGTTAAACCATTCGGCAATCATCGTATTAACCTCCTTTTAGTTGTATTATAGAATTATTATAACACAACTAAGCATAAGGTTCAAGTGATTATTTTATACAAAGCGGATACAAATCTGATAATATCTTGATTTGTAGTGAAAACAGACGGTACAGCTCTTATTGTTCCTATCTTTAATGTCTTTTTACTTTTATGAGCCAGCGGCGCGCAGTGAAGTCCCGCTCTGACAGCTATATTATACTTTTCGCTTAGTATTTCAGCGATTTCCTCGCAGTCTCTCCCCTTTACATTAAATGAAATAACAGGAGCGTAATAGCCGTATTTCGGATAATCGCTATATAATTCAATATTATCAAAATTATTAAGTTTACTGTATATTGATTGTACTAAATTAAACTCATGCTTATAAATTTTTTCGATCCCGTAGCTTTTAACAAAATCAATACCCGCTCCAAGACCCGCAATCCCAGGGAAATTAACTGTTCCGCTTTCAAACCTGTCGGGTAAAACTAACGGCTGATTATAATCAGCCGAATTGCTGCCTGTTCCGCCTTCCGTTAAACTGTTCGGAACAGTATCGCAGTTTATAATCATTATTCCCGTTCCCATTGGACCATAAAGCCCTTTGTGCCCTGCTAAACATAAATAGTCTATTGATGATGCGGAAAGGTTAAAATCGAATACTCCCCCGCTCTGAGCCGCGTCAACACACGTTAATATACCATACTGATGACATAGCGCGCATATTCTTTCGTATGGAGGCTTTATTCCAAAAACATTTGACGACGCGGTGCATACTGCAAGTTTCGTGTTTTCATTAATACAATTTCTAAAATTATCAATAGTTTTTTCATCGTTATTCTCATCAACCTCGAATATTGAGTAACTTATATCGGAGTTTTTTAGTTTTTCAATAGGTCTTAGAACCGCGTTATGCTCCAGCGATGAGATTATAACATGATCCCCTTTCTTTAAAATCCCTTTTATTACAGTGTTAAGAGCTGTTGTGCAGTTGTTTGTGAAAATTATTTTTGATGGATCGTTAACTTTAAATAATTCTGCGATTTTAATTCTTGTGTTATAAACTATCTCAGAGGCTTTTATTGCCATCTTGTGACCTCCGCGTCCGGGGTTTGCGCTGAAATATTTTATAGCGTTATTTACAGCAGACATTACCGAGGCGGGCTTCGGAAAGGTTGTGGCGCCGTTATCAAGATAAATCAAATCATGTCCTCCAATGCTCGTCCGCTGACTTTAATTCCATTGTTTCGCAGGATGCTTACGGCTTCCTGGAGTCTATTATTTATTTTAAGTCCGTAGCTGCAGTTTCCTTTCCCGTTTGACGATGAAATTCGCGCAACTTTGGAATTAATATTGTGTTGTTTTAGAATATCTTTTGCCCTCATCGCTGATGTGAGCGACGAGAGTTTAATTAAGTTATCCATAGCTTTCACCTCATTGTTACATAATATGAGGATAAAGCTTTAAATGTGAAAAAACAAACGGCAGTATAAAACTGCCGTTTCATAAAAAATAAAAAATAAAATATCAATTATAATTTTGAAAAACCGAGTGCTTTCAATCCAAAACCGAGACATTCATTGAGCAATTTATTCCAACAACATATTGAAGCTCTTAAATCTATATTACCATAACTTTGAAGATTATCATAAGGATCAGAACCTTCATAAAGGTCAAAGTATACTTGCTGGTTTAATGTATAATTCGCAGGATTGATTGAGCCGGTTGCCTCCCAGTTAGTATTATAGTTTTCAGTAACTAAATTATAATAGAACAAGGGGGCGTTTTTAGAGATGCTATAAGGAATATCCATAAATAAAACGAATGTTTTACCGTCATATTCACTATCTGACTCAAACTCAAATTGATTATTTATTGAATCATAAGTAACAAATACCGTATAATAATTATCTGCATTCTCGTCGTAATATGTTTTACCGACGTAATAACAGCCATTATTATCTATTTTACCGTTTTTAATGAGAAAGTGCTTTAACGCCGCTGAGGGGGAATTGACTTTTATGGTAACTTTATACTTATCATTTTTCTTATCTGTGCAGGTTATTGTTGAAGAACCAATTTTCTTGGCAGTTACAACACCTTTTGAAGAAACAGTAGCGACAGATTTATTAGAGGACTTCCATGATTTAACCTTCATAACTTTGTTGCCGCTTTTTAATTTTAGTGTTGTAGTCTGAGTTTTAAAAAGACTGATAGTACCTTTTTTAAAAATTCTGCACTTAACCGTAACTTTACATTTATATTTCTTGCCTTTGTATTTTGCGGTAATTGTGGCTTTGCCGATTTTTTTGCCTGTCACTTTTCCCTTACTATTAACGGTAGCGACTGATTTCTTGGAAGATGACCACTTAACGCTAGACGCTGCAGCGTTTTTTAGTGTAAGTTTAATAGATTTGATCCTTGTGACTGAAGCCTTTGTTTTATTGAGCTTTGGTTTAGACGCGGCTGACGCGCTTAAAGGAACAGCAATCATCGCGAACGCAATAACAAAGCTTAAAACAGTGGCTAAAACTCTGTTACTTTTTAACATAAAAAATTTCCTCTTTCTTTTTTATTCTAAAAAATTTAGACTAATTAAGTTTTTCGGACAACATCATACTCATATTATACATCCCGGGATTTTTATTTGCAATATATAGAGCGGCATTTATAGCGCCCGTTGCAAAAAGCTCCTTAGACTGGGCCTGATGTGAAATTGTTATTACCTCGTCGTGTCCCGCAAATATAACGTCGTGCTCGCCGACTATTGTACCTCCCCTTATCGCGTGAAGACCGATTTCGTTTTTAGAACGTTTTTTACGGTAACTGTGGCGATCATAAACATACTGTGGTTCGTTTTTGAGTTCAGAAGAAATACCGTCGGCAATCATAAGAGCGGTTCCCGATGGAGCGTCAACCTTCAGGTTGTGATGTTTTTCAATAATCTCAATATCAAAATCATTGCCGAGAACTTTAGTCGCCTGCTTGGCGAGCTCTATGAGAAGATTAACCCCGAGAGACATATTGCCCGAATAAAATACAGGAATGATTTCGGAGGCTTTTTTAATCTGTTTTACCTGCTCCTCGTTATATCCAGTTGTGCAGATAACAGCGGGAACTTTGTGTTCAATCGCGTAATTCAGAAGACCGTCCAGAGTTACAGGATTGGAAAAGTCGATGATAGCGTCGGCTTTTTCGTTTATCTGAGTGAAATCAGAATATGTGGGAAAATCATAGTTATTAGTACCGAATGCGTCAACACCGCAGATTATCTTGCAATTATCGTTATTATCAACAGCTTGAGCTACTACATGTCCCATCTTGCCGTTACATCCGCACAAAATTATATCAGTCATTTCAAACATCCTTTATTCTAAAGTGTAAAAGGCGTACTGGGTACGCCTTAGTTTTTATACTTTATATTTGTTAAGCAAATTATACTTTGATAAACAATCCTTAAGGTTGTGATAGCCGTTAGCATTCATCGGAACAAGAGGTAGTCTGCACTCACCCGCTTCATAACCGAAAAGATTCATAGCAGTCTTGACGGGAATCGGGTTAACGTCACTGAACAACATATTCATAAGCTCGATATAATGGAAGTGCAGCTTTTGCGCTCCTGCAAAATCGTTATCAAGACAAAGCTGACAGATGTCATGCATCTCTTTAGGGCAAATGTTAGCGAATACAGAGATTACACCGAGAGCTCCGAGAGACATGAAAGGTACTGTCTGGTCGTCATTGCCTGAGTAAATATCAAGTTTATCTCCGCATAAGGATCTGATTAAAGCAACCTGTGATATATCGCCGCTCGCTTCTTTTACCGCAACGATATTAGGGTGTTCACTTAGTTCAAGACAAGTTTTGGGCAAAATATTACAGCCGGTACGTGAAGGAACGTTATAAAGAATAACAGGCAGCTCCACAGAATCGGCAATAGTAGTGAAGTGTTTTACAAGTCCTGTCTGAGAGGTTTTGTTGTAATAAGGAGTAACGCTTAATATCGCGTCAATACCGCTTTTCTGAGCGGATTTTGAAAGCTCAATAGCGGTACGTGTATCGTTGCTGCCTGTTCCTCCGATTACGGGAACGCGGTGATTAACCTTTTCGGCAACAAAATTCAGAACCTCACAATGTTCTTTTTCAGTTAAAGTAGCCGCTTCGCCTGTGGTTCCACACGCAATAATAGCGTCGGTTCCGTTGGCAATATGGAACTCAAGGAGCTCCTCCAAAGCGGGATAGTTAACGGTTAAATCAGAATTGAATGGTGTAATAAGGGCTACACCCGAGCCTGTAAAAATTGGCCTTGACATGAAATTAACCTCCAAATTAATAATTTAATCCATATAACCCTCTGCGCAAAGCAGTTCGGCAAGCAACACTGCGCCGCCCGCGGCTCCTCTGAGAGTATTATGTGACATACATACAAATTTTAAATCATATTGAGTATCTTCTCTGAGTCTGCCCACAGATACAGCCATACCGCCTTCAATATCACGTGATTCCTTAATCTGAGGATGATCGGGCTCAGTGAAATAATGAAGGAAGTGCTTGGGAGCGCTTGGAAGATTCAATTCCTGAGCTCTTCCCTGATAGTTTTCCCATGTTTCTATTACTTCGTCTATTGAAGGAGCTTCGCCCTCAAATGACATAAACACAGCGGCAGTATGACCGTCTGAAACGGGAACTCTGAGGCACTGTGATGTAATTGCTATATCATAGTTGTTGACAATTTCACCGTTTTTGATATCACCCCAGATTTTGAGGGGTTCTTTTTCGGATTTTTCTTCCTCCCCGCCGATATACGGAATGAGGTTATCAACCATCTCGGGCCAGGTTTTGAAAGTCTTGCCCGCGCCTGAGATTGCCTGATATGTACACGCGAGAACTTTATTGACTCCGAACTTTTTGAGAGGATGAATTGCCGGAACGTAGCTTTGTAAAGAACAGTTTGATTTAACTGCTACAAAACCTCGTTTAGTGCCGAGACGTTTTCGCTGGTCCTCGATAATTTTAATATGGTCGGCGTTAATCTCGGGAATAACCATAGGAACATCGGGTGTAAAGCGGTTAGCTGAGTTATTTGAAACAATCGGGCACTCCGCTTTAGCGTACTTTTCTTCTAGAGCCTTGATTTCGTCCTTGGGCATGTTAACGGCACAGAAGCAAAAATCTACTGTTGAAGCAACTTCTTCAACATTGGCGGCATCCATAACAACCATATCTTTAACGGATTCGGGCATTTGTTTATCAAGAAGCCATCGACCTTCCATAAGGTCACCGTATTTTTTGCCCGCACTTCGTGAGCTGGCAGCTAAAGTTGTGATGTTAAACCAGGGGTGATTATGAAGCAAAAGAATAAATCTTTGCCCCACCATACCTGTGGCGCCGATAATTCCGACATTAAATTTTTTCATTTTGATCCTCCATAATATTACAATTTCTTAAAAACAGTTGTAAGTTTTGATAAAATACGATATTATATATAATACTATATATTGTTTGTCTATCCTATAATATACCATTATAGCGTATTGTTGTCAATTACAAAATAGTAATAAAATTGTACACAACTTTGAGGTTTTTTTATGAAAACAAGCGATTTCTACTATGATTTGCCTAAAGAGCTCATTGCTCAGACTCCTGTTGAACCTCGCGACTCGTCAAGACTACTTGTGCTTGACAAAGAAAGCGGCAAAATCTCACACAAATACTTTTATGATATTATAGATTATCTTAACGAAGGCGATTGTTTAATCGCGAACGATTCAAGAGTTATTCCCGCGAGAATTTTCGGCGTAAAGGAAGAGACAGGCGCGCATGTTGAGTTCTTGCTTTTAAAACAGCTCAGCCAAAACAGATGGGAAACTCTATGTAAACCCGGCAAAAAAGCAAAACCCGGGACAAAATTCTCCTTTGGTGACGGATTGATGAACGCTGTTGTAGTTGATGTAAAAGAAGATGGCAACAGAATCGTTGATTTCAGTTGCCGCGAAAGCTTTTTCGCAACATTGGATAAAATCGGTCAGATGCCTCTCCCCCCTTATATCACCGCTAAGCTTGAAGATAAAGAGAGATATCAAACTGTTTATTCCAATGAGCTTGGTTCTGCGGCTGCTCCCACGGCGGGACTGCATTTCACAAACGAGCTTATGGACAGAATACGCGAAAAAGGCGTGAAAATCGGTTATGTAACTTTGCACGTTGGCTTAGGCACGTTTAGACCGGTTAAGGTTGACGATGTTACAAATCATAAGATGCACAGTGAACATTACGAAATCCCGAAAGAAACATCGGATATGATTAATGAAACAAGAAAGAACGGCGGTCGTGTTATTGCTGTCGGAACGACATCATGTCGTACTCTTGAGAGCGTAGCTACTACATACGGTGAGATAAAACCCTGTGAAGGCTGGACTGATATATTCATTTATCCGGGTTACGAATTTAAGGTTATGGACGGGTTGATAACTAATTTCCATTTACCCGAAAGTACACTTATTATGCTTGTTTCAGCATTTGCGGGTTATGATAATATAATGAACGCGTACAAAAAAGCCGTTGATGAAAAGTATCGTTTCTTCAGCTTTGGTGACGCTATGGCGATATTGTAAAGGAGTCGGCTATGTTTAATATTACAAAAACCGAAGGGAAAGCGCGCCGTGGTGTAATTAACACGGTACACGGCACGGTACAGACACCCGCGTTTATGAATGTAGCCACAGCAGGCGCAATTAAGGGCGCGGTATCGGCATTTGACCTTAAAAAAGTTAAATGTCAGATTATGCTGAGCAACACTTATCATCTGCATTTAAGACCCGGTGACGAAAATGTTAAAGCGTTGGGAGGGCTTCATAAGTTTACAAAATGGGACGCCCCGATACTTACCGACAGCGGCGGATTCCAAGTGTTCTCACTTGCAAAGTTAAGAAATATTACCGAGGACGGAGTAACTTTTAACTCTCATATTGACGGTCACAAAATTTTTATGACACCTGAAAAAAGTATGCAAATTCAGTCAAACCTCGGTTCTACAATAGCTATGGCGTTTGACGAATGTGTTGAAAACCCTTCTCCGTATGATTATACAAAGAAATCAGCGGCTTTGACAACGCGCTGGCTTAAACGCTGCAAAAAAGAAATGGACAGGCTCAATTCTCTGGATGATACAATAAATAAAGAGCAAAAGCTTTTCGGTATAAATCAAGGCGGAATATACAAGGACTTACGCATTGAAAATATGAAGGCAATTGCTGAGCTCGACCTTGCGGGTTACGCTATCGGCGGACTTGCCGTTGGCGAAGAAACCGAGGTTATGTATGAGATTATTGAAAAAGTAATGCCGTATATGCCCGAGAATAAGCCGCGATATCTAATGGGTGTCGGAACTCCCGTAAATATCATTGAAGCTGTTTACAGGGGTGTTGATATGTTTGATTGTGTTATGCCGAGCCGTAACGCGCGACATGGTCATCTCTTTACGTGGAGCGGTATCAGGAACATTTTTAACGCGAAATATGAACTGGATGAAAGTCCTATTGACGAAATGTGCGACTGTTCTGTATGCCGTAATTTCAGCAGAGCGTATATAAGACATTTACTCAAAGCGGGCGAAATGCTTGGTATGAGGCTTTGTGTATTGCATAATCTTCATTTTTATAATACACTTATGGAGCGTATTCGTGAAGAAATAGACAATAATACTTTTGATAAATTTCACAAAACTTACAGAGATATACTCGGCAATCGTATATAAAATCAATCAAAAGTTGATTATTTAGCTTTTTTAGCTTGCAACTCACGGCTATTTCTGCTATACTGTCTTAGGTTAAAGACAACAAAAGAAAGGACTATTATTATGAACGGATATTTACATACTCTCGACCAGGCAGCAGGCGGTCAGGGTAATTTTTCGATGGTATTTATTATAATTATTTATGTCGCTATTTTCGGAGCGCTTTACTTCTTCCTCATCAGACCTAACTCAAAGAAGAAGAAAGAAGAAGCGGAACTCAGAAACAGCATTGAAATCGGCGACGAGGTAACAACAATCGGTGGAATCATGGGACGTGTTGTTGCTGTTAAAGATGACGAGGATGTTATCGTTATTGAAACAGGTTCCGACAGAAATAAAATGAAGATGAAAAAATGGTGTATTTCTTCTGTGGATACTCACGACGGAAATCCTGTTGTGAAGAATACCGAGAAGAAAGGTCTTTTCTCAGGTCTGTTTAAGAAGAAAGACGAACAATAATATTGTAATAAATAAGATTACCCCCGAATATAATCATATAGATTATGTTCGGGGGATTATTTATGAAAAATTTCATTTCAAATAAAGGTAAATCAATAGACTCAAAACTGTTTAAGAGTATTGTTTTCGGTGTATTGTGTAATATTGTATCAGTTACTATATTGACTATAATCTTTTCGTTCGTGTTAACGATTACAAATAAATATCCTACTGATGCGATTAACTACATATCGGCGGCGTTTTTAGGAGTAGGCGGTCTGATCGGAGGATATATAGCCGGAAGAATAAACCAAAAATCGGGTTTGGCAGTAGGAGCGCTGTCAGGTTTTATTGTTTTTGCTATTATTTTAATTATAGGATTAAGTCAGTCAGTCGGGACGATTACAATAATTACATTAATCAAGTTAATTGTACTGGTACTGTTCGGTGGTTTAGGCGGAGTGCTTGGAGTTAACAAAAAGAAAAATATTAAAATATAAAAGGGACTTTACAGTCCCTTTATAATGTTTTCAATATCTTGCGGAAGATCGGTAATTATATTGACTTTCTCGGTAGTAATAGGATGAATAAACTCAACGCTTAAACAATGAAGAGCTTGTCGGCTGATAAATTCAAGCGAGCCGCCATACATATCATCTCCCGCTAAAGGATGACCTATACTCGACAAATGACAACGGATTTGATGAGTTCTGCCTGTTTCAAGAGTTATTTTAAGCATTGTATGAGAACCATCAGATTTTATTGGAGAATAATGTGTAACTGCTGATTTTCCGTCATCAGCAACAGTGCGTTGGACTGTATGTCCGTCAAGCAGTCTTATAGGTTTATCTATTGTACCTCTGTGCTTGATTTCGCCTTCACATACAGCGATATAAGTTTTACTTACATTACATTGCAGCGCGGTCGCGGTGTACTTATCCTTAGCAATAAGAACAACACCGGAAGTATCCTTGTCCAGACGGTTGACAGCTCTGAATGTGTAGCTCTCCCCTTTTTGTTCCTGAATATATTTAAGTATATTAGCTAATGTATCTTCTTGATGCACCTTGGTCGGATGAACAGGCATATTCCACGGTTTATCGACGGCTATTAAATAATCATCCTCATATACTATATTCAAATCACCCTTCATCGGGGTGATTTTATTTTTGTCATGTGGGAGATTAAGAGTAATCTCATCACCGCTGTGAAGTGTTTCAATTGTTTTTAAGTTTTCGCCGTTCCTTAAAATTCCGCTTTTTTCTCGCTTTAACAGTGTTATTATACGAGCGGAAACATTACAGCGCTTTCGAAGAAAGGTTTGGGCTTTCATCCCGTCGCAATCGTCGGGAACTGTGAATTTCAATTGTTTAGCAGACATAATTAAGTACCAAAAGAACTATTATCAGCTCTAAAACTATAATCAAGGGTATACCCAACATAAATTTGAGTTTTTGGGTTTTATGGCGGATAATGAGCATTGTCACATACATTGCTGCGCCTCCGCCGAGCGCGGAAACTATAAGTAAAGCGGATTCACTGATTCTCCATTTGTGATGAATAGCTTTGTATTTATCTGTTATTGTAATTATAATAGCAATTAAACTGATGATTATAAAATATAAAATAATATAAAACATAATGAGGTAAAAATGAAAAGTAAAATAAAAAATAATCTTCCTATTATTCTGTCGATATGTATACTTATTGCCTTAATAGCGTTAACACATACCGACCATAGACCGACAACTAAAGCAAAAAAACAAAAAGCCGTTGAGGTTGTATCAGTTCCAAAAGAAGAAATGCGGGGACTTTGGGTAACGTATATGGATCTAAATATGAGCAACACAGATTATACGTATAAAAGTTTCAAGGCTAAGTTTAATAAAATAGCCGATATGGCAAAAAAAGACAAGTTTAATACACTTATTGTCCACGTAAGACCATTTTCAGACGCTTTGTACCGCTCTGATTATTATCCATACTCACACATTTTATCTGGCAGTCAAGGCAAAAGCGTTGAATATGACGCGTTAAAATATATGACGGAGTACACACATAAGATTGGATTAAAAATCCACGCGTGGATCAATCCGTATAGAGTAAAGAATAAGGGTGAATTAAAACTATCAAAAGAAAACCCTTATATTAAAGACAAAAGTTTAGGAGTAGAAGTTGACGGCGGAATATACCTCAACCCCGCTTTGAAAAACGTCCGAAATCTGATAGAGAACGGAGTTAATGAAATAGTAAAAAACTATGACATTGACGGAGTGCAGTTTGACGACTATTTCTACCCGACTGATGAAAAGAACTTTGACAATAAGCAGTATCAAAGCTATAAGAAGAAAGCTAAAACAAATGCTTTACCTCTTGACGAGTGGCGTATGGCAAATGTAAATGTGCTTGTAGCGGATTGTTTTAATATCTGCCATAATTACGGCAAACTATTCGGAATCTCTCCACAAGGAAATATTGATAATGACTATGGTATGTACGCTGACGTTAAGAGCTGGTGTTCCGATTACGGATATCTCGATTATATTTGTCCTCAGCTGTATTACAGCCTTGATAATCCCGCGTTGACATTTAGCAACGCGCTGAAAAAGTGGCAGTCTTTGGAATACGATAAATCTGTTACATTATATATCGGATTGGCGGGTTACAAAACAGGTACGGACAGCGACTCGGGAACGTGGAACAATAAAACTGATATCCTTAAAAAAGAACTAAAGCTGATACGAAAAAATAAACTAAAAGGCTTTATGTTTTACAGCTGGGCTGACCTTGTCAGAAATGAAGCGGTAAAAGAAGTGAGCAATCTCATAAAAGAGTTAAATTAGCTCGCCGATGCAGTAATCATCAACAGCTTTTGATATTATTACATCAACAATTTCGCCCGTGAGTTTTTTATCGGAATACACTCTGATTGGCGTATAGTTCATAGTATAGCCCTCATAGTATTCTCCGTTGCGTAATCGTTCGATAAGTACAGGTTCAACTCGTCCCACCTGTGATTCAAGGAATGTTTTGCGAAGTTTATTACATTCTTCAATCATCTTCTTGGAACGAATATCTTTCACCTTGGGCTCAATATGATTGTCGAGTTTGTCGGCTGAAGTTCCTTTACGGCGCGAATACGGGAAAACGTGAACTTTAGAAAAACCTATTTTTTTCACAAATTCAAGACTTTCGTTAAATTCTTCGTCAGTCTCGCCTGCAAAGCCTACCATAACGTCAGTAGTGATTGACGGGTTATCAAAATGATCGCGTAGAGAATTAACTATCTTCATATAATCATCCTGATTATATTGTCTTCGCATACGCTTGAGTGTAGCGTTACAGCCGCTCTGTAAGGAAAGGTGAAACTGAGGGCAAAACTTTTTTTGTTTAGAAAAACGCTCTATTAACTCCTCATACATCATTTCAGGTTCAAACGAACCGAGACGAACTCGTTTTATTTCATCAAAAGAGCATACTATATCGACTGCGTCGGCAAGATTAAAGTCCTCCCCCTGACCGTAAACTGAAAGATTAATACCCACAAGTACAATTTCCTTATAGCCTTTTTTAGTCAGAGCGTCAATTTCTTTTCTTAAATCTTCGGGATTTTTGCTCCTAACCCTTCCTCTTGCGTAAGGAATGATACAATATGAGCAAAAACGGTTGCAGCCATCCTCGATTTTAACAAAAGCGCGAGTATGACCGTCAAAGTTATTGACTGTAACGCTTTCGTATTCAGCGTTGTTATTGTCATGTTCCTCTATTCTGACGATTTGATGATGATTAGTTAAAAACTCATTTATAGCTTCTACGAGCTGTTTTCTTCGCTTGTTCCCCAAAACAATATCACAGCCATCAAAATCGCTGATTCTGTCAGGAAAAGCCTGAGGCATACAGCCGGTAAGAATTATTATTCCGTCAGGGTTATTTCGCCGTGCTTTATGAATTATTTTTCTGTTTTTGGCGTCAGTTACAGAGGTAACAGTGCAAGTGTTAATAATTGTAATATCGGCTTTATCCCGATTATCGGACAAACTAAAGCCGTTGGAACGTAAAAGCTCGGTCATAACCTGGCTTTCGTACTGATTAACCTTACATCCGAGTGTAATTATATTAAATGTCATAACATACCCTAATTTAAAACCCACTAATAAATAGTGGGTGTTTTTTATGTATTCTTATCTACTTCGTGAAATTTTTTAAGATTTCCCGTCTTTTCGCTTCGTTTGTCAAGTTCTGTCAGGACTTCGTCAAGAGAAATGCCCTGTTCAACCATCATAACCATAAGATGATAGATGAGGTCGGAGATTTCATAGACAGTTTCGCTATTATCGTTGTTTTTGGCGGCTATAATAGTTTCGCTGCACTCCTCACCGACTTTCTTCAGTATTTTGTCGAGTCCTTTTTCGAACAGATAACAGGTATAAGAACCCTCTTGCTTATTTTCTTTGCGATTGAGCACTGTGTTGTACAGCGCTTCTAAAACCTTATCATCCATAAATTTACCTCAGATTTTTTTTATTTTCGTATAAAAACAGGAGTGATTTCCTGTGTGGCACGCGGCGCCTGTCTGCTCAACGAGTAAAAGTAAAGTGTCATCATCGCAATCGGAGAAGATTTCTATAACCTTCTGAAAATGTCCCGATGTCGCGCCTTTGTTCCAGAGCTCCTGACGACTGCGTGAATAGAACCAGGTAAAGCCAGTCTCCAGTGTTTTTTGCAACGATTCACGATTCATATACGCAAGCATAAGGACCTCGCCCGTTGCTTTTTCCTGTACGATTGCAGGGATTAAGTCCGATTTTTTAAAGTATTTTTCCAAATCCATATTATTTACCCGCTAACTGGATTGCCTGAGCTAAGTCAAGGTCGCCTGTATATATAGCTTTGCCCGTGATTGCTCCGTAAATATTTAATGATTTTAAATTAATAATATCTTTAATATTTGACACGCCACCGCTGGCTACCACATCGCAGCCAACACTGTTCGCAAGCTTGTCGAGTTGATTAAGATTAGGTCCTGATAAAGTACCGTCCTGGTCGATATCGGTAAAGATAATTGTCCTTACACCGATGCTTTCCATCTGTTTAGCAAGGCTGAGGTAGTTAATCTCTGACTTATCTGTCCAGCCCTGAGCGCGGACTATGCCGTCTTTAGCGTCTATGCCGACCGCAATCTGAGAATCAAAGTTATTGACAGCGTCGATAACAAATTGCTGGTCGTTGACAGCGGCTGAACCCAAAATAACACGAGAAACGCCGTTATCAAGGTAATGTTCAATCCTGTCCATATTTCTAATACCGCCGCCGACTTCAACTTTAATGTTAAAAGATTTGGCGATATCTATAATCAGTTCGGAATTAATCAGTTTTCCATCCTTGGCACCGTCGAGATCAACCATATGCATCCACTCGGCGCCCGCGTTAACAAAGCTCTGAGCGACCTCGTAAGGGTCGTCAGCTACCCTGGATACAGTTGAATAATCGCCTTTGAACAGTCGGACGCAATTGCCGTCAATTATATCAATAGCAGGCAAAATAATCATTACAGAACTCCTTTTGTAGACAAAACTTCGCCTGAACCATTGCTTTTTACAGCAAGACGCATCGCGTGAGCGACAGCCTTGTATAAAGACTCTGCAATGTGGTGCGAATTTGAACCGTAAACATTTTTTACGTGCAATGTAATCTCCGCGTTAAAGGCAAAAGCTCTCATAAATTCCACTGTTAAAGCCGATGTGTAGTCACCGCATTTTTCCTGTGGGAACTCAGCGTCAAAAACCAAGAACGGTCTTCCGCTGACGTCTATCGAAGCGAACGAAAGCGCCTCATCCATAGGAACATAAAAGCTTCCGAAACGCTCAATAGAACTTTTGTCGCCGAGAGCTTCTTTAAAAGCCTTGCCGAGAACAATGCCTGTATCCTCTACCGTGTGGTGGTCATCAACATTCAGGTCGCCGTTCACACTAAGTTCCAAACCGAATCCGCCGTGTGTAGCGAAAGAATTAAGCATATGGTCAAAGAACCCTATACCTGTATTGACGTTAACGTTTCCTCCATCAAGGTTAAGGCTGAGCTCAATGTCGGTTTCTTTTGTTTTTCTTGAAATTTTAGCTGTTCGCATAATTTTTCTCCATAATAAATTGTTTAACTGCCATTATAAGTTTTTTGTTTTCTTCGTTAGTACCTGAAGTGATTCTGATATAATCGCCCATATATCTTATGGCTATTGAATTAGCTTTGAGATAATCCCAAAGTTGTTTGCCGAATGATAATTTTACAAATACAAAGTTTGTTTTAGTTGGATAAACAATGAAGTTATCTGTGTTTTTGCTGATTTCAACAAGCTCATTATATAACATTTTTGTATTTTCAACAATTGTATTGATACGTTCCTTTAAAAACGTTTTTTGTTTATAAAGTTCAGAACCTATCGCCTGAGATAATGAATTTACGTTATAGGGCGATTTCACAGCGGCAATGGCTTTTGAAATGGTAACATTCGAAACGGCAAAGCCAAGTCTTAATGCGGCTGAGCCCAAAGCTTTTGAAGCAGTGCGGAATACAATAAGATTATCGTAATCGTTTACGTCCTTTAAAAGGCTCTCCTTCTCACTCCAAAAGTCCATATAAGCTTCATCCAGAACTACAAGAGCGTTAACGTTAGTAATAAGTTTAATGCAATCGTTTTTGCCTATCCCCTGTCCTGTGGGGTTGCAGGGATTCGAAAAAATCAATAGTTTGATATTATCTTCATTAACAGTTCGTATCAACGCGTCAATGTCAATATTCAAATCAGTGTTTTTAAAATACTTAACACAAGAATTTTCGGTAATCCCTGAGTAAAATTCATACATACTGAAATCAGGAGTGACAGCGAGCATTTTCTCGCCTTTTTTCAGAAAAGCAGATTCAATGAGGAAAATAAGCTCGTCCGACCCATTACCGACAGTGACGTTCTTATAATCTGTACCATAGAAATTTGCAAATGACTTTCTAAGCTCGGTACATGTCGGGTCGGGGTAACGATTGAAGTTTAGATTATCTACCACATTATGAACCATAGCAAGCAGTTCGTCCGAGTAATTCATCGTGCACTCATTAGCGTCGAGTCGAATACTATAATCACCCGAAACAGGTTCATAAGGCACAAGATTTTTAATTTTTTCATTTAATTCATAGGACATTATTCTTCCTCAAATCTAACCTTAATTGAATTGGCGTGAGCGGTGAGTCCCTCTGTATCAGCAAATCTGATTATGTCCTCGCTGTCAGCTTTTAAGGCGTCCTCAGTATAATAAATGAAACTGGATTTCTTTACAAAGCTGTCAACAGACAGAGGGCTGAAAAATCTGGCTGTACCGCTTGTGGGTAAAACGTGGTTCGGACCAGCGAAATAGTCGCCGAGAGGTTCAGGACTGTAATTACCAAGGAACACGGAACCCGCGTTATCAAGTTTACCTATATATTCCATGGCGTCAGCGCAACAAACTTCAAGATGCTCGGGAGCAAGCTCATTAGCAAAGTCAACAGCTTGATTCATGTCTGAGCATACAATTATAGCCCCGTAGTTTTTAAGACTTTCGGTAATTATTTCGTTTCTTTCAAGCAACGCTGACTGGCGTTCCAGCTCAGACTTCACATCGTCGGCAAGTTTATGTGAATTTGTAAGAAGTATAGAACTCGCGAGCTTGTCATGCTCCGCCTGGCTCATCAAATCAGCAGCTAAAAACTTGGGATTGGCTGTTTCGTCAGCAATAATAAGAATTTCGCTCGGTCCTGCTATCATATCAATATCAACAATACCGTATAATAATTTTTTGGCTGTTGCTACAAATATATTGCCGGGACCTACAATTTTATCAACTTTGGGAACAAGCTCTGTGCCGTAAGCTAAAGCGGCAACAGCCTGAGCTCCGCCCATAAGGAAAATACGGTCAACTCCCGCAATCTTAGCGGCGGCGATAATATCGGGATTAGGTTTTCCTTCTTTTGACGGAGGAGTTGTCATCACTATTTCACCGCACCCTGCGAGTTTAGCGGGAATGGCGTTCATAAGAACAGAAGAAGGATATGCAGCTGTACCGCCGGGTACATAAAGACCTACCCTGTGCAGCCCCCTGACACGCTGCCCCATAATAACACCGTTTTCTTTAGTAGTCAGCCATGACTGGGTAATTTGTCTTTTATGAAAATCTTCAATATTAGCCGCGGCTTTCTTTAATGTATTGATATAATCTTTGTCGCAGCTTGAAATAATTTTATCAATTTCTTCTTTTGAAATCTCGACCTTATCGGGAGCTTTGCCGTCAAATCTAACTGTGTAATCGTAAACAGCCTTGTCCCCGTTAATTTTTACATTGTCGAGAATATCTTTAACGATGGCGCCGACATCCTTAGCGCCGCTTTGTGAACGTTCTTTTAATGTATTTATAAAGCTGTATTCATCTTTTCCGTTAGCTATTACAGTTGTTATCATTTCTAGTTACAGCCTCCATTTTATTGACTAAATCTTCTATTTCGGTTTTTCTGAGTTTCAGACTTGCAGTGTTAGCAATCAGTCTTGCGGAAATGTCGGCGACATAATCCTTGACCTCAAGATTATTTGCTTTTAAGGTTGATCCTGTCTCGACAATATCCACGATACCGTCAGCTAATCCGACAAGCGGAGCAAGCTCCACAGATCCCTCAATTTTAATTACGCGAACATCCATATTTTTGCTTTCAAAAAACTTGCGTGTAACATTAGGGTATTTTGTGGCGACAGTTTTGGAACCGTAACCATGATAAAAGTCAACATTTTTTTTGCCCGCCAAAGCAAATCTGCATCTTCCGAATCCTAAATCAAGCAATTCGTAGAACGAAGAACCGTTTTCAAGAATTGTATCCTTTCCTACTACACCTAAATCACACACGCCGTGCTCGACATATGTAATAACATCGGCGGCTTTAGCCAATACAACCTCAAAATCATCGTCTCCGATATTCATAATAAGCTTTCTTCCTTTATTATGAACTTCGTCACAGTTGTATCCGAGTTGTTCAAATAATTCAATTGTTTTCTTTTCAAGTCTGCCCTTTGTAAGGGCTATTCTTAACGGTTTCATATTACCTCGAACTCTTTTATTCCTAATTTTTCGGCAAATTCTCTTGCTTCTTTCTCATCGGTTAAATCAGAAAACTGGGCTTTTACGCCTTCTTTCACAAGCTTTGAGGTATACTCTACTGCTTTCATAACGCTGTCATCCGATTTAGCGAAAACAAGCACTTCAGGTAAATTCTTGCGGGAATTATATCTGGCTTTTTCAGCTATATGATTGATATTGATAGCAAATCCCGCGGCTCCCATGGGCATATCGGTTTTATCAAAAATCTTGTCATATCGACCGCCTGAGAGAACAGCATCGCCATATCCATGAATATAACCTGAAAATACTATACCGCTGTAATACTCGTTTCGCTGAACCAATCCTAAATCAAGACTGAGTTTATCTCCAAGACTAAGACTTTGAAGCATCTGATAAAGAGATTTAAGATATTCAATAGCCTGTAAAGCTTTTTCGGATTTAATAATCTTTTCTGCTTTTTCGAACACTTCATCCCCGCCGAAGAGTGATGGCAAACTACGAATAGCGGATGTAGTTTCATTTTGCACAAGCTGATCCAGACAATCGTTAAGAGCGGAATAATTCTTGTTTTCAATATAAGTTTTAATCTGTTCTTTTTGACTTTCAGAAGCTTCAAGTTCATCGGACAAGGCGTTAAAAATCATGGAGTGTCCAATCTCAAGTCTGAAATCATCAGAAACGGCAGACAAACTCTCAACGGCTGTGGTGATCACTTCGATATCAGCACGTTTACCCGTAGAGCCGATAAGCTCAACGCCCAACTGCATAATTTCATTTGGACGTCCTGTAAGCCCTGGGTTATTACGATAAACAGGTTGATTATAATATAATCTTACAGGAAAAACCTCATTTTGAAGTCTTGTAGTAACCATACGCGCAATCGGTAAAGTTGAATCAGGGCGTACAACTACAATTCTGCCGGAGTTATCAGTAGTTTTAAACATACTCTCCTGTGAGATTCCGCATGACTCGCCTGAAAACAAATCATAAAACTCCAGTCCCGGTGTAATTACCTGGTGGAACTGATGGTTGATAAAAACCTTTTCGATTTTTTTACAAACATAATTCACCGCAGTACATTCTTTGAACAAATAGTCCTTTGTACCCTCGGGTGAAATTCTCAAATTGTAGTTCATAAAACATCGCCTTTCACTTTAGCGTGCTAATATGTTAACATATAAAAGCGAATATGTCAAGTTTACTCTTTTTCTTCTGCGCTCGAGGTTTCACTATCGGTATTTTTTGCCGTATTTTCATCATCTTCGACAGTTTCGTTATCCTTAAATTCATCATCGATTTTTGATTTCTTTTTCGATTTTTTGGCTTTTACGTTAGTTAATCTTGCTGAATTAATAACATTCATATTAATTACTCGTTCAGCATTATCGCCCTTCATAGTAATTCTCTTACGGGTTTTTCTTCCTATCAGAGTATAAATTGTAGCGAAAATCGGTGTGCCTAAAATCATTCCCGGTACACCAAACAACGCTCCCGCTACCATTACCGAGAATAACGACCAAAATCCGATTAAACCGACGGAAGAACCGACAATTTTGGGATTAATCAGGTTACCGTCAATCTGCTGAATAACAAATATCATTATAATGAAGATAAGACAATCCCACGGCGAAACAAGTAAAAGCAGGAAAGCGCTGGGAATAGCTCCGATAAACGGTCCAAAGAACGGGATAATGTTACATATAGCTATTATAACGCTGATGAGAGGTGCGTATGGGAGATTAACAACCATCATACACACAAAGCACATTACACCGACAATGGCTGAATCCAGAATCTTACCGACCAAAAATTTACCGCATTTTTCATCAGAAACATTTATAATCTCATAAATTGTCGGCATCCACTTTGTAGGTAAGAACGCCGCGCCCAGACGCTTGAGCTGGTTAAACAGAAATTCTTTGTTAACGAGCATATAAATTGACAATACAAGCGCCATAACCCAATTGTAAAAGAATGTAATAGTGCCTGAGACAGCTGAGAATACCTTTCCTACATTATCCATGCTTGCCATTTCCTTGACTTTCTGGATGAGAAAATGATTCAGGTTATCAATTATAGACAAGTCAAGACCGAAATGCGTCTTGATCCATTCGCTTAGGCCCTTTGTATATTTTTCAAAAGAATCTACATAACTAGGAATATTTTTAACAAGATTGTTCAAGTTCTGACTGACCTGAGGTACTAAAACAGAAATCAAAAGCGAGATTAATCCAAGTATAATAACATAGGAAACCAGAAGAGAAACGCCCTTGTTAATCTTCTGAAACCATCTAACTCTTATTTTTCCGAAAACTTTGTTACGGAAGAATCTATACGGGAAATTCATTATATACGCAATGCCAAAAGCATAAATAAACGGTGTTAGTATCGCGAAAAATGCACCTACTCCCGCAAAGATATACCCCATATTATCCTTGAGATAAAGCAAGAATACCGCAAAAACAATACAGATTAACCAGCCTGCCAGTTTGTTGAATTGCTTTTTCATATGCTCATTCCTTTCTATATTCCGAAAAGCGACATTTGAGCGCTTTCGTCCATTCCGTCCAATGCGCCGCATTCGCGCAAAGTTTCAATTACGGACTTTGACGCCTTTGTCTTAAGCTGCATATCTTCGATTGAAAGATACTCATATTTCTTACCTGCTTCGGCAAGCGCCTCAGCGGCGGATTCACCAACACCATCCAAAGCGCAGAACGGAATTCTGATTTTACCATCCTCAACTTTAAACATTTTGGCTTCGGATTTATATATATCAACAGGTAAAACTTCAATGCCGCGCGCCATCATTTCGTTTATAATCTGGAGAACGCCGTGTTCAGCGTTTTCCTTGGCACTGGCTTCGTAGCCTTTCTGCTTGATATCTTTCATTTTCGCCTCAACGGCTGCTCTGCCTTTCATTACAGTTAAGCCGTCAAAGTTATCATTTCGAACAGTAAAATACGCCGCATAGTACTCAATTGGTTTATGAACCTTATACCATCCGAGTCTCAAAGCGGCAATCATATATGCCGCCGCGTGAGCCTTTGGGAACATATACTTGATTTTAAGGCAGGAATCAATATACCATTGAGGGACGTTGTTATCTTTAAAGGCTTTATAATGCTCTTCGTTAAAAAGCTTAGAGGCTTTACCTTTACGGGTGATTTCCATAATTTTAAACGCCATACTTGGTTCTAATCCCTTATGCAACAAGTACGTCATAATAGAATCTCGCGTACCTATTACATCGGAAATAGTACAAATACCGTCTTTAATGAGCTCTTGAGCGTTTCCAAGCCATACGTCTGTACCGTGGGACAATCCTGAAATCTGCAATAAATCCGAAAAGGTCTTGGGCTTAGCTTCTATCAACATTCCCCTTACAAAGCTTGTTCCGCATTCAGGCAATGACAGCGTTCCGGTTTCGCATCCAATATCGCTTTCAGATACACCGAGAGCTTTTGGAGAAGTAAACAACGACATAACGTCAGAGTCACTCATACTGACATCCATTACGGGAATACCCGTGAACTCTTCAAGATAATGATAGATTGAAGGAACATCATGACCGAGTTCATCGAGCTTTGTTATTGTATCATGAATTGAATGGAAATCAAAGTGAGTAGTAATATTGTCCGAGTTCACATCATTAGCGGGGTGTTGAACAGGACAGAAATCATATATCTCATAGTCTCTCGGTACAACAACCATTCCGCCCGGATGCTGACCCGTTGTACGTTTAATGTCGGTACAACCGATTGCCAAACGGTTTTCCTCGGCTTTATGGAAAACTTTGCCGTTTTCCTCGGCGAACTTACGAACAAATCCGATAGCAGTCTTATCAGCAACCGTAGAAATAGTACCCGCCTTGAACACATGATCTCTGCCGAATAGCTCTTCGGTATATCTGTGAGCCTTGGACTGGTACTCTCCGCTGAAGTTAAGGTCGATATCAGGAACCTTGTCCCCTTTGAATCCAAGGAATGTTTCAAACGGAATTTCATGTCCGTCACGGTCCATTAAAGTACCGCATTCTGGACAATTCTTGGCAGGCATATCAAAGCCAGAACCGTACTCGCCGCGTTCAAAGAACTCGCTATGTTTGCATTTAGGACAAACATAGTGCGGGCAAAGCGGATTAACCTCAGAAATTCCCGACATTGTCGCGACAAATGATGAGCCGACACTGCCTCGGGAGCCTACCAGATAACCATGAGCCTCACTGTCGGCAACAAGTTTCTGCGCGGTCATATACAAAACGGAATAACCATATTTATTGATTGCGTCGAGCTCCTTTTTGAGACGGAGTTCAACAATCGGAGGCAGAGGATCTCCGTAACGCGCTTTGGTTCTTTCCCATGTAATCTGATTGAGCTGTTCCTCTGCTCCCTCAATAAACGGCGGATAATTGCCGTCGGGAATCGGTTGAATAGTTTCTATGCTATCAGCAATTTTGTTCGTATTTTCTACAACAATTTCATATGCCTTTTCTTCGCCGAGATAGCTGAACTCTTCAAGCATTTCTTTTGTCGTTCTGTAATAAAGCGGAGCCTGATTCTGCGCGTCAGAGTAGCCCTGTCCTGCCTGAAGTATCATACGGAAGTCCGCGTCAATAGGATCCATAAAATGTACGTCACAGGTTGCTACAACGGGAATATTTAGTTCATCGCCTAGCTTTACAATCTGACGGTTAAGGTCCTCTAAGTCAGACTCACTCTTACATACGCCGCTTCTGAGCAAAAATTCATTATTAGCTGTGGGCTGAACCTCAAGATAATCGTGGAATTTGGCAATTTTGCGGATTTCATCTTTAGGCTTACCGCCGATGATAGCTCTCATCAGCTGTCCAGCTTCACAGGCGGAACCGATAAGCAGCCCTTCCCTATGCTTTACAAGCAAAGATTTTGGAATTCTGGGCTTCTTATAGAAATAGTCGAGGTGGCTGTAAGATATAAGTTTATATAGGTTTTTCAGACCTTTAAGGTTTTTAACAAGAATAATCTGATGATATGTTGGGAGTTTCTTGTAATCTCCACCCTCTATCTTGGTGTTGATATCCTTTACGTCAAATATTTTATAATCTTCTTTAAGTCTGCGGCAAAGCTCAATAAATATATTTGAGAGCATTTCCGCGTCGTCTGAAGCTCTGTGATGATTAAAGTCTCCAAGACGCAGATATTTTGCAACTGTATCCAGCTTGCAATTTTTTATATCTTTAAGAATAGAACGGCATATCACAACTGTATCAATAGCGGTGAGATTGTATTCAACTCCCATATTCTCACATGCGGCTCGGATAAAGCTGGTGTCAAACGGCGCGTTATGAGCTACAAGGATATTGTCCCCAACGAAGTCAAGGAAGGCTTTTACAGCCTCTGATTGTGAGGGCGCGTCCTTAACCATTGAGTCACTAATACCTGTCAGCTGTGTAATTTTTGAAGGAATAGGCATCTCAGGATTAGCGAATGTCGAGAATGTATCGGTAACCATACCGTTTTCAATCTTTACCGCGCCGATTTCGGTAATCTTGTCATTCTTTGCCGAGAGTCCTGTTGTCTCTATATCAAAACAGATAAATGTGCCGTCGAGACTGCCTGTAGCGGTCCCTGAAACAGAGTCTACAAGGTCATCAATAAAGTATGCTTCCGTACCGTAGAGTATTTTAATCTTCTGTTCGTCTTTATTTATCATTTTGGCGGCATTCATCGCGTCGGGAAAAGCTTGAGCTACGCCGTGGTCAGTTATAGCGATTGCGGTATGTCCCCACGAAGCTGCTCTGTTAATCAAATCAGCGGCGGAATTCATACCGTCCATCTGTGACATATTCGTATGCAGATGAAGCTCTACACGCTTTTTAGGCGCTTTGTCTGTAACTTTTACTTTTTGAACCGTACCGATTGAACGAGCATTAATAACTATTCCGCCTGCGTATTTATCAAACTCGATATCGCCGTTTACAACGATAGCGTTGCCTTTTTTTATTTGTTCTACGACAGCAGTTTGATTAACAGGACCGAAAACCTTTACGGTAATAGAGTTTGTATAATCGGTTATGTCTATTGTAAAAATATTTTTATCACCTGTGCGTGTTACTTTTTTTGTTGTTTGAATTACATCGCCCCATACACAAACTTTACCTGAGTCGTATTCAACCTTATCGATAGGAATAAGTTTTCCTCTGATCATTTTACCGTAAAGCGGACGCATGGATTGTTTAATAATCTGAGGTTTTAAGAAATTACCTTTACGAACCTCAATTTCCTGAGCAACATCATCAGCGCGTTTTTGAGCGTTTTCTTTCGAGTTTTCTTTTTCGTCCTCAAGTATTTCAGCGAATTTTTCAAGACTTTCACGTCTGATTTTTTTCTCGGTGTTCTGTTGGAATTCCTGATAGTCCTCACTGTCGCCGTCAATTTCGGTTATTCCGCTGTATGTTACCTCAATAGAAAGACCAAATTCATCTGAAACAAGCTTTTTTAGCTCTTTTTTAAAACTAACACTGTCAAGCAGAGCTTTGCCTCCGTTTTTGAGTGTAATGTTTAATACATTATCGTCAAAATCGGTTTCACAATTACCAAAAGTACCATTAATTCTCGGAATTTTAATTTTTAGCTCCTCAACAAGCTCATTAAAATAATCCGGGGTAAACAGAGCTTTGTTAAATCTGGGCTTGATTTCGGCCTTAACCAAAGCTAATATGGACTTTTTCAGCGCGTTTTCCGCTTTATGTAAATCATTTCGAGGTACAAGCTTGTCCAATTCGATATATACAACCGCTGTTCTTAGGGCAGCATTGGTATCTGCTTTTATAATTTTCGCGTCAAGAATCGAGGGATTTATTAAATTTTCATCAATAAAATTATTAAATACTTCCCTGAATTTTACCATACTAACAATCTTTCTCTATTTCTTCTATCAAAGCGTCAACGAGTTTATCCTCGGGCACTTTATACAAAATTTCTCCCTTTTTAAATACAAGACCGTTACCATCGCCTCCCGCAATGCCGTAATCGGCTTCTCTGGCTTCACCGGGGCCGTTGACAACACAACCCATAACAGCAACTTTTATGTCTTTTTTACAATCTTTAAGACGCTCCTGCACCTCGTTGGCAAGCGAAATAAGGTCAATTTTTGTACGACCGCAGGTCGGACAGGAAACGAACTGAACTCCGCCTTTCTCTATATCAAGCGCTTTGAGAATATCGCGCGCGGCGTAAACCTCACGAACCGGGTCAGCAGTTAATGATACTCTGATTGTGTCGCCTATACCTCTGAGTAAAAGCGAACCGATACCCGCCGCGGACTTAATAAGTCCCATTCTTTCGGTGCCCGCTTCGGTAACACCGAGATGAAGCGGGTAGTCACAACGCTCATCAGCGATTTCATACGCTTTAATCATGGAAGATACTGTGGAGCTTTTCATTGAAAGCACAATATTGTTAAAATCAAATTTTTCAAGTAAAGAAGCGTGATAGAGCGCGCTTTCAACCAAAGCTTCCGGTGTCGGCGAGCCATATTTAGCAAGAATTTCTTTCTCAACAGAACCGCTGTTCACACCGATTCTAATAGGTATATCGTTAGCTTTACAAGCGTCAGCGACAGCCTTTACCCTATCATCAGCACCGATGTTACCGGGATTAATTCTGATTTTATCAATACCTGCGGCAACAGACTCAAGCGCGAGCTTGTAGTCAAAATGAATATCGGCAACAAGTGGAGTTTTAACAGCTTTTTTAAGCGCGGGAATGAGCTTTACAGCTTCCATATTAGGGATAGCAGCTCTTATTATATCGCATCCCGCGTCTTCAAGTGCTTTAGCTTGTTTAACGATGTTTTCTATATCGTCAGCGGGAATATTGAGCATAGATTGAATTGCTATACGGTTATCTCCGCCTATTTGTAAATTTCCTATTTTAACAATGTTTTTACTGCCCATAACGTCCTCCGTTATTTACCAAAAGGCGTAAGCTGCCAAATATCCTTAAATGTAATGACTGCCATAAATGTCAACAAAATAACAAGTCCGACTGCGTTTACAATTTTCTCAACTTTGCGTGGAATGGGTTTATGGAAAATAGCTTCAATCAGCAAGAACAGAAAGCGTCCGCCGTCAAGCGCCGGGAATGGCAGCATATTGAATATTCCGAGGTTGACTGTAATTATCATCATAACATAAAGTATGTTGTTCACCGCGTCGCCGAAGCTTGATTTCAAGCCTTCGGACGCAACCTGAGTTATAGCGGAAGCAGCTCCGACAGGACCTGAAATATCCTTGAACGAAAATTGCCCCTGTACCAGACCAATAATTGAAGACCAGACCATACGTATTGTACTTACGGTTTGCGCGCCTGTCTGTTCCATAACGGTACCAAATGTCTTTTTTATCGGCTCAACATAGAAATCAATTGAAACTGAAGGCTCCTTTGCGTCTTTGTCGGAAAGATAGGTGTAAAATTCAAGATTTTTTATCTTTACAAGCTTTCCGTCGCGTAAAACCTCAGCGTCGGTTACAAATCTTTGACGAGTTTTTCTCTCTTTAATCTCGGGAATTTTATAATCGCTGATTCCCGCGGCAATCTCCATTTTATCGTAATATTCTATATATATCTTATGCGCTTCGGATTTAGACTCAGCAGCGTTAATCTTTGATACGCCTTCTTTTAACAAAGCGTATATTTTATTAAGCTGTTCGGTTTTTTTGCTAAAATCCTTATCATTGTAGAGATTTCCGTAGAGTTCACATAAATACAGAGAACAGTCCTCTTTATAAATCGAAAGTAAGGAGCCGTCAACTGTTTTACATTTAGTTGTAGCGATAGCGAAGGACATATCCTGCGCTGTAACAATAGAATAGTTGTTAATTGTTTTAAATGTATCACCTTTTTGAAGTCCGCTGTTTGCTGAAAATGATACTTCGGAAAACCCGGAAACAGTAGTAGAATTGTACTCAGGGCTCTGAACAACAATAGTGAACATCATTATAAATCCAAGAATGATATTCATAACGGCGCCCGCAATGATAATAATCATTCTTTTCCATACTTTAGCGTTATTGAACGCGCGGGGATTTTCGCTTTCCTCATCTTCTCCTTCCATGGAACAGTATCCACCTATCGGCAGAAGTCTTAAGGAGTATTGTGTTTCTCCTTTTTTGAAACTGATAATCTTCGGGCCCATACCAAGAGAGAATTCATTTACTTGAACTCCGCTTTTTTTAGCGGCGATAAAATGCCCGCCTTCGTGGAAAAAGATTATAAGCAAAAACAGTAATACACCTATAATGATTAATCCTATGGTAGTTAGAATTGATAAGAACATATATGATTACTCCAATAAATCAGATATTACGCATTACATAGTCACGAGCGGCTTTATCGGCAGCGAGAACATCTTCAACTGATTCAGCCTGTATATTATCCTGTCTGAGCATAGCGTCCATAACCAAATCACCTATATCGAGGAAAGATATTTTCCCATCACGGAAAAGTTTATTAGCGACTTCATTGGCACCATTGGCGGCGGCGGCGCACAGTCCTCCCCTGTCTATCGCCTGCTTGCACGCTCTCAGACATTTGAACGCGTTATAGTCAGGTTCAAAGAATGTCAGCTTTCCGTAATCAGTAAGACTGAGTTGCTGTACAGGTGAAGGGAAACGATTCGGATATGTAATAGCGTATTGAATCGGAATACGCATATCAGGCACGCCAAGCTGAGCGAGAACAGAATTATCCGAATATTCAATCATAGAATGAATAACGCTCTCTCGATGAACTACCACGTCAATTTTATCCGCGGGCATATCAAACAGCCACGAAGCCTCGATTATCTCAAGACCCTTGTTCATCATTGTAGCAGAGTCGATGGTGATTTTTGCACCCATATCCCAGTTAGGATGATTGAGCGCCTGTTCAACAGTAACATCCTTTAACTCATCCAGTGTTTTACCGAAAAAAGGACCGCCGGACGCAGTAAGGATAAGACGTTTTAAAGCTTTGTTGTCAGGGCAGCCCTGCAAGCACTGAAAAATAGCGGAATGCTCGCTATCCACAGGATACAGCGCTACCTTGTTATCCTTAACGGCTTTCATAACAAGACTTCCGCCCGCTACGAGAGTTTCCTTGTTGGCAAGAGCGATATTCTTTTTAGCGTTTGCCGCCGCAATGGTAGGCATTAAGCCAACCATACCAACTACGGAATTAAGAATCAAATCGGCGTTTTCTATGGTAGCCGCCTCAATTAATCCTTCCATTCCGCAGGAAACTTTAGTGTCTGTATCAGCTAGATTTGACTTGAACAAAGAATATTTACTCTCGTCAAAAACAACCGCGAGAGCAGGCTCGTATTTTCGCACCTGCTCTTCGAGAATTTTTATATTAGTATTGGCGGTAATCGCCTCAACATTTAAATTTAAATTATCAGCAACATCCAGAGCCTGAGTTCCAATTGAACCTGTTGACCCGAGGATACTAATATTATTTACCATGTTACACCTTTACATTATAAAAAGAGGTAAAAACTTCACCATAAAGTATACAATGGGAGCTGAAAAAATAACACTGTCAAAACGATCGAGTACTCCGCCGTGACCAGGAAAAAATGAACCAAAATCTTTGATATCACATGAACGTTTTACAAGCGAGAATGACAAATCACCCACAACAGAGACAACACTAACAATAGCTCCCAAAAGAATCATAAGCCCAATATTTAATTTTGCTGTATGAGAAATGGAGTTAAAGATTAAAGCAATAGCAAGAGCGCAGATGATTCCTGTTAAAATACCGCCCGCGAAACCTTCAATAGTTTTTTTGGGGCTTATGTTTGGGCAAAGCTTATGCTTACCCAGAAATACACCCGCAAAATAAGCGCCACCGTCAGAAAACCACGGAATTGTCAGTGTAATCACAATGAACAAGCTGAAATATCCATGGAATGAGTTAGGGACAATCAGCATTGATGTCATTCCAAATACTATAATAATTGTACCTAAGATGGAAAAAGCCGCGTCTGAAAAACTGATTTCATTATGAAAGAATATCATCATAACAAAAATAGAAAGAACAAATAAATAAGGAGTCAACATTCCGAGTTTGAAATGAAATAAAGTGGGTTGTACAAACGCGTAGAGTATACAAGGAATGAAAACCTTCATATTCTTTTGTAATTTTTTAGCGGCAAGAAATTCCACAATCATTATCGCGCAAAAAGCGCCTACAACAATAAATAATAAACCGTGAAATAACTCGCCCAATAACAGAAATAGAATTCCGGCAGGAATTCCAATGGCTGCCGTTAATAGACGCGGTTTCATAGAGTCCATAATATCAACCTCTTAAATAATTATACGCCGCCAAATCTACGATTGCGGTTATTGAAAATTTTAATTGCTTCGTCAAGGTCGTCGGTCGTAAAGTCAGGCCAGAGCTTATTCATTATGACAAACTCTGTATATGCAGCTTGCCAAAGCATAAAATTTGAAATTCTGTATTCACCGGAGGGACGAATTATAAGGTCGGGATCAGGCTGTCCCGCGGTGTACAGTTTATCGGAAATAAGTTTTTCGTCAATACTCTCGATATCAAGCTTATTATTTTTGACATCGTTTGATATTGACTTTACTGCTCTTACAATCTCATCACGGCTACCGTAATTCATAGCGATATTAAGCACCATTCCGTCACGGTCCTTTGAACCTTCTTCGTTTTCAATCATTAACGCTTTCAGATCATCGCTGAAAGGCGTTTTGTCGCCGATGAAGCGGACAACAATACTGTCATCCTTAAAATCCCTCAAAGCTTCCTCAAGATAATCTTTAAAAAGTTTCATTAAAGAATTAATTTCATCATCGGGACGTTTCCAGTTTTCGGTAGAAAAAGCGTAGACTGTAAGATATTTAATACCTATATCCGAACAATAACGTGAAATAGTACGAAAAACCTTTCCGCCGGCGTTATGCCCTGCGGAACGCGGAAGCCTGCGTTTCTTCGCCCAGCGTCCGTTTCCGTCCATAATAATACCGATGTGCTTCGGGAGCACTAAATCATCGGATAATTGATTTTGTTTTTTCTTTTTGAAGAAAGCCATATTTTATAATTCCATAATTTCTTTCTGTTTGTCTTTGCATATCTGATCGGCTTTTTTGATGTACTTGTCAGTTAACTCCTGAATATCTTCCTCACCGTCTTTGAGGTCATCCTCGGTAAGGTCGCCGTTCTTCTTGAGCTTTTTGAGATCGTCAATGGCGTCGCGACGTACATTTCTTATCTGAACTTTAGTACCCTCGGCAATCTTAGCTACATCTTTAACTATCTCCTTACGTCTGTCCTCTGTGAGAGGCGGAAAGTTAAGACGAATAACTTTACCGTCGTTCTGCGGGTTAATACCAATCTCGGAAGCCTGAATAGCCTTGTTGATTGTTTTAAGAATTGAGCCGTCCCACGGCTGAATAACAATTGTTCTCGCCTCAGGAACAGAAACGGAAGCAACTTGATTAATTGGAGTGGGAGTTCCGTAATAATCGACCTTGATTTTGTCAAGTATAGCGGGATTAGCGCGACCGGCTCTTATTGATTTGTACTCTTCAACAAGGTGATCAATTCTTCTGCCCATTCTTTCTTCGGCTCTTTTGAGTGTATCTTTCATATTAGTATCCTCCTAAATCAGAATTAATATACGAGAGTGCCTATCGGCTCTCCTTTAACTGCCTTATAAATGTTATCAGGATTATCTATACTGAAAACAATCAGCCCGATATTATTGTCTTTACAAAGTGAAGCCGCAGTGCTGTCCATTACTCCCAAATCTTTGTTAAGTACATCAGAGAACGAGAGCTCGTCATACTTAACAGCTTCGGGATTTGTCTTGGGATCACAGTCGTAAACACCGTCAACAAGAGTAGCTTTAAGGATAATATCAGCTTCAATTTCAGCGGCTCTCAGAGCGGCGGCGGTGTCCGTACTGAAGAACGGATTACCTGTACCGCAGCCGAAAACAACGACTCTTCCCTTTTCAAGATGTCTGATAGCTTTGCCCCTGATATACGGCTCGGCAACCTGACGCATCGAAATGGCTGTCTGAACTCTTACATCAACGCCGAGCGCTTCGAGTGAATCGGCAACGCCCAGTGCGTTAATCGCGGTGGCAAGCATGCCGATATGGTCAGCTCTTGTTCTGTCCATAGAACCTGAGCTTCTGCCGCGCCAGAAGTTACCTCCTCCGACTACGATAGCAATCTCAGCGCCCTCGTCATTAAGACGCTTGATGGGTTCGACGATCTTTGTAACTGTCTCAAAGTCAATGCCTTGCTTTTTGTCCCCGGCGAGAGATTCGCCGGAAAGTTTCAGTAAAACTCTTTTATACTTAATCTTACTCATTTTCAACATCTCCGATTATATATATATATAATAATTTTACTCTAATACGCTGTTTTTATAACGCCGTAAAGGAATTATAATCTAAATTTAAGATACAGTTTTGTAACCAAGAAAGCGCGTACTATTAAAGCGTTCAGTATTTGCGTTCAGTATTTGATACTTTAATTTTATATATAAAAAAGGGATGTTCAAATGAACACCCCTTAAAAAGACTTTATTTAGTCATTGATGCAACTTCAGCAGCGAAGTCGTCCTGACGTTTTTCGATTCCTTCGCCCTTTTCAAAGCGAGTGAACTCTTTGATTGTGATTGTTCCTCCGAGTGATTTAGCAACGGAATCAACATACTGTTTAACTGTCTGCTTGTTGTCCTTTACAAACTCCTGGTCAACAAGGCAGTTTTCCTTGTAATACTTATTGATTTTACCCATTACAATCTTATCGGCGATAGCCTCGGGTTTGCCGGCGTTGATAACTTCAGCGCGCATAATCTCTTTTTCGTGCTCAACTACCTCAGCGGGTACATCGTCACGAGTGAGATACTGTGTACCGAGAGCGGCAATCTGCATAGCGACATCCTTGCCTGCAGTAATAAACTCGGGCTTGTCAGCTACATCTGTGTCAAAGTTTACAAGAACACCAATCTTACCGCCGGCATGTACATAAGATACGCAATTGCCTTCGTAACGAACGAAACGACGAATCTTAATGTTCTCGCCGATAACCTGAATCTTCTCTGTGAGAAGCTCGTCAACTGTCATCTCTGTACAACACGCCTTGCAAGTCATAAGAGCATCGACATCAGCGGGAGACTCTTTCATAATAGTCTTTGCTACTGTCTCTACAAATGACATAAAGTCAGCGTTCTTCGCGACAAAGTCTGTCTCAGCGTTAACTTCAACAACAACGCCGATTTTGTTATCATCAGAAGTTGTAGCGAAAGCTACACCCTCAGCGGCAATTCTGGAAGCTTTTTTCGCAGCCTTTGCGAGACCCTGCTCACGAAGAATATCAACAGCCTTGTCCATATCTCCGTCAGTCTCAACGAGAGCCTTTTTGCAGTCCATCATACCGCAGCCTGTCTTTTCTCTTAACGCCTTAACGTCCTGAGCTGTAAAATTCATTTATATGTCAATCCTTTCGATAATATTAAAATTATTCCTCGGAAGCTTCCTCAGCCTCTTCAGCGTCGTCCTCTACTGCCGCGGCGCCCATCTGGCCCTCGCGACCTTCAATAATAGCGTCAGCCATTGCGCCAGCAATAAGCTTAACCGCGCGGATAGCGTCATCATTACCGGGAATTACAAAGTCAACCTCATCGGGGTCGCAGTTTGTATCAACGATAGCAACAACAGGGATACCGAGCTTTTTAGCCTCGGCAACAGCGATTTTTTCTTTTCTGGGATCAACAACAAAAAGAGCGCCGGGCATCTCAGACATATCCTTGATACCGCCCAGGAATTTCTCGAGTCTGTCAATCTCAAGGTTGAGCTTGATAACTTCCTTCTTGGGAAGAAGATCAAATGTACCGTCTTCCTGCATAGCTCTAAGCTGTTTAAGACGAGCAATTCTCTTGCGGATTGTCGAGAAGTTTGTGAGCATACCGCCGAGCCATCTTGCGTTTACATAGAAAGCGCCCGCTCTCTCAGCCTCTTCCTTGATGGAATCCTGAGCCTGCTTCTTTGTTCCTACGAAAAGAACATTCTTGCCGTCCATAGCAAGTTCCTTGATAAAGTTATAAGCTTCATCAAGCTTTTTAACGGTTTTCTGCAAATCGATGATGTAGATACCGTTACGTTCGGTGAAGATATACTCCGCCATTTTAGGGTTCCAGCGTCTTGTCTGATGTCCGAAATGAACACCTGCTTCAAGAAGCTGTTTCATGGATACTGTTGACATAATTAATTCCTCCTTAGGTTAAAACCTCCGTCCAGTCTTGATTCTTATCGGCTTATACAAGGGACGTATCCTTCCCTCGGCACCTTACCGATAGACTTGAACGTGCGAAATGCCTGTATATTATACCACAAATTCAGGAAAAATCAAGTTTTTTCTAAAAAACAACAAAGAAAAATGCTCCCAAATGGGAGCATTTTAATTAAGCTTTGTCAAAAAATCTCATATTTCCGCAAGATGTAACGAAAACCTGACTTTCATGCCAATCGCTGGATACCATATCTGAAGCGTAGAAATAAAGGATTCTGTGGTTAACAGCACGGCCATCGCTGTCAAAAATGAATGAGACAGCCTGTTTAGCGGCAGAAGAAGGTGAGTTTGACATTGAAGCGTCATATCGGTACATCGACGCAATACTTTCAACAGAAGTTGTACCGGACTCTATCATACTGTCGTGGATAGCCTGAGCTACAAGAGCGCAGCCCTCATAACCGGTTCCGCCTGCCTCGCCCATTACAAGACCTTCAAGAAGAGTTCTGTCGTAATCGTTGAGTTCAATGTGAGTGCCTGAAGTAACGCTTTCTTGCTGAGGCTCTGTTTCTTCTACAACAGCTTCTGTTTCCTCTTCCGTAACAGCCTCTGTGGGAGCTTCTGTTTCAGGTTCAGTTTCTTTTTCTGTTTTCGGCTGAGTAGCCTTTGTTGTTTCGGGTTCAGTCTCAGGAACAATAGCATTGTCCAGAACACCTGAATCGCCGACATTAATAGTAGACTTCTGTTCACCTGATACCGCGGCAACATTCTGTACAAGGCTTATGCTCGGGATTACGATTGCTGACATAACAATAAATGCTGTTACAACAATTGAACCGATTTTTGAAACTTTCTTGACCTTATTGACAGGTTTCGCGTGTTTTGCTTTTGAATCATTTGTTTTTAAATGCTTATAATTTGAACTTCTCAAAATCTTTTCCTCCTATCGAGTACGCTCTAAATCAATACGCAGTCTTTAGTAAGCAAGTGTATTTGATTGGTTCACACAATTTTCATTGGCACTATTAAAACATACTTTTTTAAAAAAATCAAGTCAGAATGCGGGTTTGAGCGGTTAAATTAGGTTACAACGGTAACATTCTGTAATTTTATTTCTTTAAAAGGAATATAAACTTATACACAATAAACAAAAAGAACTACCCTTGTATAAAAGTTTTTTGAACAAGGCAGAAATAGGATTTTTTTAAAATTTATTAAAAAAACGGCGTTTTTTTCCTCCCGGTCGACGAAACTCTCCCTCTGAGCCAACGAGAATAGTATCCTCTCCTATAAGTTCTATCTGATCCCACGGGATGACACAGTCATCTTTTCTTCCCAGTAACCCCCATAACTTAAGTCTGCCATATATTATAAGCGCGCATACTCTGGCGTTTTTGGTGTTTACTTCCAAATCGTCAACATATCCGATTCTACATCCGTTTCGGCTGTTAATCACCTCTTTATTTCTTAGTTGGGAAAGACTGCAATTCATAAAAATATCACTACCTTATTATTGACATTTTATAGCGTATTTATTATAATTTATATGTAATATAGACTATATATATTACCAGGAGGTTATTATGAGCAAATACGGCGATTATGTTCTTTTTACCGACTCAACCTGTGATCTGCCTAATGATATAGCTGAGGATTTCGATATAAAAGTTCTACCTATGGTCTTTCTTATGCAGGAACAGGCATATAATCATTTTTTAGATGCGAGAGAAATGAGCCTTGATGAGTTTTATTCCAATCTCAAAGCAGGCGTTCAGTCTCAGACAACACAGATTGCGTTTGACAGTTACGCGGAATATTTTGAGCCATACCTTAAAGAAGGTAAGGATATTATTTATATTGCTTTTTCATCCGGTCTCAGCGGCACTTATAACACAAGTAAAATAGCGGCTAGGGAATTACTTGAAAAATATCCTGAAAGAAAAATTATTATAGTAGACTCAGTCTGCGCCAGCGCAGGCCAGGGAGCTCTTATGTATTATTTGGGTAAAAAATACAAGGATGATAAGCCCGGATGCGAAGAGCTCGCTGAATACGCTGAAAGACTTAAGCTGAAAATTTGTCATTGGTTTGTCGTTGATGATATAGATCAGCTCAAGCGCGGAGGAAGAATTTCCTCGGTTACCGCTACATTTGCCAAAGCATTGCAAATTAAACCCGTTCTTAGTGTTGATAACGAAGGAAAGCTTGTTAATGTTGGCAAAATCAGAGGATCAAACGGAATTAATCAACTTTTGATAAACAAAATGAAACGCGACGGAGCTTTCTATAAACAACAAACTGTTTTCGTTGCTCACGCTGATAATTATGAAGGAGCTAAACAGCTCAGAAAACAAATTAAAGGATTAGTAAAGGATGTTAAGATATTCGATATCGGTCCTGTTATAGGAACTCACGTAGGTTCAGGTATGCTTGCTCTGGTTTTTGTAGGCAAGAGAAATCTTATAATGTAAAAAAATCGGCTTGTTTTATCAAGCCGATTTTCGTTTATTGAAGCTTATCCTCTATTTGCTCCACCTTTTCACTTGCAAATTCCATTGCTTTGTCCGCTAAATCGTTAATAATGTCTATCACGGAACGCTTTGATTGTTTCGTGATTTTATTTTCCTTTTTATCTTTCTCGTTCATGCTTGCCTCAATTGTGATAATTTATCATCGCCATTGTTCCTACTCCGATAAAGACACCTATAAAAACTCCGGATATTACATTAAAGAACATTTTACACTCCCCTATTTTGACAGAGAATTTAACCGATAAATGAGATAATATACACGGTGGATGAATTGAAAACAGTGTATGTAGATGTGATGATATTCACGAATATATTTGAGGACTTTTTATTACTATACGCAGTCAAATATATTTTAAGGCTGAAAACAAAGTACTATAAATTAGTCTTGGGCAGTCTTGCCGGCGGAATACTTAGCGTATTATCACTTTTTAACCTTAATTTTTTTATCAGTATATTAATAAAGATAATATCCGCTTTATTACTGGTTTTGATTACATTCGGCTTCAAAAGCCACAAATTGCTTATTAAAACATGGTCAACTCTCATTATAATTACATTTCTTGTAAACGGAGCTATTATATGTTTTTATCTGGCTCTTAAACCAAATGGAATGGTTATTATAAATGACAGTGTTTATTTTGATATTTCGCCCCTCTTGCTTATTATTTTTACCCTTATTGTATATATTATTCTGTTTTTATTCAAAAAGCTTTTCAAAAATCACAGTAAAGATAATTTAGTAAAGGATGTTGTAATAAAGTGTAATAACATTTCGTTGACAATAAAATGCAAAGTTGACAGCGGTTTAAACGCAAAGGAACCATTTTCGGGGAGCAGTGTTATAGTCGTTGAAAAATGTTTGTTTAATGATAAGATTAATGACTGCAAATTCAGAGTTATACCATTTAAAAGCCTGGGAGGAAACGGAATTATATATGGGTTTAAACCTCAAGAAATCATAATAAATAACAAAACAATTTACGAAGAAGTTTATATAGGGTTATATGAGGGTAAATTTAATAATGAAATCAAAGGCCTTTTGCCCGAGTGTATTTTAGGAGAATAATTATGAAACTATTTAAATTTTTAATATCAAGATTTTTGGTGACAGATAACGAAATATACTATATTAACGGAAGCGAAACACTTCCGCCTCCTTTGAGCAAGGAACGAGAAAACGCTGTTATTGCGTCAATACGTTCGGGTGATGAAAGCGGAAAAGAAATATTAATCGTACATAACCTTCGTCTTGTTGTATATATAGCCAAACGCTTTGAAAGCGCGGGAGCTAATATTGAGGATTTGATATCAATAGGAACAATCGGACTTATTAAAGCCGTTAACACTTTTAATCCTGATAAAAATATTAAGCTCGCAACATATGCTTCAAGATGTATAGAAAATGAGATTTTGATGTTTCTGAGAAAAAGCAGTCAATTAAAAAATGAAGTGAGCATAGACGAACCCCTTAATACCGACTGGGACGGCAACGAATTGTTGCTTTGTGATGTATTGGGTTCCGATCCCGATATAATAAACAGAAATATTGAAACTGAGCTGGAGTGCAGTCAGCTTCACAGGGCTGTATCAAAATTAAACAAACGAGAGAGTTCCATAATGGAGCTGAGGTTCGGTCTTAACGGTAAAAAGGAACATACGCAAAAGGAGGTCGCGGATTGCCTCGGAATATCACAGTCATATATTTCAAGACTGGAAAAGAAAATAATTAAAAAATTAAAACAAGATTTAGAAAAAGTGGTATAAAAAAGGCGTCTCATAACGAGACGTCTTTTTAATCCTGACTGACATTGCCGTTGTCATTGGTTTCGTCTGTTATGTCGCCGTCAGAATTATCCATCATATCGCTTGCGGCTTCAGATATGCTTTCCGAAGCATCTGTAACAAGACCTTCAGCTTCTTTAGCAGCGTCTCCAACGTTACCGCAGCCGACAAATGTGAACAACGCGATTAGCGCCGTCATAATAATAGCTATTATTTTTTTCATAAAATCACCTTTATATAATAAATTACCGTCCCATAGGAACGGTAATATTATTAGTAAATATTATGATTTTATTCATTATTGAATTCACTAAGTAAATCATCAATCTTATAGGATGAAATCACCTTGTCATCCTTGAATACAGACACAATGAAAGAATTATCGTCATCAAGAGAAATACCTTTCCCCTGCTTTTTGCCGTCTGTATAATTGCCGAGAAAGATAAAGTTACCGTCTTTGTCAAAACGAGCTCCGATTCCATCAGGCTGATTTTTATCCCATTTACCGATATGAGCCGAACCGTCTGAGCCTCTGAAACCAACGCCAAAACCGTTTCGTGAGTTTTCAATCCAGTTACCTACATAGTTGATTCTGCCGTCTTTAAAATAGAAAGCTCCGAAACCGTCACGCTTGTCGTTCTTATATTCGCCTTCATACGCTGTTATTCCTTCGCTTGTTACTGTCCTGCCGTAACCGTCACGCATATGGGAGTCGTTAAGTTGACCATAGTAGCGGTAGGTTTCACCTGAGCTCTGAATAATTGTATCGGGGTCTTCGGTTTCTTCCTCATAAACTTTGACGTCTCCGTCGTCGGACTTCTCGTCAAATTCATTTGTAATTTTATTAAAAGGAGCGTTTGTATCTACGTGTACAGGATTGCCGTTTTCTTCGGTTAAGTACTCGGCGGTATCAATATCAAAGGTTTTGTTGAGGTTTCGGTTTAAATTAAAATCAACTGGGTCAAAATCAAATCCGCCAAGATTGCTCACTGAAGAATCATG
Organism: uncultured Ruminococcus sp.; assembly: GCA_902785365.1. Classification (GTDB taxonomy): domain Bacteria; phylum Bacillota; class Clostridia; order Oscillospirales; family Acutalibacteraceae; genus Ruminococcoides. The sequence continues at coordinate 25,642 of CACZYC010000003.1, read as the reverse complement.
TATTAAAGTCTTAGTAATGAATTTATCGTTCGGAACAGAGTTGAAAAATATAAATCCCTTGTCAGAAAAAGCAAGCAGAGAATAATCACCGTTTTCGGGCATTTCGGTTTTAGGATACAGATAAGATTTAACGTTTGTTTCATATGCGTTGTGAATCTTAACAATTACAGGCTTATCATCTATAAAGGACGGATATAAAACATATTCGGGATAGTCGCCCGCTGTCGAAAGATACTCGGACTTGAGCCAGATATGCTCAAAATTAAAATATTCCCGCTTAAAAATCTTACCGTTTTTGTTATACGTATTTACCCTGTATGAATCCGAATTGATAACCTCGGCATTCTGATACAGTTCATCATTTTTAATAGACTTCCAGCTGAGCGGAGAACCTTTTGTGATGGTATACATAAAGAAGTACTTGTTTTCTCCGATATACTGCACGCAACGGTCAGACTGTGTCTCAAGATTGCTGTTGAAAAAATTAGCTCTCACACCCGCCAAAAAATCATCTGTAAAATCGAGAATATCAAATTTTTCAAAAGTTATTCCAAAATAAATATAATTATCCATAATTAACCTGCTTTAATAATAAAGGATTAAGTTTGACTTAATCCTTTTTTATATTATTAAATATTATTAAATTGATATTGTCCTTGCGATTTTGTATAAATCCTTATTGAACTTACGAGGCATTTCAAGCGCTTCGGTAATATCATAATCTACAATCTTGCCCTTGTTCATAGCTACTACACGGTTACCTTTACCCTCGTCAAGAAGATCAACAGCCCTGTGTCCCATCATAGAAGCGACTACACGGTCTCGAAGTGTCGGTGAACCACCGCGCTGAACGTGGCCGAGAATTGTAGCTCTGGTTTCAATGCCTAAACGCTGTTCGATATACTTAGCCATATCAACTACACCGCCGACACCCTCAGCAACAATAATAATAAAATGTTGTTTGCCTGTCTTCTGTGTATCAATAATACGCTCGATTACATCTATTTCAATATTATACTTTTCCTCGGGAACGAGAATAGCTGTAGCTCCGCAGGCAATACCAACCTGTAACGCGATATCACCGCAGCGTCTGCCCATAACCTCAACTATTGAGCAACGGTCATGAGACTGAGCGGTATCACGAATTTTATCTATCATCTGGATAGCGGTATTCATAGCAGTATCAAAACCGATAGTATAATCTGAACAAGCGATATCGTTATCGATAGTACCGGGAACACCGATACAGTTAACTCCGGCGTTTGTGAGAGCTCTCGCGCCGGCGAAAGAACCGTCACCGCCTATTACAACAACACCCGAAATACCAAGATCCTGGCAGTGCTTTGCAGCCTTCTTCTGACCTTCAAGAGTTTTGAACTCCTCGCTACGGGCTGTATAAAGCATAGTGCCGCCGTTGCCGATGATATCAGAAACGGAACGAAGGTTCATTTGCTCTACATCGCCGTTCAAAAGTCCGTTATAACCTCTGTATACACCATAGATGTCCATTCCTTTGGATATAGCGGAACGTACAACAGCGCGTACAGCAGCGTTCATACCGGGAGCGTCGCCACCGCTTGTTAAAACCGCAATCTTTTTTTTACTCATATTATAGCCCTCCTCAGGAAAACTTTATAACATTATAATTATAATACAATTCGACAATAAATACAATAGAATTATCAAATTTTTATTACCTAAAATACATATAAACCTGACAATTCAGCATACCGTTGTATAACTTGCGGCGTTTATCCGCCCTTCTGCCGAAAACTTTTTCGAAATCATCATCAGGACTGATTATTGTATACGACTTACCTTTATCTCTGATAAATTTTTCGCCCATTATCTTATAAAGCTGTTCAGCTTCGTCAACATCAAGTAATCTTTCACCATAAGGCGGATTAACAATTACGGTTTCGTAGTCATTGTCAAAAGTGAAATCTTTGATATCTCTGTTTACAAAACTTATTCTGCCAGCGACTTCAGCTATTTCAGCGTTTTTCTTTGCAACGTTTAAAGCGTTGATATCAATATCATAACCAATCGCTCTGAAATTACAATCACGATTTATTGCGGCTGTGGCTTTCGCTCTTTCTTCTATCCAAACGTTTTCGGGTATTTGCGACCATTTTTCAGCTGCAAAACTTCTTTTGAGCCCCGGAGCTATCTTCAACGCTTTCATAGCAGATTCTATAAGAATAGTACCGCTTCCGCACATCGGGTCAACAACAAAATGGTTGGATCGAACTCGCGCTAATTCAGCTAAAGCCGCCGCTAATGTTTCTTTAATCGGAGCGTCGTTAGCATCTGCCCTGTATCCCCTTTTATAAAGTCCTTCGCCTGAAGTATCCAGCATTATGCTTACTCTATTTTTAAATACTAAAAACTTAATTTGATGGACAGCACCACTTTCATCAAACCATTTTATTCCGTATTTTGAAGATAAGCGCTCCACAACAGATTTTTTTATTATTTTTTGACAATCCGATACAGATTGGAGCTGAGAATCGAGACAGCTCCCCTGAACAGGAAAGGAATCATACTTATTAATCCATTTTTCCCACTCAACAGATTTTACACCTTCAAACAATTCATCATAGCTGAACACCTCGAACTCAGCGAGTAAAATCATTATCCTTTCAGCATAGCGAGATGTTATATTCGCCTTTGCCAAATCGTTAAAATCGCCGCTGAACAACACTCTGCCGTTCTCGGCAATAACGTTATTGAAACCATTGTATCTCAACTCATTGGCACAAAATCCCTCAAGCCCGAAAAGACAAGGAGCGGCAAATCTTAATTCATACATATAATTCTCCGTTAATAATATAGTATTTAATAAAAGCTGCCGCAAAAGCGACAGCTGATCAATTTACTTTTTTGAGCCGTGACCTCGACGGCTGTAACCGCGGGATTCACCAGACGAACGTTTCAAATCCGAGAACTTGTCCTCGCTTCTTCTCTTAAATGATGACAACATATCCTCAAAAGAAGACGGTTCTGACTTAAGCTCGCTCTGCCACTCATAACTTCCGGGACTTGTAACGGGTTCGGCAGGAACGTAAGGTTGTCTGTTAGCCTTGGGTTTAGGCTTACGTTCCGGTTTAGGCTGTGCTTGTTTTATCGAAAGCGAAATCTTTCCGTTATCAACAGAAATGACTTTAGCCTTTACATCATCTCCGATTTTCAGTATATCGTTAATATCATTAACAAATGTATGAGAAACCTCAGAGATATGAACGAGACCAGTTTGTCCGTTCTGCAACTCAATAAAAGCTCCGAACTTTGTAATTCCCGAAACTTTGCCTTCCGCAATTGAATTAATTTCTAAAATATTATCGTTACCCATTTATTAATCTCCGGAGATATTTACAAATACTCTTTCTCCGTTCTTTACATAATCTAAATCCTCGCGAGCAATATTCTCTATATACTCACTCAAATCATCGTCTTTGTAATTCTTTACGGTTTCAAGATATTCGTTTTGAATTTCAACAATCTCAATTTGGTGTTTCAGAGAATCCAGTTCTTCTCGTCTTGAATTGATTTTAACGCTCTGACTGATAATTGTGTAAGACGCGTAAAGCAAAAACACAAAACCGGCTATATATAAAAGAAGAAACTTTTTGTTAAGCTTTTTCTTTTTTGTTTTTATTTCTTTTATGTTTCCCTGCTCCTCTTGAATTTCGGGAGCCTTTTTCTTTCTTCCAAACATTATTCATTACCTTACATTTAATATTGCAAAACATATTTCCGATTATTCTGTATACATTATACATTACTTTTCGTGTTATTTTCAATAGTCTAAACGCAAATTTTTTTGAAAATTTAATAATAGGATTGTAAATTCTGTCCAAAATAGGGCGAACAATTATATAAAACAGTGTAAAACCTAGTATTTCACCGAATATTAGAAATATCCTTACGCTGCCTTCCAAAAGCACAAGGCACAAAAAATACGTTAAAACAGCAAATATTATCATATAGATGAAATCGCTGACAAAATAATGAATCGGTTTTGAAAATCCGATTTTATGGAAAAGCCTGAAAGGCTCATATACAAAAGCTAATACTATACCGAATAAAAGAGATACACCAAAAGCAAAAATTAAATCAAAGAGTGTAAACTCCATTATTTAAACAGCCTTTGCATTATTGATTTAGACGACTTGGACTCGTTATATTGCAAAGAGTTGATAATACCATCTATTTCCACTTCGCCTGTTTCAAGACTGAGCTTGTTGATATGAAGTGAAGAACCTCTTACGATAAGATTCCCAAGTGTTGTGTTTACATTGACAACTTCTTCGTTAAACCCTAAAACATCCTCAGCTCCGGTTACACAAAGTTTTTTTCGGTTATCAAGTATAATACTGTGCTGCTTATTATTTTCTGTCATATTTATTCCCTCCGTATTCCTTTAATTATATGGAGGAAATAATAATATTATGTTGCTATCGTATACATTTCAGAGGCGTTATCCTTAGTAGCGTGCTCGTTAAGCTTTGTTACCTTTATTTTTAAATCACGAGTACCGAAGTTGATAACAATAATATCATCAACTTTGACGTTATAAGAAGCTCTGGCGACTTTACCGTTAACTATAACTCTGCCCGCGTCACAAGCCTCGTTAGCAACTGTCCTGCGTTTGATTATTCTGGATACTTTCAAATATTTGTCAAGTCTCATATTATCACCTTTTCAAAGGAAAAAAGAGCTGTTCAAAAAAAGAACAGCTCCAAAGAAAAATTAAATTATTTGTTAACAGCGTCCTTAAAAGCTTTACCTGCTTTGAAAGCGGGAACCTTAGAAGCAGCAATCTCAATCTTGTTGCCTGTTCTGGGGTCAACACCTGTGCGAGCGTTTCTCTGACGCTGCTCAAATGTACCAAAGCCTACGAGCTGAACCTTGTCGCCCTTTGCAATAGCGTCAACGATTGTATCAACTGTAGCGGAAACTGCCTTCTCTGCGTCTTTCTTAGAAATACCTGTAGCGTCTGCAACTGCAGCAATTAATTCTGTTTTGTTCATAGTTTTATTCCTCCAAAAAATTTATTTAACTTCATCCCATAGGGAATTAAGTTCATCAATATCAGCAGATTTTATATCAATATTTCTGCTTTGCGCTAATGTTTCAAGGGCTTTAAAACGATTGGTAAACTTATCACAAGCGTCATAGAGAGCTTTTTCGCTGTCAACTTTCAAAAATCTAGAAACATTAACAACCGAGAAAAGCAAGTCGCCCAGCTCCTCAGAAATATGAGCCTGATCACCCTGAACAATCGCCTGTTTAAGCTCGGAAAACTCCTCGGGTATTTTATCCATAGCGTCTTCTGCTTTATCCCAGTCGAATCCAACCTTAGCGGCTTTTTTCTGAATCTTCTCAGCTCTCATTAAGGACGGCAACGCTTTGGATACACTGTCCATAGCTTCGCTCTGACTCTTTTGTGATTTAGTTTTCATCTTGACGTCATCCCAGCTTTTTAAAGCTTCATCGCTGTTCTCGGCTTTTACATCACCAAAAACATGAGGATGACGAATAACAAGCTTTTTGCAGACATCATTTATGACATCGTTAATATCAAAGGCGTTTTCCTCGGCAGCCATTTCGCTGTGAAAAACTACCTGAAGCAAAACATCTCCGAGTTCTTCTTTCATCAATTCATTATCGTTGTTATCAATTGCTTCAATAACTTCGTATGTTTCCTCGATGAAATTAGAACGAATACTGTCATGCGTCTGCACTCTGTCCCAAGGACAACCGTCAGGAGCTCTGAGGTATTTCATAATCTCAATTAAATCATCAAAATCGTAAGATTTTTTGTTGATGAAATCCACTTGAAAATCACCTCATAAACTCTGTATCGCCCATCAGCATTGAGTATTTTACCTTATAAGATGGTATTTTTCAAGTATAGTTACAACTTTTTCACCTTTTGGCAGAAATTTAAGCTCATTTCTTGTAAATGTGCGTAAAATTAACAAGAATGTAACATATATAATTCCCGCAAGTAAAATTGAAATCAATGTCGCAGGTATCATAAGGATGTAATTTGAAATAAACATATAGCAGAAATACGCTCCGACAGCGCTCAAAGCCGCTGCAATCGCAGGCTTGATTACTGTTGAAACAAAATTCGGCATAACCTTAGAATGTTTCACAAGCAGGTATATCGCGGTAATAAGAATAAATAAATGAGATACCAGCGAACCTACCGAGCCGCCCTGAATATTTATAGACGGGATTCTTACGAACAGGAATGTCGAAACAACCTTTATCACAATTCCGATAGAAAAGAGATAAAGAGGAATTCTTACCTTGCCTATTCCCTGAAGCATTGAACATATAGGTGTTACGCAAGCGATAACCAAAGCGGCAAAACCCATGACTATAAGAACCTGCGCTCCGATTACTGCCTGAGTGTTGCTTACGTATACGATATCCATTATAGGATTCGCCAGCGCAACCAATCCGAATGACGCGGGAAGCGCAAATATCATAGTGAGTCTGATTACGGTTTCTATTGAGGTCTTTAGTTCAGCTTTATTGCCTTTAGTCCACGCACTGGTAACGTTAGGCATAGCGGAAGTACCAAACACCTGTGTAACAGCTGTAACAAGCTGCATAAGCGGGGTTGCCGCTCCGTAACATCCCCAAAGCGTAGTATGAATTGTATCTTGTTTAAGAGATTCAGACAAATCGACGCCCATTGCTTTATATTGGTCTACAATTTCCTTACCGTTGGTTTGCGCAAGGCTATGTAATACATTTTGGATGATGAGAGAGTCAAAGAACGTTCCTATGTTCATAGCGAGAGCAGTGAGCCCTATCGGAATAGCGGTTTTTACAATTGTAATAAAAATTTCTTTTTTACCGCGAGCATCAATAGACTTTTCAAGATATTCCTTGGGAATACCGTCGCCGCCGACTTTATAGCGGATAATCAAATAAATCAAGGAAACCAAGCTTCCAAGTACAATTCCCGCTATTGCGCCCGCGACAGAGAAAGCCATAATAGTGTTGTAGGCTTCTTCTCTTCCGCCGCTGCCAAAAGTCATACCAAATACAGAACCTGTGCTTTCGTACTGGTCTTTTCCGATTTTAAGCACAAGAAAAGCAATAAGAAGTCCGAAAACAAGCTTTCCTCCAGCTTCAAATATCTCTGATACAGCGGTAGGAACCATATTGCGCTGTCCTTCAAAATATCCTCTGTAAATAGACACAAAGCATCCTACAAGAATAGAGGGCGACAGCATAAGCATAGCGTATAAGGAATAGGGAGATTTAATTGTCTGAACATACAAAAAGCTGCCGCCGAACATTATGAGGAAGCATAACGTTCCCATTACAGCGAAGAACGGTATGCTTACCTTGTAAATCTGTTTGACGTCTTTATAACGCTTTTCGGAAATGCTCTCTGAGATTAATCTGGATATAGCGATAGGGAAACCCGCAGTCGCAACGGTAAAAATAGGAATATAAATTTCATACGCGTTGTTGTATAAACCTGTTCCAAAAGCGGCGTAACTGTCGCCGAAATACGAAAAAAGGTTGCTGAGCAGTATTTTATCGACAAAACCAAATATTTTAACGATAACCATACTAACGGTTAAAACCGCAGCGCCCTTCAGAAAAGTGGCGGACGCGTCGCTTTTGGAGTTCTCTATCGCGTTATATTTTTTAGCCAAGCTAAATCACCTGTGTTACTCTTCAGTTTTTTCTTCGGGCTTTTCTTCAGCTTTATTCTCAGCTTTTGCTCCGCATTTATAGCAGAAAGCCGCGCCGTCAATTAACTCCGCGCCGCATTTAACGCAAGCAGGCTTAGGCTCCTTAGGGATTTCAGCTCCGCAAACATAGCAGTAAGCAGCGTTTTTGTTGAGCTTCTGTCCGCACCGCGGGCACTTAACGGTGCTTCTTGAAGCAAGTAAAATTTTCTCTACCTCAAGAATATTCTTTTTTGTTTCGGAAATCTCTAATTTAATTGCCTCAACTTCCTCCGCCGCTGATTCATTATAAACAGCTTCTCCCAAAGTCTGATACAGCTTGTTAAGCTCAGAACGAAGGCTTGCAAGTGTAATGCGGAGTTTGCTTAAATCATAAAGCTCCCCCGCCTTTTTTGATACTGCCGAAGCAGCTGTTTTTGCGTTAACTACTACATCGTCAAAAATTGCCATAGTGATAACTTCCTTTCGTAAATTTTAGATAATTATATCATCATGATAATAAAATATCAATCAGCAATTGTCGTAAAATGTACAGATAGATTTCTTCCTGGTAAGGATTTCATCAAATCTGTCAATGTATTCATACGCGTATTTAAAGTTGAATATACGCTCCAAATAAGTATCGCCATAGCGCTTTAGTTTAGTTACAGCGCCGGCTCCGCAACCGAGAATTGTGTGAGTTTCATCCATAACAAAGATATTATACAAGCTTTCAAATCCTTTTTTTGACCAGCCGGTATTTTCAAGGTTTCCAATCATTCTGCTCTGACGGTATAAATAATACGGCAAATAGTCGTTAAGCGCCAGAACGTCGTTTGAAAAAGATAACATTTCAGCGGTTCTTACAGCGTCCTCGCGGTTGATAGTTGAACCGTTCTGAGTAAGCGACGCGCTTCGTTTCATAGACAAAGTATGAATAGTAATACATTCGGGATTAAGTTCAATTATCCTGTTAAGCGTGGACTTAAAGCTATTTAATGTATCTGTCGGAAGTCCCGCGATCAAGTCAGTGTTAATGTTATTAAACCCGACTTTTCTTGCAAGCTCAAAAGCTTCGATAGTTTGTTCTGCAGTATGACGTCTACCTATAGCTTCAAGGACGCTGTTGTTTAACGTTTGCGGATTTATTGAAATTCTATCAACTTTATTTTCTAAAATAGAATTAAGTTTATCTAAAGTAATTGTGTCAGGTCTACCTGCTTCTACAGTAAACTCCCGACAAGCAGTCATATCAAAGCTGTTATTTATTACAGATAAAACCTTGTTCATTTGTTCAGGTGAAAGAGTTGTGGGTGTTCCTCCGCCCATATAGACTGTTTCAAGTCGCAAGTTTAAATCTGACGCAATCTTTGCCGTATGTTTTATTTCCTCGCATAAAAGCTCCACATAAGGTTCTACAAGGTGCCTGGAGCGTTCTATTGAGCTTTGAACAAAAGAACAATAGTAACAACGCGTAGGACAAAACGGTATAGCAATATACAAACTGAATGAGTCTTTCTTAGATAAGTCAATAAACTTCTTCTCTATCTTTTCAGTTGTTTGGGTAAGAGTTAACTTTTCATTATTTACAAAAAGCTTTTCTCTGAAATAAATGTCAGCATAATCCTTGCCGAATGAATTAATCAAATTACGATAGAGTTTTACAGGTCTGACGCCTGTAATCATTCCCCAAGGAGGCGTAACATCAGTAAGTTTGCAGAGAATTTTGTACAAAAGCTCACAAAGCATACGCTCGTCTTCAACATCATCAGAAACCGAAGCTGAAGAGCTCTCACAAAAATCACCACATTTCACTTCTACAAAGAGACTATCATTTCTGAAAGCTTTTATGTAGGGTTCATCGAAAACGTCGGAATTTTTTATAACAGTTATCTTTTCGTTCGGGTAAAAAAGCCTTGTAAGATTTTCGAGTTCATAATGAAAAGCATGATTAATATATAAATTCATATTAAACCCTGCTCATTAACGGATTATGTTTTCTCTCACGTTCAAGAGTTGTCATATAACCATGTCCCGGAAATACATTATAATCCCCTTCAAGATTTTTTAATCTGCGTATGGATTCAATCATTTGAGTGTCGTCGCCTGTCGGCAAGTCAGTCCTGCCGTAGCTATCCCGAAAAAGAGTATCCCCCGCTATAATATTGTCATCAAAAATATAACAACCGGAGTCAATTGTGTGACCGGGAGTATATTTATACTTAAATTTAGTTTCACCGAGACTAAAAGTATCACCGTCACTGAGCAGTATATCACCGTTGAACGGCTGAATATCAGGGATATCGGGGTGATATGCGGAATGATTCAAAAAATTATCGCATAAAAACTTATTTGTATTCTTTCCGCATATAATTTTTGCGTGAAACATATCCGCCAGTTGTTTTGCGTATCCAATATGGTCATAATGCCCGTGAGTAAGAATAACATATTTTAATTTACCCTTGGAAGCGTTAATTTCGTTTATAAGTGCATCACTCTTATCCCCTGGATCAACAACAGCCATTTCTTTTGTAGCTTCATCTGTCAGAAGAAAACAATTTGTTATTACAGGACCGACAGTTACACATTTAATATCTATCATTTTAAGTCCTCCGAATCGATTACAAGCGTTATTGGTCCGTCATTACAGAGATTCACCTGCATATCAGCACCGAATTCTCCCGTTTGAACATCGACTCCGTTTTTACGCATTTCGTTACAAAAAAACTCATATAAAGGCTCGGAAACCTCAGGACGAGCTGCATTTATAAAGCTTGGACGTCTGCCGTGCGAACAATCAGCGTACAAGGTAAAATTTGATACAACAATCACAGTGCCGCCTACATCGCTTAATGAAAGATTCATTTTGTCGTTCTCGTCGGTAAAAATCCTCAGTACTGAAATTTTCTTCGCGAGTTTGACAGCGTCGGCTTCAGTGTCACCGTTTTTTACTCCCAGCAGCAATAGAAAGCCTTTTTCGATTGACGCGACAGTCTTGTCGTTTATATCTACACTGCTGTTATTTACAAGCTGTAAAACTACTCTCATATATTCCTCGCTAAAATCTTCTTATTGAAATTACATCCCTGATAGCCTCAAGACGTTTGATAACAGTATCAAGATGTTCACGATTCTGAACCTCAATTGTTGCGGTAACAATAGCCTGACCGTTGTTAATCTGTCGGGAATTCAATGTGTGAATAAAAATCCTCATTGATGACAAAGCAATAGTAACATCGGCAAGAAGACCTGTTCTGTCCACGCAGATAATTTCCAATGTAGAATGGAAGCTGTCCTGAACCTCATCTTCCCATCGCACATTCACGTAACGCTCAGGCTCTTCCGCCTTCGAGATATCAACGGGAATATTGGGACAATTGCGCTTGTGTATAGAAACGCCGAAGCCCCTGGTGATATATCCAATTATCTCATCACCCGGAAGCGGATTACAGCAATGTGAAAACTTAATCAGGCAGTCCTCCATACCTTCGACAACAACGCCTGATTTTATGCTGCTCTGTCTGTTTTTCGGTTTATGAGAAATAGAGGCGGGTGCTTCATCCTCGTCTTTGAACTTAGCGTTATACTCCTCACGGATACGAGGCATAACCTTCCATAGCTGTATACCTCCGTAACCAATTGACGCATATAAATCCTCAACGGTATTAAACTTGTTTTTCTTCAACATAAACTTGAGCAATTCCTCAAGCTGTTCGTCGTCAAGCACAATATTGCTGTGCCTAAGCTCACGCTCAAGCATAGTTTTGCCTTCGATTATATTCTCATCGCGCTTTTCACGTTTAAACCATTGTCTGATTTTGGAACGTGCAGACGAGGTTTTACAAATTTCAATCCAGTCACGTCTGGGGTGGCTGTCCTTCTGAGTAAGGATTTCACAAATTTCTCCGGTATTGAGCTTATAATCAATGGGAACAATACGCTTGTCGACTTTGGCGCCTACCATATGATTGCCGACTTCGGTATGAATCAGGTAGGCTAAGTCGATAACAGTAGCACCCTCAGGAAGATTGAATACATCGCCTTTAGGAGAAAATACATATACTTCTCGCTGAGCAAAGTCATTACGAATATTTCTGATAATATCGGTATTATCGTCAGTATCAATCTGAGCCGCAAGAATATCCTTGATTCTGTTGATGTTCTCGTCAAGCTCACGAGCCTTCTTATTATTGAGGATTTTTGTAAAGCCGAGCTTATACTTCCAGTGCGCGGCGATTCCGTTCTCGGCAGTGTTGTGCATTTCCCACGTTCTGATTTGAACCTCAAACGGTATACCTTCGTTATCAATAACAGTGGTATGAAGCGACTGATACATATTAGGTTTGGGAGTGGAAATATAATCTTTGAATCTGTTAGGAATAGGTGTATACAAATCGTGGATAACGCCGAGGATGTTGTAACAATCCTTTATTTCGTCAACAATTATTCTCAAAGCAAAGAAATCATAAATCTGGTCAATTGTTTTATTTCTGAGATATGTCTTGCGATAGATACTGTTTATACTCTTAACTCTGCCGTAAACGGAAATCTTATTGTGATTCATTTTTGAGGCTTTTACGATTTCCTTTTTCTTACGCTCGATGAACTTATCTCTTTCACCCTCCTTGAGCAACAAAGCGTGTTCAATTTCACTATACGCAACGGGATCAAGATACCTGAGAGACAAGTCTTCCAGTTCTTCTTTTACCGCGGTCATACCTAAGCGGTGAGCTATCGGCGCAAAAACCTCCATATTCTCGCGGGATTTATCACGTCGTTTCTGCTCTGGCATACACTCGATTGTACGCATATTGTGAAGGCGGTCGGCAAGCTTAACGATAATAACACGAATATCGTTAGACATTGCTATGAGCATTTTCCTGACATTTTCAGCCTGTTGTTCTTCACGGCTGTAAAGCTTAATCTTTGAAATTTTTGTAACACCGTCAACTATATTCGCGACGTCCTTGCTGAATTCTTTGCGAATAAACTCAGTTGTATAGTCGGTGTCCTCGACAACATCATGTAAAAGAGCTGCCAGAATGCAGTCGGTGTCCATACCCCAGCCGGCAATAATACACGCTACCGAGGTAGGATGAAGAATAAATGGTATACCGGAAATACGTCGCTGGTCACCGTGAGCTTTTTCGGCAATATTATATGCCTTCTGGATTTTTTTGACGTCGTAATTATTGTTGCTTTTCCTGATAATTTCCATCAGTTCATCAAAGTCCTGATAATGAACAACATCATCATACTTGCTCATTCTGACACACCTCCTTTAAACTTTTAATTATTTCAGCGTCTTCAAGATTAACTTTAGAATTTACGTTAAGCAATTTAACCAAACATTTTTTTGTATCCTCATAGAAAGCTATCAGACCTAAATCATTCATAGCTTCAAGTATAACTTTGACTTTTCCGTATGTAATATCACTGTTAAGATTATGCGTAAATACATCTAACGGAATATTATCAGTATTGTCTGCGTTTTTTAGCGCTCTGTATACAACGGCAAAGTCAGAACGGTCGGGTAAAATTGAAATAAGAGCACTATACGGGACAAACTCTCCCCTGCAAAAGCTTTCAAAAATCCTGTTGCTTGAGATATAGTCTGTATAATCCAAATCGGAAAACTTAATATCCTTGATAATAATTGAAAGGTTTTCGTTTCCGTGATATTCACTGATGTCAAGAGTAACGGCAATATCTACAATATCACCGATTTTATAGGGAAACTCTCTTGAAGAACACTTAAATTTTATCGCGTTAATATATTTACCCTTAAAAAAGAATGATATTCTTAAATGAGAGTCATTTTTTATAGGGGTAATACCTGAGACTCTCAGATTACTCAGCTGAAAAACAGGAGTCTGATTACCTGCTCCGAAAGGAGCAAGCGCGGTAAGGTCACGCGCTACATCGATATCAACATACTGAGGGTTAAGCTTGCAGTCGATTTTCAGTTTATTGTAAGGAATATCGTCTAGATTTGCAGCGTACTCATTTACACGTCTGCGGAAAGTGTCAATATCATCACATTCAATTCCTAATCCGCAAGCCATAGTATGACCGCCGAAGTGGGTTAGAATATCAGAGCACGAATTAACAGCAGACCATAAGTCAAAGCCTTCCACAGACCTGCCTGAGCCGTTTGCTTCGTTTCCTTCACGAGAAATAATAATACAAGGCTTCCCGTAAATTTCTTTAATTCTGGAACTAACTATTCCGATTACGCCTTTTTTCCAACCTTCTCCGTCAATAACTATAACTCTGTCTTGAACAAGTGAAGGGTTCTTTCCTATCGTTTTATTAATTTGATATAAAATATCTTTTTCTATCTTTTGCCGCTGAGAATTATCATCGGACAATTTCTGAGCAATCTCTAACGCTTCTTCATAATTCTCAGTCAATAACAGTGCGACGCTGTCCTTTGAAAGCCCAAGACGGCCGACAGCGTTAATTCTGGGTACAAGCGTAAAACTGACGCTTCCTGAGGTAACCTGCTTGTCCTTTAACCCCGACACCTCGATCAAAGCGCGAATACCTGCGCGATCGCCGTTGTTGATTATTTCAAGACCACGTTTGACAAACACTCGGTTTTCATCAACAAGAGGAACTATATCGCCGATTGTACCGATACAAACAAGGTCTGAATAATTATCAAGGAGCATATCCACGTCGGCATACTCGCCTTCAATAGCGCAGACAAGTTTAAAAGCAACTCCTACGCCCGAAATTTGTTTAAATCTGCTGCCACAGTCCTCACGATGAGGATTAACCACAGCAAATGCGTCAGGTAAGCTTGCTTCTCCCGGGACGTGATGGTCAGTAACTACCGTATCAATCCCGAGAGTTTTTGCGTAACTTATCTCCTCTACGGCGGAAATACCCGTATCTACAGAAACAATCAATTCAACATTGTCCGAGCTTAATACGTCCAGCGCGCTTTTGTGAATACCATAGCCTTCGCTTTCACGGTCAGGTATATAATACATAACATTGGCGCCGAGAGTTTCAAGATAAGAGTATAATAGTGCCGTTGCGGTAACTCCGTCAGCGTCAAAATCGCCGTATACACAGATTTTTTCGCCGTTTTCAACAGCGGAAACAATACGCTCGACTGCCTTATCCATATCTTTGAGCTCAAACGGGTTATCTATCGAGCTGTTTTCATAAAGGAAATTTTGCACATCGTGCTCGGAGGTAATACCTCTGATATCCAGCAAAGCTGATACTATTGGAGATAATCCGTATTTTTCGCCTAGGTACTTGGCGTTATCCTTATTCAGTTTTTCAACTGACCATTGTTTCATTTATTTCAATCCTAATTATTATAATCCATCAGTTTTCGAGCGTGAGCTAATGCCGTATCGGTAACGTTGACACCATCAAGAATTCGGGCAAGTTCACTCAGACGGCCGTTCGTATCGAGAAGATTAATCTCAGTAAAAGTTCTTCCTCCGCGCACATTCTTTTGAATAAGAAAATGACTGTCCGCGAGAGCCGCTATCTGAGCCTGATGAGTTACACAAATAACTTGACGGGATTCAGAAACTTCTTTGAGCTTCAACCCGACTTTTTGCGCCGCGGATCCGGAAACACCCGTATCCACTTCATCAAAAATGAGAGTATCGATAACATCTGTTGATGCCAGAACAGTTTTTATAGCCAGCATCATACGGGACAACTCTCCTCCCGAAGCGATTTTAGCGACAGGCTTAGGCGCTTCACCCGGGTTTGCGGAGATAAGTAATTCTATCTGATCCTGTCCATTCTCTTTCAGTTCTGTTTTAGTATGAGAAACTACAAGTTCAACGCCCGGCATATCAAGAAAGTTCATTTCTTTTTTTACTCTGTTTTCGAAGTCGCGCGCCGTATCCTTTCTGCTTTTTGTCAGTTTATCGGCAACATTCTGAGTCATATCCTTGGCGTTTAAACACTTTTGTCTTAATTCATTAGCGTTCTCGTCAAACATTTGGAGCTTAACCAATTCAGCTCTTGCGTTGTCAAGAAAAGCAAGCATATCCTCCTCGGTTTTTCCGTACTTTCGGGAAAGTCTGTTAAGCAAGTCAAGTCTTTCTTCGATTTCTTCAAGTCTATACGGATTTTCTTCGCTTTCGTCTATTGCCAGCGATATATCATTTCCAACGTCCTGAACCTCGTAATACAAATCATTAAGGCGGTTGAAAATAGATTCAAATGAAGGATTTAAGCCGCTGGCTTTTTGCAGAGAAGTTACAGCGTCATCCAGGATATCAACAGCTCCCGCGCCGTTATTGCCGTCAAGATGTTCTTTAGCTTTGTGCAGAGCGGAGGTGATTTTCTCAGCGTTCATAAGTACACGTCTCTCGTCAGACAAAGCATCTCTCTCGCCAAGAGAGATGTCGGCTTCTTCTAATTCGCTAACCTGATAAGATAACAAATCTATTCTCTGTTCTCTGTTTTCTTCGCTTCTAATAAACTCGTCATACTCTTTTGAAAGTGTTTTATACTCATCAAACCGAGCTTTATACTCTTTCAAAAGCCCGGAATTATCAGCGAGATTGTCAATATATGTAATGTGCGTGTCCGGAGAAAACAGCTCATAGCTCTCGTGCTGTCCGTGAATGTTTATAAGGTTAAGTCCGAGCTCACGCAAAAAAGAGACGTTAGCGGGTCTGCCGTTTATTCTGCAGGTGTTCTTCCCTGTCTGTGAAAGTGTGCGGCTGATAACAAGTTCATCGTCCTCAAGCGTATAGCCGTTTTCAAGTAATTTATTCTTTACAATTTCATTGATATCGCTGAAAGTAGCGAAAACAGTAGCGTTATCAGCGCCGTTACGGATAATCTCCTTACTGGTACGATGTCCCATAACCGCGTTAATAGCGTCAATTACAATACTTTTTCCCGCGCCGGTCTCGCCCGTTAGTATATTCAGCCCGGGGTATAGCTCTATATCTGTTTTTTCGATTACAGCGATGTTCTCGATATATAGTGAATTAAGCATAGTTTCCCTTACAAATACTTATGTATTTCAAATACAAATTCATCCGCTTGATTATTGTCTGAGCAAACAATAAAAATAGTGTCGTCACCCGCCAGAGTGCCTACAATACCTTTATGTTCATAGGAATCAATAGAAGCGCAAATCGCGTTGGCCATACCGGCTAAAGTCTTTATTACAACTATATTCTGAGCGGATTTAACTGATATAACCGAGCTATTGATAAAACCGTTTAATCCGCCGTTCCCGTCGGAATTGCTCTTAGCCGATGAAGTATATCTGTATTTACCGTCATTAGACAGAGTTTTTAAAAGCCTAAGCTCCTTAATATCACGCGATACAGTCGCCTGTGTAACGTTATACCCTTTTTCTTTTAACCGAGTAAGGAGTTCCTCCTGGGTTTCAATGGAGTATTCATTTATTAAGTCAAGAATAGTAGCTTGTCTGCGTGTTTTCATCAGGATTTTCTCTCCTTTAGTTTTTCATTAAGATGCTGATAAAAATTTCGATCATACAGCTTAATCAGCTTTAAGCTTTTCTCGGATTTCTTAATTGTAATCAAATCGTCGGGATAAATACTTACATTTTTTTCTCCGTCAATTGAAAGCAAAGCGGGCTTATTATCATTTACTTTAACTTTTGCCGTCAACACAGCATTTCCGTCGAATACAACCGAACGGGAAATCAACGAGTGAGGGCATATTGGTGTAAGAAGAATACAATTCATCTCGGGATAAATCACAGGTCCGCCCGCAGATAGTGAATAAGCAGTGGAACCTGTTGGCGTCGAAAAAAGAATGCCGTCCGCCATATATGTTGATATCGGAGAATTATCAAGTGACACAAAAATATCTATGATGCGCGAGAGCTGCCCTCGTGAAATAGTCGCGTCATTAACAGCGAGATAGTTTTCGACTTCTCCGTTTATATGCCTTACAGAAACGTCCAAAAGCATACGATTCTGAATTTTATAATCTTTAACTAAAATACGTTTTAAATCAAAAATATTATCAGGCTCAACTTCAGCGGCAAAGCCTAATCTGCCTACGTTGACGCCTATCATAGGTTTTGAGTATTTTGCGGCGTGTTTAGCGGAATGAATGATTGTGCCGTCACCGCCGACCGTAATAGCGACGTCGCATTCTTTAAAAAGCTCATCGTGCACTTTATCTACAATAATTTCAGCGCCGTTTTCGGTCAGCAACTTTGAAATTTGAGACGCGGCAAATATGGCTTTTTCTTTATCCTTATTAACAATTAAAGCTATTTTCATTATTATCTATCCAGTTCTAAATGTGATTTTTCAACGAGTTCTTCAGGTGTGAAGCTTATAAAGGACTGAGGTTCGTCAGATTTTTTTAGATAAATAAGGTATTCTATATTCCCCTCAGGACCTTTAACGGGCGAAAAGTCAAGTCCTAAAATACTGAAACCGTTGTTTAAACAAAAATTATAAATACTATCTACAACTTCTATATGGACAGCGGGATCTCTAACAACTCCCTTTTTACCGACCTTTTCCCTGCCTGCTTCAAACTGAGGTTTTATCAGACATACAGCTTCTGCGTCATCAGCCAAAAGCTTATACGCAATCGGAAGAAGCAGTTTTAAGGAAATAAAACTGACATCAATTGAAAAA
Source organism: uncultured Ruminococcus sp. (assembly GCA_902785365.1). Taxonomy (GTDB): domain Bacteria; phylum Bacillota; class Clostridia; order Oscillospirales; family Acutalibacteraceae; genus Ruminococcoides. The sequence continues at coordinate 7,311 of CACZYC010000003.1, read as the reverse complement.
AAATCAATTTTATCGGGAACCTGTTCAGCTGTAACATTACGCATATTTGTGCGTTCAAGATTAATTACACGGCTGTCATTGCGCAATTTCCATGCGAGCTGACCGTATCCGACATCAATGGAATACACCTTTTCAGCTCCGTTTTGGAGCATACAATCGGTAAATCCTCCAGTTGAGGCTCCTATATCCATTGTTGTCTTACCGTTCAGATCTATAGCAAATTCCTTAACGGCTTTTTCAAGTTTAAGTCCCCCGCGGCTTACGTATTTAAGTTTTTTTCCGCGGAACTCTATATTTACGTCTTCGTTATATGACTGCCCCGCCTTATCGGCTTTTTGGTTATTGACGTATATTTCGCCAGCCATTATAACAGCTTTGGCTTTTTCACGGCTTTCGGCAATACCCCGCTCCGTTACAAGAATATCCAGTCGTTTTTTCATATGTTTTCCTTAATGATTTTTACCATACCTTTGTCGTCAAGCTTCAGCTCACTCAAGGCTTCAAGCACTGTTTCATGACGCACAAACCGATCTTTAATACCATGAATTTTATAGAAGAAAGTTTTGCCTGTCTTTTTAAGCTCGTAGCCAAATGATTCACCAATTCCACCCGCAACGAGACTTTCCTCAAAGAAAAAAATTCTTTTACTCATTGACGCAAGTTCAACTGCTTTAGGGTCTATCGGCTTGATTCTGCATAGTTTTACAATATTTATATTTATGCCTTCTTTGGCAAGCGCTTCTTTGGCTTTGCATGCAAAAGAGAATAATCTTCCGTATGTAACGAGCGTTATTCCCGCGTCTTCATCGCCGTAAAGGTCAAAATCAATACTTTGATTTGTATAGTCGTCGGGAATGTACAATTCTCCGCCTCTTGGATATCTGACTGACACTAAACCTTTGCACATATACGCCGCGGCGTTGAGCGAGTGTTTAAGCTCTGAAAAATAACAGGGTGAGAAAATTGTAGTATTAGGGATAGTGTTTAGCATACTTACATCAAAAGTACCCTGATGTGTCTCTCCGTCGTCACCGACGATACCTGCTCGATCAACAGCGAGAATGATATGCAGGTTCTGTATAGCCGCGTCATGGATAAGCTGATCAAAACCGCGTTGCAGGAAAGTCGAATAAACCGCGAAAAACGGAATTATCCCTTTCGTGGCAAGTCCACAGGCAAATGTAACAGCGTGTTCCTCAGCAATACCTACATCAAAAAATCTGGTCTTGTATCTCTTTGAAAACTCAGACAACCCTGTGCCCAGCGTCATCGCGGCAGTGATAGCCACAATCTTTTTATCTTCCTTAGCCATATGGCAAAGTTCGTCCGCGAACACTGCTGAAAATCCCTGTTGACTGGAAAGCGGTTCGCCCGTATTTATATCAAACTTGCCGATTCCGTGAAACTCTTTAGGATGAAGCTCGGCGGGCTCATAACCTTTGCCTTTCTTAGTTACAACATGAACAAGTACAGGCTCGGTAATCTTTTTTGCCAGTGATAAAGCATTACTGAGCTCGTCCATATCATGACCGTTAACAGGTCCCAGATAAGTGTATCCGAGCACATCGAATAAAGTGTTTTTATATATTAAGTTCTTGAGTTTTGATTTACTGCGCTTAAGTATTTTTTTGAAAAGTTTGCCAATTAGCGGAATATGAGACAGAACTTTCTCGGTTCTTCTTTTCGTGCGGATATAAGCAGGTTTAATTCTCATGTGGGAAAGATGTTTTGCGACCGCGCCTACATTATTTGAGATGGACATTTTATTATCGTTGAGAATAACGATAAAATTCTTTTTGAACCTGCCCGCGTTATTGAGCCCCTCAAAAGCCAGACCGCCGGTCATTGAGCCATCGCCTATAACAGCAACGGTATACGACTGTTCTCCCTTGAGCTGCTTTGCTTTGGCAATTCCGTATGCCGCTGAGATTGATGTTGATGAATGACCAGCGTTAAAAGCGTCATAATCACTCTCGCTCCGCTTCGGAAATCCCGCCAAGCCGTCCTTTTTGCGGATTGTATCAATCTCGTCGTAGCGACCTGTCAGCATTTTATGAACATAGCTTTGGTGGCCCACATCCCATACAATACTGTCTTTTGGGCAATTAAAACATTTGTGAAGCATAACTGTAAGCTCAACAATTCCCAAGTTAGATGCGAGATGTCCGCCGTTTAATGACACTACTTCTATCAGTTTTTCGCGTATTTCCTCACAAAGTGTCGAAAGCTCATCGTCACTAAGTTTTTTGATATCTGAAGGAGATTTAATTGTAGAAAGGATTTTATAATCCATAAATCCTTACCCCTTTTATTTTTTTCGGTTAGCTAAACTCAACGCGATATTTTTAAGCGCTGTGCTGTCATCGTCAAAAGAATCCAAAGCTTTAATAGCTTCGTCTGTAAGCTCATCTACCATTTGCCTGCATTTTTCTATTCCGAACAACGAAACATAGGTTGTTTTGTTGTTTTCTAAATCCGAACCAACAGGCTTTCCGAGTTCTTCATCGGTTGAAGTTATATCAAGGATATCATCCATAATCTGGAAGGAAATCCCAATACATTTTCCGTATTTCTCAGCCATAGCAATCTGACTGTCGTCAGCGCCGCCGAGGATTGCGCCCATTACACAAGCGGCTTTTATAAGCCCGCCTGTTTTAAGGTCATCACATTCAAGCACTTGCTCGTATGTTGCTTCTTTTTTTTCGTTCTCAAGGTCAATAACCTGACCGCCAACCATACCTTTAGCTCCGCAAAAGCAGGCAAGTGTATTTATACAGCGTACAGCTTTTGACGCTCCGGCTCTGTCAACAGTTTCGGGAGCAGACATAATCTCAAAGGCAAGACTTTGAAGAGCGTCACCCGCGAGTAAAGCAGTATCTTCGTTATAAACAATATGATTTGAAGGTTTGCCGCGCCTCATATCGTCATTATCCATGCAAGGCAAATCATCATGAATCAATGAATATGTATGAATATACTCCAAAGCGCAGGCAAAAGGCAACGCTGTATCATCATCACCGCCGCAAAGCCTCGAAAACTCAAGCACAAAACGTGGGCGAATACGTTTCCCGCCAGCATCCACGCTGTAACGCATTGAATCAAATAGTTTATTTATCAGCTCATTGTCGTTATTAAGATATGAAAATAAAGAGCTTTCAATTAATTCGATATCATTCTTCAAAAAGCTCACCTTCATTCGCTATCGCTTCTAAACGTTCGTTAATGTTAATAATTCTTTTCTTACTGTCGTTAAGCTGTTTAAAGCAAAACTCAAACAAACGAAACGCTTCTTCATAGTATTCCATAGTTTCTTCCAAAGTAAGACCTTCAATTTCCATTTTATTTAAAACTTCATCAAGTCTTTCATTTGCTTTTTCAAATGTCAGCTTTTCATCCATTTTTCTTATCCTCCGTTAGTTTATCGGCAAATTTATATAACCGTTCTATTCTGTGGTTAACTCCGCTTCGGGATATTCCGAGGTTTTCAGACAATTCCTTTAGGGACATTTCAGGGTTTTCAAGCCTGATTTCAGCAAATTCTTTGAGCTCAGGCGGCAGGCTGTCCAAACCTGCTGAATAGAAAATCTTATTAATTGCTCTTATTTGCTTTGCGGAAGCGTCAGCAAGCTTTCTGATATTTGACAGTTCTGAATTTTGTCTTCTGTTTAAATCATTTTTCAGATCTTTATATGCTGTTGTCTCTATAATTCTTAATACAGAGTTTCCCGCCCCTAAATAGCCCAGAAAATCACATATGTTATGACTGCCTTTTATATAGACCAGAAAACTGCCTTTGCGCGGAGTAACGCGAGGATTAACTGAAAAGACCTCTATCTCACCTATGAAATGCAATAAATTATCTGACAAAGCTTTATGTCTGACCATCAATTCAAGGTGATAACCTTTTTGAGGATCCATAACAGAACCGCAGCTTAAAAATACACCTCTTAAAAAAGCGCTGTATAAATTCTCGTCCTCTAAATTAGCTCGATTGATTTTTAAATTTATATCAAAATGATTATGTCCGAAAAACTCAAACACAGCTTCGCATTCGTCGGGTATTATCATTTTAATCTTATAAAGACCCGAAGTTGTATTTGACGGGATTAAATCTGATTGTTTTTCGATAATAGGGCTGAAAAGCTCCATTAAAAGCTGTTCAAAAACATTAGCCGCGTAGCGATTCTCGGTTTTAAATACAATTTCCCTGGATGTAAAACGACTTGCGAACAAAAGCATACCATAAAGCTCGGCATACTTTTGCTCTTTGGATTCCAACAAAATTTTTGAAAGTTCAAGTTTTACATCAGATGAAAAAGACATAATTATTTGTTTATATCTCTGTGATATACAGAGGCTCTATAACCCTTTTGTGAAAAATATTTTTTTAGATGTTCGGCAATTGCAACCGAGCGGTGCTTTCCGCCTGTGCAGCCAACACCTACAACAAGTTCGACTTTGCCTTCTTTAACATACAAAGGTACAGCGCAGTCAAAAAATCCGAGAAGATTTTTTAAAAACTCCTTAGTATCATCAGAGTTGAACACATAGTCGCGTACATCGCTGTCGTTTCCTGTTTTATCCTTGAGCTCAGGTATGTAATAAGGATTAGGCAAGCATCTAACGTCAATAATTGAATCACAGTCATTTGGCGACCCGTATTTAAATCCAAATGACATAAATGTCAAAATCAAGCTCTTTTCGTTTGAACCCAGGAAAAACTGAGTAACTCTTTCTTTAAGCAGCTTAGTCGTGACATTGGATGTATTAATTGAATAATCGGCTATTTTCTTGAAAGGCTCAAGATATGAGCTTTCGAGCAAGATAGCGCTCTCTACCGAATTGTCGGGTACAGCGTCAGCCAAAGGATGTCGGCGTCTGGTTTCCTTGAACCTGCGAACAAGAACTTCCTCGCTCGCGTCAAGAAAAATCAAAGTAAAAGATTTTCTCTGTTGTTTAAACTCTGTTAAGTCAGAGTAAAAGTCATTGAGCTTTGTACCTCCGCGCGCGTCAATAACAACGGCAATACGCTTCATCGAGTCATCCGTGGAGGTTTCGCAAAGATTATAGAATGTGTTAAGCAGTTTACTCGGAAGGTTATCTACACAATAAAAGCCAATATCCTCAAGAGCGTGAAGCGCGGAAGTCTTTCCCGCTCCCGACAATCCTGTGATAACTACAAATTCCATAATCTCAACCTTTCCTTAATCGAGAAAAATTATCTCCCGCTTTAAATAATACCCTGTTTCGTTCTGAACCGTATCCTGAATAAGTTTTACAAGCTCTTTAACATCCTTTGCGGTAGCTCCTCCGACATTGACGATAAACCCCGCGTGCTTGGGAGAAACCTGGGCTCCTCCAACTTTCTTTCCTTTGAGCCCGCATTTTTCAATCAGCGCTCCCGCGTAATTGCCCTCAGGTCTGCGGAACACAGAGCCCGCTGACGGAAACTCAAGCGGCTGTTTATCTTTTCTGCGGGACATATAATCATCCATACGATTACGGATTTCCGTTCTGTTGTCAAGCTTTAGTTTGAAAGTGGCTCCGATAATAGTAAATCCGTTTTCTTTGTATACACTGTGACGATATCCGAATTTCAAATTCTCAGATTTAATCGTTCCGATTTTACCGTCCTTATCTATATGCGTTACTGAAAATACTGTGTCCTTGATTTCACCGCCGTAAGCGCCCGCGTTCATATATACAGCGCCGCCGACAGAACCGGGGATACCCCATGCGAATTCAAGTCCAGAAAGGCTGTTGTTCTCAACCTCACGGCACAAACCCGCTAAAGACATACCTGCACCGCAATGGAACGTGTAGTCATCAAGCCTTGTAACCTTAGCTAAATCACCTGTAAGCTTCATTACAAGCATATCAAGACCATCATCATTAGCAACTATATTACTTCCTTTACCGATTACTATGTATTTTATTCCAAGTGCATTGCAATCAGTTACCAGTTTGCTGACCTGGGATGAATTCTCAGCCTCGACATACATACGGCAATTGCCGCCGATTTTAAAAGTTGTAAGAGAACTTAAAGGCACATCATATTTTGCCTTGATTCCATGTTCATCACAGTACTTAAAAAGTTTCTGATATTTATCCATAAATTAATCCTTTAATTAAATAATTTAATCCCAATTATTGATTACACGTTTTTCTACCATATCCTCGTCGATTTCCATACCCAAACTGGTAAGCAAATCCTCCGCCGCGTTATAGCCCATCTTCTTCTGACGGTTATTCATAGCGGCAACCTCGATAATATTTGACAGGTTTCGACCGGGTTTTACGGGAATGGTCATAATCGGTATATCAATACCCATAATATCAAGATATTCGTTTTCCAGTCCCATACGGTCGTAAGCTTTGGTCTTATCCCATATTTCAAGGTTAATAACCATATCTATTTTTTCGCTTAGCTTGATAGCGCCCATACCAAAGAGGTTTCTGGCGTTGATAATTCCGACGCCTCTTAGTTCTACAAAATGGCGGATATTTTGGGGAGACTGACCTATCAGGGTGCGTGAGTTGGTTTTACGAATCTCTACTGCGTCGTCGGCAATCAGACGATGTCCTCGCTTGATAAGTTCGATTGCAGTCTCGCTTTTACCTACTCCGCTGTCACCGATAATAAGACAACCTTCGCCGTATACCTCCACAAGAACACCATGTCTGGTAATACGCGGAGCAAGCTCAGAGTTAAGCAAAGTAACAAGGCTGGCTACAACGCTTGATGTGATGTCATCGGATACCATTATAGGAATCTGATGTTTTTCCGCTGCTTTCAGCATTGGGTCAGGAGCTTCATAGCTGCGCGCAATTATTACAGCAGGAGGTCCGAAGTCAAACAAGGAGTTATAAACATGGAACTGCTGTTCAGCTCCAAATCGAGCTAAAAACGATAATTCGGAATTACCAAACACCAATGTACGGGTGTTATCAAAAAAGTCAAAATAACCCGACAACTGTAGTCCGGGACGACTTACGCTGCTGTTTGTTATATACAGTTTACTTGCGTCGGACGGCATATAAACCGCTTCCAATGAAAGTTCATCAATTATCTTTTTAATTGATACTGAATACTCGGTAGCCATAATTTACCCCACCTTTTTAAAAGAGGATATACTTCCCCATTTATACAGAGTATATTATACTACATAATTATAGATTTGAAAAGAGAATTTAGAAAACTTTTTGTATTTTTATCTGCGTTGTAAATAGATGTGACCCATTTCAGGTAAAAAATAAAGTAACGATATGGTAGAATGTTTTTGCCTGCCTTTTCCGTTGCGCTACGCTCCA
>CACZYC010000002.1 GCA_902785365.1 uncultured Ruminococcus sp. | reverse complement strand
TGGAGCGTAGCGCAACGGAAAAGGCAGGCAAAAACATTCTACCATATCGTTACTTTATTTTTTACCTGAAATGGGTCACATCTATTTACAACGCAGATACCGTTGTATGGAGAAGAAATTAAAATACTTGACAAATCTGATTTATGTGTTAGAATAGAAAAGCTAGCGTGTGTTATTATAACCGCGCGGTATATTTAAAATCCTTGCGGCTGAAATTTTTAGCCGCCATTATGTCCAGAAGGAGGTGTTCAACGTGGCAGTAACAGCTAATTACGAGACAGTAATGATTTTCTCTTTAAAGCAGGGTGATGAGGGTATTCAGGCTCTTGTCGAGAAGTTCAAGGCTTTAATCGAGAAGCACGCTACTCTGCAGAGTGTTGATGAATGGGGTAAGCGCAGACTTGCTTATCTTATCAACAAGGAGAGCGAAGGCTACTATGTACTCATGAACTTTGAGTCCGAAGCTGAGTTCCCCGCGGAGCTTGACCGTGTGTTCAAAATCACAGACGGCGTTCTCCGTTCTATGATTATCAAGAAAGACTAAAACGAATAATTTATTTGCACACGTTTTTAAACGTGAATGAAAGGATGAATTTTTATGTTGAACAGAGTTATTTTAATGGGTCGTTTAGTCGCTGACCCCGAGCTCAAAACAACAGCTTCGGGCGTAAGCGTTACAAGCTTCAGAATTGCCGTAGACCGCAGCTACGTCAAAAGCGGTGAAGAGCGTAAGGCTGACTTCATCGACATCGTATGCTGGCGTCAGCAGGCTGAGTTCGTATGCCGTTACTTCGGCAAGGGCTCGCTCATCGCGGTTGAGGGACAGCTTCAGACCCGTACCTATCAGGCTAAGGACGGCACAAACCGCTATGTTGTAGAGGTTGTAGCCGATAACATCAGCTTTACAGGCGAACGCAGAGATTCTCAGGGCGGTTACAGCCAGGCTTATTCCGCTCCCGCGGCTCCCGCGCAGCCCCAGGCTCCCGTGCAGCCCGCGCCGAGTTATCAGAGCGGTTCAAGCTCTGATTTCCAGGAAGTTTCGCTTGAAGATGATGACTTACCGTTTTAATTTAAAATCTATTGAAATAATATAGAAAGCTTCTAAATATTTGAAAGGAGAGATAATCATGGCAGATCGTCCTATCCGCGGCCGCAAAGGTCGCAGAAAAGTTTGCGCCTTCTGCGTAGATAAGGTTGAGACTATTGATTATAAAGACATCGCTCGTCTTCGCCGTTATATGAGTGAGCGCGGTAAGATTTTACCCCGCCGTGTAACAGGCACATGCGCAAGACACCAGAGAGAGCTCACTACTTCCATCAAGCGTGCTCGTCAGGTTGCGCTTCTTCCTTATACTACAGATTAATAAGGTTAATTTGGGATACCGCAAGGTATCCCTTATTTTTTTGTTTTTACTCTTTTATTTTGTTGTATTTTATAGTATAATATATCTTGGTGATTATTATGTACAAAGAAATTCAGGAACAAATTTTGACGGCTTTCAAGGAACTCGTGGAAAAAGCGAAGCTCAAGAAAGGTGATATTATTGTTATGGGATGTTCCACCAGCGAGGTGGTAGGCTCCCAAATCGGCACAAACTCAAAGTTTGACTGCGCCAAAATGCTGTATGACAGCTTTTATCCATATTTAAAGGGTTACGGGATTTTTCTGGCAGCTCAGTGCTGCGAACACCTGGGCAGAGCGCTGGTAGTTGAGCGCGAGTACGCGCAAAAACACAATCTCACAATTGTCAACGCTGTCCCTCAGCCAAAGGCGGGAGGCAGCAGCGCCACAACAGCCTATAAGCGGTTTGATGACCCTGTGCTTGTTGAGCACATCAAGGCTGACGCGGGAATTGATATAGGCGGTACTCTCATAGGTATGCACCTCAAAGAGGTTGCCGTTCCGCTGAGATTGTCAGTGAAAAAGATTGGTTACGCTAACGTTATTTGCGCCAGAACACGCCCGAAATTTGTCGGCGGAGAGCGCGCTGTGTATGACGAAGATTTAATGTGAGGTAAACTATGACACCAAAAGAAGAATTTATTAAGATATATACCGAGAACATCACCCGCGAGGGTTCGGCGGAACTGCTTGATTGGATTGAAAAGACCGATTTTTTTGACGCTCCCGCCAGCACACGCTATCACTGCGCTTGTGAGCACGGACTTGTAATGCACTCTGTCAGTGTATTCAACACAATGATTGAAAAACACTTTGACGAGGAAGAGGACAGTCTGGAAAGCTTCGCCATCTGCGCTCTTTTGCACGATTTGTGCAAGGCTCAGTTTTACAAGATAAGCTCCCGTAATGTCAAGAACGAGGAAACAGGAAAATGGGAGAAGGTACCTTACTACTCAATTGATGATATGTTCCCGTACGGTCATGGCGAAAAGTCCGTTTTCCTCATTGAGCGCAAAATGCGTCTCAAGCTCGACGAGGCCATGGCTATCCGCTGGCATATGGGCGAGTTCGGCGACAAGAACAGCAATACTATATCTCAGGCTTATGAGAAATATCCTCTCGCCGTGAAGCTCCACCTTGCAGATTTGGAGTCTACATATCTCCGTGAAAAAGGCACATCAGCAGTGAACAACAGGTGATTTAATGTTATTACTGGAAGCTATTTCAAAAGTCGAAGAACTCAGAAAACAACTTAAGTATCACAACGACCTTTACTATAATCATGACGCTCCCGAAATCGACGACTTCACATACGACAAAATGCTCAGAGAACTCGAGGATTTGGAAGCTCAGTTTCCCGAGCTGGTAACGCCCGATTCCCCGACACAGAAGGTCGGCGGACAGGCGGGAGAAAAATTCTCTCCCGTTGTTCATGCCGTTCCTATGGAGAGTCTGCACGACAGCTTTTCCTTTGAGGAGCTAAAGGACTTTGACCGCAAAGTCCGCGAAGTTGTAAGCAATCCTCTGTATGTTACAGAGCCCAAGATAGACGGGCTTTCCGTGTCAGTCGAATACAGGAACGGAAGGCTTATCCGCGCTTCAACACGTGGAGACGGCGTAACAGGAGAGGATATAACGGAGAATATCCGTACTATAAAATTCCTCCCGAAAGTTATAGAAAACGCTCCCGCCTTTCTTGAAGTCAGAGGCGAGGTGTATATGTCCTTTGAGAGCTTTACCGCTCTCACCAAACGTCAAGAGGAGAACGAAGGCAAAACATTTAAGAATCCCCGAAACGCGGCGGCGGGCTCACTCAGACAGAAGGACAGCAAGGTCACCGCGGAACGTGATTTGGACATTTTTGTATTCAATATTCAGCAAGTTGAGGGCAAGGAGATTAATTCTCATTTTGACGCGCTGAATTACCTCGAAAGCCTCGGATTCCCTGTTGCTTTCCACAAACGATTTGATAATATCGACAGTGTAATAGATGAGATTAATAATATCGGCAATAACCGCGGCGAGTATCCTTTCGCCATAGACGGCGCAGTCGTAAAGGTTGACAGCTTCTCAATGCGCGAGGAGCTGGGTTCAACCGCGAAATTCCCGCGCTGGGCGGAAGCCTACAAATACCCGCCCGAGGAGAAAGTTACCAAGCTTTTAGCGGTGGAAATCAATGTCGGAAGAACAGGCGTCCTCACGCCTGTAGGAGTTTTTGAACCTGTACTTTTGGCGGGTACAACTGTTTCCCGCGCTACCCTGCACAACCAGGATTTTATAAGCGAAAAGGGTATATGTGTCGGAGACAAGGTCGTCATACGCAAGGCGGGCGATATTATTCCCGAGGTACTTTCGGTTGCGGAACACTGCGAGGACTCCGAATCGTTTGTTTTCCCCGAAACCTGCCCGTCCTGCGGAAGCAAGGTTATCCGCGAGGAGGGAGAGGCGGCTATCCGCTGTACTAACACCGACTGCCCCGCTCAGCTTATGCGCCACCTGATTCACTTCGTCAGCCGTGACGCTATGGATATCGACGGGCTCGGTCCCGCGGTGCTGGAACAGCTTGTTGAAGCTGAGCTTGTTAAATCGTCCGCTGACCTGTATAAACTCACTTATGAGCAGGTTTTAACTTTGGATAAAAAGAAAGATAAGTCCGCTCAGAACTTGATCGCGGCGATTGAAAATTCAAAGGATAACGAGCTTTACCGCCTCGTGTTCGCACTCGGTATTCCTCATATCGGACTGAAAGCGGCTCAGGTGCTTTGTCAGACGTTTTCAACAATTGATGACGTCATGAATGCCGACGCGCAGCAGATTTCAGCTATTGACGGTTTTGGCGGTATTATGGGCGAAGCTGTGGCACAGTATTTTTCGCTTGACAGCACTAAAGCTCTCATCGAAGAACTTAAATCTCTCGGATTAAAGATGATACCTTCTCAGAAGAAAGCACAGGGCGGTGTGTTTGAGGGCAAGACTTTTGTTCTTACAGGTACGCTTCCCACGCTTTCCCGAAAAGAAGCTTCAAAAATTATTGAGGACAACGGCGGAAAGACCTCGTCCTCAGTCAGCAAAAAGACCGACTATGTTCTTGCGGGTGAATCCGCTGGCTCCAAGCTGACAAAAGCTCAGAGTCTTGGTATAAACATCATTTCCGAAGAAGAACTTTTGAATATTATTTCAGGAGGTAGTATATGAAAAACAATGTCTTGTCACGCGTTATAAGTTTACTTTTGTGCGCGCTTTTGACAGCATCGTTATGTACGGTAACCGCGTTTGCCGCCGACACTTCCGCTGTTGTAACAGGCGGCGAAGGCGGTGTGGACGGCAATATCACATGGGGCTGGACTGAAATCGATAAAACCCTTGTGCTCTCTGGTACAGGTCAGATGAACAACTACACGGACGAAGCGCCGTGGAAGTATAAGTCGGACAATATCGAGAAGATTACTATAAATGAAGGAATCACCTCTATCGGCGAAAACGCCTTTAAGGGTTTAAATCATGTTACCGAGGTCAATATTGCCGACAGCGTAACATATATCGGAAGATACGCCTTCTCAGGCTGCGATTCGCTCGAGACTCTCACACTTCCCAAGAATGTTTCGACAATAGACGTTGACGCTTTTTCAAACACAGGGATTGTCGAATATAATGTCAGCGCTGAGAACACAACATACTTCAGTAACAGCGGCAATCTGTACTATAAGGACGGACTGGATAAAAACGTGCTTTTCAAGTACGCGAGCGGAAAAACCGCAAAGTCGTTCACAATCCCCAGCACAACCGATATTATATCATCTTGCGCGTTTGAGGGCTGTGACACTTTAACAACAATAACAATTCCGTCAAGTGTTTCTCAGATTCTATATTTGGCTTTCTATAAGTGCCCGAATCTTACTAAAATCTCCGTCAAATCAGACAATACCAACTTCACAGCGAAAAACGGAGTTCTTTTCAAAAAACTTTCGGGCGGCAAGTTTACTCTTCTTTATTACCCTTCGGGTAAAACAGAGACAACATATACCGTTCCAGAAAAAACCACAGGTATTGGTGACTACGCGTTTTTTGACAATAACCAAATTAGCTCAATCGATTTTGGCAATTCAGTTACAAGTATCGGAAGCCGAGCTTTTACAAATACCGCGTTAAAGTCAATTTATCTGTCCAAGACATTAACATTTTTAGGCGTTAACGCCGTAGGATATAATACCACGGATAACATTACGTTTACAAATGTGAGCGGTTTCAAGGTTTATTATGCCAAGAACACTTCAGCCGTATCCTGTATTGAGCAGTATTGCTCAGACTGCGGGATTTCGAAAGAGATTGTGAAACTCAGTTCCACTTCAATCAGTCTCAACGCGGGCGGTACAAAAACCGTTAAACCCAACGCGGGCTTTGCCAAATCCTGGCTCAGCGGTAAAAAATCCGTCGCGGGTGTAAAAAGCGGCAAAATCTATGCCCTCAGAAAAGGCACCGCTACAATCACCGCCAAGCTTTCCGACGGTGTTAAAATTACGGCAAAGGTAAAAGTAAAGACAAATCCCAAACTTTCAAAATCAAGTGTATCCGTTAAGAAAGGCAAGACTGCTTCAGTCAAAATTACGGGTAAATCAAGCGCTATATCCAATGTTTATTCCAATACACGATACGCCAAAGTTACTTCGGCAAAATCCGCGACAACTATTAAAGTTAAAGGACTGAAGGTAGGTTCAACTACCTTAAAGATTAAGGTGAACGGCGTTACTCTCAGTCTTAAAGTAAAAGTCAAATAACAAGGAGAAGCATTATGAATAAAAAAAGAGGAATCCCTTGTATTGTACTGGGTATTGTGATTTCTGTTTTTGGTATTTTTCCCATAGTATCGGGTATCATTATCGACAACAGCGATATACTCTATAACTATCAGCTCGATAATTATTACAGGTCAGGCACATTTGTGAATATCCCCAAGATTCTGCTTATCGCGGGAGCTGTGACTATATTTATTGGATTAATGCTGATGATTCTCGGCATTATACTTCACAGCTCTTCGGACAGCAGAAACAATGCCGCCATGCCCGCTGCGAATAATAACCGTAACAATTCCGCTTTCGCTTCAAATAAACCCTCCAACCAATGCGCGGTTATCGATGAAGTTAATTCTCTGACGGAGTATCAGAAAATAGGACTGCTCAGCCGTCTGGAAAATTTCAAGAGTAAGACAAATTACGGTATAGCGATTTATATCAAGCGCGATGATTTCAGTGAGGAGCTTTTTAAGTCTGCTTACGATTTCTATAAGACAAAAGTGCTCGGTCAGAGCTGTGTAATCCTTATGCTAAGCGCCGCCAACAACAAAATGTTTATCTCTACGATGGGCAACTGCAGAAAACTTATGAATGACGCGGACAAAGAAAGAATATACAACATACTGCGTAATCATATATTCAGCGGTCAGTACTATGACGCCGGTATAGAGTTCATTGATTCAACACTTGACTGTGTAACAGGAGCGGACATGCAAAACACAGCGCCAAAGTATGATTCATTTGTTAACACAAATACCGTCGTGGCGCAGCCTTCCGATACAAAAGAAACAGCACAAACCCGAGATATTGATAATATCAATCCGTATGCTGACGAGGGTGTTCCGGAGGATGTAACTCCCACTCATTCTGTTGAGCCGACTGCCGAGGAGAGTTATATTCCCTCGCGGCGCGAGAATGTTTACGCTGAAGCTCAAGACGACGTTCAGGTTAATGCTTATGAGAACCCCGAGCCTGTTAACGCTGACTCTCAAAGCTTGTTTCATAACAATTTCTGTACAGCGTGCGGAGCGGCAATAAAAAAAGACGATAAGTTCTGTCCCCAATGCGGAAATAAACTGATATAATCAGGAGGAGCATATGAAAAAAATACTTGCGATTTTATTGTGCTTGTTGTTTTGTTTATCTTTGGCTTCCTGCGCGGAAAAGGAAGAAACTAAATCAAAAAATAGTTCAACAAAATCTTCTTCGAGCGCGGTAGTGGAAACATCATCCGAAACAAAAGCAACAGAAACAAGTAAAACTTCTTCCAAAGCAAAAAAGGAAAAGAAGAAAAACTCCTCAAAGAAATCTTCCGAATCTTCCAAGAAAGCTTCAAAATCCAAAAAAATATCGGATTCATCCTCAAAGAAAAAAATAAGCAGATTAGAAAAATTAATCTGCAATTCGAGAGGATGGAAATCCAGAAATAGTGTTGACGAGGAAGTATTGATTCATTTCCTGAGCGGAGGCGCCGCCAAAGTTCAGGTGTTTAACAGCAAGGGCGTTCTTGTTCATAACAAGATGGAGTACAGTGTATGGAGTCTCAACGGCGAGAACTTAACTCTAAATAATTCCGCTTCCAGTGAGAAAGCTGCCCCTGACCATTATAAATTCAAGAATATTCGAGACAATGTTCTGGATAACGCTCCTTTGGAGAAAACCAATAAAAAGTACATAAACTACATTCTGCTTGAGAGCACAGGACTAAATAAGAATGAGTTCTATGTCTCAAATAAATATTTTTGTTATTATGCCGGTTCTGACAGTGGAAAAGATTATTGCAAACTATACCGAACTAAATAATTTCGAAATATAATTATAAAAATTTATGCATCGCTTTAGCGGTGCATATTTTTTTGCCTTGTTTCATATACCTTAACTATGAAAACAAAGGACAACCTGAACATTATAAAAACCTGCCTGCCGTTTTCTTTGAGAGCGGCAGTTGATAATATTCCTCAATCCGCTCAGGAAATCCGCTTGCTTGTGAACCGTCCTGTCGTTGTCCGAGCCTGTAATAAGCTTTATTACATAGACAACAACCTGCGATTAACCGAGGATTTCAGTGACAATTTGCTCATCCTGACTCAGCCGGAGGTCGGTGAAGCTTTCAGCGCAATCTGTTCCTACTCGGTTTATTCCAAGCAGAACGAAATAATCAACGGCTTTGTCACATTAAAGGGCGGCAACCGCGCGGGTATTTGCGGAACAGCTGTTATATCTGACGGAAGAATTATCAACATCCGCGATATAACTTCTATCAATATACGCCTTGCCTGTGAGATTCCCGACTGCTCTGATAAGGTGCTGAACATTATAAATGATATATCTGGAGGAGTTTTGCTTTGCGGCCCGCCGTGCAGTGGAAAAACTACAATCCTTCGTGATATTGCAAGGAAGATTTCACAAAAATACAGAACAGCCCTCATAGATACCCGCGGCGAGATTGCGGCGGTATACGGCGGCGTACCTCAGAACGATGTCGGTATGAGTGATGTCCTCAATATGTATTCAAAAAACGACGGCTTTGAGCACGCCGTAAGGTGCCTGTCGCCTGAGATAATTATTTGCGACGAACTCAGCGGTGAGGATGACGCTGTATCTGTTCTCACCGCTCAAAAGAGTGGCGTTACCGTGCTTGCTTCCGCGCATTGTCGGGACGAGAAAGAGCTTTTGAGCCGTCCGCTCCTTCGTACTCTCGTTCAGACAGACTGCTTTAAGACTGTGGTTTTTCTCGGAGCTGGGGAGAACGTCGGACAAGTCACCAAGGTGAAACATATAGATGAATTACTATAAGATTACGGGTGCCGTTCTGATTTTACTTTGCTGTACACTATGCGGTTTTTATTATTCATATAAACTCAATTTAAGACTGAGATTTTACAACAGCCTTATTGATTTACTCTCAAGACTTGAGACTAATATACGTTATTTCGGTGATGATGTTTATAAACTCATAAGGCTTTCCGCGCCGACATTACTTTCGGAGCATTTCAATAAAAATATAACTCCGTTTGTTACTTACTGGAACAGAGCTGTTTATGAGCTTACAAAAGCATACGCGCTTTCGTCAGAAGTAAACGCTAACCTGAGTGAGTTCGGCAAAATGCTCGGCGCGACCGACGTAGAGGGACAAATCAAACACATAGGTATATACAAGAGTTTATTTACAACCGAGCGGGACAATTTTCAAAAGGACTGTAAAACAAAGGGACGCCTGTATAAAACTCTGGGATTTTTCGCGGGCGCGGTTTTAGCCCTGATTATTCTTTAGCCAACACAAAGGACTGATAACGTGGACGTAGATATGATATTTAAAATTGCCGCTATCGGCATAATTGTGGCAGTTCTCAATCAATTGCTCGTGAGAAGCGGTCGTGAGGAACAGGCTATGCTGACCACACTTGCGGGGTTGATTGTGGTTATGTCTATGCTGATGACGCAAATCAGCTCGTTGTTCTCAACAATAAAGAATCTGTTTGGGCTATGAGTATTCTCGCTATTTCCTTTGTTGGTGTTACTACGGCGGTGTTATCGATTTCTCTTCGGCGCTATAACGCCGAGATATCAATAGCCGTGGCGATAATCGGAAGCGTAATAATTTTCCTTACGGTTCTCTTGAATTTAAGCTATGTCTACGATACCGTAAAGTCTTTATTCACCGCCTCGTCGGTCAACTCAACCTATATTCTTATAATGTTCAAAGCGGTCGGTATATGCTTCCTTACCGAGTTCGCGAGCGACTGCTGCGTCGACGCGGGGCAAAGAGCCCTCGCAAACAATATTGCCATAGCGGGTAAAGTGCTTGTGCTCGTTACTGCGGTGCCTATGTACAAGGATGTGCTTGACGTTGTTCTCAGCCTTACGGGTGGCGCTGTATGAAGTATCTGCTTGTTCTTGTTACTGTTTTAGCGCTTTTGTTGTCGCCGATAAATGTCAGCGCGGAGGAAAACATACTCGGCTATGATACTAAAGAAATAACGGACAGTCTGCCTGACGACGCAAAAAGCTCCCTGTCTGATTTAGGCGTAAGCTCGCCCGACATAAATGAACTGAACAACCTGAGCTTTGATAAAATACTGAATGAATTATTGAGCGTAACCGCCGAAAAGGCGCAAACCCCGCTCAAAATACTTTCCGTCCTGATAGCGGTTATGCTTCTGTGCTCGCTGCTGTACACGTTCAAGAGCTCTGTCAAGACTTCCGCTATGCAAAGCGCGCTTTCTGTTTGCTCAACGCTCTGTATTACACTTGCTGTATCAACCCCTGTTTTGTCAGTGATAGACAACGGCGTAAACATCATTAAAGCCGCGGCTGACTTTATGCTGATGTATATCCCCGCCATGGTTTTTATCGTTTCGGCGACAGGCCGTGTGGTCAGCGGCGCGGCTTATTATGGATTGACCGTTTTAATGGGACAGTGTGTTTCGCGCGCTTCATCGGATATTATAGCGCCGTTTTTAAAGCTTTTTCTTGCGCTTGGGATTACTTCGGCTGTGACACCCGCTGTAAAGCTAAAAGGAATAATTGATTTTATAGCGAAAATTACAAGGTGGATTCTCGGCTTTGTTACAACAATTTTTTCGGCATTCCTTACCGTCAAGCAGATAATAACAACAAGTCTGGACAGTGTGTCGGACAGGGCGATTAAGTTCAGCCTCACTGGTTTTGTGCCCGTGGCAGGCGCGGCGCTCGCCGAAGCGTACAAGAGCGTGGAGAGTTCGGTTTCTCTGCTTCGTTCGGGCGTTGGTGTGCTGGCGATCATCGCCGTGGCCGTAATGTTTTTGCCCGTCCTTTTAGAGTGCGTCCTGTGGATGCTCGCTCTGCGCGCGGCGGGGGCTGTCGGGGAAATCCTTAACCTGAGTGAATCGGTAGTTTTATTTGAATCCGTCCGAACGGTTATATCAACTATTTTCGCTGTGCTGCTTTCCGTGTCTGCGGTCTTTATCATATCCACCGCGCTTGTTTTGATGACGGGAGGGGTATCGTGAGTTCTTTAGCCGCCTTAATCGGGACAGTCTGTGTGTGTTGCGTAGCTGTGAGTATTCTCACGGCTGTCAGTCCGAACGGTATGACGAGTAAAACTCTTAATCTTGTAATAGGCGTATTTATAGTATGTGTGATGATAATTCCCTTAAAGAATTTTGTTACAAATTTCAATCTTGATATAAAGTCCCCGAAAATCCCTGACAGCTTTTATTCCGACGCTCAGAATGCCTACAATAGCGCGGTTATAACCGAAACGGAAAACCGCCTTGAAAAAACTCTTTTTTCAATATTACTTAATGATGACTTCAACGTCAAAAACGTGGATATAAAACTAACTGAAAACAAGTCAGGAGGAATAATTATATCGTCAATTAACATATACATTAACAAAACGGAAAACAATGTTATGAAGATAATCCGACGTACCGAGGAGGAGTTTGCGGTCACGCCAATGGTGACAGCGAAATAGTAATGTTAAAAAAACTGAATTTTCAAAAGCTTTTTAAAGACGGCAAAATGAAAAATTTCATTATCGCTGTGGGCGTGCTTGGTGTTTTACTGATTTTTATTTCTTCCTTCTCAGGCTTTAACACAGAGCAAAACGACAAATCCGACTATAACGTCGCTCAGTACAGGACGGATTTGCAGGATTCTCTCAGCGAAATGCTCACTCGGATAGAGGGCGTCGGAAATGTCAGCGTGCTTCTTACAATCGAGAATTCCGTCGAGGGTGTTTACCTTGAAAACAATTCTATCAAAACCAAGGAGATTGAGCCCGTTATACGCGGCGTAATTGTGGCGTGCGGCGGGGGAGACGACCCGATTGTCTGCGAGCGGGTTCTGGACGCCGTCACAAAGGCGCTGAATATCTCAAGCGCTAAGGTCAGCGTAACTAAATTACAAGAACAGGAGTAATACCATGAAAAAATTCAAAAAGCATTTTTTGGCGGCTACGCTTATCATAGCCCTGGGAGCTGCCGTGTATCTTAACTGGAGTCTTACTAACTCAAAACCCGTGTCCCGAAACCTGGGGGAGAGCAAGTTCGTCAACGCCACTGTATCTACTTCCAAACCTCAGGAGAAGAAAACAAAATCCTCTGATAACTCCGAGCTTACGGAAAAGCAGAAAAAATTCTTTGCCGAAGCCAAGACGAACCGTGACAAAACTCAGGATAAAGTAATAGACACCGCCAGAGAAACCCTTAACCTTGAGGACGCCCCGGGCGCTGACCTCAACAAGGCGCAGACAAGGGTGGCGGGGATAATCAAGAACTTTACCCTGCAGGATACAATTGAGTCCACGCTCAAGGCAAAAGGTTTTTCGAACGCGTTGTGTTACATAACAGATGACGGCTGTACCGTAACCGTGTTAAAAAGCGAACTCAAAAATGACAATCAGGTTATCATTAAAGCAACGGTAAAAACCGCCGCTAATATAGCTTTTGACAAAATCACAATAGTAACGGTTTAGGGCTTCCCCGAAAGGGGAGGCTTTTCTTTGCTTTACATTAACCGATAATTATGGTATACTATTATCTGTATATTTATATGTAAAGTTGGGTTGTTATGGATAACAGTATTTCACGTTTTAAAGCCAGGGAACAGGGGTTTATTCTGGTGTTTGAAAAGATTTTTCACCCCGAACCGATTGAGGAAATCATATCTAACGCCGAAGAGAGCAGAGATATGGTTGTGGACAGCTATGCCATGGAGCTTGTCAACGGCGTATATGATAACGCGGACAGTATTGATTCTCTTATCGAAAGCAAGCTGAAAAAAGGCTGGACGATAAAGCGCATCTCAAAAACCAGCCTCGCCATTCTTCGTCTTGCCGTATATGAGATGAAGTACGTGGACAGTGTTCCCGAAAGCGTCGCTATAAATGAGGCTGTCGAGCTGGCTAAGAAATATACCGTTGACGAGAGTAAGTTTATCAACGGCGTTCTCGGTTCAATCGCGAAAGAATAATGTATATCCTCGGAATTGATACAAGCAACTACACCACCTCCCTCGCGTTAATTGACGAAAACAAAGAGGTAATACAGCGCAAAAAGCTCCTACCGGTAAAAAAGGGAGAAGTCGGCTTGCGCCAGAGTGACGCTGTTTTCCACCATACACAGCAGCTTTACGCGCTGTATGAGGATTTGGTTAAGGATATTGACACATCACAGATTAAAGCAGTGGGCGTTTCCGCAAGACCGCGTCCCGTTGAAGGCTCATATATGCCGTGCTTTACTGTGGGGATTAACGCGTCGAGAGTTATCTCCGCCACCTTAAAAGTACCGCTTTTTAGTTTTTCACACCAGGAAGGGCACATAGCCGCGGCTATTCTCAGCGCTGAATGCGGCGAGCTGTTTGACAGGGAGTTTATAGCTTTCCACGTCAGCGGCGGCACTACCGAAGCTGTCCTGGCTAAGCCGACGGACAGCGGATTTATTCTTGAAAAAATCGCCGCAACCCTTGACCTCAACGCGGGACAGGCAATAGACCGTGTAGGCGTTATGCTTGGACTGCCATTTCCGTGCGGTAAGGAGCTAGAAAAGCTGGCGTTAAAATATGACGGTCAAGTCAAAGTCAAGCCCGCTCTCAAAGGCTGTGACTGCTGTTTAAGCGGACTTGAAAATCAATGCCGCAAAATGTATGACAATAATTCTTCTAATGAAAAAATAGCATTTTATTGTTTGAAATATATTGAAGCAACCCTAAAAGCCATGACGGACAAGCTTCTCGATAAATACGGCAGACTTCCGCTTATTTACGCGGGCGGTGTTATGTCGAACTCCATTATCCGTAAAACCTTTGAAGCCGATTGCAAAGCGTGTTTTGCTGAGCCCGAGTTTTCCTGCGATAACGCGGCGGGTACGGCTTATTTAGCGCTCAGGGAATATATGAAATGATTAATCCAAACTTTGAAAAACCTAAAATTATAACCGTTTCTCAGCTTAACTACTATGTTAAATCTCTGCTTGAGAATGATTTTAAACTTAACAGTGTGATTGTCACAGGCGAAATCAGCAACCTCACCGATCACTACCGCAGCGGACACATCTACTTCAGCCTCAAGGACGAAAAATCCGTTATCCGTTCCGTGATGTTCGCCGGCAACGCGCGCAGCCTTAAGTTTAAGCCCGAAGAGGGTATGAAGGTTATCGCGATGGGCAGAGTTTCTCTCTATGAACCAAGCGGTTCATATCAGCTCTATGTTGAGGGAATGCAGCCCGACGGTATAGGCGAGCTTACACTCGCATATGAACAGCTCAAAAAGAAACTTGAGGAAAAGGGTATTTTCGCAAAAGAGCACAAAAAACCTATCCCGAAATTTCCGAGGACTGTCGGTGTAATCACATCGCCCACGGGAGCGGCAATAAGGGATATTGAGAATATTCTTACCCGCCGTTATCCGCAAGCTGAGATTCTGCTTTGTCCGACATTAGTGCAGGGGGAGAACGCCGCGCCTGAGCTTGTCAAGGCTGTAAACCTTTTTAACGAGTATGACCTTGCTGATGTCATAATAATCGGCAGAGGCGGCGGTTCGATAGAAGATTTGTGGCCATTTAACGACGAGGGTTTGGCTTACGCGATTTACGCTTCAAACATACCTGTTATTTCCGCCGTAGGGCACGAAACGGATTTTACAATCTGCGACTTTGTATCTGACCTGCGCGCGCCAACACCCTCCGCGGCGGCGGAACTCGCCGTTCCTGATACGGAGGAGCTCAAATCATACTACAAATCTCAAATACATTATTTGTCCACGATGATGGACCGTAAACTCATTAACGCTAAAGCTATTTTGACAAGAAGCGAATCACGACTCGCGTCAGCCGTTTCCGATAAAGTATCAGACGGTCAGAAGCTGAAGCTGTTAAACAAAATCAAGAGAATTCAAAATATCGCAAACTCACGTATATCGGAAGAATCCGAGAAAAACTCTCAGATTGCCGCTAAACTGGAGGAACTCAACCCGTTGTCTGTTCTTAAACGCGGCTACACAGTAACCGAGAAGGACGGCAAAATAATAAGCTCGTCAAAAGCTTTAAAGCCCGATGATGAACTGACAGTAGTTTTTCAAGACGGAAAAATAAAAACGATAGTTAAGGAAGTATAAAATGTCATTCACTCATTTACACGTTCACAGCGAGTACAGTCTGCTCGACGGCGCGTGCAGGATTAACGAACTGCCCAAAGCGGCCAAAGAGCTCGGACAAACATCTCTCGCGATAACCGACCACGGCGTATTGTACGGCGTGGTGGATTTTTGGCGCGCGTGTAAAAAAGATGGTATAAAGCCGATTATAGGGTGCGAGGTGTATGTCGCTCCCCGCACACGTTTCGACAAAGAATTTGATTTTGACAAGCAGTATTATCATATGGTTCTCCTTTGCGAGAACAACACAGGTTATCAGAATCTAATCAAGATTGTTTCGCTCGGCTTTACAGAGGGCTTTTATAATAAACCCCGTATAGACGATGAACTCCTTGAAAAATACCACGAGGGGTTAATTTGCCTGTCAGCCTGTATAGCTGGCGAAATTCCGCAGAATATCCTAGGCGGAAACTATCTTGCCGCCAAGGAAAAGGCGATTTATTATCAAAACATATTCGGCAAGAATAATTTTTTCATAGAACTTCAGGATCACGGTATCGAGGAACAGCGCCGCATAAATCCCGAATTGATAAGGCTTGCGGATGAAATCGGCTCTGAGCTCGTTGTCACCAACGATTCCCATTATATCAATAAGGATGACGCCGAAACTCACGGTATCCTGCTCTGTATCCAGACAAACAAGACTGTTGAGGACGAGGACAGAATGAAGTTTGAGACAAACGAGTTTTATCTCAAATCCGAGTCGGAGATGCGCGCTCTCTTTCCCGAACATCCCGAAGCGTTTGACAACACGGAGAAGATTGCCGAGCGCTGTAACGTCGATTTTGTTTTCGGCGAGAGGAAACTGCCGAGATTTCCTCTGCCTGAGGGTACTGACCATTTTGAGTATTTTCGCGGTGAGTGCTATAAGGGGCTCAGCCGTCACTACGGTTCAAACCCTGACCAAAGTATAGTGGACAGGCTTGAATATGAGCTTGAAACCATTGGCAGAATGGGCTTTGTAGATTACTACTTAATTGTCAACGACTATGTGCAGTTTGCCAAGCGTTCAGGCATTTCTGTCGGACCGGGCAGAGGCTCAGGCGCGGGTTCGCTGTGCGCCTATTGTATAGGTATAACCGACGTTGACCCTATAAAGTACGACCTGCTTTTTGAAAGGTTTTTAAACCCCGAACGTGTAAGTATGCCCGACTTTGATATCGACTTCCACACCGTAGGGCGCGCCAGAGTTATTGACTATGTTGTTGATAAATACGGAGCTGACCACGTTTCCCAGATTATAGCCTTCGGAACAATGGCGGCTCGGGGCTCCATACGCGATGTAGGTCGCGCCTTGGCCGTACCGTACGCCGCTGTTGATAAGATTGCGAAGCTCGTTCCGAACGAGCTCAATATCACAATAGAAAAGGCGATGAAGCTTTCGCCCGACCTGAAGAATCTCTACGACACCGACGCACGTACAAAAAACATTCTTGATATAGCGATGAAGCTTGAGGGAATGCCGCGTCACGCTACAATGCACGCGGCGGGTGTGGTAATTACCGAAAAGCCCGTTTCCGACTATGTGCCTCTTTCGTCAAACGACGGAAACACCGTCACCCAGTTTACAATGACGACTTTAGAGGAACTGGGTCTTTTGAAAATGGATTTCCTCGGACTTCGAAACCTCAACATTATTGATGATACAGAGAAAATTATACATACTCAAAATCCTGATTTTGACATAAACAATATCCCCGACGACGATAAGGCGGTATACAGGATGATGTCCTCGGGCAACACTGAGGGAGTATTCCAGTTTGAGTCACAGGGAATGAGGAATGTCCTGACACAGCTCAGACCTGACCATTTTGAGGACTTAATCGCGGTAATCTCGCTTTACCGCCCGGGACCTATGGACAGTATTCCGACCTATATCGAACGCCGTCATAACCCCCAGAAGATACGCTATAAGCACCCGCTTCTTGAGGATATCCTCAAAGTCACCTACGGCTGTATAGTTTATCAGGAACAGGTTATGCAGATACTTCGTAAGCTCGCGGGCTATTCCCTCGGCAGAGCGGATATTGTCCGTCGCGCTATGAGTAAGAAAAAACACGACGTTATGGAAAAGGAGCGTCGGATTTTTATAGAAGGTTTGACGGACGACAGCGGAAATATTATTGTTGACGGCTGTATAAGGCGAGGGGTAAGCAGACAGGTTGCCGTTTCCATCTTTGATGAGATGGAGAGCTTCGCTTCCTACGCTTTCAACAAATCCCACGCTACCGCCTACGCCAAAATCTCCTACCAAACAGCGTATCTGAAATGCCGATATCCCAAAGAATATATGGCGGCTCTGATGTCCAGTGTTCTTGACAGGCAGAACAAGCTCGCCGTTTATATCTCCGAGTGTCACTCAATGGGCATAAAGGTTCTTCCGCCCGACGTAAACACAAGTCTGTACGGATTTACTGTGTCAGGCAAAGATATAAGATACGGACTGCTCGCCGTCAAAAATCTCGGCAGACAGTTTATAGATAACATTATTGCCCAGCGCAAGCTCGGCGAATATACAAGTTTTTACGACTTCTGCAAGCGCAATTACGGTCCGTCAATGAATTCAAGAGCGCTCGAAAGCCTGATTAAGTGCGGTGCTTTGGACAGTATGGGGCTCAATCGCCGCCAGATGCTTATGATGATTAAGGATGTTCTCGGTGATTTGGAATTTGAGAACAAAAAGAATATGCGCGGACAACTTTCGTTCTTCGATATGGACGAGGACCTCAAAGCCGACAGCGGTGTTCCCAAAGCTCCCGATTTGCCCGAGTTTTCCAAGGAAGATTTACTCTTTATGGAGAATGAGGTTGTCGGGATGTATCTCAGCGGTCATCCGATTGACGAGTATGAGAACTACATTAAATCTGTCCGCTGCGACCAGATAGGGAATATAGTAAACCGTGAAACGAACGATTATAAGGATAAGCAGAAGGTCCGTGTGGTCTGTATTGTTTCCAAGGTCAAAACACAGATTACCAAAAACAATCTGATGATGGCTTTTGTCACGGTTGAGGACAGGTACGGCGTGGCGGAAACCATTGTTTTCCCCAATGTTTTCGCTAAGTTCGGAGCTTTGCTTTCGCAGGGAAATGTCGTTGAGATTTTCGGTACGCTGAACTTCCGCGAGGATGAAGAGCCCAAAATCATCGCTGACGAAATCCGTGAGGTCGACAAAAATGCTCAGCCCCCAAAGGACTCCCCAAAAGCTCAGATTCCCTCAAAGAAGCCCCCGAAGCTTTATATAAGAGTGGATAACTTAGAGAGCGAGAGCTACAAAAGGGCGCGTCAGGTTACGGATATTTTTGAAGGCAGAACCCCTGTAATCTACTACCTCAACGATACAAAGAAGTCGTTTATGGCTCCCGACACAATGTGGGTGAGCCTCAACGATGTGATGATAAATGAGCTGAAGCGTCGTCTCGGAGAGGAAAATGTGGTTGTTAAGTAAGAACTTTCCACTTGCTGATTACCGCTTAAATCCTATTGACTGAATCGACATTTAGTGCTAAAATATTACTTTAGTACAGTAAATTTTTAAATAATATAGATAAGGTGATTTTATGAAAGAATTATTAATCGGTAACGCCGCAGTAGCCCGTGGACTTTATGACGCGGGATGCAAGGTTATTTCAAGTTACCCGGGCACTCCCAGCACCGAAATTACAGAATCGTTTGCCAAGTTTGACGACGCCTATTGCGAGTGGGCTCCCAACGAAAAGGTTGCCACAGAGGCGGCTTTCGGCGCTTCTCTTAACGGCAAGCGTTCATCGTGCTGTATGAAGCACGTCGGACTAAACGTAGCCGCCGACCCGCTTTTTACAATGTCCTACACGGGAATTAACGGCGGAATGGTAATCTGCGTAGCCGATGACGCGGGTATGCACTCGTCCCAGAACGAGCAGGATTCGCGCCACTACGCCATTGCTTCAAAGATTCCTATGCTTGAACCCTCCGATTCTCAGGAAGCTTATGATTTCGCCCGCGCGGCGTTTGATATTTCAGAGGAATTTGACACACCCGTACTTCTCAAAATGTGTACCCGTGTCGCGCACTCCCAGAGTATTGTAGAGACGAGAGAACCTCTCACAGACACAGATAAAGAGTATTTAAAACTCCCTCAAAAGTACATTATGGCGCCTGCTAACGCTATTCGCCGCCATCCTTTTGTTGAGGAAAGAACAGCTAAAATAACAGAACTTGCCGAAACTTCCCCCCTCAACCGTGTTGAAGAAGGCGACGGTTCAAAAGACTTTGGTATAATCACCTCCTCCACATCCTACCAGTATGTCAAGGAAGTGTTCGGCGATACAGTTTCTGTCTTGAAGCTCGGTATTATCAATCCGTTGCCCATAAAGCTCATAAAGGATTTTGCTTCAAAGCTAAATAAGGTTTATGTAGTTGAGGAGCTCGACCCGATTGTAGAATCTCACTGCAAAAATATCGGTGTTGACGTAGTCGGCAAGGATATATTCTCAATTACAGGTGAGTTCTCACAGAAAACTATCTCCAAAGCCTTAGGCGTTGAGGATAAGTACAGCGTTAAGCTGGACGCGGACATTCCCGTTCGTCCTCCGATGATGTGCGCGGGCTGTCCCCACAGAGGTATGTTCTATGTACTCTCAAAGAATAAAGTCACCGTTCTCGGCGATATCGGCTGTTACACACTCGGTTCAGCCGCGCCTCTTAACGCTCTCGATATGACGCTCTGTATGGGCGCTTCCGTTTCGGGCATCCATGGCTTTAATGTAGCGGGCGGTGAAGAGACCGAGAAGAACACCGTCTGTGTAATCGGCGACTCTACCTTTATGCACTCGGGCGTTACGGGACTTATCAACATAGCTTATAACCAGTCTAACTCGACTGTTATTATACTTGACAACTCGATCACAGGTATGACAGGTCACCAGCAGAACCCCACCACAGGTTACTCTATCAAGGGCGACCCCGCGGGTAAGGTCAACCTCGAGGATTTGTGTCATTCCATCGGTATCAACTCCGTTAGAGTTGTAGACCCCTACAACCTTGCTGAGTGTGAGAAGGTACTCAAAGAGGAAATGGCTAAGCCTGAACCCTCCGTTATTATCTCACGCAGACCTTGTGTATTGTTAAAGTACGTCAAGCCGAAGAAACCGCTTCACGTTAACACCGAAAAATGCAAGAGCTGCAAGCGCTGTATGAAGTTCGGTTGTCCTGCAATCAGCTTCAAGGACAATCACGCCGTTGTAGACCCGACGCTCTGCGTGGGCTGCGGAGTTTGTGAACAGCTTTGCGCTTTTGACGCTTTCGAAAGTGAGGAGGACTAACTATGGAAACAAAGAATATTATGATAGTAGGCGTAGGCGGACAGGGTTCGCTGCTCGCCAGTAAGCTTTTAGGCAGACTTCTCGTTGATGAGGGCTACGACGTAAAAGTCAGCGAGGTTCATGGAATGAGCCAACGCGGCGGTTCGGTTGTAACATATGTGCGTTTCGGCGACAAGGTTTATTCTCCCGTTATTGAGGATGGTGAGGCTGACTTTATCGTAAGTTTCGAGAAACTTGAGGCGGCTCGCTATGCCGATAAACTCAAAAAAGACGGTACAGTTATCGTCAATACTCAGCAGATTGATCCGATGCCCGTTATCATCGGAGCCAAAACCTATCCCGAAGATATCCTCGATACTATGAAGGAAAAGGGCGTACACGTTGACGGTATAGACGCGCTTTCGCTTGCGAATGAAGCCGGTTCATCAAAGGCTTGTAACATTGTACTTATGGGCAGACTCGCCAAGTATTTTGATATTCCTGTTGAGAAATGGCAGGCTGCAATTGAAAAGTGTGTAAAGCCACAGTTTGTTGAAATCAATCACAAAGCTTTTGATTTAGGATACAATTGTTAGTATATAGCAGACAGCAGTCAGCTTATTGACTGCTGAGAACTGATTTAACGGAAAGGAATGATACCAATGGGAAACTATTTCCAGAAAGACAAGGAGACAATGCCTGTCGAACAAATCAAACAGATGCAATCGGAAAAACTCGTCAAAATTGTAAAGTATGTTTACGATAATGTTGAGTACTACCGTAAAAAGATGGACGAAAAAGGCGTAACTCCCGACGACATCAAAAGTATTGAGGATTTACACAAGCTGCCGTTTTTGTCAAAGGCTGATTTGCGTGAGGGCTATCCTTACGGACTTCTCGCCACAGACCTCAAGAACTGTGTACGTATCCACTCAACTTCCGGTACAACAGGTAAGCGCGTTGTAGCGTTCTACACTCAGCACGACATTGACATCTGGAACGAGATGTGCGCCAGAGCTATCGTAGCCGCGGGCGGCACAGACGAGGATGTTGTACAGGTTTGTTACGGATACGGTCTGTTTACAGGCGGCGCGGGAATTGACGGCGGTTCACATAAGGTTGGCTGTCTTACTCTCCCGATGTCCAGCGGTAATACCGAGCGCCAGATTATGTTTATGAACGACCTCGGCGCGACAATAATCTGCTGTACTCCGTCATATGCGGCTTATATCGGAGAAACTCTCAAGGAAATGGGATATAAACCCGAGGACAACAAGCTCAAGGCCGGTATTTTCGGAGCTGAGGCTTGGACAGAGGAAATGCGCCGTGATATTGAAAAATCCCTCGGCATCAAGGCTTATGATATCTACGGACTTACTGAGACCTGCGGACCCGGCGTTGCTTTCGAGTGCGAGGAACAGTCAGGTATGCATATAAACGAGGACCACTTTATCGCCGAAATTATCGATCCCGAAACAGGTGAGGTTCTTCCTGAAGGCAGTAAGGGCGAGCTCGTGTTTACCGCTCTTGACAAAGAGGCGTTCCCGCTTCTTCGTTACAGAACACGCGACATCTGTGTGCTCTCGCGTGAGAAATGCTCCTGCGGACGTACATTTATCAAGATGTGTAAGCCTATGGGACGTTCCGATGATATGATGATTATTCGCGGCGTTAACGTATTCCCGAGTCAGATCGAGGCGGTACTCCTCAACGAGGGCTACGCTCCCAACTATCAGATTATGGTTGACCGCGTTAACAACAGCGATACTCTCGATGTATATGTTGAAGCTAAGGAAGGCGACTTCTCCGATAAGGTCAAGGATATGGCTAAGAAGGAAAAGGCTCTCGGCGCCGCTATCAAAGCTATGCTTGGTATTAATCCCAAGGTACATTTGGTAGCGCCAAAGTCAATTCAGCGCAGCGAGGGTAAGGCTGTCCGCGTTATAGATAAGCGCAAAAGACTTGGAATAACAATTTAGGATTTAAATGTCTAAGGATTTATGGATATAGTGATTTAAATTCGGGTGTGGGCGAAGCCCTCCCCGTCACTGTTCACTGATAACTGTTTTACGGAGGAAAAAATATGGCTATTAAACAATTATCTGTTTTTGTTGAAAATATTGAAGGCTCTCTGGCGACAATTACCGACGCTCTCGCCGAGGAGAAAATCGATATCCGCGCTATGTGCGTAGCGGATACTCAGGAGTTTGGAATCGTCAGGATGATTGTGGACGACGCCCCCTCTGCCAAGCAGAAGCTCGCCGACAAAAACCTCTTCCTTTCTGTAACAGAAGTTGTAGGTGTCGCGGTTGACGATGAGCCGGGCGGACTTGCCAAGGCTGTAAGACTTCTCGCTGACAACGGAATCAACCTCGACTATATGTACGCGTTTATTTCCGTTTCAAAGAAATACGCATACGTCGTTCTTAGAGTTGACGACAATGACGCCGCTGAGCAGCTTCTCAGTTCAAAGGGCTTCAAGATTATGACCGACGATGACGTAAGTAAAATGTAATAGATTAACCGTGAAATATGCCGACTCAAACCCTATTTTTGAGTCGGCTTTTTCTATGGTTACCATAGTCAAACGTCAACCGATTATACGTTAAGCGGCTGCGACTTGAAGCGTGTATTGACGCTTTGATGAAGTTTTATATACAAAAAAATATTTTTGTAAGTCAAAAAAAGTCAAAATTCACTTGATTTTTTTGAAAAACGCGCTATAATATTATTAGCACTCGAGATAAAAGAGTGCTAATTCAATGTAAAAATTTTTTAGGGAGGAATCATATATGACTATCAAACCATTACTTGACCGTGTAGTTCTCAAGGTTGAGGAAGCGGAGGAAAAGACCGTAGGCGGTCTCATTCTCACATCGTCCGCTCAGGAAAAACCCCAGTTCGCTACTGTAGTAGCTGTCGGACCGGGCGGCGTAGTAGACGGTGAGAAGGTTGAAATGTATCTTAAAGAGGGCGACAAGGTAATCGCCTCAAAGTACGCGGGCACAGATGTAAAAATTGACGGCGAGGAATTCACAATCGTCCGCCAGTCCGATGTTCTCGCGACAGTAGAGTAAGTCAGTATTCAGTTAAATGGAGGTATTTTTATGGCTAAACAGATTGCATACGGCGAAGACGCTCGCAAAGCTTTAAAAAGCGGTATCGACCAGCTCGCCGACACAGTAAAAATTACATTAGGTCCCAAGGGCAGAAACGTAGTGCTCGACAAAAAGTTCGGCGCTCCGCTCATCACAAACGACGGCGTTACTATCGCCAAGGAGATTGAACTCGACGACGCTTTCGAGAATATGGGAGCTCAGCTCGTCAAAGAGGTAAGTATCAAGACAAACGACGTCGCGGGCGACGGTACTACCACAGCGACACTTCTCGCTCAGGCTCTTATCACAGACGGTATGAAGAACGTAACAGCGGGCGCTAACCCGATGATTCTCAAAAAGGGTATCGCAGGCGCGGTTGACGTTGCCGTTAAAGCTCTCGCCGACAACAGCAAAAAGGTGGAGGGCACCAAGGACATCGCTCGTGTAGCGACGGTATCTTCCGCTGACGAGACTATCGGTAACCTCATTGCCGAGGCTATGGAGAAAGTCAGCACAGACGGCGTTATCACCGTTGAGGAGAGCAAAACAGCCGAAACTTACAGCGAAGTTGTAGAAGGTATGATGTTCGACCGCGGTTACATAGCTCCCTATATGGTAACCGATACAGAAAAAATGGTTGCGGAGCTTGACGAGCCCCTCATCCTTATCACAGATAAGAAAATCAGTTCTATCCAGGAGCTTCTCCCGATTCTCGAGCCTGTTGCTCAGAGCGGCAGAAAACTCCTCATTATCGCCGAGGACGTAGAGGGCGACGCTCTCACAAACCTCGTTCTCAACAAGCTCAGAGGTACACTCAACAGCGTAGCAGTTAAGGCTCCGGGCTTTGG
This sequence comes from uncultured Ruminococcus sp., assembly GCA_902785365.1. Lineage (GTDB taxonomy): Bacteria > Bacillota > Clostridia > Oscillospirales > Acutalibacteraceae > Ruminococcoides. The sequence goes on along the minus strand of CACZYC010000002.1, from coordinate 125,988 downwards.
TGACAGACGCAAGGAAATGCTCCAGGATATCGCTACACTTACCGGCGGTACAGTGATCACATCAGAACTCGGACTTGAGCTCAAGGATGTTACTCTCGACCAGCTCGGCACAGCACGTCAGGTTAAAATTGACAAAGAGAACACTATCATTGTTGACGGCAACGGCGACCAGGAGGCTATCAAGGCTCGCGTCGGTCAGATTCGTTCTCAGATTGAGACAACAACTTCCGACTTCGACCGCGAAAAGCTCCAGGAACGTCTTGCCAAGCTCGCGGGCGGCGTAGCCGTAATCAAAGTCGGCGCCGCTACTGAGATTGAGATGAAAGAGAAGAAGCTCCGCATTGAGGACGCTCTCGCGGCTACAAAGGCAGCCGTTGAGGAAGGCATCGTAGCAGGCGGCGGCGTCGCTCTTATGAACACAATCCCCGAGGTTGAGAAGTATACAGAATCTCTATCTGGCGACGAAAAGACAGGCGCCCGGATTGTGCTCAATTCTCTTGAGGCTCCTGTACGTCAGATTGCTATGAACGCGGGTGTTGAGGGTTCCGTAATCGTTGAGAACATTAAGAAGTCCGGCAAGAAAGACTACGGCTATAACGCTCTCACCGAGGAATATACCGATATGGTCAAGGCGGGTATCGTTGACCCGACAAAGGTTACACGCTCAGCTATTCAGAACGCTTCTTCCGTAGCAAGTATGGTGCTAACAACCGAGTCGCTCGTAGCTGATATCAAGGAAGAAAACCCCGCTCCTATGCCTAACCCCGATATGGGCGGAATGTATTAAGAAAAAAGCTCCCTTCGGGGAGCTTTTTAATCAGTGGTCAGTGGTCAGTGATCAGTGATCAGTGAATTTTAGTTCCCGAACTATTTATAATCATCTAATACTATAAAACAAAGTCTTAGGCTCAACGCAGAACCTAAGACTTTAATTAGTTTACATCCATATTTATACAATCGGAACACTAAGGTTTCGGAAGATGAAACGTTTCTGCCCGACCACAACTGTCCACTGATCACTGCCCACTGATCACTGAATATTGTTTCATCAAAACTCCTTCTTTACATTCCTCATAAAGAGTTTGCCAAGCTCATCTGTAATGTCCTTGTTCTCAAACAGAACATTATATACGCCCGTTACAATCGGCAAATCCACATTATTATCGTCCGCGAGCTTTTTGAGAGCTTTAGATGTCATAACGCCCTCGGCGAGCTTGTCGAACTTAATGCCTTTCGCAAGATTTTCGCCGTACTTGCGGTTGTGGCTCCAAGGGGAGAAGAGGGTAGCTTCGTAATCTCCTAAGTGACACAGTCCGTAGGCGCTCATTTCGTTACCGCCCAGAGCTTTTATCAGTCTGCCGATTTCACGAGTTCCTCTGGACATTAAAGCGCCTTTGAGCGACGTCATACAAAGTCCGTCAAGGAATCCCGCGGCAATACCAACAACATTCTTTGCCGCCGCGCCTATTTCGCTTCCGATTAAATCTGTACCTATGTAGAATCTGATAAGGTCTGAGGTGAACTCTTTGACCAGTTTTTCTTTAACCTCTGTATTATTACTGTCAATTACCATACAGTTGGGGATACCTCTGACATAATCCTGCGGATGACCGGGGCCTACCCATACGGCAACAGGAGTTTTGCTTTCGTCCACAAATTCTCCCACAACCTCGCTTAGCCTTTTGCCTGTGTCGGCTTCGACGCCTTTCATACACAATACAAAAATCTTTCCGTCAACATTGTACTTTGTAATGTCTGTCATAAATGAGCGCAAGTGTTGAGAAGATATGGATATTACAATAATCTCGGCTCTGTTAACCGCGTATTCAAGGTCGGGTGTTACCTCAATGCTCTCGGGGAATGTGAGGTAGTCATTTTTGTGAGTGTTATAAAGCGCCTGAAAATCGGGCGCGTCCTTCAGCCCGAAAGAAACGACCTCATTTCCGATTTTATCAAGATACCAGGCTATGCAGCTGCCCCAGCGTCCCGTGCCTAATACAGATATTTTCATATTAACCTCCAGTGGTAAACGGAAAGTAAAAGTGTAAGCGAAATAGAAATGTTTTTTGATTTTGCAATACGCAAAGCAAAGAGAAACAACGTAATGGATAAGTAATAAAAAGTCCCGCCTGAGCGTAAGCGATAAACAATAACCTGCCTACCAAAGGACAGGTGGGTGCCGCCTTTTTACTTTAGTACTCCCAACTTCCGCGACAGGCGGGAGGTCTGCACACCATAAAAAGAGCTAAGCTCCCAAATAAAATGTTGTAGGGTTATTTTGATCGCATACGCGCGTCAGGCAGGAAAAATCACTAATTATTCGTAAAACATATCGTTAAAACGTTCTTCAAATATATCGGAAAGCCTGTTTTTCAGCTCTCTGTCCTCAACTTCAAGCAGAATCTCCTCGCCGTTTTCATTTGAGTTTTCGAGGATAATATATTCACCGCTTCCGTAGAGCATATCAGAGCTGTTTTCGTACACAGGCATTAGCGCGTAATATTGAGTATCGTTTTCTTCGATAATATCAAGTATTTCAAAGTTGTGTTCCCGATTATCATCGTCAAGCAGTGTGATAAGGTCGGGAGAGTATTCGTTGTTCATATTTTTACCTGCTTTCTTATATATAATATTACAACAAGTAAACGCTTACGTCAAGCTTTATAATTTGTCATTTTTACCAAATTTGATATAAATTTACTAAAAGTATAGAAAAAACTGTTGACATTTTATAGTTTTATGTTAAAATAAGATTAAGCTAAGAAAAAGAGAGAAAGTTTTGATTACTCCATAAAATTACCTAAGAAAGCCGACGGTTAACTCCGTCGGTTTTTTCGTTGCGATTATAAATGGCTTTTATTTTATATATTTTAATATATATTATGTAAAAAAGTCTTGAATTATTTATTATTTTGATATATAATCTGTTAGAATATTTTTTAGAATATTAATGTGGAATAATATCGTATATTTCGTATATTCCGGAGGATTATATGTTGCTGCCTTTTGAGGATCTCCCCGAGGAGTTCCAAAACGACGCTGTAAAAAAATATTATAATATACTAAAAAATAAAAAGAGCAGTTTGAGAGCAAAGAGAGTTCTTGACGTTACAATCTCGCTTATTTTACTTGTGATTTTGATAATTCCGATTATCATTATTTCTCTTTGCGTTAAGTTTACCTCTAAGGGTCCTGTATTGTACAAGCAGGTCAGGGTTACCACCTACAACCGAAAGTTCCATATCTATAAGTTCAGGACGATGGTTGTCAACGCTGATAAGCTTGGTTCGCTCGTTACTTCGGCAAGAGATCCGAGAATTACTGGTGTTGGCCATTTTCTCAGGAAGTATCGCCTTGACGAACTGCCGCAGGTGTTCAATGTTCTGAAGGGAGATATGAGCATCGTCGGGACACGTCCCGAGGTTCCCAAGTATGTAAACTCATATACCCAGGCGATGTACGCCACACTGCTTATGCCCGCGGGCATTACGAGCCTTGCCAGCATCAAATTCAAAAACGAGGATCGAATGCTTGAAATGAGCCAAAGCATCGACGAGGATTATGTCGGAATTATCCTCCCCAAAAAGATGCACTATAATCTTCTTTATATAAAGTCATTTGATTTTAAAACCGATATTTATTTAATGTTAAAAACTGTCAAAGAGGTTCTATTCCATTAATCATATTTCATAAATAATTGTAAGGAGGGAGAACAGATGAAACACAAAGCGTTGAAAAACGATCCGTCGTTTTTCAGATTCTGTTATATTGCTGTTCTTTTCTTTACAAATCTATCTTTTATACAGATTCCCGCGTATCTTGTCGTGGTGTTTATGTTCTTTTGGGGAATAAGACTCACTTTCCGTAAGATATTCAGTCAGCATTGTCTGAGGAGAATGAGGTTCTCTATCTGGCTTCTGGCGTTTATGGGTCTTAATATCATCACTATTATGATTCACCTTTCGCTGGGTACAATTTACAGCGTCATTATGTTCTTTCATGTCGGCATATGCTTCTTCATATTCTACGGTATGCAGTCTGAGGAAGACATTAATCCCAAAGCGGAGCTGTATAAGGTCTGCAAATTTATAATTTACGCTACTACCATAGTCGGAATAATCGGCTTCATTCTTCTGATGTGCCGTGTTAAGTTTGAGTTTTCGTGGCAGAACGTCTACATCATCAAGTTTATCATATTTGAGAACCGCTTTACGGGACTCTTTATGAATCCTAATATGCTCGGATTTGTTTCGGTAGTATCTATTGTCTGCTGTCATATCATCTCAAAGAACGACTTTATCGCTCAGGCGAAAAAACCCAGAGTCAGCCGTATTCTGCTTGCGGTATGTCTGACGGTAAATCTGTTCTCGCTGCTTCTTTGTGATTCAAACGCTTCGTTTGTACTGTTTGTATGCTACGTGATTTTTACAATTGTGTTCTACTTCTTCTCAAATCCCGCTCGAATGAACTTCAAGCAGATTGTTGTTAAGTCTCTGGCGCTTTTGCTCGCGTGCGTATATATAGTCGGAGCGGCGTATCTTACCCGTTTGGTTTGCCAGAAAGCCGTATCCTCCCTTATGTCAACATCCCAGCTTTCGGACGAGGCGCTTATTACTCAGGAGGATATAACCTTTGAGCATCAAAACGCCAATCTGGACAGCGGACGCGCAAAGCTGATTAAGGAAAGTGTAGAATTGTTCAAAATCTCGCCGCTTTTCGGAATCGGCAGCGGAAATATTATTTTGTTCAGCCAGGAGTATCTCAGCGGCACGCTCGCGTTTAACTATCATCACCACGATTTGCACAACGGTTATCTGACGATACTTGTTTCGTCGGGTATTCTGGGATTCATATTATTCGCTATATTCGGAGTGCGCTTCGGAAAACATACTGTTTCCAATCTGTTCAAGAGGCAAAAGGCGGACTCCCAGGATATTCTGCCTTGCCTGTTCGCTTTCTGTTGCGGATATCTTGTTTATTCGCTCTTTGAAAAAGCGCTTCTGTTTGACATTAGTTTTATGGTAATGTGGTTCTGGTATATGATAGGTCAGACGGGTATGTATTTAAACAAATACGAGCCTATGGAAGATTCGTATTATAACATTAACAAGCACCGCATTCCCAAACATATGATTTAACTATTGTATATTTAATAATTTTGATTTATAATGTATCATAGAGGAATCTGTGATACATTTCTCTTTTATTTACGCTTATAATAATAGCGGTGATTTTTATGAAATTATATATTAAAAGGGATAAGACGATCGACGGGGCTCTTTTCGCTGTGCTTAATGAATCGGGCGAAAACAAGTACTATGTCAAAAGTACAAAGAACCACGTCGTACTGTGCGACTTGAAGGGTAAAACTTTGCTCAAGATTAAGAGGATACTTTTGCCCGCTCTGAGGACTTATACGCTTGTGGCAAGCGAGAGGACAATCAGATTTTTGATTAACCCGAAAAAGTCCTACTGCTGGTTTTACGGTATGTCGTGGCATATCAGAGGCGACTTTTTCGAAAAGTCTTTTGATATTATGGAAGCTGACAATTCCGTCGCGGCGATCTTTTCTCGTCGTTTTGATGATGATTGTTATGAGCTGGACATCAACTGTGAGCACAATGAATTGCTTTGTATCGGAATAGCGATATGCGCTAATCTGGAATCTAAAGTTGACAATCACGTCTTGCAAACAGTATAATAAAAGTGCTCAGCGGTCATTGATTAGTTAACAGTGAATGGCGGGCTCCGCGCGCGCTCAATTATTTATATATTTAATTCCATATGGAGGATAAAATGGACAAATTACTTGAAATACTCAGAGAAAACTCAAGCTTCACCACCAAGGAACTTTCTCTTATGCTCGGCGAACCCGAGGATTATATCACAGCTCAGATTAAAGAATACGAGCAGACAGGCGTAATAAAGGGCTATCAGGCTATTATCGACTTTGACAAAGTACCCGACGCGGGTGTTACGGCGGTAATCGACCTCAAGGTTACACCCGAGAGAGAAACCGGGTTTGATTCCATAGCCACAAAAATTATGTCATTCGAGGAAGTACGTACGCTCTATCTCATGGCCGGTTCATATGATTTTGCCGTAATTGTAAACGGCGCGACTATGCAGGACGTCGCGTCATTCGTCGCGCGAAAAATTTCCTGTGTTGAGGGAGTTGTGGCGACAGCTACGCACTTTATGCTTAAAACCTATAAGCTGGGTGGAGTCTCGCTTGTTGATGAGGACTCTACCGACAGAAGGAGTATGGTTCTGTGATAGATTATCAGAATTTTATTAACGATAAAATCAGCAGCGTCAAGCCGTCAGGAATACGAAAGTTTTTCGACATAGCTGTCGAAATGGACAACGTAATATCCCTGTCTATCGGCGAGCCTGATTTTCAGACGCCCTGGCATATCCGTGAGGCTGGTATTGTGTCGCTTGAGCGCGGCAAAACCTGGTACTCGCCGAACCGAGGCTTTATTGAGCTGAGAAAGGCTATTGCCGATTATTATAAAAGACGCTTTAATGTTGAATATGATCCCGACAGCCAGGTGCTTGTTACCGTTGGCGGCAGTGAGGGTATTGACCTGTGTCTTAGGTCGGTAGTCAGTGAGGGTGATGAGGTTTTGATTCCTCAGCCCGCTTTCGTATGCTATGAACCGCTCACAACTATGGCGGGCGGAAAACCCGTTATCATCGAAACAAAACAGGAAAACAATTTCAGACTTCTTCCCGATGAGATTGAAAAGGCTGTAACCGACAAGACAAAAGTTCTTGTTCTGCCTTTCCCAAACAATCCCACAGGCGCTATTATGGAGCGTGAGGATTTAGAGAAGATTGCTAAAGTTATAATAAAGCACAATCTCTTTGTGATTTCCGACGAGATTTACGGAGAGCTTACATACGGCGGAAAGCACCACGTTTCCATAGCCGAGATCGACGGAATGAAAGAGAGAACTCTGGTTGTCAGCGGTTTCTCAAAGTCCTACGCTATGACAGGTTGGCGTCTTGGATACGTGCTCGGCCCCGTGGAGATTGTCGACCACATCACCAAGCTTCACCAGTACGGCATAATGTCCTCGCCCACAACTGCTCAGTACGCGGCGATAGAGGCGCTCAAAAACGGCGACCATGACGTCGCTGTGATGCGCGACGACTATGATATCCGTCGCCGACTGATTGTCGGCAAGCTCAACGAAATCGGATTGACTTGTTTTGAACCTCTGGGAGCTTTCTATACCTTCCCGTGCATAAAGTCCACAGGGCTTTCAAGTGACGAGTTTGCCACTCGTTTGGTGCAGGAAAAGCGTGTAGCCGTTGTTCCCGGTACTGCTTTCGGTGAGTGCGGAGAGGGCTACATCAGAATCTCTTACGCTCAGTCCTTAAAGAACATTAAAACCGCGTTAAAGCGCATCGAGGAATTTGTAGAGGAGCTAAAAAGTGAAGGTTAAAGTACAGGCTCCCGCCAAGATAAATATGTCGCTCGACGTTTTGCGTCGTCGTCCCGACGGTTATCATGACGTCAGCATGGTAATGCAGGCTGTCGGCCTTTACGACTATGTTACTGTTGAAACTACATCTTCTGAGGATATAGAAATTCAATGCGACTATGAGGGCGTTCCCTGCAACGAGAGAAATATCGCTTACAAAGCCGCGGCGGCGTTTTTTAAATACACCGAAACTGAAAACTGCGGTATTAAAATACTCATTGAAAAAAACATCCCGACTCAAGCGGGGCTTGCCGGAGGCTCGGCTGACGGAGCGGCAGTAATATTCGCCCTCAATATGCTCTTTTCCACACATCTTAAAGAGAAAGAAATGTGTGAGATAGGAGAGAGGGTCGGCGCGGACGTACCTTTTTGTATAGTCGGCGGCACAAGACTCGCGAGCGGCACAGGCACCAAGCTCAAAAAGATGATTTCAATTCCTCGCTGCAAGATTATAATTTGCAAGCCCGAGGTCAGCGTTTCCACAGCTGAAGCTTATTCAAAAATTGACTCTGCCAACCTGGCTCATCCTGAGTTCACGGCGGAAATGGTCAAGGCAATTTACGCTCGCGACATATGGATGGTAACATCCTGCATGCTCAACGATTTTGAAATTGCTCTTGACTTGGACGAAATCAAGGAAGTAAAAAAAATAATGCTCAAAAACAAAGCTCTCGGCGCTTGTATGAGCGGTTCGGGTTCAGCGGTTTTCGCTGTGTTCAACAACGAAAAGAAAGCTGAAAAATGCCTGCAAACACTCAAAAAGGACTACAAAGATGTGTTCCTTTGCGAGCCCGTCAAAGAAGGCTGCAGAATAATTGAATAAAATATTTTAACCTGCCTATAATCTATTCAAAAGATTAAGGCAGGTTTTTTTATGAAGCTTATTATAAAATCAATTTGTTTGGCTACGGCGCTTTGTATTATGTTTTCACTTATTCCGTTCTCAGCTGAATGTACAGATATCAGTAATGAAGTTTTCAGACTTCATATTCTCGCGAACTCCGACAGTAAGGCGGACCAGGAATTAAAGCTGAAAGTTCGCGACAAGGTTCTTAAGTATACCGAAAATTTGTATAAAAACGCTGATAGCATTATAAAAGCTGAAACTCTTACTGATGACAATCTTCAGTCCATAGCAAATGTCGCGGCGCGGGAGGTAAAGCGTAACGGTTACAGCTATCCCGTCAAAGCGGAGATTAAAAAGATGTACTTCAACACTCGTCACTACGGAAAAATCACAATGCCTTCGGGCATGTATAACGCGCTGAGAATCACTATCGGCAGCGGCGAAGGTCACAACTGGTGGTGTGTGATGTATCCGTCAATGTGTGTGGGCGTGAGTACGGATTATAACGCTTTAAAGTCCAAGACAACCGATAATCAGTACAGCATAATGACTGACGAGGGATATGAAATAAAGTTTAAAATTGTAGAGTATTTTGTTAAAATTTCGTCATTATTCTCATAGACCTTTTTATGGGACATTAAATATGTTATTATAAATTCAAGCAATTCAAGCAATTCAAGCAATTCAAGCAATTCATAAAGTTTTTATGAGGTCTGTTATGTTACAATTTATTCTCGGAAAAAGCGGCAGCGGAAAGACTGCCAAAGCCTTAAATATTCTATCGGAATTGAGGAAAAAAGGAGACGCAAAGCTGCTTATGCTTGTGCCCGACCAGAACTCATTCGAGACCGAAAAAGCTTTTCTAAATATTTTGGGAGCGGGCGCTTCTCGAGATGTTAAGGTGTTCGGATTTAACCGTCTGTGCGATTATGTGTTTAAACAGACGGGCAATATTCCCCGCAACGTAATTGATGATGGTGTCAGAAGGATAATCCTCACCAAAGCAATTAAGGAGTGTCAAGATAATCTTAACTTTTTCGCCTCCGCTAAAACACGCAAATCCGCGCTCGAGTTAATGCTCCACTCGCTTTCGGAGTGGAAGAAGGATAACATAACTCCTGAAATGATAGCCGCGGCGAGTGCGAATATAGAGAGTGAAACTCTCAGACGCAAGCTCAGCGAGACCTCATTGGTGCTGGAAGCTTATGACGCCATTCTTTCGGGAACATATATAGACCCGCTCGACAACCTTAACAGCCTGAATAAGATTCTCAGCGAAAACTCAATATTCGAGGGTTATACGATTGTTGTTGATTCTTTCAGTGGTTTTACATATCAACAACTTGAAGTTATCTCCGCTCTTATGCGACGCTCCAAAGATTTTTATATTACGCTCAACCTCGATATTGAGTTTAAAGACAGCGACGTGTTCTCTACAACCGAGCGCACATATAAGCTTGTGAAACGTACAGCAAAACGCAACGGTATCGAGGTAAAGCCGGATGTTGTTCTTAGCGGGATTAAACGTTCCGGTTGCGAAGAAATTTCTTTTATAGAAAAATACGCTTTAAAATCAAACGACGCTGAATACACTGCAAAGACCGACCGTGTTGAAACTTTTATAGCCTCCGATATTTACAGAGAGGCTTCGTTTGTCGCTCGTAAAATCAAGAGCCTTATTGTTGACAGCGGTTACAATTACAGCGATATAGCCGTAATTTGTCGAAATATATCAACATACAGCGGCGTTTTGGACACGGCGTTTGATAAGTTTGAAATTCCTTACTTTATGAACGTTCCAAAGGATGTTTTCAATCGACCTGTAATCCGTTTTATTTCTTCCGCTTTAGAGTGCGTAATCTACGGATTTGAGCGTGAAAAGCTGCTCGCTATGCTTAAAACAGAACTTCTTGATTTGTCTGAAATTGAGATTTCGGATTTTGAGAACTATTTGTTCACCTGGAACATTGGCCGTTCCTCTCTCAAAAAAGAGTTTTGTTCAAATCCCTCGGGTTTTGAGAAACTCACAAAAGATGATATGAGTAAGCTCGCTGTTATTGAGGCTACCCGTAAATTCGCGGTTGAACCTCTTATCAGATTTCAAAGCGCCTGCAAAAACGCTACCGTAAAAACAATTTCAAAAGCTTTATATCAACTTATGACCGACTATAATCTCGAACGCTCTGTGGACAGGTTTTATGACAAGCTTCAAGCTGAGGGTTATCTTTCCGAAGCGGACGAGGAAGTCCGTGTGTACAACCTCTTTACAATCGCTCTCGATAAGCTTGTCGCGACTGCGGGTGAGGATGTAGTAGATTTAAAGGAATACAAGCAGTATCTTGATTATCTCATAAGCGATATTAAGTTCAGCGACATTCCGTCCTATCAGGACCAGGTCAACGTCGGTGTTGCCGACCGTGTGCGCCTTAGCAACGCAAAAGTTGTTTTTGTAATCGGCGCTGTTGACGGAGTATTTCCGTCAATCCCCAAAACGGCGGGTGCTTTTTCAGAGACAGAACGACGTATCCTTATTGAGAATAACATTCCTCTCACAGACAGTCTTGAATATCTTGCCGCCCACGAAAAGTATCTTGCTTACTGCGCGTTGACTTCACCAAGCGAAAAGCTTATAGTTAGTTTCTATACAGGAAATTTCGCGGGAGAAGCATTTCGCCCTTCAGAGATTTATAACGAAATCGAAAGACTGTTTCCCAACCGCGTACATTCAACATCAATGGATGTCAACGAGGCGCTTGATTTGTTCAGCGAGAGCCAGGCTTTTGATTATCTTGCTGAAAAATACAGCGACAACTCCTCAGAGATTTCATCACTAAAAGAATATTTCAGCGGGCTTGATTCCTACAGGCTGAATATCAGCCGAATTGAAAATGTTTTGAATAAAAAACCGTTCAGAATAGAAAACAAGCAGAACGCCGAAGAGCTTTTCAACAAAAATATGAACATATCCGCGTCACAGCTGGAGAAGTATTATCTTTGCGCTTTTCAGTATTTCTGTAACTACGGACTTCGTGTAAGGGAAAGGAAAAGCGCTGAGATTGACGCTATCCAGGTGGGTAAAGTTATCCACTATGTTCTCGAGAACTTTCTGAAAATCCATAACAAGTCTGTTCTCAATAATTTATCCGATGAAGATATAAAATCTACCGTAGACATCATTGTCCGTGATTATGCAAACGAGCTTTACGGCGGACTTGAGGACAAACCCGCTTCATTCCGCAACCTTGTAGACAGACTGAAACAAAATGTTTTCTCTTTAATTAAACAGCTTATAAGCCAGCTCGCGCACAGTGATTTTACTCCCGTCGATTTTGAACTGCAAATCGGATTCGACGGTGAAATCCCGGCTTACAAGGTCGATATTGACAGTCAACACAGCGTCTCGGTCAACGGGTTTGTTGATCGTGTTGATATCAGCGAAAAGAACGAGGACGAGTATTACATAAGAATTGTCGACTATAAAACAGGCAAAAAGGTTTTTAAACTGCAGGACATACTCCACGGAATCAATATGCAAATGCTCATATATCTTCGCGCGGTAGGAAATAACGGAGAGAAGTATTATAACAAAAAGCTGATTCCGTCGGGAATACTTTATATGCCCGCTTTCGCTCCCGTAATCAACAGCAGCGAAAAGGATGTTTCCAAAAAGTTCAACGATTCACTTAAAATGAACGGTCTTGTGCTCAACGACGCCGACGTCATCAGTCGTATGGACAATAGCGGAGATTATATCAAACTCAACAAAAAACTCATCGATGACAAGTACAGCGAAACTCTTGCCGACAAATCTCAGTTTAATCTGATTTTTGAGCATATAGACAACACCATTCGCCAAATGGGTATAAATTTACTTGACGGCAGGGTAGAGGCAAGCCCGATAAAAGGCGTCGAAAACGGATGCAAATATTGTCCCTACGACAGCGTTTGCCTCAGAAAGTATGGCGACAGCTACCGCTATTTTGACAAGGCGGACGCCAAAGATGTCTTTACTACACTGGAAAAAGGAGCTGAGAACGTTGAGCAAAATTAAACTTACGCCCGCGCAACAGGACGCGGTAGAAGCTCGCAGCGGCAACGTCTTGGTTTCAGCGGCTGCGGGTTCAGGAAAAACCGCCGTATTGGTACAGCGTATTATAAACGCAATAACCGACAAAGATAACCCTGTTTCCATTGACAGAATGCTTGTGGTTACGTTTACGCGCGCCGCTACTTTGGAAATGCGCGCCAGGATTGAGGAAGCAATCGACGGTCTGCTCAAAGGAGACCCTTATAATAAATATCTTCTCACTCAGAAACACCTGCTTTACAGCGCCAGGATTTCTACAATAGACTCTTTTTGCACAGAGTTTGTGCGCCGATATTTCTATAAGCTTGGTATTCAGCGGGATTTCAGCATTCCCGAAGAGGGCGAGCAGAACATTCTCGTAAACAGCGCTATTGAAAATACCCTTGAATACTTTTATCAGCAAAACGACGAGAGTTTTCTGGAGCTTGTTTCGGCTGTATGTACTCACCGCGGCGATGATAATCTCAAAAAGTACATTTTGAGGATATATTATTTTCTCACAGCGTTCCCGTTCCCCGAGGACTATCTTGATGAAATCCTATGCTATTACGAAACAGGTAAAGACGGCTTTAAGTCTTCTGTTTATTTTGATTATTTATTGAACTATGCACAAGACTGCCTGCTCTATTGTCTGGAACTTGTCGATATAGCTTTGGGTTATCTGGATAATGAGCGTTTTCTTGAAGCTGATAAAACAGAAAAAATCAGAGATGTTCTTCTCGGCGATTTCAAGACGCTGGACAATATAAACGCTGAGATTATGAGCAAAAACTGGGACGGAGTCTATGATTGCCTTAATAATCTTAAATTCAAGAGATTCCCCCAGATCAAAAACGAAGAAAATAATTACATCAACACAATCAAAAGTATCAGAGATACCTATAAGGACGAGATCAAACGTCTGAGCTCGGTATTTATTTCTGACATTTCCGAAATCAACTCCGAAACGGACAAGATTTATCCCATAATAAAAGCGCTCTTTGCCTGTGTAAAGAGATTCATCATTGAGTATGATACTCTCAAGGCGGATAAGAATTTCCTTACATATTCCGACATAGAACACCTTACCGTAAAACTCCTTTGCAAAAAAAACGGCGATGATTTAGTATTTACGGATATTTCCTCGGAAATATCTGAGGAATTTGACCTTATAATGGTTGATGAGTTTCAGGATATTAACGACACTCAAAATCTTATCTTCAAAGCGATAAGCAATCGCCGCGATAACCTCTTTGTTGTTGGAGACGTCAAACAAAGCATTTACGGGTTCCGTCAGGCAAAACCCGAGATTTTCATTGACTACAAAGACAGCTACACGCGCTATGACAGGGATAACCCCATATATCCCGCTAAGATAATCCTCGATAAAAACTTCAGAAGCAGGCTCGGCGTTATTGAAGCGTGCAACTTTGTTTTCTCAACCTTGATGTCCTCAGAGCTCGGAGGGATCGAGTATAACGATGAGGAAAAGCTCTCCTGCGCGGCGACCTATCCCGAGAACTGCTCCCCGAATATGGAGCTTATGCTTATTGATACCAAGGGCATCAACAAAGAGGAGGACGAAAAAAAGGAAGCCTTCGAGGCTGCCCGTATAGCCGAAAAAATCCAGAAGCTTGTTTTGGAGGATAAAATTCAGGTTACCGACAAAAACGGTACAAGAGATATCGAATACGGCGATATAGCGATTCTTCTCAGAAGCGCCAAGGGCGATACCCGCCGCGCTGTAACTTTCTCAAATACTTTAGCGAAGTATATGATTCCCGTAATCTCCGACGAGAAAAACAACTTCTTTGAGGAGAATGAGATAAAGGTAATTCTTAACCTGCTCAGGGTTATCGACAATCCCGTTCAGGATATACCTCTGCTCTCGGTGCTAATGAGCCCGATATTCGGATTCACATCCGACGAAATGGCTGAAATACGTTCGTCGGATAGGCGCGTTCCGCTTTATCTGGCAGTAAGGGAATACTGTGAACAAAGCGAAAAATGTCGGGATTTTATCGCCTTTATTTCCAAAATGCGTTCGCTCGCCGCTACAATATCAGTTGAAAGGCTTATTAATATAATTCTAAGTGAAACAGGCTTTGACTCTGTATATTCCGCATTGAACAATAAGCCTTCAAAAAACTTATTTCTCCTGCGCGAGTATGCCGCGAAGTACGCGGGCAGCGGTTACAAGACACTGACCGCATTTATTAACTTTGTTGACAAAATGAAAGAAAACGGCACAATCATTAACTCGGGTGATGAACCTGGGCTCGATAACCTGAACGCCGTTCGTATTATGAGCGTTCACGCGAGTAAAGGGCTTGAATTTCCTGTGTGTATTCTTGCCTCAACCTCAACGCAGTTCAACCTGCAGGACACTTCCTCCGATCTCGTAATTGACAGTCGTGGCGGAATTGGTTTGCGCTATGTTGACGATTTGATTAAATACGAAACAGTTCAGCGCAAAGCCGTTTCGCTTATGATGACCGATTCTCAGCTTTCTGAGGAAATACGTGTTCTTTATGTCGCGCTGACAAGGGCTCGCGAGCGTCTGATAATCACTTCCACTCAACAGAACCCCGAATCCTACATAGCTAAACTGGAGTCGAAAATTCCCTCCTATCCGATATCTCCGTATATATTAAAGCGATTCAATTCCTTCTCGGACTGGCTGTTTACCGCGGCGTTGGCGAATCCGTCCTGCAAGGATTTGCGTACATACCTTAAACCCGATTATACAAATTACAGCGAAGATTACCGTCCGTGGAGCGTGAGCGTTGTCGGTGTACCGCACGAAGAAAAAGCTGACGTTAATCTCGAATTTTCAAAACAGGAAGAATTAATTCCTAAACCGAATCCAAAGTTTATCAACAAGTTTAGAGAAAGACTTTCCTTTGAATACAAAAACAAGCCCCTTATAACCTTACCCCAAAAGGTAAGCGCCTCGGAGCTTTCGCATAAAGACAACAGGATTTTCAACAAACTGCTTCGAGCGCCTGAGTTTCTGGAAGATAAAAAATCTGACGGAGCTCAGAAGGGAACGGCGTTCCACGCTTTTATGGAGCACTGTGATTTTGCCAAAGCGAAATCCAATCCTCGACTTGAAGCAGAACGACTTGTAAAAGAAGGTTTCCTGTTAGCTGAATATTTTGATTTGCTTGATTTTAATTCTATTACAGAATTTTTAAACAGCGGTTTAATTACGCGTGTATTGAGCAGTGATGAATACTTCAGGGAATACACTTTCACGGTCAAGATTAACGCCTCGGATTATGATGAGAACATTTCCGATGAGTTCAAAGACCACAAAATTATCATGCAAGGCGCTGTCGATTTGGCGTTTATTGAAAAAGGAGAAGTCGTAATAGTCGACTATAAAACCGACAGGGTAAAGGACACCGAAAAACTGGGCGCGATGTATCACAAACAGGTTGAGCTCTATAAAACCGCCCTTGAGGAAACTATGAACCTTAAAGTAAAAGAAGTCATAATTTACTCGGTTTATAATAATAAGTCAATAAAAATCGGACTGTAACTTTTGTTACAGTCCGATGATTTTATACTTCATAGTCGCAGTAATCACAGAATACTCTGCCATTCTTTTTATAAAAATTCTTTGGCAAATAGAACTGCTGCGGATCGTTTGTAATACATTTCGGATTCGGGCATCTGTGTTCCTTGCTCTCAATCGGGTCGGGCATGTCAAACAAAAATGAACCTTCTTCTCTGAGCAAGAGCACAATCAGCGCCATTCTGCCGTACATTCCGTACTGTGCCTGCTTAAAGTAGCACGCTCTCGGGTCGTCGTCAACCTCAATCGTGATTTCGTCAACTCTCGGCAGAGGGTGAAGAATTATCATATCCTCCTTGGCAAGACTGAGCTTGTCCATATCAAGCACAAACACGCCTTTCTGCTTTTCGTACTCCTCCTCGGTAGCGAATCTTTCACGTTGGATTCGAGTCATATAAAGTACATCAAGGTCGGATATTGCGTCCTTGAGGTTATTGATTTCCGTATATTCACAACCGGATTTGTTTAGGATATCCTTTATGTAATCGGGCACGGTTAATTCTTTTGTAGAAATTAAAACAAAGCTGTTGCCCTCAAAGTGACTCATTGTCTTAATCAGCGAGTGGACGGTTCTGCCGTTGAGCAAATCTCCGCACAAGCCGATTTTGAGGTTGTCCAGTCTGCCTTTCTCAAAGCTGAGAGTTACAACATCCGTGAGAGTTTGAGTGGGATGAAAATGACCGCCGTCACCGCAGTTAATCAAGGGAACGTCACTGTAAAGTGACGCCGCCTTCGCGGAACCCTCAATCGGATGGCGCATGGCGATAATGTCAGCGTATCCGCTTACAACAGCTATGGTATCTTTAAGGTTTTCACCCTTCGCGACGGATGAATTCATCGGGTTGTCAAAGCCGATAGTCTTGCCGCCGAGGCGCATCATAGCTGTCTGGAAAGACATCTGTGTTCTTGTGGACGGCTCATAAAACAGCGTAGCCATAATTTTACCGTCGCAGGCGTGTTTGTAAACGTCGGGGCGCTGCTTTATAACACCCGCGAGCCTTATCGTCTGTTCCAGTTCATCTTTTGTCATATATTCGAGGTCAATCAAATTCTTGTGCTTCATATATCCTCGTCCTTTATAAATTTTTATTATTGTAACAGATTTTCCCTTTTTTTTCAAGATAATAATGTGTCTGCATTTGGGCTTGATTTTTAAAAATATTTAGTGTATAATAGCAAAGCAATAAGCCGGCATGTCGGAATTGGCAGACGAGACAGACTCAAAATCTGTTATCCGCGAGGGTGTGTGGGTTCAAGTCCCACTGCCGGCACCATAGTAACAGGGAGCGCAATGATTGCGCTCCCTGTTACTATTATACAGGAAAAGTGTCGGGGTGGGACTTGAACAGGCTGTGCCTGTGATTTAAGCTGAGCGCAAATCATAGGCAAAAATGCTCTGGCAGAGCATTTTTAAGCCGCCGCGATAATGTGAATTATATAACTAAATACACACCGCAACAAACGAGATTCAGGTTTTCAAACAACAAATACAGAACTGCCGGCACCAAAGAACAGGGAGCGCAATATCGGCGCTCCTTTTCTTATTTGGCAAATAATATAAAAAATTCTGCCTTACTACCTATTTTTTAAACACCCTTCCAAAGTTGATTATTTTTCTATTTTAGAATTGTTTAGTGCTTCATTTTTTATATAATGTATATGTAAAAATATTTATATTGCCATGGGAGGTAATTATGCAGAAACTAGAGCAAATGTACGAGGGTAAGGCAAAGAAGGTTTTCGCCACAGATAATGAGGATTATTGTATCGTTTCCTACAAGGACGACGCTACCGCGTTTAACGGCGAAAAGAAAGGTACAATTGTCGGCAAGGGCGTTGTAAACAACCGTATGTCCAACTTTATGTTCAAACTTCTTGAGGCTAAAGGCGTTCCTACTGATTTTGTCGAGGAACTCAACGACCGTGAGACTGTTCTCAAAAAGGTTGAGATCGTTCCTCTCGAGGTTATCATCCGCAATAAGGCGGCGGGTTCTTTCTCAAAACGCTTCGGTGTTCCCGAGGGTACTGAGCTTAAATGCCCCACACTCGAGTTCTGTCTTAAGGACGACGACCTTGGCGACCCCATGATTAACGAAAGCCAGATTTACGCTATCGGCGCGGCTACCAAGGAAGAAATCGATAAGATTTCCGAGTACGCGTATAAAGTAAACGAAGTTATGGTAGAATTCTTCAAGTCCGTAAACGTTGATTTGATTGACTTCAAGATTGAGTTCGGACGTTTCCACGGTGAGATTCTTCTCGCTGACGAGATTTCTCCCGACACTTGCCGTTTCTGGGATGTGGATACTCAGGAGAAGCTCGACAAGGACCGTTTCCGCCGTGATATGGGCGGTGTAGAGGACGCTTACGCCGAAATGATGAAGCGTGTAGGTCTCGCGTAAATAAGAAGTAAAACGGGATGCTTAGGCTTTCTGTCTCAGATATTTATTTTATTATTGAAAAAATAGGTTTATATGAATTATTCTTTTGATACCCTTCCAAAGGAAGGGCTCCACGAGGAGTGTGGAGTTTTCGGTATATACAGCGACGGTTCAGTTAATCCTGCCTACGCGTGTTACAACGGGCTTCTGGCTCTGCAACACCGCGGACAGGAGAGCTGCGGCATAGCCGTATCCGACAGTGGTGTTATGGATTACCACAAGGATATGGGTTTGGTTACCGAGGTTTTCAACAATTCTGTATTAGATTCTTTAGGCGGACAAATGGCGGTTTCACATGTCCGTTATTCAACAGCAGGCGGCTCTGTGCTTGAAAACGCACAGCCGCTTGTTATGCGTTATGTAAAGGGCACTCTCGCCGTTGCTCACAACGGAAATCTGACTAACGCTGTTGAAATTCGTCGGACACTTGAACAGCGCGGCGCCATCTTTCAGACCACAATCGACTCTGAGGTTATCTGTTACGTTATAGCCAGGGAGAGACTCAAATGCAGATCGGCAGAGGAGGCTATTGTTCGCGCTGTCAAAAAGCTGGAGGGAGCTTATTCGCTTCTTGTTATGAGCCCGACAAAGCTTATTGCGGCTCGTGACCCGCACGGCTTTAGACCGTTGTGTATGGGTAAGATAAATAATTCCTACGTTTTTGCCAGTGAGTCGGCGGCGCTCGACGCTTGTGGAGCTGAGTATGTACGCGACGTCGAAGCGGGAGAGATCATTGTCGTCGATAAAAACGGCGTCAGAAGTATCCCACCAGAAAAGAAGTGCAACAAAAGTTTATGCGTGTTTGAATATATCTATTTTGCCCGTACAGACAGTCAGATCGACGGACTCAGCGTCTATGAAACCCGTAAGCAGGCAGGAAGGATACTTGCCCGTGAATTCCCCGTTGAGGCGGATTTGGTCATAGGTGTTCCCGAATCGGGAATTGACGCCGCAATCGGTTACAGCGAGGAGTCGGGCATTCCATACGAAAAGGCGATTGTAAAGAACGGTTACATCGGACGGACATTTATCAAACCGTCTCAAAAGGACAGGATGAATTCCGTAAGGATAAAGCTCAACCCGATTTCCGATATGATTAAAGGCAAGCGTGTCGTTGTAATCGACGACAGTATTGTGCGCGGTACCACAATCGACCGAATAACCAATATGCTGCGAAACGCGGGAGCTAAGGAAGTCCATATGCGAATCAGTTCGCCGCCGTTTTTGTGGCCGTGCTATTACGGAACCGATATTCCGTCGCGCGGAGAGCTTATAGCCGTCAATCATACGATTGATGAAATCTGCAAGCTCAGCGGAGCGGACACTCTCGGCTATCTTCCTGTTGAGTATCTCGACGAAATGCTGGGCGGAAGGTTCAAGGACTACTGTGACGCCTGCTTTACAGGATATTATCCCGCTCCCGTCACCAAGCTTACTTTTAAGGGCAAGGAACGCGGCGGAATGAATTTTGAAAGTAATAACGATAAAAAAGAAAACTGCGCCTCAAAGGAGGAAACATAATGAGTAAAAACGCTTACGAAAGCCCGTTATCTTCAAGATATTCGAGCAAAGAGATGAAATATATATTCTCACCCGACAAGAAGTTCAGAACATGGCGAAAGCTCTGGATTGCTCTGGCGGAGTCCGAGATGGAGCTCGGTTTGCCGATTACACAGGAGCAGATTGACGAGCTTAAAGCCAATCAGGATGATATCAACTACGATGTAGCCACGGAACGTGAAAAGCTTGTGCGTCACGACGTTATGAGTCACGTTTACGCTTACGGTCAACAGTGTCCTAAAGCAAAGGGAATTATTCACCTCGGCGCGACTTCCTGTTATGTCGGCGACAATACCGATTTAATTATAATGCGCGAGGGTTTGGAGCTTGTACGCAATAAGCTCATTACTGTTATCAGAAATCTTTCCAAGTTCGCGGATGAGTACAAGGCGTTGCCTACGCTGGCGTTTACTCATTTTCAACCCGCCCAGCCCACAACGGTAGGTAAGCGCGCGACGCTATGGATTCAGGAATTACTCCTCGATTTGGAGGATGTAGAATATATGCTCTCTAAAGCTAAGCTTTTGGGCTCTAAGGGTACAACAGGCACTCAGGCGAGCTTTTTGGAGCTTTTTGAGGGCGACCACGAAAAGTGCAAAGCAATCGACAAAATGATTGCCGAAAAGATGGGCTTTAACAGCTGCTACGCAGTTTCGGGTCAGACTTATTCGAGAAAAATTGATTCTCAATACCTCAATGTTCTCGCGGGAATCGCTCAGTCTGCCGCAAAGTTCTCTAACGATATTCGCCTGTTACAGCATCTCAAAGAAGTCGAGGAGCCGTTTGAGAAAAATCAGATTGGCTCATCAGCTATGGCTTACAAACGTAATCCCATGAGAAGCGAAAGAATTGGCTCGCTCAGCCGTTATGTTATGGTTGATGTGCTCAACGGTTACTTCACAACCGCTACACAGTGGTTCGAGCGTACTCTCGACGACAGCGCCAACAAACGTCTCAGTGTTCCCGAGGCTTTCCTTGCGATTGACGGCATACTCAATCTTTACGCCAATGTTGCAGACGGACTTGTTGTATATCCCAAGGTTATAGAGAGCAGACTTCGCAAGGAACTTCCCTTTATGGCTACCGAGAATATTATGATGGACGCCGTCAAAAACCGCGGCGCTGACCGTCAGGTTCTTCACGAGAAAATACGTCAGTATTCTATGGAAGCATCCAAGGTAATCAAGGAAGAAGGCGGCGAAAACGACCTTTTGGAACGTATCGCGGCGGATGAAGCTTTCGGTGTAAGTCTTGACGAACTTCAGATTATACTTGACCCGGAGAAATATACGGGCAGAGCCAAGGAACAAACGGCTGACTTCCTTGATGAGCAGGTTAAACCCATTCTCGAAAAATACAGCTCGCTAGAGGACGAAAAACCCGAAATTAACGTTTAAATATTCGATAAATTAAGGAGAAAATTATGGTTAAAGCAATAGTAGGCGCCAACTGGGGCGACGAGGGCAAAGGCAAAATCACCGACGTACTCGCCAACGACAGTGATGTCGTAATCCGCTTTCAGGGAGGCGCTAACGCGGGACACACCATTATCAATAACTACGGAAAGTTCGCGCTTCATCAGTTACCCTCCGGTGTATTTCATCAGAATATCACCAACATTATCGGCAACGGTGTGGCGTTCAGTGTAGAGAATTTTGTCAAAGAAATCAAGGAACTTGAAAACAGAGGCGTTCCCAAGCCTAATATTCTTATTTCCGACAGAGCTCAGATTGTAATGCCTTACCACGTAGCTTTTGACTGCTACGAGGAAGAGCGTCTGGGCAAAAATTCCTTTGGTTCTACTAAGAGCGGTATAGCTCCGTTCTATTCCGATAAATACAGCAAAATCGGTTTTCAGATTAACGAACTTTACGATGATGTGGACACTCTCAAAGAGAAAATCGCCCATGCTGTTGAAATCAAAAACGCGACCTTAAAGAACCTTTATAACAAGGATGAAATTACCGTTGACGAGGTTTTCGATAAACTTATGGAGTACAAGGAAGTGCTTGCTCCCTATGTCGGTGACAGTTTTCAGTTTGTAAGGAAAGCAATAAGCGAAGGCAAGAATATCCTTCTCGAAGGACAGCTCGGTTCTCTTAAAGATACCGACTTCGGAATCTATCCTATGGTTACATCCTCAAATACTATCGCGGGCTACGGCGCTGTCGGCGCGGGAATACCTCCTTATGAGATTAAAGAGGTTATCACCGTAGTAAAAGCCTACTCCAGCGCGGTAGGAGCAGGCGAGTTCGTTTCCGAAATCTTCGGTGAAGAAGCTGACAAACTCCGCAACTTCGGTGGAGACGGCGGCGAGTACGGCGCTACAACAGGCAGACCGAGACGAATGGGATGGCTGGACTTGGTAGCCAGCCGTTACGGTTGTCAGGTTCAGGGCGCAACAAGCGTAGCTTTCACTGTAATTGACGCTTTAGGTTATCTTGATGAAATTCCCGTCTGTGTCGCTTACGAGCTCGACGGTGAGATTATAGACTATTTCCCCAGCACTACCAAACTCAAGAGATGTAAGCCTGTACTCAAAAAGCTCAAGGGCTGGAAGTGCGATGTTACAGGAATCAAAAAATACGAGAATTTACCCAAGGAGTGCCGTGATTATATCGAGTTTGCCGAGAAAGAAATCGGTGTGCATATCAGTATGGTCAGCAACGGCCCCACAAGAGAAGATATAATTTACAGATAAATTACGAGGTTTATTATGAACCAAGTTAAAGAAAAAATCTTAGTGCTTGACTTCGGCGGTCAGTACAATCAGCTAATTGCCAGACGTGTACGAGACTTTAACGTCTATGCCGAAATTAAGCCATATACATGTCAGATTGACGAGATTAAAGCCGAGAATTATAAGGGTATTATCTTCACGGGCGGACCAAATTCCGTCTATGATATGAGCTCTCCGCATTATGACAGCGAGATTCTCAATCTCGGAATACCCGTTCTCGGAATTTGCTACGGCTGTCAGCTTATTTGCTGGATGCGCGGCGGTAAGGTTGAAACCTCCGATACACGCGAGTACGGCAAGATTGATATTACAGTTGACAAAAAGGACAGCCTTTTATTCAAGGATATTCCCGACAGCGTTGTGTGGATGAGCCACACGGACAGAATCGTTAATACACCCGATGGTTTTGATATTACCGCCCACAGCGATAACTGTCCCATAGCCGCTATGGAAAACGCCAGCGAGAATATCTACGCTGTTCAGTTTCATCCTGAGGTCACTCACTCTGAGTACGGCAACAAATTGTTAAAAAACTTCATATTCAACGTCTGTAATTGCGCGGGCGACTGGAAAATGGAGAGTTTTATAAATAACACTGTCAATTCTCTGCGTGAGCAGATAGGCGATAAAAAGGTCGTTTTAGGGCTTTCGGGCGGAGTGGATTCGTCGGTAGCGGCGGCTCTGCTCAGTAAGGCTGTCGGTAATCAGCTCACCTGTGTTTTCGTTGACCAGGGACTTATGCGCAAGGATGAGGGCGACTTTGTCGAAAGCACTTTCACTTCGCTCTTTGATATGAAGTTTATCCGCGTAAACTGCGGAAAAGAGTTTATTAAAAAGCTCAAAGGCGTCACAGACCCCGAAGCTAAACGGAATATAATAGGCACAGAATTTTACAACGTATTTTGGAACAAAATCCGCGAAGAATCGGACGGCGGTTTTTTTGCTCAGGGTACAATTTATCCGGACTGTATCGAAAGCGGCAAGGGTGACGCCGATAAAATTAAAACACACCACAACAAGGTAAAAATGCCCGACGACATCAAGTTTGACGACGTTATCGAGCCTTTGAAGGATTTGTTTAAAGACGAAGTGCGCAGGGTAGGGGAGCTGCTCGGAATTCCGAGCGAACTCGTATGGCGTCAGCCTTTCCCGGGTCCCGGTTTAGGCGTTCGTATAATCGGCGAAATCACCGAGAAAAAAATTAAAGTGCTCCAGGAAGCCGACGCTGTATTGCGCGACGAAATCGCTAAAAGCGGGCTTGATAAAAGCATAAGCCAGTATTTTGTTGTATTGCCCGATGTCAGAACTGTCGGAGTTATGGGCGACCATCGTACCTATGACAACCTTGTGGCTATCCGCGCCGTTACAACTGACGACTTTATGACGGCCGACTTTGCCCGTATTCCTTATGATGTGTTGGCTCGTGTTTCAAATCGAATTGTAAACGAGTGCCCAAATGTCAACCGTGTAGTTTATGATATTACCAGTAAACCGCCGGGTACTGTTGAGTGGGAATGATTTTGCTTAGCAAAATCTTCTGTGAACACTAACATGTTCCATAACTTACGTTAATGTAACTTATCTTGATTTTGGAGAATAAATATTTTATAATATACTATTAGACAATGGATAGACAATGGAGGTAGAATATGCAAGGAAATGTAAGACCCGAAACGATGGAAAGAATCACAACTCCTGAACTTGCCAATGCTTTTATTGACGAGCAGGTAAAAGAATTAAGAGAACAAATCGGTGACAAAAAGGTGCTTCTCGCGCTTTCGGGCGGAGTTGACAGCTCGGTTGTTGCCGCCTTGTTAATAAAAGCGGTAGGACAGCAGCTTGTATGCGTCCACGTCAACCACGGACTTCTCCGTAAAGGCGAGCCTGAGCAGGTTGTAGAAGTGTTCAAAAATCAGATGAACGCCAACCTCATATATGTTGACGCTGTTGACCGTTTTCTTGACAAGTTAGCGGGTGTAGCGGAACCTGAAAAGAAAAGAAAAATCATCGGCGCTGAGTTTATTCGTGTGTTTGAGGAAGAAGCCAGAAAGCTCGACGGTATTGAGTTCCTTGCGCAGGGCACAATCTACCCCGACATTCTTGAATCCGATGACGGCGTTAAGGCTCATCATAATGTAGGCGGACTTCCCGAGGATTTACAGTTTGAGCTTGTAGAGCCTGTGAAACTCCTGTTTAAGGATGAAGTCAGAGTAGTAGGCAAGGCGTTAGGTCTTCCCGATAATATGGTATTCCGTCAGCCTTTCCCGGGTCCCGGTCTCGGCGTACGCTGTTTAGGCGCTATCACACGCGACAGACTTGAAGCTGTCCGTGAGAGTGACGCTATCCTCCGCGAAGAGTTCGCCAAGAATGGTCTTGAGGGTAAGGTTTGGCAGTATTTTACAGCGGTTCCCGACTTTAAGGGCGTCGGTATAAAGGATGGCAAACGTACATTTGCCTACCCTGTAATTATCCGCGCGGTCAACACAAAGGACGCTATGACAGCTACTGTCGAGAATGTACCCTTTGAGCTTCTTCAGCATATTACAAAGCGTATTACATCAGAAGTTTTGAACGTAAACCGCGTTCTCTACGACCTCACTCCCAAGCCTTCAGCTACTATTGAGTGGGAATAATCTATTAAGCAAATACACGAAAGGATTTCGTTTGATATGAAAGCTTTAGTTTTAAATTCCGGTCTCGGAAGCCGTATGGGCGTCCTTACTTCGGAACATCCCAAATGTATGACCGAGATACTTTATTCCGATACTATACTCAGCAGACAGCTCAAGCTGATTGCCGAGGCGGGTATTACCGATGTTGTTATGACAACAGGCTATTACAGCGACGTACTCGAGGATTATTGCCGCAGTCTTAATCTGCCTTTGAACTATAAGTTTGTCAACAATCCTCTTTATGACAAGACCAACTACATTTATTCTATTTATTGCGCGCGCGAGTATCTCGACGACGACGTAATACTGATGCACGGCGATCTTGTTTTCGAGAACTCCGTCTTTGAGGAAGTTATCAATTCCGAAAAAAGCTGTATGACCGTCAGCTCTACACTTGACCTTCCCGAAAAAGATTTCAAAGCGGTTGTGGAAGACGGCAAAATTACAAAGGTAGGCATTGAGTTTTTCAACAACGCTATGGCGGCTCAGCCTCTTTATAAACTCAACAAAGAGGACTGGAAGGTGTGGCTTGACAGCATTGTAGCTTTTTGCGAAAGCGACAACACAGGCTGCTACGCGGAAAACGCGTTTAACGCTGTTTCCGACAAATGCAATATAGTTCCCTTTGATTTTGAGGACAGGCTTTGCGCTGAGATTGATAACCCCGAGGATTTGAAGGTTATCTCAAAAAGACTCAAAGAGATTGAAAACCGCACGGTTTATATGTGCTTCTCCACAGATATCCTGCACAGCGGCCACTTTTCAATTATAAAAAAGGCTGAAAAACTCGGAAAGCTTATTATCGGCGTTCTTTCTGATGACGCTGTTGTTTCGTTCAAGCGTTTTCCGCTTGTTCCTTTTTCCGAGCGTAAGTCTATGCTTGAAAATATCTCGGGCGTATACAAGGTAGTTGAGCAGACTACATTAAGCTACAAAGAAAACCTCGAAAAGTTCAAACCCGACTATGTTGTCCATGGCGACGACTGGCTTATGGGCTTCCAGAAGCCTGTAAGAGACGAGGTTATAACCATACTTGATTCTTACGGCGGCAAGCTTGTAGAGTATCCTTACGGCAAGGATAACAAATACGAGGACCTCGAAAACAGAGCCCGCGCGGAGCTCGCTACTCCCGATGTGCGCAGAGCAAGACTCAAGAAGCTACTCGCTATGAAGGGTACAATCTCCGCTATGGAGGCTCACTCAGGTCTTACGGGACTTATCGTTGAGAACACCACAGTCGAGGAAAACGGCGGTCTGCGCCAATTTGACGCTATGTGGGTAAGCTCTCTTTGCGATTCCACTGCAAAGGGTAAACCCGATATTGAGCTCGTTGATATGACATCCCGTTTCAGAACAATTGACGATATCTGTGAGGTAACAACAAAGCCGATTATTTTCGACGGTGACACAGGCGGACTCACCGAGCATTTTGTTTATACAGTACGTTCACTCGAGAGAATGGGCGTTTCTATGGTAATTATTGAGGACAAAACAGGGCTGAAGAAGAACAGCCTTTTCGGTACCGAGGTTCAGCAGACACAGGCTGCAATCCCCGAATTCTGTGAAAAGATAAGAGCCGGCAAGAAAGCTCAGCGTACAAAGGACTTTATGATTTGCGCCAGAATCGAGAGCCTTATTCTTGAGCAGGGTATGGACGACGCTCTTGAGAGAGCTTTCGCTTTTGCAGAGGCGGGCGCTGACGCGATTATGATTCATAGCCGCAGAAAAGACCCCGACGAAATATTTGAGTTTGTCGCTAAGTTCAGAGAGAAGGACAGCGCTACTCCGATAGTTGTTGTTCCCACTTCATTCAACACCGTTACCGAGGAAGAGTTCAAGGAGCGCGGAGTCAACATTGTAATCTACGCCAACCAGCTTACAAGGACAGGCTTCCCCGCAATGCGTAACGCGGCGGAGACCATTCTCAAAAATCACCGTGCCAAGGAATGTGACGATATTTGTATGCCTTTCAAGGAGATTATCAGTCTTATTCCCGAAGATGTTTGATGAGGTACCTGTATGAACCAGAGAGAAATTATCATCAATGATAATTACAGCGAATTTGATGAACTGTTCGGCGGCGGAAAAAAGGTTTTTCTCGTCTGCGACAGCTCATACGGATTCCTTAAAATAGGAAAGCACATAGATTCCTTAATTGAATCGGGCGCTAACATAATTAAGTTTTCAAATTTCGCGCCTAATCCCGACTACACCTCTGTTAAAGAAGCTGTTCAATTCTTCAGAAAGAGCGGTCGCGAGCTGATTGTCGCCGTAGGCGGCGGCAGCGCTATGGATTTGGCAAAGTGTGTAAAGCTATACTCAAATATGGACGACAGCGATGAGTATATCAATCAAAAAATCGTTCCTAATGATATTCCATTAATCGCTGTTCCCACAACTGCGGGTACAGGCAGCGAAGCCACAAGATACGCCGTTATCTACTACAACGGAGTTAAGCAGTCGGTTGCTGATTTAAGCTGTATTCCCTCGATTGTTGTGTTTGATTCGTCCGTGCTTAAAACATTACCGATGTATCAGCGCAAGGCGACCATGATGGACGCCTTTTGCCACTCAATAGAGTCTTTCTGGTCGGTTAACTCGACCGATGAAAGTAAGGAGCTCTCCAAAACGGCAATTACTATGATTCTCGATAATATGGACGCGTACCTCAATAATGAGGATAAAGCTAACAAAGCGATGCTCAAAGCCGCTAATATCGCGGGTAAGGCTATTAACATAACCCAGACAACCGCGGGACACGCTATGTGCTATAAGCTGACCAGTCTCTACGGAATAGCTCACGGCCACGCTGCGGCTTTGTGTGATTCGGTTTTGATGCCATATATGATTGAACATACCGAAAACTGCATCGACAGCAGGGGAGAAGCTTACCTCAAAACCGTTTTCGAGGATATCGCAAAAACCATGAATTGCTCAGACACATCTGATTTGTGCGAGAAGTTCAACGATATTGTTTCAAAGCTTGAATTTTCTATCCCCGATTGCAGTAACGAGGATTATGAGGTTCTAAAAACCTCGGTTAATCCCACACGATTGAAGAATAACCCTGTCAAATTGAGTGAAGATACAATTGATATGCTGTATCATCAGATTTTTAGTAAGAGGAAATAAGTATGAAGATTGAAAAACTTTTGGAAATAATAGGCGCCGATTTTTACACAGGTGTTCCCGATTCACAGCTAAAATCCCTGTGCGACTATCTTATGAATACTTACGGTATTGACAAGAAACATCACATTATCGCCGCAAACGAGGGTAACTGCGTCGGTTTAGCTGCGGGTTATCATCTTGCCACAGGCAAAACTCCCGTAGTGTATATGCAGAACAGCGGCGAGGGTAATATAATCAACCCCGTAGCGTCACTTCTTAACGATAAGGTCTACGCTATCCCGATGATTTTCGTTATCGGCTGGCGCGGTGAGCCGGGCGTTCACGATGAACCCCAGCACATCTATCAGGGCGAAGTGACAGTCAAGCTGCTTGACGATATGGATATTGCTTCCTTTGTTATCGGCAAGGACACTACACCTGATGAACTCACCGCCAAAATGGACGAGTTCAAAAAGGTATTAAGTCAAGGTAAGCAGGTAGCTTTTGTAATCCGTAAGGGCGCTTTGGAATATGACCAAAAGGTTGAATATAAAAACGACTGCGATATGAACCGTGAGGATATCATCAGACATATTGCCTCAGCTACAGGCGATGATTTGATAGTATCCACAACAGGTAAGGCGAGCCGTGAGCTTTTTGAAATCCGCGAGGCTAACTCACAGGGGCATCAATATGATTTCCTTACAGTAGGCTCAATGGGACACAGCTCATCCATCGCGCTGGGAGTTGCACTCAATAAGCCTGACAAGAAGGTGTGGTGCGTTGACGGTGACGGCGCTATGCTTATGCATATGGGTTCAATGGCGGTTATGGGCGCAAACGCTCCCGAAAACTTAGTCCATATAGTAATAAATAACGGAGCTCACGAGACTGTCGGCGGTATGCCCACAGTCGCCGCAAAGGCTGATGTCGTAACAATTGCCAAGGCTTGCGGCTACCCCAACGCTGTCAGCGTTGATACATTTGATGCTCTTGACAGAGAACTTAAGGCAGCAAAAGAACGCAACGAGCTTAGTCTTATTGAAGTTAAATGTTCTATCGGCGCGCGCGCCGACCTCGGCAGACCTACAACCACCGCTTTGGATAATAAAATCGGATTTATGAAATATATCAAGTCTTGATATGGAAGATTATGTGAATAAATAGAAAGAATGGAGGAGATTGTGTTATGAGACTATATATTGACCCGGGTACGGGTAGTATGCTTTTCGCTATTCTGATTGGTGTAATCGGCGCGGCGGGTTTCCTGTTCAGAAACGCAATTACAAAGATAAAGTTTTTGATGTCCGGCGGTAAGTCAAAAAACCTTGGCGACGGTAAAATCCCGTTTGTCATTTTTTCTGATGACAAGCGTTACTGGCAGACATTTGAACCGATTTGCCGTGAACTCGATAAGCGTGAGTTTGATGTAGTATATATGACCGCGTCCGAGGATGACGCCGCTCTGGATAATCCTTATGAACACGTTCATGCTGAGTTTATCGGCGCGGGCAACAAGGCGTTTGCCAAGCTTAACTTTCTTGAGGCTAAAATCCTTTTTGCCACCACCCCAGGACTTGACGTTTACCAGTGGAAAAGGTCCAAAAAAGTTGACTACTATGTTCATATTATGCACGCTCCCAAGGATATTACAATGTACCGTATGTTTGGTATAGATTACTATGATTCCATACTTTTGAACGGTAAATTCCAGATCAAACAGGTACGTGAGCTCGAAAAGCTCCGCAACCTTCCCCAAAAGGAGCTCGTGCTCGCGGGTATTCCTTATATGGATGATATGGTTACCAAGTTTGAGAAAGACAATGTTCAGCCCAATGAGGTCAAGAACATTCTTCTCGCTCCGTCATGGGGCGAGAGCGCGATTCTTTCCCGTTTCGGCGGAAAGATTATTACCGAGCTTCTCAAGTCGAAATATCACATTATTATTCGTCCTCATCCGCAGTCTGTCGCTTCCGAGAAAGATATGCTCGATAAGTTAATGGAAGAATTCCCGAATTCCGACAGACTCGAGTGGAACTACGACAGCGATAACTATCAGGTGCTTAAGAAATCGGATGTACTTATCTCCGATTTCTCGGGTGTTCTCTTTGAGTTCTCGCTCGTGTATGACAGACCTGTGTTGTTCGCCAACACAAACTTTGACTCATCTCCCTATGACGCTTGGTGGCTCGAGAAAGAACCATGGACATTCGGCGCTATGGCTCGTTTAGGCGCGGAAATCAAAGAGGAGAATCTTGAGCAGCTGCCCGAAATCCTTGATGACTGCATCAATAATCCCAAGTTCTCCAAGAATCGTCGCGCTGTCAGAGAAGAAATCTGGGTAAATTACAGACACGGCGCTGAAGTCGTAGCGGATTACTTTATAAATAAATATAACGAGTTAAAAGATAAAGAATTAAAAGAAAACGAAAAAGAATCAAAAAAGGATTCTAAAAAGAAGAAATCAAAAGATAAGAAAACTAAAGAAAAAAGTAAGAATCCAAAAAATAAAAAAACAAAAAGAAAGGGGAATAAATAATGTCAATATTATCAATGATTTATTCGTTCTTTCTTATGCCTATTCAGCTGATATTTGAAGTTATATTCAGCTATGCGTACAGATTTACTTCGGAAAATACAGGATTGTCAATTATCCTGTTAAGTTTAGCGTTTAACCTTCTGGTGTTGCCCCTGTATCGCCGTTCAGACGCGATTCAGGAGGAGGAACGCAATATCGAGGCTAAGCTTCACGACGGCGTCGCTCACATCAAAAAAACATTCAAAGGCGACGAGCGTACAATGATGATTCAGACATATTATCGTCAGAACAACTATAGCCCGCTGTACGTTCTCAGAAGCGCGATTTCTCTGTTTTTGGCGATTCCTTTCTTCATTGTTGCTTACCGTTTCCTTTCAAGTCTACCGCAGCTTCACGGCGCGTCATTCGGACCTATTGCCGATCTCGGCGTTCCCGATGGTTTGCTGACAATAGGCGGGTTGACAATTAACGTACTTCCTATTATTATGACTGCCGTTAATGTTATTTCCACAATTATTTTCACAAAAGGTTTTCCGCTCAAGACTAAAATCCAGCTTTATGGTATGGCGGCATTCTTCCTCATTTTCCTCTACAATTCGCCTTCAGGTCTTGTATTCTATTGGACACTCAATAACGTATTCTCACTTATTAAGACAATTTTCTATAAAATTAAAAATCCCAAAAAGGTGCTCAATATACTGCTCTTATGTATAGGCGTCTTTATGTTTGGCTTCAGCGTTATCAGAGGCTTCAGCGGCGGACCTGTGAAGTGGATGATTCTTCTCGGAGTTATCGGCTTGGTTCTTTGTATTCCTTTCATATATACTCAGATAAAAGCCAGGACAAAGTTCACGTTCCCCGAGGTTAAAGCCAAACCAAACTCAAAGCTTTTCATAGGCGGCGCGTTGTTTTTGTCGATGCTCACAGGTATTTTGATACCGTCGTCCGTTATCACGGCGTCTCCTCAGGAGTTTGTTATCGTCGGACATTTTGTGCATCCTGTATGGTATATTGTTAACACATTCCTTGTTTCCGCGGGACTTTTTATTCTTTGGTTCGGCGTATTCTACTGGCTGTTCGCGCCCAAAGCCAAGGTTGTGTTTGAAAGAATTATTCTTGCCGCCTGCGGTGTAGGTGTAGTCGACTATTTGTTGTTCAGCAACAATCTCGGTGTTCTTTCAACTGAGCTTGTCTATGATAACGATCCCAAGTGGAGTATTGGCTTTATTCTGCTCAATCTCCTCGCGGTCTGTGTTGTAGCGGCAGGTTTGATTGTACTGACTAAATTCAAACCCAAAATCGTATTCCCGATTGTAATGGTTGCGTCTTTGACAATGCTGTGTATGGGTGTAATTAATACTGTTGGTATTTTCAATTCCGTTTCGGAACTTAACCAGGATTCACTCTCAACATCATCAAGTCAGCCGACAATTAAACTGAGTAAAGAAGGCAAAAACGTTGTCGTTCTTATGCTTGACAGAGCTATGGGCGAGTATATCCCGTATATTATGAAGGATAACCCCAAGCTCCAGGATGATTTTGCCGGATTCACTTATTATTCCAACGTAATATCTTACGGCGGTCATACGAACTTTGGAACTCCGTCGCTGTTCGGTGGATATGAATACACTCCCGTTGAGATAAACAGAAAGAAAGATCAAACACTAGTCGAGAAACAGAACGAGGCTCTTAAAGTTTTGCCTGTAATGTATGATAATGAGGGTTATGACTCAACTGTTATTGATCCTCCTTATGCGGGCTACAAGCACATTCCCGATCTGTCTATATATAAAGATTATCCCAATATTGACAAGTATATTGCCAACGGTTATTTCACTGATTTGGAATCCGTTGAACAGCTTATCAGCAACCGTAACCGTAACTTCTTCTGGTTCGGTATAACAAAAATGACGCCTTTGTTTGCCCAGTCAACCATTTATGATGAGGGTAACTATCATCACGTGACTAAAACCGAAGCGGCAGAAAAAGACGCCTTTGACGACGCTTACGGAGTTCTGAAGAATATGTCTGAAATGACAAAAATCAGCAACAACAAGAAGGGCAGTTTCCTTATGATGGCTAGTGAGGCTACTCATAACTCCAAGCTCTTTAAGGATAGTGATTATCTAGTTGTTGACGACAGTGTAAACACTACTCCCGAACCTCAGAACAAAACTCTTAACGGTATTACACTTCAGCTTGAAACAAAGAAGCAAATCGGAACATATCAGACCAATATCGCTGCGTACACACGTCTGACAGAATGGTTCGATTATCTTAAGAAAGAGGGAGTATACGACAATACTAAGATTATCCTTGTTTCCGACCACGGCTTCGGATTAGATCAGATAGTAAACTTCTTCCTTGACGATACTGTAAACGACAAGAACATTGATAAACGTTACGGTGACGCGGAATTCTATTTCCCGCTTCTTATGGTTAAGGATTTCAACAGCAAGGACGGCTTCAAAACCTCTAACGAGTTTATGGCAAACGCCGATGTCGCTACAATCGCGACAAAAGATACCGTCAATAATCCTGTTAATCCGTTCACCAAGAAGGTTATTAACGACAAGGAAAAAACCGCTCACGACCAGTATATTATAGCTTCCAAGGACTTCTCAATCACAAAGAACAGAGCTTATTTCAAACAATTCAATTCTGCAAGATGGTATTCTGTTCACGATGATATCTGGAAAAAGGATAACTGGAGCTTAGTTGCTGAAGGCGCGGTAATAAAAGATTATAATTAACTAAAGGGGCTGTTTTACAGCCCCTTTAAGAATACTATTCAATAATATATAAGCAGGGGATACCGCAATGGTATCCTTTCTTATTTTCCCTTCCAATAATTCAGCTTTGACAGACACTCGTCAAAGTAAGCGCGTCTTTCTTCGTCGGGAATATTGTCCGGGTTGGGCATATGACCGACAATAAAGTCGAGCAGCGGTCCCTTTTCCTCGTAGGTGAATTTTCCGTCCGCGTAACACCACTTGCAGTATTCATCATTCAGTGTTCCGTCAGGCTCACGGCTTATCAATTCTTCTTCGCTCAGCGGCATTCCGCAGCACTGACAAATTTTTACTTCCTGTGTACTCATAAAAAGTCCTCCTTAGTTTTCTTTGTTGATTATATCATAAATAATCGTATTTTGTCCATAAAATTGTAATTGTTAATTCTTAATTGTCAATTACAATTACAGTTGTGTTGCAAATATTTACACCCACAAGATGTTGTGATATATTATAATAGTTAAATTGTGTTATTGTGTCAACCTATATTTTAGGAGGAAAAATTATGGAGAAGTATAAACAGGAATTTATTGAGTTTATGGTAGATTGCAACGTCCTTAAATTCGGCGATTTTGTTACCAAGAGCGGACGCAAAACTCCGTTTTTTATCAATACAGGTTTTTACCGCACAGGCTCTCAGCTCAAAAGACTTGGTGAATATTACGCTGAAGCGATAAATAATAAATTCGGTCTGGATTTTGACGTACTTTTCGGTCCCGCGTACAAGGGCATTCCGCTTTCCGTAACTGCCTCAATCGCTATTGCCGACAAGTACGGTAAGGATGTTAAATATTGCTCCAATCGTAAAGAGGTCAAAGACCACGGCGACACGGGAATACTGCTAGGCAGTCCGATAAACGACGGCGATAAAATTATTATTATTGAGGATGTCACCACAGCTGGAACTTCTATCCAGGAAACTCTGCCCATAATTAAAGCCCAGGGCGACGTCTGCCCGTTGGGGCTTGTTGTATCCGTTGACCGTATGGAGCGCGGACAAGGGGCAAAATCCGCGTTAACCGAGATTGAAGAAAATTACGGTCTTAAGACCACCGCTATTGTCACTATGGCTGAAGTGGTAGAGCACTTGTATAATAAGGAATATAACGGCAAAATTATCATTGACGATAATCTTAAGTCAGCTATCGACGCTTATTACGAAAAGTACGGCGTAAAATAATCTATATGTATCCCGAAACGGAGGTGTAACTACTATGGCGGATAAAGTCAGTCACAACGGTCACAGAAAGCGTATGCGTGAAAAATATCTCGAACATGGAATTGAGAGCTTTAAGGAACATGAGGCTCTCGAGCTTTTCCTGTTTTACGGTGTGCCTTATAAGAATACAAATCCGTTAGCGCATAAGCTCATCTCAGACTTTGGTTCTCTTTCCGCCGTATTTGACGCCCCTCCGTCGCTTTTAAGGGAGTACGGACTTTCCGATAACCTTATAACTCACATCAAGTTAATGCCCGATATGGCTCGGCTTTATATGATTGATAAGGTCGAAAACACAGACAAAGTTGTCGATATGACAAATATGTGCGGATTCTTTCAACCCTTGTTTTTCGGCAAAACCGAGGAAGTTATGCGACTGCTTCTCCTTGATAAAAAAGGTAAAATGCTTTACTCGGGCGTTATTTCAAAGGGCTCGATAAACTCTACCGATGTCTCTATCAGAAAGATTTGTGAACTCGCGCTTTACTATAACGCCAAGTTTGCCGCGGTCGCTCATAATCATCCCAGCGGTCTCGCAAAACCCTCTCAAAATGACATAGACTGTACCAACAAGATTTTTGTAGCTTTGCAACTCATCAGCGTTCGACTCTTAGACCACGTTATTGTTGCCGATGAAGACTCGGTTTCTATGGCGTACTCCGGCTACGGAGTTTTCGGCAAAGATGTTATGGATATTTTCAAAAAGATATTTGAGTGATATGAAATTTAAGATTCATTCTTCCTACAAGCCCACAGGCGACCAGCCTGAGGCAGTAGATAAAATAGTAAAAAGCATACAAAGCGGTAACCGCGAGCAAACTCTGCTTGGCGTTACGGGCTCGGGTAAAACCTTTACAATGGCGAATATAATTGAAAAGGTTCAGAAGCCAACGCTGATTCTCGCTCACAACAAGACTCTGGCGGCACAGCTTTGCTCAGAGTTTCAGAGTTTTTTCCCTGAGAACGCCGTTGAGTATTTTGTCAGCTATTATGATTACTATCAGCCCGAGGCGTATGTGCCTACGACCGATACTTATATTGAGAAAGACAGCTCAATTAACGACGAAATAGATAAGCTCCGCCACAGCGCTACGCTGGCTCTTTCCGAAAGGCGTGACGTTATTATTGTAGCTTCCGTTTCCTGTATTTACAGCTTGGGAAACCCAATTGATTACCGCAATATGGTGATTTCTCTGCGCCCCGGTATGGAGAAAAGCCGTAACGATTTAATAAAAAAACTTGTCGAGCTCCAGTATGAGCGCAACGACGAGAATTTTATACGAAACAAGTTCCGCGTAAGGGGAGATACCCTTGAGATTTTCCCTGCCTCGTCAGGCGAACGTGTAATCCGTGTCGAGTTTTTCGGTGACGAAATTGACCGCATTACAGAAATAAATCCGCTCACTGGCGAGCTTATAGCTACTCTGCGCCACGCGGCTATTTATCCCGCTTCGCATTATATAGTGTCGCGCGATAAAATGCTGGAGGCTGTTAAGGAAATCCGTCGTGAGCTCGCCGAAAGAATAGAGTTTTTTCAGTCCAAAGGCAAGCTTCTTGAAGCCCAGAGGATTGAGCAGCGGACTAACTATGATATTGATATGCTGCTTGAAACAGGTTTTTGCAGCGGTATTGAGAACTATTCACGTATAATGTCGGGCAGGAAACCCGGCTCATCACCATACACACTACTCAGTTATTTCCCTGATGATTTTCTTTTGTTTGTAGACGAGAGTCATGTTACTCTTCCCCAGGTGAGGGGCATGTACGCGGGCGACCGCGCGCGTAAAAAGAGCCTTATAGACTTTGGCTTCCGTCTCCCGTCGGCGTATGATAACCGACCTCTCAGCTTTGACGAGTTCTATAAAAAGATTAACCAGGCGTGCTTTGTATCCGCTACCCCGGGTGATTTCGAACTCGAAAAGAGCACAGTCGTCGCGGAGCAGATTATTCGTCCGACGGGACTTCTTGATCCCGAAATTTCCGTCAGACCTACCGAGGGACAGCTCGATGATTTGATCTCTGAAATCAATATCAGAGTTTCAAAATCTCAAAGAACTTTAATTACAACTCTGACCAAAAAGATGGCGGAGGATTTATCCGCGTATCTGATTGAGATGGGAATTAAAGTTAAATATATGCACCACGATATTGACACGGTAGAGCGTATGCAGATTATACGCGACTTGCGTCTCGGCGAGTTCGACGTGCTTGTAGGAATTAATCTGCTGCGGGAAGGTCTCGATATTCCCGAGGTTAGTCTGGTGGCTATTCTGGATGCTGACAAGGAAGGCTTCCTTCGAAGCGAGCGCAGCCTTATCCAGACAATAGGCAGAGCCGCCCGAAACTCCGAGGGTACGGTGATTATGTATGCCGACAGTGTTACCGACTCAATGAAAAACGCTATCGTCGAGACAAACCGTCGACGTGAAATCCAACAAAAGTACAACGAGGAGCACGGCATTGTTCCCAAAACAATCGTAAAAGACGTCAGTGAAATTATTGAGATTTCCACTCACACTGACGATGAATTTAAGAATATGAAGCAGATGTCCCGCGCCGAGCGTGAACAGCTCATCAAGAGTCTCACGCGTGAAATGCGCGCCGCCGCTAAACTTCTGGAATTTGAGCATGCGGCGTATCTGAGGGACAAAATAAAAAAGCTACGAGGTGATAGGTAGTGCCCAGAAAGAAAGTAAACAATTATAACGACGACAGTATTTCCGCTCTTAACGGTGCTGACCGAGTCAGAAAAAGACCTGCGGTTATCTTCGGTTCGGACGGAATCGAGGGATGTCAGCACTCAGTATTTGAGATTGTTTCCAACTCCATAGATGAGGCAAGAGAGGGCTACGGAAAGCTTATTCAGGTAACGCGTTATTCCGACGGCTCTTACGAGGTTGAGGACCACGGACGAGGAATCCCTGTGGGATACAACAAGGCAGAGGATAAAATGAACTGGGAGCTTCTGTTTTGTGAG
This sequence comes from uncultured Ruminococcus sp., assembly GCA_902785365.1. Classification (GTDB taxonomy): domain Bacteria; phylum Bacillota; class Clostridia; order Oscillospirales; family Acutalibacteraceae; genus Ruminococcoides. The sequence continues at coordinate 87,951 of CACZYC010000002.1, read as the reverse complement.
ATGTACGCGGGCGGTAAATATAATAACAACGACGGCGAGAATTATGAATTTTCACTCGGCTTAAACGGCCTGGGTCTCTGTTCTACCCAGTACGCATCTGAGTTTATGGATGTCGAAATCAAGCGTGACGGTTATAAATATTCTCTCCATTTTGAGCACGGCGAGAACATCGGCGGACTTAAAAAGGAGCCGTACAACCGCAAAGATACGGGTACTAAAATCCACTGGAAGCCCGATATAGAGGTGTTTACCGACATAGATGTCAGCACTGATTATTTCCTCGACATTATGAAGCGCCAGGCAATAGTCAACGCGGGAGTTCAGTTTGTTTTCCGCAATCAGGACGGCAGAAAATTCGACGTCACCGAGTTCAACTATGTTAACGGTATCGAGGATCATGTCAAAGAGGTTGTAGGTGAGGACGGTCTTTCCTCCGTTCAGTATTTTGAGACTGAGAAAAAAGTTCGTGACAGAGCCGATAAACCCGAGTATAAGTGTAAGATTTCCGTAGCGGTAGCTTTCTCAAACAAAGTAGCCCAGACCGAGTATTATCACAACTCAAGCTGGCTTGAATACGGCGGCGCTCCCGAAAAAGCCGTAAAGAACGCGTTTGTTTACAGCATAGATAATCTTCTAAAAAAGAATAATAAGTATAATAAAAACGAGAGTAAAATCAACTTTAACGACGTTGAGGATTGCCTTGTGCTGTGTATGTCCTCGTTCTCAAATGTAACTTCCTATGAGAACCAGACAAAAAAGGCTATCACTAATAAGGGTATTCAGGAAGCTATGACTGAGTTTTTACGTCACAGTCTTGAGATTTACTTTATCGAAAATCCCATAGAAGCTGAGAAAATCGCTACTCAGGTTCTTATCAACAAACGAAGTCGTGAGGATGCCGAAAAGACAAGGCTCAATATCAAGAAAAAACTCACGGGCAATATCGATATCACAAACAGAATCGCGAAATTTGTAGACTGCCGAAGCAAAGACGTCAACGAGCGAGAGGTATTCATCGTTGAGGGCGACTCGGCTCTCGGCGCTTGTAAGCAGGCTCGTGATCCTGATTTTCAGGCAATTATTCCTCTCAGAGGTAAGATTCTAAACTGCCTCAAAGCAGATTACGACAAAATATTCAAGAGCGATATCATCACCGATTTGCTCAAAGTTCTCGGCTGCGGGGTAGAGGTTAAAGCTAAATCCAACAAAAACCTTTCCAACTTTGACATCAACAATCTCCGCTGGAATAAGGTTATCATCTGTACCGATGCCGATGTCGACGGTTTCCATATCCGCACACTGGTGCTCACAATGCTTTACAGATTAACGCCCACTCTTATTAAGGAGGGCAAAGTCTATATTGCTGAATCACCGCTTTACGAGATTACAACTAAGGATAAAGTCTATTTCGCCTATGACGAGGTCGAGAAGGACAGATACTTAAACGAAATAGGTAATCAGAAGTTTACAATCCAGCGCAGTAAAGGTCTCGGCGAAAACGAGCCCGAGATGATGAGCTTCACTACGATGAATCCCAAAACAAGAAGGCTTATAAAGGTTATGCCTGACTCAGTCGAGCAGACTGCCGCTATATTTGATACTCTGCTCGGTGACAACCTGCAGGGCAGAAAAGACTTTATAGTTGACCACGGTTCCGAATACATTGACCAGCTCGACGTAAGTTAAATGGCTTTTATTGGCGGGCTCTGCCCGCACCCAAATTTAATTTTATACGAATTTTAATTAGAAGGTGATTATTTTGCCTAGAAAAAAGAAAACCTCAAAGCCGAATTTGCCCCAGGTGAACGGTGTCATCGAGGGCGCCGGCGAAGTTGCCGAACAGCATATAGTTTCATCAATCCAGGAGAACTTTATGCCTTACGCGATGAGCCTTATACTCTCGCGAGCGATTCCCGAGATTGACGGCTTCAAGCCCAGCCACAGAAAGCTTCTGTATATGATGTACAAAATGGGGTTGCTAAACGGCGCCAGAACAAAGTCGGCTAATATAGTCGGCGCGACAATGAAACTAAACCCTCACGGCGACGCCGCAATCTATGATACAATGGTGCGTATGTCCCGCGGTTACGAGGCTCTTTTGCACCCTTATGTGGACAGCAAAGGTAACTTCGGTAAGTTCTACAGTCGTGATATGGCTTGGGCGGCTTCCCGATATACTGAGGCGAAGCTCGACAAAATTTGCGCAGAGCTCTTCAAAGATATCGACAAGGATACAGTTGACTTTGTAGATAACTACGACAATACTATGCAGGAGCCCACGCTGCTTCCCGCCACATTCCCATCCGTGCTAATTAACTCTAACACGGGTATTGCGGTTGGCATGGCTTCCAATATCTGCTCATTCAACCTCAGGGAGGTCTGCGAGACCACAGCGGCGTTAATCCGCGACCCCGAGCATGACGTTATGTCCACAATGCCCGCGCCCGACTTCTCGGGCGGTGCTTCTATCGTCTATGATGATGAGATAATGAAGAAGGTCTACGAGACGGGCAGGGGAAGTATAAAGCTTCGCGCTAAATATTCTTATGACAAAAAAGCTAATTGTATCGATATCACCGCCATTCCGTACTCCACAAACAGCGAGTCTATTATAGACAAGGTCATCGAGCTTGTAAAAGGCGGCAAGGTCAAGGAAATCTCCGATATCCGCGACGAAACAGGTCTTGACGGCTTAAAGCTCACAATCGACCTCAAGCGCGGAGTTGACGCCGACAAGCTAATGAAAAAGCTCTACAAGCTCACCCCGCTCGAGGACTCCTATGCCTGCAATTTCAATGTGCTCATCGGCGGCACGCCTATGGTGCTCGGAGTAAAGGAAATTCTCGATGAATGGATCGCGTTCCGTATTGAGTGCGTCCGCCGCAGAACTTTCTATGATTTGAACAAAAAGAAGGATAAGCTCCATCTGCTTAAAGGTCTTGAAAAAATCCTTCTAGATATTGACAAGGCTATCAAGATTGTACGCGAAACAGACGAGGAAGCCGAGGTTGTTCCCAACCTTATGATTGGCTTCGGAATCGACGAGATTCAGGCTGAGTATGTCGCGGAAATCAAACTCCGCCATCTCAACCGCGAGTACATTCTCAAGCGCACCAAGGACATAGAAGACCTCGAAAACGAGATTGCCGACCTGGAGGCAATCCTCAAGAGCCGCTCCCGTGTCAAGACTATTATCGTCAGAGAACTCAAGGAAGTTGCCGAAAAGTACGGTCAGGAGCGTAAGTGTGAGATTATCTACTCAAACGACGAGGACGACGACGAGGATATAGAGGAAATCCCCGACTATCCTGTTCACCTCTTCTTTACCAAGGAAGGCTATTTCAAGAAGATTACCCCGCTGTCGCTGAGAATGGGTGGTGACCAAAAGCTTAAAGACGGCGACGAAATCGCTGAGGCTATCGAGTTCACGAATAACTGCGACCTGCTTTTCTTCACCAACAAAGCCCAGTGCTACAAGGCTAAGGCTCACGAGTTCGCCGATACAAAAGCAAGTGTACTGGGCGAGTATATCCCCGCCAAGCTTCAGATGGATGAGGGAGAGGTTGCCGTTAAGATGATTGCCACGAAGGATTATAAGGGCATAATCCTGTTCGGCTTTGAAAACGGTAAGGTCGCCAAGGTTCCGCTCAGCGCTTATGAAACCAAGACCAACCGCAAGAAGCTCACAAAAGCCTATTGCGAAAAGTTCGATATCGCAGATATCGCGTTCGCTAAAGAGGATAAGGAGTTTGTAATCTCCGCTTCATCAGGCAGAATGTTATTACTCCACTCCGCTCTCTTAAACCTCAAAACAACCAGAAATACTCAGGGTGTAGCCGTGCTCAGACTCAAAAAGGGACACAGATTGTTCTCTATAAAAGAGTATGAAGAAGGCAGATTCAGCAAGCCCTCGCGCTACCGCACAAAGAGCCTGCCCGCGCTCGGAGCTTTGCCGTCACCCGACGACACCAGCGAACAGCTCAGCATAATATAAGCCTTCCCTTGGGGGAAGGTGCCGAGTGTAACGAGGCGGAAGAGGGTCCACAATAAAATAATCAAGGGAGCTCATTTGAGCTCCCTTTAATTACGCATTGCGAATTTATTTAACCTTAACTTTCAATTTCAATACAACGCCGTTGACTTTGACTTTCAAGGTCGTTTTGCCTTTCTTTAGTCCTTTAACCTTAATGGTGGTCGCGGTGTTCTTTGAAGTTACTTTAGCGTATTTTGTGTTGGTGTAAACGTTCTTAACCGTACTCGCTTTACCTGTAATTTTAACGGATACCGTCTTGCCTTTCTTTACGCTTACACTGCTCTTACTCAGTTTAGGTGAGCTTGTAACAGTCACCTTACAGGTTAGTTTTTTACCTGTTGTGAGGGTTGCAGTAATTGTAACAGCGCCTTTCTTTAAGCCCGTTATCTTACCCTTGCTCACTGTAGCTGCTTTTTTGTTAGATGTGCTCCAAGACTTCACAGTTCCGTTAGTAACTTTAAGCGCAACTGTTCCGCCCGCCTTTACGCTTGCTTTGGTTTTGGAAATCTTCGCAACGGGAGCGGAAGTTGAAGCTTCTGTCGGTTCTGTCGGCGTACTTGGCTCTGTTGCGGGCTCGGTCATCTGAGTTTCAGAGCTTGGCTCTGTTACGATTGACTCTGTTGATTCCGTTATTCCGATGTTATTAACAGACATATGTCCTTCAAGCATGGCATCTGTTTCTCTTGTATCATATTTAGCGTCTAATTCAGTTTTAATGACATTTCTCTTGGAGTAATCGTTTCCGTTAATATCGGTAAAATTTCCGTCAACGTAATAATCAACAATATCGTCGTGAGAAAAAATAAAATATTTATTTCTACTAAATGTTAATGTAAGAAATGTCTTTGAAGCTGAAAGATCTATGCCGTCATTATCGCTGAACGAAAACTTTAATACACCTTTAGTATAGTTGTCCTTATTATCAAACGACGCGCTCTCAATAAAGCTGGTGTAGTCGAGAAGCCCGCTTCTATCCTCGTTGTCAGGTCGAAGCTTCCAGTTAATAACAAGGTCAAGCTTTGTTATAACCGTGCTTTTAACCATATCTGAATCAATATAAAAGTTCAGATACCCTGGAATATCCTTGCTTCCGTCATAAAAATATTCTGTTGCGTTAACCACTGCAAAAGTTCCTAAAACAAATAATAGTGATAATAATATCGCTAATAGCTTTTTCATAAAAAACAAACCTCCTTTTGTTATTCTATATATATAACCCAGAAAAGCTAAGTTTTGAGACAGGTTTATTCGCTTGAATAAACAGCAGCTACCTTTGTATTAATATTGTTAGTATCAATACGTTCAATTATTACACTATACCATCCATTTTGAGTAGGTGTAAACCTTACTGCGCATTTATTATCAGTGTGACATACGGATGTCCATGTATTAGCTCCTTTGGTAACAGTTATTCTAAATGTTGCATAACCAATATTTGAATTATAATTCGACTCTGTCGAAGGTACAAATGAGCATATCGTTACATGTACAGGCTTTTTTTCAACACTAACAAATAAATTATTGGTATCAAGTACTGGGTTTGTATTAGTATGGGTATGCAATCCTGTTACCCAATGCATAGATAAATATTCAATCCGCGATCTTAATACATTTAAAACTCCTGCTCCACCATCACGCCTTAAAGCAACGAAATCGCTTGAATTATTTACAATATTTTCAGTACCTGTATATGTCGCCCCGTTTAATAATAAAGTTTTTATTAAAACGGGATAAGCGGCTAAAAACGGATACTTTTGTATTAATTGAACCGCCGCAGAGGCTACTATTGGTGTAGATAATGATGCTCCCGATGACGTTCCGAGAGGTGTTGAAATATTAGTTCCCGGAGCCATTAAATCAGGTTTATAGGGGTCATTAATTCCTTGTAAATATGGAGTTTGTAATAAACTGCTTTTATTTGAATTTCCCACAATAATTGTATTATATGACATTGTGCCCGAGGGAAAGCCACCAGAATTAGGACTTGTCATAACAAATGTCACCGAATGTTCATTCATAATATGTTCGTACCATTTTGATGCTTCACCGTAATTGTTTACTGAATCGTGACCAAGAAACACACTACTTGGTATAGCATTAACATTTTGCAAAATAGCCCACTCAAAAGCATATTTCCATCCATCATTATCTTCATCTGTGACGGGATTTGTATCTGGGTAAGGAATATTAACCGATGCAGAATAGAATTCCGCGTTTGGAATTGCTCCAGTATAGTCGCTTGTTTGAGCAGCCATAACACTTAAAACGTAGTTAATATGATCGTCGTTACCGTTTTGACCTGCAACAAATTCATCTTCATCCCCTGTTCTTATGGTTAAATCTGTATTAGTAAAGCAAGATAGATTTCTATCGGGCACATAACCCTCTATAACAGCGATTTTCACACCTGTTCCATCTGCACTATACGTATCTCTTAGTTTTTTAATACCCGTCTCTTCAAAATACCACATATCATATGTGTTTTCGCGCGTTGTTACCTCTCTCGTTTGAGTACATTCCATATTTTCCCTATAACTATCTATTACTTTATCTTTAACATATATATTTGTAATATACTTATTATCTATTATCTCATATATTTTTGATTTACTTATTAAAATATCAATATTGGGAGCAAGCTTAGAAATATACAACAAACCATACTCTTTATGATTATTTGATATTTTAGCTGATGAACTAAAAATACTATTAAACGCGGTATTATTATAAGATGAATATAACTTAGATTTTATACCGCGTTCAATTTTAGTATAATCATTAACATGCTCTATACTCATATTGAAATCTTTTTTTGTTTCAATATCTTCATTTAAAAAAAGTTTTAAAGTGTTATCTCCACGTTTTTGGCAATAATCGTTAACTTCGCTTTGTATTTCTTTTTTTACGGTTTGTTTATCTAAATCTTTTAACCAAATAGATACATAAACAAAATCGTTCTCATCCATTTTTTCAAGCTTTTCGGCAAGAGCAGGATCAATCTTATAACTGTAATCCACTTTAGCGGAAGTCAACAGTGGATAGCATAGCGCGGTCAGCGATATGGCGGCTACCATAATAATTGACAATAATTTTTTTAATTTCATAACTTCTTAAATCCTCCTTTTAATAATATAACTTTCTTTTTTTGTGTTTTGTGACAGTTATCATTTATTTTATGATAAACTTCACATTGTTCACCTTCGTCAATTTTATTCTACCATTATTACAGTATATTTTCTATTAGCTTTAATGTAGAATAAAAAGGAGGATATTTGTTTAATTAGCACTAAAAAACACACACTTTTTTGTGAACGCTAAACTTGTGCTCTTTTTTTCTTTTATTATATCATACTTTTTTAGTTTTACAACATACAATACAGTTGTGCAATCCGAATTTTCCCGCTTCTGTTTGGCTAAATTGCACATACTGTACCCGCTATGTCGATATTCTGACAAATATTGCAAAAAACACTTGCAAAATAAAATCTAATATGTTATTATATTTAGGCTATTGATATTTATCGTATTATGTAAAGTTGAAAGGATAGATTAATAAATGAGCGTTTGGCATATTATTTTAGGAGCTTTACTTATCATCATCGCTGTCGCGATTATCGTTGTAATCATCTTACAGGAAGGTAATCAGCAGGGCGTAGGCGTTGTTACAGGCGGCGCTGACACATTTTTCTCTAAGAATAAGGCTCGTTCAATTGACGCGTTCCTTGCCCGTTGGACCAAGGTTTTCGCGATTGTATTTGTCGCGGCAGTTATAGGACTTAATGTTCTCTCATACTTCTTCAAATAAGTTCTAAATTAAAGTCAAGAATCATAATTATAGACCGTAGGTTGTCCTGCGGTCTATTTTTTGTTTGGATGTGAAACTATGACTTTTACACTTTTCTTTATAATTCTCGCTGTTTCTTTAATTGCGTTTATAATCATCCAAAAGCTCTCAAAAAATAAAAGGCCCGTCAGACGAGCCTTTTTGTCTTTAATTTCAGGAGCGATTACTTTGCTTCTTGTTGATGCCGCGAGCGTGTTCACGGGGGTGTATATTCCCGTAAGTCTGTTGTCCCTTACGGTTTCGCTTGTAGGCGGAATCCCGGGTGTAACAACGCTGCTGGCTTTGAACCTGATTCTTTAACGGCTGCTTTTGATCTCCTCAAGGCATTCGTTTACGATGTTTTTGTTCTTCGTCAGCGAGCCCATAATCAGCTTGTAAACCAGCTCGGGATTACGGTGGAAGTTCTTCTTCATTATCTTAGCCTGTTTAATATCGGGAGCGTATACGTCGATAGAAACCAAATCCATATCTCCGCCCGAAATTCTGCAGTTTACATTATAACCGTTGTCGGTTTTTTCTATACTGACGGGGGACTCTTTTTCAATCCGCTTTTCGTTGAGCAGGGTGATAGCGCAGGTGTATGCCTTTTCCTTGACCGATATAGGAAGCGTGTTCTCAAGCTGATTAGCAACCATATTGCCGTTAGGTGTTAAGAAATACAGCTTGTTCTTTTCGTCAACAAGCTCAATATTGTTGTGACTTATAAGGTCATCAAAGCACGAGCTTGTCTCAAAATAGTTGGCGAGCCCCTGATTTTGAACGGCTTCGATAATAGTACTTTTATCCATCGGTTTGTTTACAGACGCGAACAAATAGCAGATTAAGGTCCTTATTTCATTTTTTGAACGTACTCCGCCGTAATTGATTCCTTCGTCAAATGTATCAAAAGCCATATTCCCGCCACCTTTCAAGGCTATTTTACCATAATTGTTCAGAAAAGTACAGTACAAAATATATTGACTTGGTAAAAAAATAATATTATAATATTATTTGTAATTATCCACGGGATAATTGGGAGGTAAATATGGAAAACTATATTGTATTTGTATGGATTATTTTTGCCGTATTTATGCTGGTTTGCGAAATCCTTACTACCCAGCTTGTGTCAATCTGGTTCGTGCTGGGCGGTATAGCGGCGGCAATCACTTGCATATTTACAGATGATTTGTTGATTCAGACGCTTGTATTTGTACTTGTGTCTTTGATTGCTTTGCTCGCGACAAGACCTCTTGTCAAAAAGTTTTTAAAAAATAAGAAAGAGCCCACCAATTCCGACCGCCTTGTCGGTCGGGTCGCCATTGTCACTATGGATATAGTTAATCAGACAGGCGAGGGACAGGTCAATGTTGACGGCAAAATCTGGAGCGCGAAAAGCTCTGACGGCTGTGAAATCAAGTCAGGCGCAAGCGTAAAGATAGTTTCAATAGAGGGCGTTAAGCTCGTCGTTGAGATTTTATAAGGGGGAATAACACTATGGCAGGATTTAGTTTTGGATATTTGATTATTGCTATTATTGTATTTATAATTCTTTTGGTAATAATCAGGAACATCAAAATTGTTCCTCAGGCTCACGCCTATGTAATTGAAAGACTGGGCGCGTATCATAAGACCTGGGACACTGGACTTCACATCAAAGTTCCGATTATGGACCGCATTTCAAAGAAGGTTTCACTCAAAGAGCAGGTTGTTGACTTTCCGCCTCAGCCTGTTATTACACGCGATAACGTCACAATGCAGATAGACACGGTAGTTTATTTTGAGATTACCGATCCCAAACTCTATACCTACGGTGTAGAGCGTCCGCTTTCCGCTATCGAGAACCTTACAGCTACCACTCTGCGTAATATTATAGGTGATTTGGAGCTTGATTCCACACTAACATCAAGAGACACTATTAACGATAAAATCCGAATCATCCTGGACGAAGCCACCGACGCGTGGGGTATCAAGGTGATTCGCGTGGAACTCAAGAACATTCTTCCTCCGCGAGAGATTCAGGACGCTATGGAAAAGCAGATGAAAGCCGAGCGTGAAAGACGCGCGCGTATTCTCGACGCCGAGGGTGAAAAGCGCTCACAGGTGCTCGTAGCCGAAGGTATGAAAGAATCCGCTATCCTTAAGGCAGACGCTGTCAGAGAACAGAAAATCCGAGAGGCGGCTGGTGAAGCCGAGGCTATTTTGACTGTACAAAAAGCTAATGCCGACGCTATCAAAATGCTTAACGAAGCAGCCCCGTCTGACCCCGTTGTAGCGCTCAGAAGTCTTGAGGCTTTTGCCAAAGCGGCGGACGGACAGGCAACTAAAATTATCATCCCATCTGAAATTCAGAATATGGCGGGATATGTCTCATCTCTCAAAGCTCTTTGGGACGACGAAAAATCTAATAAAGAATAATAATAATCGGCTGTAAAAAACGGCCGATTATTTTTGTTTATGTTTTACAAAATAATCTATAACTCTACTGCTAATTTAGCTTTACGACTATTGAATAATTAAACAATTTTCGATATAATATAACTGTATTTTTATCATTTTTATAAGGAGCAATTTGTTATGAAAAAAGTAGCTGTAATTATGGGGTCTGACAGTGATTTCAAAGTTGTTCAGAAAGCTGTATTAAAACTTAAGGAGTTTTCGGTTCCTTATGAGGTTCATGTGATGAGCGCTCACCGTACACCTGACGCGGCGGCTGAGTTCTCCAAAAATGCTAAGGACAACGGCTTCGGCGTTATTATTGCCGCGGCAGGTATGGCTGCGCACCTCGCGGGTGTTTTAGCGGCTCACACAACGATTCCGGTTATAGGTATTCCGATAAAGTCCGCTAATTTTGACGGTATGGACGCTCTGCTCGCTACAGTTATGATGCCCACAGGTATCCCCGTCGCGACAGTAGCCGTTGACGGCGCTGCTAACGCGGCTATTCTTGCTGTTCAGATGCTGGCGCTGTGTGACGATGAGCTTTCAGAAAAGCTTGAAAAAATGAAATCGGATATGGCTGCGGGCGTAGCAAAAAAGGATGAGGATATCATCAGAAAGGCCGAGGAGCTTTGATTAAATCATATGATAATTTACCCCACAAGCCTCACGATGAGTGCGGCGTATTTGGGTTCTACAACAATGATAATTTCGATTTGCCCGCGCTTACACGTGACGCTCTGTACGGTCTTCAGCACAGAGGGCAGGAAAGCGCAGGCTTAACGATCATAAAAGACGGAGAGCCGTACACGGTTAAGGACTTAGGCATAGTTTCAAATGTGATGACCGACAAAGCGCTCTCTAAGCTTCCAAGAGACGGAAAGATTTCTGTCGGACACGTTCGTTACACTACTCTTGATTATCTCGAAAGAGCTGCCACCCAACCCCTCGTTATGAGGTATATAGAGGGTTCTTTGGCGCTTGCTCATAACGGTTCAATAACTAATTTTGCCGAAATCCGTTCTGAGCTTGAAAAGGGAGGTTCTATTTTTCAAAGTAACTCTCACGCTGAGATTATTGGCTATAAAATTGCAACTAACCGTATCGAAAAAGATAATTTTATGGAAGCTGTTCAAAGGACAATGGATGACCTCAAAGGCGCCTATTCAATGGTAATAAGTTCCCCGAGCAAGCTTTACGGTGTCCGCGACCCTCACGGGTTCAAGCCTTTGTGTCTCGGCAAGATTCAGAACAGCTATATAATAGCTTCCGAGAGCTGTGTTATCGACACACTCGGCGGTGAGTTTATTAGAGATGTTGAGCCCGGCGAGGTTGTTGCTATCGATGAAAACGGTATTACAAGTTATCACAGCATGACCGAAAAAATCACTTCGCTGTGTCTGTTTGAATATGTTTATCTCGCTCGTCCCGACTCTGTAATTGACGGTGTTAATGTCAATGAGGCAAGACAAAAAGCAGGCAGGATTCTTTTTGAGGAAAATCCGATTGACGCCGATATTGTCTGCGGAGTACCCGACTCAGGGCTTGACGCGGCTCAGGGCTATGCAGAGGCGTCGGGTATCACATACGCGACCGCGTTTATCAAGAACAAGTATATTGGGCGCACATCCGACGGTGTCGGAAACGACAAAAAACAAAAGCTGCTTCGTATGAGGTTGAATGTAATCAGGAATATCGTAGACGGCAAACGTGTCGTTATTATTGATGACTCTATAATTCACGGCAACACCTCCGCTCATATTGTAAAGCTTCTAAAGGAAGCGGGAGCTAAAGAAGTGCATATGCGTATCAGTTCGCCCGAGTTTGTTTATCCTTGCTATTTCGGTGTAGACCTGCCCGATGAGAATAACCTTATATCAAATAAGCTTTCTGTCGATGAACTTAGGGACAAAATCGGAGCCGATTCTCTCAGCTTCCTCAGCATAGAGGGACTTCATAAGATTGCTGAGGGTTGTAAAATCAGGCTATGCGACGGTTGCTTTAGCGGCATTTATTATGCTGACTTGCCCAAGATTATTTATGAAGATAAATTCGCGAACAAAATTAAGAAATAAAATTGAGAGGTATATATGAAAAGTTTCAGCGAGAGCTACAAAGCCGCGGGAGTTGATATCACCGCGGGGTATGAATCAGTAGAACTTATCAAAAAACACGTAGCGCGTACCAAAATTCCCGGAGTTATCTCGGGAATAGGCGGCTTCGGCGGTCTGTTCGCTCCTGACTTTTCCGGTATGGAAGAGCCCGTTTTAATCAGCGGAACCGATGGTGTAGGAACTAAAATCAAACTGGCGTTTCTGCTTGATAAGCACGACACAATCGGTATTGATTCTGTTGCTATGTGTGTGAATGATGTAATCTGCTGCGGAGCTAAACCGTTGTTTTTCCTTGATTATATCGCCATAGGCAAGAATATTCCCGAAAAAGTAGCCTCTATCGTTGAGGGTATTGCCGAGGGCTGTGTTCAGTCCGAATGCGCTCTTGTAGGAGGCGAGACAGCCGAACACCCCGGACTTATGCCAGTTGATGAATATGACGTCGCGGGCTTCTGTGTAGGAATTGTGGATAAGCCCAAGATGATTGACGGTTCAAATCTTTCTGAGGGTGATGTTCTTATCGGACTGCCTTCCACTGGAGTTCACTCTAACGGTTTTTCACTTGTCAGAAAAGTTTTCGATATTGACGAGAATACAATCAACAACACATACCCCGAGCTTGACAAATCGCTCGGAGAAACTCTCTTAACTCCTACAAAAATTTATGTTAAGCCAATAATGGCTCTGATGAACGGGGTAGAGGTAAAGGCTCTTTCACATATTACGGGAGGCGGATTCTACGAGAACATTCCCAGGATGCTCACGGAAGGATTAACCGCTGTGATTGATAAAGCATCATTACCTACCCTCCCGATTTTTGACGTTATTCAGCGTGTCGGAAATATCCCCGAGCACGATATGTATAACACCTTTAATATGGGTGTTGGAATGGTTGCCGCCGTATCAGCCGATGAAGCCGATAAGGCTCTTGAAATTCTCAAAGCCAATGGTGAGAACGCTGAAATAATCGGCAAAGTTATTAAAGGCGACAAAGGAGTTATTTTGAAGTAATGAAGAACATTGTTGTTTTGGTTTCAGGCGGAGGAACAAATCTTCAGGCTCTTATTGACGCCGAGAAATCGGGAATAATCAAAAACGGTAAAATATCCTGCGTTATCTCAAGCAACCCTGACGCTTACGCTCTGGAAAGAGCAAGCAAGAATAATATACCAACCGAGGTAATACGCCGCAAGGATTACGACGAGTTTTTTGAGTATGATAAGGCGCTGACTGATTTGCTCAAAAGCAAAAATGCCGACTTAATCGTACTGGCGGGTTTTATGACTATTCTCGGCCACGAGGTTATCTCTGCGTTCGAAAACCGCATAATCAATATTCATCCCGCGCTTATACCGAGCTTTTGCGGCGAGGGTTTTTACGGATTAAGGGTACACAAAGCCGCGCTCGAAAAGGGCGTGAAACTCAGCGGAGCTACCGCTCATTTTGTCAATGAAGTGTGCGACGGCGGGCCTATAATTATTCAAAAGGCGGTTGAGGTCAAAAGCGGAGACACTCCCGAAGTTCTTCAAAAACGAATTATGGAACAAGCGGAATGGAAGATACTGCCGCAGGCTGTGTCGCTGTTCTGTCAAGATAAAATCACAGTAAAAGATAATATCGCAATTATCAGCGATTGAAAGGAAGAAGAACCATGAAAGCTGTAAGTTTAACCAAAGAAATTTCCTCAACCACATATCCGGGCAGAGGAATTGTCATCGGCAGAACTGCTGACGGTCTGCACGCTGTAATTGCCTATTTCATTATGGGCAGATCTGAGAACAGCCGTAACCGTGTGTTTGTTGAGGACGGTGACGGCATCAGAACCAAAGCGTTTGACGAGAGCAAAGTAGAGGACCCGAGCCTTATCATTTACGCTCCCGTTCGCACTATGGCTGAAACCACTATCGTTACAAACGGCGACCAGACAGACACAATTGTATCGCTGATGTCTTGCGGACGTACTTTTGAGCAGAGCCTAAGCGCCCGTGAATTTGAGCCTGACGCCCCCAACTATACCCCTCGTATTAGCGGAATTGTAAATTGCCGCACTGACGCTGACGCCAGAGGAGAAAAGCTTTCTTACGCTATGTCTATCCTCAAGAGCGCCAACGGCGATCCAAAGTGCTGCCAGAGATTTACTTTTGAGTATGCTCATCCTCTGAAAGGAGAGGGACATTTTATCCATACATATATGGGTGACGGAAATCCGCTCCCGAGCTTTGAGGGAGAGCCCACACTTGTTGAAATCGGCAACGATAACATCGACACCTTCGCTCAAAAAATCTGGGACGCTCTCGATCCCGACAACAAGGTAAGTTTGTTTGTAAGATACATTGATATTGCCACTAATAAGGCGACTTCAAGAATCATAAATAAAAACAAGTAATAAAAAAGGTAATTTTATTTGGAGGAAAAGATATGAATGAATTAGCTCTCAAATACGGTTGTAATCCCAACCAGAAGCCGTCAAAAATTTTTATGAACGACGGTTCGGATTTACCCGTTGAAGTACTTAACGGCAAGCCCGGCTACATCAACTTTCTCGATGCTTTCAACTCATGGCAGCTTGTACGTGAGTTAAAGGCGGCGACAGGACTCCCTTCAGCAGCTTCCTTTAAGCACGTAAGTCCCGCGGGCGCTGCTGTCGCTACGGAACTCTCCGACACAATGAAGAAGGTTTACTTTGTAGACGATTTGGAACTCACTCCCATAGCTTCCGCTTATGCTAAAGCAAGAGGCGCGGACAGAATGTCATCATACGGAGACTGGGTAGCGCTTTCCGATACTTGTGACAAAGAGACAGCTACTCTCCTTGCCCGTGAGGTTTCAGACGGCGTTATCGCACCCGACTATACTCCCGAGGCTCTTGAAATTCTCAAGACAAAGCGTAAAGGTAACTACAACGTAGTTAAGATCGATCCCGATTATACTCCCGCTCCCATTGAGCACAAGGATGTTTTCGGAATCACATTTGAGCAGGGCAGAAATGAGCTTAAAATCGACGAGGAAATGATTACCGCAGATATTCCCACAGCCAACAAGGATTTCCCCGACGAAGCCAAGCGCGACCTTATTATCGCGCTCATCACACTTAAATACACACAGTCCAATTCCGTATGCTATACCAAGGACGGACAGGCTATCGGCGTTGGCGCAGGTCAGCAGAGCCGTGTTCACTGTACGAGACTTGCTGGCAACAAGGCGGATATCTGGTGGCTCAGACAGCACCCCAAGGTGCTCGGCTTACAGTTTGTTGACGACATCCGCCGTCCCGACCGTGACAACACTATTGACGTTTATATCTCCGACGAGTACGAGGATGTTCTCCGTGACGGCACATGGCAGAACCTCTTTAAGGTTAAACCAGAGCCTCTCACAGCCAAGGAAAAGAAAGAATGGATTGCTAAGAACAGCGGCGTGAGCCTCGGCTCAGACGCATTCTTCCCGTTTGGCGACAACATTGAGCGTGCCAGAAAGTCAGGCGTACAGTATGTTGCTCAGCCCGGTGGTTCAATCCGTGATGATAATGTTATAGAGACCTGTGACAAGTACAATATGACAATGTGCTTTACGGGAATCAGACTTTTCCACCACTAATTAGGAGCAAAACAAATGAAAATTTTAATGGTAGGTTCGGGCGGACGTGAGCACGCTCTTATAAAAAAGCTCAAGGAAAGCCCCAAGTGTACTAAACTCTATTGCGCCCCCGGTAATGGCGGTATTTCAAAGGACGCTGAATGTGTAAACATAGGCGCGATGGATATAGAGAATATGGTCAAGTTCGCCCGGGACGAACAGATTGACCTCGTATTCGTAGCTCCCGATGACCCGCTTGCCGCGGGTATGGTTGACGCTATGGAAAAGGCGGGGATCCGCGCTTTTGGTCCCAACGCCGACGCGGCTATTATTGAGGCTTCCAAGGTTTTCTCAAAGAATCTGATGAAGAAGTACAATATTCCCACCGCCAAATACGAGGTTTTCAGCGACCCGAAAAAAGCTATCGAATATATCGAATCTGAGAACACAACTCCCGTTGTCGTTAAGGCCGACGGCCTCGCTCTCGGCAAAGGCGTTATTATTGCTCAGACAATCGATGAAGCTAAAGCCGCTGTAAAGTCCATTATGGAGGATAAGCAGTTCGGTGACTCAGGCAACAATATCGTAATCGAGGAGTTCCTCACAGGTCCTGAGGTCAGTGTACTCGCGTTCACAGACGGCAAGGTTGTAAAGCCTATGGTAAGCTCCAAGGACCACAAGCGCGCTTACGACAATGACGAAGGTCTTAACACAGGCGGAATGGGAACAGTCAGCCCGAATCCATACTATACCGATGAAATAGCTCAGGAGTGTTATGACACAATCTTTGTTCCCACGATCAAAGCTATGGCAAAAGAGGGAAGACCGTTCAAGGGTTGTCTCTACTTCGGACTTATGATTACACCGAACGGTCCCAAGGTTATCGAGTATAACGCGCGTTTCGGCGACCCCGAGGCTCAGGTTGTATTGCCCAGACTCAAGACAGATTTGGTTGACATCTGCGAAGCTATTATTGACGAGAAACTTAAAGATGTTGACATTGAGTGGTACGACGGCGCTACAGCCTGCGTAGTTATGGCTAGCGGAGGTTATCCCGTAGCGTACAAAAAAGGTATTGAGATTACAGGCCTTGACGAGAACGGCTCCGTGGACGGCGCGATTGTTTATCACGCGGGCACTAAACTCGACGGCGATAAAATGCTTACGAACGGCGGACGTGTACTCGGCGTAACAGCCAGAGGGGAGACACTTGACGAAGCGCTCGATAAAGCTTATTCTGCAGTGAAAAAGATTAACTTTGACGGCGCTCATTACAGAACCGACATCGGAAGAACGAAATAAAAATAGGCGGTTGTAATAAGCGACCGCCTTATTCTATCATTCTAAGGTTTCAACACTGTCATTCTGAGCAAAGCGAAGAATCTTCCCCCCCCTGAAGCAAAAAGGAGAAGTCTGCTATGAATAGAATCATAAAAGCGTTTGTTTTTCTTTTAATCATATGTATTGCCATAGTTATGCCGTCCTGTAATAATACGAATAATACCAAGAATAAAACCGCTGACAAAAAATACTATGTTAATACAGAGTTTGATCCATATCGAAAATCAACTGTTTATGATAATCTTGATTATTACGGCTATTACGATTTTATAGATTTTTATAATTCAATTGATTTAGCCGATGTTACTCATTATGCCGACGCTAATCATTATATTGATTATGATTATGAGAAAGATGTGGATCCGCGTTATTTAATTGATGAATCTGAGGACGGTTTTAGATATAAAACCATAGATTCTCATAGCTTATCAAGAGATTTTTACCCAAATTATAAATCAGCAGTCCGCAAGTCAGGCGATTATCTGATTTCCGATTTTAAAGACGGTGTTTGCCTGCATAAAATTGCTTTTGATAAAAAGAAGTATAAAAGTAAGGATATAACAGTCGAGATTCCCTCCAGTATAGACGGAAAAAAGGTACTTAAACTAAGCGGATATATTCTTCACTTTGAGGATGAAGACGAATATTACCAAACTGGTTTTTTAGGCGACTTCACCTTCAAATACAGAATTAGTCTCAAAATCCCGTCAACTGTCACAGAAATAAGCGACTGCGCTTTTGATTCTTATCTTGATTATAATAATAATATCGTTAGCTTTGAAGTCGATTCTGACAGCAAAAATTTCAGCTCCAAAGACGGTGTGCTTTACAGCAAAACCAAAGACTGGCTTTTTAGAGTTCCTTTTCATTACAACAAAGACTATGTTGTCCCCGATACTGTAAAATATATAGCCTGTTCTAATTTTTCTTATAATGAAGAATCAGATGACGCTAAGTATAAGTCATTGACTGTAGGCAAAAATGTTAAGCGGATTTATGATGATTACTGTGATTGCAATTGTAAGGTTTTTGTTTACAAAGACTCTTATGCGGCTCACTGGTTTGAAAAGAACGCGGATAAGATCATAACTACAATAGAATACATTAATTAAAAACTCAAAAATCCCCGAAAGTTTTCGGGGATTTTTAATAAATACTCTTGACAAGTAAACTTGGCAGAGTTATAATATAGTTGCAAAGTAAACTTGGCAAGGAGATGTTATTATGGATAAGAACGAAATTTTAGAAAAAAGCCGTGAGGAAAACAAAAACCAGGATGAGCGTGAAAAGTTTGCGATTGCCAAAGCGAGTCAGAAGGCGACCTATGTTGTTGGAGCGTTAGTATGCTGTTTCTTTATTATTCTGGATATTTTTATCGGTAACGGAATTTTCTATCCTGTTTACAGCATATATCTCGCGATTACGGGTTCCACACTGTTATTCAAGTTTTATTATCTCAAAGAGTTACACGAGCTTATTTTCGGTGTTATTGAGATTTTGATTGCAATAGCTTTTATAGTCCTTTATATACTCCGTGAGGTAAAGTTCTGATGGATGATAAGCTTGTTCTGAAAAATATGCTGAAACAGGCGAGGAGCGAAAAGGGAATGTCCCAGTCTGATTTAGCTAAGTTGGTTGGCGTTTCGCGCAATACAATAAGCTCAATAGAAACAGGGCAGTTCAACCCGACAGCCAAACTTGCCCTGATACTCTGTATTGCCCTCGATAAAAAATTCGAGGAACTGTTTTATTTCTAACAGAAAGGCTTCCGTCACGGAAGCCTTTGATTATTTCTTAAACCTTTTCAGTCTCAACGCATTACATACTACGCAAATTGAGCTCAGGCTCATCGCGATTGTACCAAACATCGGTTGCAGCTGCCACCCAAGCAGAGAGTAAAAAACTCCGGCGGCAAGCGGTATACAGATAATGTTGTAAATAAAAGCCCAGAACAGGTTTTCCTTGATATTTTTCAGCACCGCCTTACTCAACTTGATTGTGGTGACAACGTCCGTGAGGTCGTTTTTCATAAGTACTATATCCGCCGAGTCAATCGCGATGTCAGTACCCGCGCCGATTGCAATTCCCACGTCCGCGCGCACCAGAGCGGGAGAGTCGTTGATTCCGTCGCCAACCATAGCTGCAACGCTGTTTTCCTGATATTTTCTGACGATTTCTTCTTTTTCATTCGGCAGAACTTGAGAGTACGCGGTCTTTATGCCCGCGGCTTTTTTGATATATTCGGCAGTTTGCTTGTTGTCGCCCGTAAGCATAACAGTCTCAATTCCGAGAGAGTTCATCTTACTTACAGCGTCCTTGCTTGTTTCCTTGATGATGTCGGCAACAGCGATAACACCGATAACTATTTTCTCATCGGCGAAGAACAGAGGAGTTTTTCCGTTATTATATAATTCCTTAATAGAATTATTATCAAATTTATTACCATTTTTCTTTATAAACTCAAGGTTGCCCGAATAATACTTTTTATTTTCAATCTCAGCCGAAATACCCGAGCCTGTATATGACCTAAAGTTTTTAGCCTTTAAGAGCTCCACGCCGTTTTCTTTAGCGTATTTTACAACGGCTTCGCCCAGAGGGTGCTCAGACCCGTTTTCAAGCGCGTAGGCTATTTTCAAAAATTCGTTCTTATCAATATAGGGGAGAACGTCTGTTACGGCGGGCTCTCCTTTTGTAATTGTACCTGTCTTGTCTAGCACAACTGTCTTTACCTTGTTCGCTATTTCAATTGCTTCAGCGGATTTTATTAGTATGCCGTACTGCGCCGCTTTGCCTGTTCCGACCATAATTGCCGTGGGGGTCGCAAGTCCGAGAGCGCACGGACATGAAATAACAAGCACAGCTATTCCGAACGAAATCGCCTTGCCAAAATCAGCACCGACTAAAAGCCATATAACAGTAGTAATTAACGCAATACCGATAACAGTGGGTACAAACACAGCCGCTATCTTGTCGGCAATTCTGGCGATAGGCGCTTTTGAGGTGGTAGCGTCCTCAACGAGCTTTATAATTTTTGCAAGCGTTGTGTCCTCGCCCGTGTTTACGGCTTCAACCTTAACATAACCCGACTGCAATAAAGTGCCGCCCGTTACATTGTCGCCTACACTCTTATCAACAGGTATGCTCTCGCCTGTAACGGCGCTTTCATCAACACTGCAATCACCTTCAATAATTCTTCCGTCAACAGGTATGCTCAAACCGTTTTTGCAGATAACAACATCGCCCTTTTTGAGCGAGGTCGTGGGTACTTCAATTTCCTCTCCGTCTTTTTCAACAATAGCGGTTTTAGGTGTGAGCTTTATAAGCTTGCTTATGGCGGATGAAGTTTTGCTTTTGCTCTTACTTTCAAGGAATTTACCTATGGTGATGAAAGTCAGTATCATTCCCGCCGATTCAAAATAGTAGTGAATACCCATAGCGGAAGCGGTGTGTATATTCATATTATGAACAGTAGATATAATAAAGCCGTACAGACTGTACAAAGTCGAAATTCCGGCTCCCAGAGCTATGAGAGCGTCCATATTCGGGTTGAGTTTTATAAGAGACTTGAACCCGCTTACAAAATATTTTCTGTTTAATATCAGAATCGGTAAAAGGAAAACCATTTCCGCTATACCAAGGACTGTCATATTCTCGAGTATAGGGATATGTATTCCGACCATATGGCTCATACTGACAAACATCAGGGGAATAAGGAAAACTATAGACCATATAAGTTGTTTCTTCGTTTTATCCGCGCTTTCGCTGTACTCCTCGTTTTGCGCGGAATATTCTTTTGCGCCGTACCCGGCTTTTTTGACGGCATTTATTATAGTTTTATTGTTCAGAATATTCTCGTCATAACAGGTGTCCATAGTGTTAGCAAGCAGATTTACGTTGACAGATTCTACCCCTTCAAGGCTTCTTACCGCCTTTTCAACGTGAGCTTGACACGCTGAACACATCATTCCGGTTACATTAAATTTCTGATTTTTCATCTAATCACCTTGTTTAAATTTTAACATATCAAAAATTTTCCGTCAATAAAAATATACCGCTTGCGTAATTTACAAGCGGTATAAGGAATTAACTGGCGTTTTTTAATTGTAATCTGAGCTTATCGGCAATCATAGCGATAAACTCGCTGTTCGTGGGCTTGCCTCTGCTGTTGTGAATAGTGTAGCCGAAGTAAGAGTTCAGCACATCAACATCTCCTCTGTCCCAGGCAACTTCAATAGCGTGGCGGATAGCTCTTTCAACTCTTGATGAGGTTGTTTCGTACTTCTTTGCTACTCCGGGGTAGAGTTGTTTTGTAACTGCGTTTATTATTTCAGGATTATCTATGGACATAATTATAGAATCTCTCAGATAGTTGTAACCTTTTATATGAGCGGGAACGCCAATATCGTGTAGTATTTCGGTAACTTTAAGCTCGATACTGTAATTATCGTATCCGAATCTGACAGTTTTAACTTTTCCTTTGTTATGTAGTGTTTTAATATCCTCACATATAGCGTTTATATTATACGGTTTTAAAGCGTAATAGTCCGCGCCGTTTGTCATTATTTCCTTTTCAAGAGCGGGGCTGTTGAATGAAGCGGTTACAATAATGATAGGGGAGTTGAGCCCCTTTTGTTTAAGTGAGCGCATAACTCCTAAAGAATCAAGCCTTGTCATAAACAGATCCATCAAAACGACATCGGGTTTTTCGTTCATTATTTTGAGCAAAAGCTCTTCACCGTCGTTTTTACAAAACTCAGGAATTATGTTATGTTTTTTTATAACGCTTAAATCGTCGTCCGAAAACTTATTTATATCTTCGGTAATCAGCAGTTTGATAGGGTTGTTCATATTCATATCCTCCAAGTTGTTTTTTATTGCAAGATAATACTACCATAAAGTGGAAAGATTGGCAATAGTTTCCAATTAACTTTTTTTAAAAAATTGCAATTTTTTTATAACAGCATTGTTATTTCTAAAATAATACACAATATATTGTAGTATATTGAAAAATTCGACACAATATATCGACATTGTTTTCATCTGTTATGTAGGAATTGTTCTTTGTGACTATCAAATTTGTTGTCAAATAAGTATAATGGGCGGGTACAAAGACCCGCCCCTGATTTTTTATCCTAACATATTCTCACCAAGTACAGCGTAGCCCATAGTGCTGTCATCCAGAAAAACATGGGTGAGAGCGCCGACAAGCTTGTTTTTTTGTACAATTGGACTTCCGCTCATCCCTTGAACTATACCGTTAACCTTTTTTATAAGTTTTTTATCTGTTATTTTAACAATAAGGTTTCTGTTTGAGTTTGTGTCTGTATTACAGATTTCAACTATTTTTACACTGTATTTCTTTGGCGTTTGTCCTTCGATTGTAGAGTAGATATACGCCTTGCCTGTTTTTATTTCATTCGCGGCGGCTACCTGCATTTTTGATTTATTCGGTATAGACGTCAGTTTTCCGTATATACCTAACGGAGAATTTTTGTTTATTGTTCCTATCTTTTCATCGGTGAAATAACCGTTTAGTGTTCCTATACCGTGGTTTGTTGATTTTGTAACGCTTGTTATTTTTGCTTTTTGAATTTCACCGCTGTCGCTCTCCATAAGACCGCCGCTTTCAATATCGCAAATACCGTGTCCCAACGCGCCGTAGGTCATATTTTTAGGGTTGTAGTAGCTTATAGTTCCCAAACCCGCGCAGCTGTCTCTTATCCACATACCTGAGTAGTAGTCACCGTTTTCATTTTTTTCCGCATTGATTTTTTTGAGCATTTCTATATCATTTCTTAAAACTGTCAAAGTTACTGTTTTTCCCTTTGAGCTTTTGATTATTTCGCTGAGCTGTTCATTATTTTTGATTTTGTTGTTATTCGCCTCGGTTATTATATCATTTACTTGTATACCCGAGTCCTTTGCGGGACATACTGTATCTTTGCCGCTTCTGAATTTTTCGAGTCTTATCACCATAACACCCTTGCAGTATAGTTTAAGCCCGAATGTTTCGCCGCCAATAATTACCTCAGCGGTTTTAGCTTGCGTTGGTATTATACATATACTAAAGGAAAAAATAACAGCAAGTATAATTGTTACTAACTTAATTTTGACTTTTTTTGCCATTTATTCACCTCCTTTCAAATAGCACTATTATTTTTTGAAAAGATGGTGTATAATAAAATGGTAATCTGTTATTTTGCAAAATCTTTTGTTATGTATAATCGCATTGATTAATATTTTTGAGCGATTTTACAGATTTTATAAAAAATTCAATTAATTGAGGTTTATATGATTGACAAAAAGGTGTTGAGCCTTGCTCTCTCAAACGAGGAAGTCTCAAAACAAATTGAAAAAGGCTTGGTAAACTACAACGCAGATACAAAATCCAAGTCGGTAAAAAGAATAATTTTTGATAATGCCGTAACGCTGTTCAATATTCTAAACCTTATATTTATGGTTATGCTTATTCTTGTCGGTTCGTACAGGGATATGCTTTTTATGATTATTGTCGCCGCAAACACTGTCATCGGTATAGTTCAGGAAATCCGATCCAAAATTGCAGTTGACAGGCTTTCCATTGTGGTTTCAAGCGATATTAAAACTGTGCGCTCTGGCGAAGTCGTTGAAATACCCTCGGAAAAAATCGTTCTCGGTGATATTATTATTCTCGATTCCGGACTTCAAATTCCCTGTGACTGCGAGATTGTTTCAGGATTTTGCTACGCTAACGAGAGCCTTTTAACGGGTGAAAGCGATTTGATAGAAAAGAGCGCGGGGGACAATCTGCTTTCGGGAAGTTTTGTAGCCTCAGGCGAGGTTTACGCGAAGGTGAGAAGTGTCGGCGCGGATAATTACGCTGCTAAAATTCAGAGTGAAGCCAAGGTGAACAAAAAGGTTAACTCCGAAATAATGCGTACGCTGAATAAGATTATTACATATGTTTCCATAGCTATTTTCCCTGTGGGAATAGCTTTGTTTATAAACAAATATTTTATAAATAATATTCCGATTGAAGAAGCTGTAACAAGCGTGGTTGCCGCGCTTATCGGGATGATTCCTGAGGGGCTTGTTCTTCTCACAAGTACAGTTCTGGCGGTTGCCGTTATAAGGCTGTCACGCAAGAGTGTTCTTGTTCAGCAATTATTTTGCATTGAAACCTTGGCAAGAGTAGACACGCTTTGCCTTGACAAAACAGGCACACTGACGACCGGTGATTTAGAGGTTGTCGATATAGTACCGCTTGATTATGAAATAAATAAGATTGAAACGGCGTTAAAATCTCTGGCGCAGAGCTCTCTCGATAAAAACAGCACAATCAAAGCTATCGACGACTATATCAACTGCGATTACCTCAAAGCGTTAGAGGTAATTCCGTTTGTTTCGGAGAAAAAATGGTCGGGAGCTGTGTTGGAGAATAACAAGAGTTATGTTCTTGGCGCGGCTGAGTTTATTTATAATTCTAATAATGAATTATTCGACAGGATTGACGCCATAGATAAAAACTACCGCGTTGTAACACTCTCTGTAAGTGACAATCCTTTCCCTTCAAACGCGCAGTTTCCTGATGGTTTAGTGCCTATTGCGCTTGTGGTTATTAAAGATCAAATCAGAGACAACGCTTCACAAACCATTAAATATTTCACCGAGCAGGGCGTTGACCTCAAAATTATTTCAGGAGACAACAGTAAGACTGTGGAGCGCATAGCTTCATCCGTAGGCGTGCCTAACGCCGAGAAATGTGTTGACGTCACTACGCTTGACACTGATGAAAAAATCAGAGAAGTCGCCGAAAAGTATACGGTTTTCGGCAGAGTTACTCCTCAGCAGAAGCGTAAGCTTGTCATAGCTTTGAAAGAAAAAAAACACACTGTCGCTATGACGGGCGACGGTGTGAATGATGTCCTCGCGCTAAGGGAGTCAGATTGCAGTATTGCGGTTTCTTCGGGCTCTGACGCGGCTAAGAATGTGTCCCAGCTTGTTCTTGTGGACAATGACTTTGCTCATTTGCCCGAGGTTGTTGCGGAGGGCAGACGTTCCATAAATAACATCCAGAGAAGCGCTTCGCTGTTTATTGTAAAGACTATTTATTCAATTATCCTGGCGTTTGCGTTCATATTTATTAGTGTAAATTATCCGTTTAGACCGATTCAGCTTTCGTTTACGAACGCTTTTATTATCGGAATTCCGTCCTTTGTTTTGGCGCTCCAGCCAAACCATAACAGGATTAGGGGCAATTTTTTACAAAATATCATTATACGAGCCTGGCCCGGATCGTTTATGGTGGTTTCCAACATTTTTACATTATTGTGCTTTACCAACAGAATTTCATATGGCGAATTTTCCACAATGTCCGTAATACTTGTAGCTTTAGTCGGAGTTATGACGGTAATTAGGCTTTCTATTCCCATAAATGCTCTGAGAGCCGCTTTGATATTATTTATAACAACCTGTCTGACTGTCGGCGTATTGTTCTTTGGCTGGTTCTTTAAGTTTGAGCAGTTGACGGGATTTAGTTTGATATTACTGTTGATTTTATCTGTGATTACCATTATATTATATAATGTATTATACACACTCAGTGTAAAATTGTTTGAGAAGGATTAGTTATGGATTATAAAATTAGTTCGGATTTCGCGCGTCAGTTATCCGTTGACCTGGACAACAAATATCTTAGCAGCGGCATAAAGCTGGGCGGAAGCGTAGACAATAATAAAATTAAGCTTTATACAACCGATGACCGAGGCAAGCACTCTAACTTTATGACGCGGACGTTTTACGGCAGGATTGAGGGTAATATTCTCAATGGAAACTTTTCCGTAAGCAGATATGTCCTGCTTCTCCTCGGGATACTCGCGGGGTTTTGTGTAGAGAGCATTGTTATGGCTGTAATTTCCGCTTCGTTGATATCTGCCTTTTTCCCGATTGTTATATTGATATTTGAGGTATTGTATCTTGTTTTTATCAAGAGGATTTCCTTTGAAAACGACACACTTATTAAAAAGTATTTAGAGGGCTGTATTGTTGAAGATTAGTATTCCTGAGAATGTTAATTCATTGATTTCAAAATTGAATAACAGCGGCTTCGAGGCATATGTTGTGGGCGGGTGTGTCCGCGACAGCCTGCTCGGTATTGAACCTAATGACTGGGATATCACCACTTCGGCAAAACCCGACGAAATAAAAAGCTTGTTTTCGGATTATCAGCTTATTGAAGTCGGTGAAAAGCACGGGACAATCACGGTTGTAATTGACTACACACCCTATGAGATTACTACATATCGTCTTGACGGTGCCTACTCCGACAACCGCCGTCCCGACAGCGTAAGTTTTACGAGCAGTCTGGAGGAGGATTTATCCCGCAGGGATTTCACCGTAAACGCTATGGCGTATAACGACGATAACGGGCTTGTTGATCCGTTCAACGGCGAGATCGATTTGCAGTATAAAGCGTTGAGATGTGTTGGCGATCCTGACAAACGCTTCAACGAGGACGCTTTGAGAATACTCAGGGCGCTCAGGTTTGCGTCAACCTACAATCTGAGCATAGAAGGAACCACTTCAAACTCTATCGTTCGCAACAGACTGCTTCTTAATAATATTTCTGCCGAGAGAATTCAGAACGAGTTCAGTAAAATGCTGTGCGGAGACAATATTAACTTCATCCTGCGCAGATATAAGGATGTAATATCAGTATTTATCCCTGAAATTGTAGCCACGTTTGAGTGCGAGCAAAATACTCCGCATCACAACAAGAATGTTTGGCGGCATACCACGGCGGCTGTTTCAAATATTGAAAGCAATCTGACCCTGAGAATGACGATGTTTATGCACGATATCGGCAAACCTCTCGCGCTGAAAACTGACAGCAGCGGCAGAGACCATTTTAAAGGTCACAACCATTTCAGCGCTGTTTTAGCTAAAAACGCCTTGGAGCGATTGAAATATCCCGCAAAATTTATAGACGATATTGTAACGCTTGTTGAGTATCACGACGTTAGATTTTCTGATAACAAAAAGAAAATAAAGCACGTCCTCAATAATATAGGTATTGTTAATTTTGAAAGATTGCTCAAAGTTCAGAAAGCTGATATCCTCTCGCAGTCCAAGTATAAGCGCGAGATAAAGCTTCAGAACCTTAATCTTGCCTGTGATACATATAAGAGCATTATTGATAACAAGGAGTGTTATTCTTTAAAGAGCCTTGAAATTAACGGCTCTGATTTGATTCATCTGGGCATTACCGAAGGGAAAATCATCGGTGATATCCTCGAAAGACTCCTTGACGGCGTTATTGACGGGACCTTTGAGAATGACAATGTATATCTCAAAAAGGAAGCATTTGAAATTTATAAAGAAATATCGGCAGACAGCGATTAGCTGTCTGCCGTTTCTCTTAGTTCTCTGAAAAACTTTTTAATTATCTCACTGCACTCGTCCGATAAAACCCCGCCTTCGTATTCAGGTCTGAAATTATCTTTCATATTGAAAATATTAAGGTTTGATGAACACGCGCCGTTTTTGAGGTCATACGCGCCGAAGTATATTTTTGGGATTCTCGCGTTTACAATAGCTCCGGCGCACATGGGGCAGGGCTCAAGCGTAACGTAGAGCTCGCACTCCCACAGCCTCCAGCCTCCGAGAGCTTCACAGGCTTTGTATATCGCCTCAGTTTCCGCGTGAAAAAGGGCGTTTTTGCCTGTTTCACGTCTGTTATACGCGGCGGAGATTATTTTATCGTCTTTTGTGATTACCGCGCCTATCGGAATTTCCCCGAGTTTATACGCTTTTCGGGCTTCCGCGAGCGCCATTCTCATATAATCTTCTTTAGTCATAATCAAAACAAGTATTTGCTGAAATCCAACCAGCTTATCGAAATAGTCTGAAAAGTTATCAGTATTGAATAAATCATAAAAACTAATATACCCGCAGAAAACATTGAGCTTTTAACAGCTTCTCTGAAGGGAATATCATCTCGGGAACTTAATTTGATAATGTTCTTTTTTCTGCTTAGTACAGCCGCTGAGATAATACCCAATACGAATATAACAAATATACATATAAGATAAATGTTGTTTAATATGTTTTCGTCTATTACATTGTTGTCCAATAAAATGGAAATTATTACGCTCCTGAAATTCACAATAAAGTGTACAACTATTGCGGGGAGAAGAGAGTTGGTCTTGATTGTGAGGAACGCAAGCGCGAGTCCGACGATAAACGCGAAGGGAATTTGAATGATGTTGCCGTGCATAATCGCGAAGAGTGCCGAGGATAAAAACAAAGCGAAAGCATCCCCGAAAATTCTCAGTTTGCCGAGTACAATGCCTCGGAACAAGAATTCCTCAACAAGCGGCGGGATCACTGAAACCGCTATTATATTTACGATATTTTCAATTAATGTCTTGGATTCAACGGATAAATTCACGTTGTTTTCCACGCCAAACACCGCAAAGCTGTTTTGAAGTAAATCGGTCAGAAAATCAGCGGTTAATGATATTGTCAAAGCAGCCATAATAAGCGGCGCGGCTAGACTAAGACTTACCCATTTTATTTTGATAACACTTCCCAAATTTGTTTTTGAGAACAGGCAGTAGAGTAATCCTACAATAAATAATCCCACTATTGAGGCAAGTACATCGAGCAGCAACAGTGATGTTGTGTCCAATTTTTTGTAAAATAAAAAACCGGCAATCAGCGAAATCGCGTACATACAAAGCGACGCGGCGAAAAGCATAAATCCAAGGCCGCTCGAAGTTTTCCTCAATGATTCTGTTGTATTTGAGTTCATAAAAATCACATCCGTGTAAATATTAACACAATCGGCTTTTCAAATCAAGAAGTATCTGATTTTATAAAAAGTTACATTCTTTTTACAACAATTGACAGTATTCACCATTAAGATTATACTTAAAATGTGAAATAATAATTAGGGTTATTCTGTCATTTTGTTGACTTTATATGGCTTTTTTGGTAAAATTATTAAATAAGTGTACCTATGAATAATGAGTAATCCGTAAAGAGCTCTCGGTGCTTTACGATTTTTCAGTTTTGACAGCATGATACAAGGAGGCAGGTATGAATACAGCTATAATTCTAGCGGGCGGAGTCGGAAGTCGAATGGGCGTTGACAAGCCTAAGCAATATCTCATTGTTAACGAAAAGCCTATTATCGTTTACTGCCTTGAAATTTTTGAAAAGCACAGCGAAATCGATAAGATTGTCATAGTAGTCAGTGACGAATGGAAGGATTATGTTGAAGAAAACGTAAAGAAGTACGGGATTTCCAAGGTCTGCGGTTACGCTCCTGCCGGAAAAACCCGCCAACATTCCATTTTTAACGGACTTAAATCCGCCGAGGAGAATGCGCCTGATACAAAAGTTTGTATCGTTCACGACGCCGCGCGTCCGCTTGTTTCCGACAAGATAATTTCTGACTGTATTATCGGCGCTACGGAAGATGACGGCGCTATGCCTGTCATTACTGTTAAAGATACCGTGTATCAGAGTAAGGACGGCAAGTCCATCGACCACCTTCTCAAGCGCAGTGAGCTATTTGCCGGGCAGGCTCCCGAAAGCTTTGATTTCAAAAAATATCTTGATATACATAATTCAGTCTCGGATGATGAGATTGCTTCAACCGCCGGCAGCAGCGAGATTGCTTACCGCCATGGAATGAATATTCGACTGGTTGAAGGCAGCGAGAGAAATTTTAAAATTACAACAGTAGAAGATTTAGAAACTTTTGAAACTATAATTAATTCCTGATAGGAGGTAGACCTATGGATACAATGAAAGCGAGAGTTTTACACGCGGTCGGCGATCTGAAATACGAGGATTATCCCATTCCCGAGCTTAAACCCGACGAAGTTCTTATGAAAGTAAAGGCTTGTGGTATTTGCGGTTCCGATATTCCCAGAATTTTTGTAAACGGCACTTATCATTTTCCCACAATCCCGGGACATGAGTTCGCGGGCGAGGTTGTGGCTGCCGCTTCAAAGGAAAACGAGAAGTATATCGGCACACGCGCGGCTGTATTTCCGCTTATTCCTTGTCGTGAATGTACAAGCTGCAATAAAGGCGTTTACGAAACCTGCAAGAACTATGATTATCTCGGCTCGCGTTCCGACGGAGCTTTTGCCGAATATGTCAGAGTTCCCGTGTGGAACCTTGTTCCAATCGCTGACAATGTGTCATTTGAGGAAGCCGCTATGGCTGAGCCTACGGCGGTTGCTCTTCACGCGTTAAGACGCGCGGGTGTTGAAATCGGCGATACCGTAGTAATTTACGGTCCCGGAACCATAGGTATGCTTATCGCTCAGTGGGCGAGAGCCTGGGGCGCGGGAAAAGTTCTTCTTGTCGGAACTGATATGAATAATTATGAATTCATCGAGAGTCTCGGCTTTTATAATTACTTTAATGCTTCCCACGGTGATCCTATCGAGTGGATTATGGAACAAACTGACGGTAACGGCGCGGATATAGCCATTGAAGCTGTGGGTATCGCCGTAACCGCCAACAACTGTCTTGACAGTGTGGCTTCGGGCGGAAAGGTCATTTTTGTGGGCAACCCCCACGGTAATTTCACGTTCGCTCAGAACACCTACTGGCAGATTTTAAGAAAACAGCTCCAAATTTTCGGCACATGGAACTCCGCTTATAACAACACTCCTCAGAGTGACTGGAGCGTAGTTGTTGACGCGATGTCTTCGGGAGCGGTTAAGGTTAAACCTCTCATAACTCATAAATTCAGCCTTGAGGATATGGACAAAGGGCTTGAAATTATGAAAGAGGGCAAAGAATTTTACAGTAAGGTAATGGTTGTTATCGACTAAAGGTGCGTTATGGCTGGAATGTTATCTCCGTCAGTGATGTGCGCTGACTTGCTTAATCTTCAGAATGAAATTGAGGAACTTGACTCTTTGGGAGTTGAGTTTCTTCATATTGACTTTATGGACAACAAGTTTGTCCCAAACATAACTTTTGATACCAATATGGTTAAAAGTTTCAAAAGACCTATGAAGAATATCCGCCGTGATATTCATCTTATGGCATTTGAACCACAGCAGTTTTTTGACGCTATGGAGATATCCAAGGGTGATATGGTATCGGTTCATTTCGAGGCTTGCGAGGACGTTAATTCCGTTTTGGCGGAAATTCGTTCACGAGGAGCTTCACCGTGTCTCGCTATCAGCCCCGATACTCCTGTCAATGTTGTCAAGGACTTTATGTCTGAGGTTGACGCGTTTTTGCTGATGACTGTTTATCCCGGCTTTGCCGGACAGCCTATGGCTCCCGGGAGTATGGATAGACTCGCTGAGCTCAGAAGCATTGTGGACGAATGCGGCAGGGATATAAAAATTGAGGTTGACGGCCATGTCAGCTGGGATCATTGTGCCGAAATGAGGGAAAACGGTGCCGATATATTTGTAGCCGGTTCCTCCTCTGTTTACGGCAAACAGTATCCCTTGGATGAAGCTGTTAAAATGTTTTATAGATTAGTAAAATAAGAAGGTAATTTGGGGGAAAAGGAATTGCAGTATAAATTGCGTTTTGAAAGCGTAGTTATTGAAAAACGAAATATGACTATTAAGGTTTCGGGTGAGTTTATTGATTCGTCAATAACCGCCGATTCTTTAGCTACACCTAAAGTTATTCTACACTTTAAACATATGAAGGAAGACCGTCGAATTCCTGTTGTTATCCTTTTTGATGATATCGTTAAGGTTGACGGCAGGGTGATGTTTAAGTCGGAATACACCTATAGTCTGGATAATATTTTCTGGAAAACCAGAAAGGCGAACATGCCTTTCAAGATGTATGTCAATCTCAGCTACGGTAATTTTTACGAGGAAGCTGTGGATATCGATTATACACCCAAGGAGTTCATCCAGGATAATTTCTTCTATTCTCTTGAAATTCGCGATGATTGTATTAAGTTTAATACTAACTCTGAAATCATCCATAAGGATCACAAGAAAGAGAATTTTGTCTTGCTCTTTGACAGACTTCTCAAGATTGTTGCGATAGTTTTAGCTATACCGCTCATCCCAATTTACATTATAATGGGAATTCTCACTTTTACGGGATATATCAAAATGCCCGCGAAGATTGAGACGGAGGGTAAACTCGAAAGGCTTATTTCCTTTGTAATGAGCAGAATGTCAGCTGTTTGCCGTGAAAGTTTCTCTATGGTTCGCTTAAAGAGGCATAAGATAAAGAGCGTGTATAAACGTTTCAGAAAACGCCCGATTAAGGAAAATAAAATTACATTCTATTCGGCTAGAAGAAATGAGCTTTCCGGTAACTTTGAGTTTGTTTACAATAAGCTCAAGGATGACAAGAACCTCGATATACAGTTCTTGTACAACACAAATACATTCAGGTTTATGACGAAACAGCAGATCAAAGAATTCGCCGAAGCCTGTGCTACAAGTAAAGTTATTGTACTTGATGAGTATACACCTCAGATTCATCTGATTAACCTCAAGAAAGAAACAAAGATTATTCAGCTCTGGCACGCTTGCGGAGCTTTCAAGACTTTTGGATTCTCGCGTTTGGGCAAACCTATGGGTTCTCCTCAAAACACCCGAATGCATCGTTCGTACGACTATGTTACAGTCAGCTCAAA
The DNA here is from genome assembly GCA_902785365.1 of uncultured Ruminococcus sp. Lineage (GTDB taxonomy): Bacteria > Bacillota > Clostridia > Oscillospirales > Acutalibacteraceae > Ruminococcoides. The sequence goes on along the minus strand of CACZYC010000002.1, from coordinate 54,997 downwards.
GTATTGTAAAAAGTGTCATTCCGAGGGCTTTGGTATCGCTACCGACAACGTTGTCCCAACTGGTATTGCCAGAACTGACATTTTCTTTGATGAGGAATACAAGCAGAATTTCAGAAATGAGTTCTATAATAAATATCCCGGCTTTAAGGATAAGAAGATTATCCTTTTCGCGCCTACTTTCAGAGGTGACGTTAAGGAGACCGCTTATTATCCTATGGATTTGTTTGACATTAACGACGTTTGTTCCGAGCTCGGAGACGATTACGCCGTTATTATAAAGCACCATCCGTTCATCACGGAAAAGCAGGAAATTCCCGAGAAGTACGCAGACAGAGTTATTGACCTGTCCGATAATACCGAGATTAACGACTTGTTGTTCGTATCTGATGTGATTATCACTGACTACTCTTCGCTTGTTTTCGAGGCTTCTATTGTCAATGTTCCTATGCTGTTCTACGCTTATGACCTTGAGGGCTATATAAAAGAAAGAGATTTCTATTTTGATTTCAAAAGCAATATCCCTGGTAAGATTTGTCATTCGTTTGTAACTTTAATGGAAGCTATCAAGAACGAAGACTATGAGTCCGAGAAGATTGCTCCGTTCAGAGATATGTTCTTCGACAAGCTCGACGGTAATTCTTCACAGAGAATAGCCGATTTAATTTACAAATGTCTTGAATAAAAGGCTTGACATTCGTTAATTAATGTTATATAATCATTTGTGCAAAATAAAGTAAGGCAGTAATGCTTTCACCTGTGGGGTGTCGTCTGCACGGGTCAATACATTAAACAAAGTTTATTATGTATTGTTATGCGGACGGATATTCTGTCCGCATTTATTTTTTACATTTATTATGGAGGTGCTTTGTTATCAGCAAGAAACAGGACAATGTTCAAATCAATGAGGATATCCGTGACAGCGAACTTCGAGTTATCAGCGCGAGCGGCGAACAGCTCGGCATTATGTCATCGGAGCAGGCTCTTGATTTAGCGGCTAAGGAAGACCTTGATCTCGTAAAGATTGCTCCTCAGGCTAAACCGCCTGTGTGCAAGATTATGGATTACGGCAAGTACAAGTTTGAAAAAGCCAAAAAAGAAAAAGAAGCCCGTAAAAAACAAAAGACTATTGAGACTAAGGAAGTCAGACTTTCGCTCAATATTGATACTCACGATTTTAACACTAAGCTCAACAACGCTATCAAGTTTTTGAATCACGGTGATAAAGTTAAGGTTTCAATTCGCTTCAGAGGACGTGAAATGGGTCACTCTGAGTTTGGCTATGATTTAATGAATCGTTTTTCAGAGGCTTGTGAGGAATACGCGACTGTCGCTAAGCCCTCGAAGCTTGAAGGCCGCAATATGGTTATGTTTCTTTCACCAAAGCCAAATAAGTAATTTTAGTTAAGGAGGATAAATATTATGCCTAAAATCAAAACTCACAGCGGAGCTAAAAAGCGCTTTAAGCTTTCAAAGAACGGAAAGGTTATCCGCGCGCACGCTAACAAATCTCACATACTCAACAAAAAGACTACAAAACGTAAGAGAGGTCTTCGCAAAACAGTTTGTGCCGATAAGACCAATGTGGCACAGATTAAACGTCTGATTCCTTATAAATAATATTGATTTCTAATTAAACGGAGGTAATAAATATGGCACGAGTTAAAGGCGCGATGGCTACTCGCAAAAGAAGAAAAAAAGTATTAAAGCTCGCGAAGGGCTATTTTGGTTCTAAATCAAGACATTTTAAAATGGCTAAACAGGCCGTTAACAAGTCCGGTAACTACGCTTATATCGGCCGTAAGCAGAAGAAGAGAGATTTCCGTCGTCTTTGGATTACACGTATCTCTGCTGCTTGCAAGGCTAACGGTATGAACTATTCTACATTTATGAATGGTCTTAAAAAAGCAGGTGTTACGCTCAACCGTAAAATGCTTTCCGAGATCGCTATTTCCGATCCCGCCGCTTTTACTTCATTAGTTGAGCAGGCTAAAGCCGCAAAATAATAAAACGTAATTGCGTTTGGATTATCGTCCAAACGCTTTTGCTATTTATTGTAAGATTGTTTTGGTGTGTATATGAAGAGAATTTCAGCTAAGGATAATCCGTTAATCAAACATATAAATAAGCTTATAAAAAGTTCAAAATATCGGGCTGAGCAAGGCGAGTTTATCGCCGAGGGAACGCGCCTTTGTGAGGACGCGCTTTACTCAAATTGTGATATAATTTCGCTTGTTGTATCGGATTTCGCCTTTGAACATTACGGCAGTACTGTATCAAAACTTGTGGATAAAGTTGAAAATTCCTATGTGATTTCGGATTCAATATTTTCTAGAATATCCGATACAAGGAATCCTCAGGGCGTACTTTGCGTTATAAAAGCTCTTGACAATCCCACTCTATTTGATACAATAAAATGTAATGGTAAATTATTGGCGCTTGATAATATTCAGGACCCGTCAAATCTCGGAACAATTCTAAGGACAGCCGAGGCTGTCGGTATTGACGGTGTTATTCTTTCCGCGGACTGCTGTGATATCTATTCTCCAAAGGTGGTCAGAGGAAGTATGGGAGCTGTTTTCAGGCTGTCATATATTATTGTTGACACAATAGCGGAATTTTTGAGCGAAAACAAATACCTTAATTCTTTTGCCGCTGTTGTTGACTCTCATGCGAAAAAAATTACCGAGGCTGATTTTAAAAACGGACCAATCTGCGTTGTTATCGGTAACGAGGCTAACGGACTGAAACAGTCGACAATTGACGCTTGCTCGTGTTCTGTCACCATCCCTATGAAAGGTAGAGCGGAAAGCCTCAACGCTTCTGTAGCGGCGAGCATCATAATGTGGGAAATGATTAAATGACGGATATTAGATATTGGATTTGGTTTTCCGAGGCAATCGGGTATTGCACTCCAAAGGCTAAACAAATCCTTGAAATGTACGGCAATATTGATGAGTTTTATAACGGCAAAGAACCCGAGTGGAGACTTTCGGGTTTGTTTTCCAACGCTGAAATCAATAAGCTCGGCAGTGTAGACTTAACTGTCGCCGATGACATTATCGCTAAATGTAACAAACACTGTTATGAAATCATTACGCTTGATAATCCTTACTATCCCCGTTGCCTTTATAACATTGATGACCCGCCTGCTGTACTCTATGTTTCCGGGATGTTACCCGATATTGATGACAGACTGTCCATAGGCGTTGTAGGCACAAGGAAGGCGTCGATGTACGGCATAAGAGCTGCTCACAGCTTTTCTTATAATCTGGCTAAATGCGGTGTAACCGTTGTCAGCGGCGGTGCTTTGGGTATAGATTGTTCCGCCCATCTCGGCGCGTTGGCGGCTGACGGAGTTACAATTTGTGTGCTTGGCTGCGGTATCAACTACGAATACCTGCGCGAAAACGCTAAAATGCGCAGTGATATCACCTTCAGAGGAGCGGTTATTTCTGAATATCCTCCCGATACCGAGCCCTATCCATTCCATTTTCCGCAGCGCAACCGTATTATATCAGCTTTATCCAACGGTATTCTCGTTGTTGAAGCGGGAGAGAGGAGCGGAGCGCTTATTACTGTCAATTCCGCTTTGGAACAGGATCCGAACAAGAAGATTTTCGCTATGGCGGGTCCGGCCGATCCGCATTTTTACGGTACAAATAAGCTTGTAAAAGAAAATTTGGCGAAGCTTGTTACCGATTACAAAGATATAATCGACGATTTTGATAATATCTATGTTACAGAGGAGATTTCCCCCGAACTGAAACACATTGACGAAACTATCAACGCTATTCCGGTCAAGGGAAAAGTTCCCAAGGATATAAACGGGCTGAAGACAAATGATTTGTCCGACGCTCCTACTCACAAAGAAGGCATTGAATTATCCGACGAAGAACGCAAGGTCTACTATTCAATTGGAATAGAGCCTGTTCATATAGATACAATTGCCGAAAAGACTAATCTACCTGTATTTAAGATTTCTTCAGTTTTGACTGTTCTCGAGGTCAAAAAATTAATTAAATGCGTACAGGGCAGAAGCTATATACTTATATAAATTTGGAGGAATTATGTCTAACTTAGTTATTGTGGAGTCGCCCGCAAAGGCGAAAACAATCAAAAAATATCTGGGCAAGGATTACAACGTAGTCGCTTCTATGGGTCACGTTCGTGATCTTCCCAACGCTCGTTTAAGCGTGGATATAAAGAACAATTACGAGCCTAACTATACCATAATAAAGGGCAAGGAAAGTCTTGTTAAAGATATTCAGAGTCAGGCAGATGTTTCTGAAAAAATCTTTTTAGCGACTGACCCCGACCGCGAGGGAGAAGCTATTTCCTGGCATTTAGCGTATATTCTTGACCTTGATTTAAACGACGCAAATCGTGTTGAGTTCAACGAGATTACCAAAGCTGGTGTTAAAAACGGTATGGAATCTCCCAGAAGCATAAATCTGAACCTTGTTAACGCTCAGCAGGCAAGAAGAGTACTCGACCGTCTTGTTGGTTATAAGCTCAGCCCCTTTGTTTCCCAGAAAATTCGCCGCGGTATGTCTGCGGGACGTGTTCAGTCCGTTGCTGTAAGAATTATTGTAGACAGAGAAGAGGAAATCAGAGCGTTTAACCCCGAAGAGTACTGGACAATTGACGCCAAGTTTATACCTAAGGGTTCCCGTAAATCTTTCCCGGCTACTTTATATTTAGGCAAAGAGAAGATTAAGAATCAGGAACAGGCTGAAAAGATTCTATCTGAGCTTGAAAACGCTGAGTATTCAGTTACCTCTGTAAAGCACGGCACCCGCAAGAAGTCTCCCGCGCCTCCTTTCATAACCTCAACTCTGCAGCAGGAAGCTTCCCGTAAGCTCGGCTTCCAGTCCAGAAGAACTATGAAAGTCGCTCAGGAACTCTATGAAGGTATCGAAATTGACGAGCTTGGCGCGACTGGTCTTATTACATATATGAGAACAGATTCGCTTCGTATTTCCAATCAGGCGATATCCGAAGTTACAAGTCATATAGCTAGTAAATTCGGCGACGAATATCTTCCCGCAAAACCCAGATTTTTCAAATCGCGTTCAAACGCTCAGGACGGTCACGAAGCTATCAGACCTACTATGATTTCGCTTGAACCCGATAAAATTAAACACAACCTCACTTCCGATCAATATAAGCTTTATAATCTTATCTGGAAGCGTTTTGTCGCTTCTCAGATGTCAGATTGTATTCAGAAGACTACACGCGCTGACATCGAGGGCAACGGATATATTTTCAAGGCTTCTGGCTATACGGTTGATTTTGACGGCTTCACTATGCTTTATACCGAGAGCAAGGATACAGCCGAAGAAAAATCTCTCGAACTCCCGCCGCTTGAAAATGGTATGAGTGTTCGCAAGAGAGAGATTGTTCCCAACCAGCACTTCACACAGCCCCCCGCAAGATATACAGAAGCTTCTCTTATTAAAACTCTTGAAGAAAACGGTATCGGCAGACCTTCCACATATGCCGCTACTATTTCCACAATTACAAGCCGTGAATATGTAAAGCGCGAGAGCAAAGTCCTTATTCCTACCGAGCTCGGGGAAGCTATGGTTAAGCTGATGAAAGAGCGTTTCCCCAAAATTGTAAATCTTAAGTTTACCGCTCAGATGGAACAGAGCCTTGATACAGTTGAGAGCGGCGAGGTAGAGTGGAAAGCTTTGATTGATGATTTCTATCAAGATTTTGAAAAAACGCTTGCTAAGGCAAAAACCGATATGGACGGCGTTAAAATCCAGCTTGAAGAGGACAAAACCGATATTATTTGCGAAAAATGCGGCAGAAATATGGTTATTAAAGTCGGCAAGTACGGAAAGTTTATCGCTTGTCCTGGTTATCCCGAATGTAAGAACGTAAAGAAATATGTTCAGAAGCTCGGCGTTAAATGTCCTAAATGCGGCGACGGAGACGTAATTATTAAACAGACCAAACGTAAGACCGTATTCTACGGATGCAGTAATTATCCTGATTGTGACTTTGTTTCTTGGAATGAGCCCGTTGATGAGAAGTGCCCGCAGTGCGGCGGACCTCTCTTTAAGAAAAAGGGTAAAAAGAAGATTCTTTTCTGCGAGAACAAAGACTGCGGATACGAAAAGAAATGAGTATAAATGTAATCGGAGCGGGTCTGGCAGGCTGTGAGGCGGCGTATCAGATAGCCAAACGCGGTATTGACGTAAAGCTTTATGATATGAAGCCTCAAAAGAAAAGCCCTGCTCACAAATCCGACTTGTTTGCGGAACTTGTGTGTTCCAATTCCTTCAAGGCCGACAGAGTAAATTCAGCGGCGGGTCTGCTCAAAGCAGAAATGCGTCTTTTTGATTCCCTTTTGCTGAAAGCTGCCGATAAAGCGCGTGTTCCCGCGGGCGGAGCTCTTGCTGTTGACAGGGACTTGTTTTCTGAGTATGTTACCGATACTTTGAAAAATAATAATAAGGTTACTTTCGTAAGCGAGGAGGTAACCGAAATACCGGACGATGGAATAACAATAATCGCGACGGGACCTTTGACCTCAGATAATTTTGCCGAGAATATATATTCCCGTTTTGGCAGAGCGCTTTCTTTTTATGATGCCGCTGCTCCGATCGTAACGCTTGACAGCATTGATATGGATTATGCTTTCTTTGAGTCAAGATACGGCAAGGGAGACGGTACCGATTACCTTAATTGCCCGATGAATAAAGCGGAGTACGATATTTTCTATGATGCTTTGATAAATGCCGAGAGGGCTCCCGTTCATGAGTTTGATGTTCGTGACCCAAAAGTTTATGAGGGGTGTATGCCGATTGAGGTTATGGCTCAGCGCGGTTATGATACAATTCGTTTCGGTCCCATGAAGCCTGTCGGATTGACTGACCCCAAAACAGGGCACCGCCCGTGGGCTGTGCTTCAGCTTCGCAAAGAGAACTCCTCAGGTACAATGTTTAACCTTGTAGGATTTCAGACTAATCTTAAATTTCCCGAGCAAAAGCGTGTTTTTGGCTTGATTCCTGCCTTAAAAAACGCTGAATTTGTACGCTACGGCGTAATGCACCGTAATACTTTTTTGGATTCTCCTCAAATTTTAAACAGAGATTTCAGCACCAAGGAGAATAACAAAATATTTTTCGCTGGACAGATTACAGGTGTTGAGGGTTATATGGAAAGCGCGTCCTCGGGGATAATCGCGGGTATAAACGCCGCTCGAAGATTTGAGGGGAAATACAGTTTATCTCTGCCCGCTACAACTATGACAGGTTGTTTATCATCCTATATATCTGACGCAACTGTCGTGAATTTCCAGCCTATGGGCGCTAATTTTGGGATTTTGCCCGAACTTATAAACAGACCGAGAAATAAACAGGAACGCGGACAGGCTTATGCTGACCGCGCTCTCGAAGATTTAAAGAATTATATAGAAAGCGTGAGTTTATGAAAATAATAGTAGACGCAATGGGCGGCGACAACGCTCCGTTAGAGATTATAAAAGGTTCTGCGGAAGCGGCGCAGGAATATTCCGTTGATATCATTCTTGTCGGCGATGAAGCTCAGATTAATAAGTGCGCCGAGGATAACAATGTTGATATCTCCAAAATGGAAATCGTGCACGCTTCAGAGGTAATTGCCAACGACGAGGACGCTGACGCTGTGCTTAAGAAAAAGCCTGACAGTTCTCTGTCTGTTGCACTGAAGCTTTTGGCTGAGGGCAAAGGAGAGGCTATTGTCAGCGCGGGTAACAGCGGCGCGATTTGCGTTGGAGGTACTCTTATTGTAAAGCGTATCAAGGGCATAAAACGTCCCGCGTTTGCTCCTGTGCTTCCTCATGTTAATGATGGTCATTTTATGCTTATTGACGCGGGCGCCAATCTTGAGTGCCGCGCTGAAATGCTGTTCCAGTACGCCTTGATGGCTTCCACATACATGGAAAAGGTTATGAAAGTAAACAACCCCAGAGTAGGTCTTGCTAATGTCGGAACCGAAGAGCATAAGGGGATGGAGCTTCAGCATGAAACATATGAGCTTTTGAAAAACTCAAGCCTTAATTTTGTTGGTAACGTTGAAGCGCGTGAGCTTCCCGAGGGCGTTTGTGATGTATGTGTATGCGACGGCTTTACAGGCAATATGATTCTCAAAACATACGAGGGAGTTGCCAAGTCACTGTTTAAAATGATTAAAGAACTGTTCTCCAAGAGTGTCAAGAACAAAATAGCCGCGGGACTTGTTGTAGGCGACTTAAAAGCTATGGCTAAAAAGTTTGATTATAACGAAGTCGGCGGAGCTCCCATAATGGGCACAGCTAAGCCTGTATTTAAGGCTCACGGCAGTTCCAAAGCAAAGACATTCAAAAATGCTATCCGTCTGACTAAGGACTATGTCAGCGGTGATGTGATTTCGGAAATTTCTAACGCGATAGGTAAGTAATGAAAGAATTAGAAAAGCTTATTGACTATAATTTTTCAAATAAAAAACTGCTTCAACAGGCTCTTACACATTCGTCTTACGCCAACGAGCACAGAGGCAGCAATATAAAGCATAACGAACGTCTGGAATTTTTGGGCGACGCTGTGCTTTCTATTGTTGTCGCTGATTATATCTATGCCAATTGCCCTGATTTACCCGAGGGTGAACTTACAAAGCTTCGTTCTGCTCTTGTTTGCGAAAAGGCGCTTTTTAAGTTTGGCAAGATGATTAAACTCGGCAGTTTTTTGTATCTTAGCAAGGGTGAGAAGAACGGGGGCGGAGCCGAAAGACCGTCGATTGTCGCGGATGCTTTTGAAGCTGTTATAGCCGCGATTTATTTGGACGGCGGTATGGAGCCCGCTAAAAAACATATTTTAAGATTTGTGATTCCCGAGATTAAAAATCAGAGCCAGAAGCCTTTTAAGGATTATAAAACCACTTTGCAGGAGATTGTACAAAAGAATCCGGGTGAAAAGATAGAGTACATTCTTACTTCCGAGAGCGGCCCCGACCATAATAAACACTTTGTTTTTGAGGTTCACCTCAACAGTAATGTTATAGGCAAAGGCGGCGGAAGAAGCAAGAAAGAAGCCGAGCAGAACGCGGCAAGAGAAGCTTTGGAGTTGATGGGTTATTAAACATGGTAATGTAGCGCTGTTTATTCCGCATAACGGCTGCCCTCATCAATGTTCTTTCTGTAATCAAAAACGCATCACGGGTCAGACCAAACAGCCTTCTCCCGAGGATGTAAGGTTAACAGTAGAAAAGGCTCTGGTTGATTTAGGCAGTGACAGTCACAACTGCGAGATTGCTTTCTTCGGCGGCAGTTTTACAGCTATTGACAGGGGATATATGATTTCTCTTTTAGATGCCGTAAAACCTTATGTGTCAAATTTCAAAGGTATCAGATTGTCCACCCGCCCCGATTATATCGATGATGAAATTCTTACAATTCTCAAAGATTACGGTGTAACTACAATAGAGCTGGGCGCGCAGTCTATGGATGACTTTGTCTTAGCGTCTAACAATAGAGGACACAGCGCGCAAGATGTAAAAGACGTGTCAAGACTTATTAAACAATACGGTTTCAGTCTCGGATTGCAGATGATGACGGGATTATATAAAGCGGATTTTGAGAGCGATATGTATACCGCTGATGAGTTTGTGAAGCTTTCTCCCGATTGTGTAAGAATTTATCCTACTGTTATAATGAAGGATACCGATCTTGCGGACTTGTATTTAAATAAAGAATATACTCCGTACACTCTTGATGAGTCAGTGGAGCTTTGCGCTCAAATCATTGAATTCTTTTATGAAAACAACATTGATATCATACGTGTCGGGCTTCATTACAGTGACAGTCTTATTGAAGGCAGCATCGGCGGGAATTACCACCCGGCGTTCAAAGAACTTTGCGAGAATAAAATTTTTTTGAATAAAATCTTAAAAAGCATTATTAATGTGAACTCTAAAGATATAATAGTAACTGTTAATCCTTCTTCTGTTTCAAAAATGATTGGTCAGAACAAGTCTAATCTCAATAAATTAACGGATATGGGATATAAAGTGAAGGTTGAGAGAGATAAAAATTTTAAAAAATACGATTTATCAGTAAAAGATAACAGGTGATTAAATGCTGTTAAAATCCCTTGAAATTCAAGGCTTTAAAACATTCCCGGATAAAACTAAATTATCATTTGACACAGGTATGACCTCGGTAGTCGGACCTAACGGTTCGGGTAAGAGTAATATCAGTGACGCTATACGATGGGTGCTTGGCGAGCAATCACCCAAGAGTTTGCGTTGCTCAAAAATGGAAGATGTTGTATTCAACGGAACCGACGACAGAAAAGCTCAGGGGTACGCCGAGGTTACCCTTAATATTGACAATAAAGACAGATTTCTGCAATATAACGGTGACGATGTTGCCGTTACACGCCGTTATTATCGAAGCGGTGACAGCGAGTATCTCATAAACGGAGCTCAGGTTCGTCTGAAGGATGTTAACGAGCTATTTATGGATACAGGTCTCGGCCGTGACGGTTACTCTATGATCGGTCAGGGCAAAATAGACAGTATAGTTTCCTCCAAAAGTGAGGACAGACGCGAAATTTTCGAGGAAGCCGCGGGTATTTCCAGATATAGATATAAAAAACTGGAGGCAGAGCGAAAGCTAAAGCATACCGAGGATAATCTTTTCAGACTCAGAGATATCGTAACAGAGCTTGAGGAGCGTGTCGGACCTCTTAAATCCCAGTCGCAGAAAGCTGAAAAATTCCTTGAGTATTCGGGCGAAAAGAAAGATATCGAAATAGCCCTTTGGGTTAATACGCTCAACAACAGCAACAAAGTGCTCAAAGAGGAAGAGGACAAGCTTGATATTTTCCGTATTCAGCACGAGAACGCCGATAAGGAACTTGACAATATCCAGCTTGAAACCGAGAGGAACTATGTTGAAAGCGCTGAGTATTCCACAAAAATTGAATCTATTCGCGAGGAAATAACAAATATTCAAGCTGAAATCAGTTCAAAGAAATCCTCCGTATCTGTTGCCGAGAATGATATTTTACATAATCAGGAAAATATAAAACGTCTTGAAGATGAGATACAAAAGGTTGACGATGATGCTGAGGACGCGCTGAACAGCATTGACGCTAAAAAAGCTAAAATAGAAGAGCTGAAAAAACTTATTGAAGAAAAACAGAACGAGTACGATGATACTTCTGACAAACTCAATGTAGTAAATACCGACTCAAGCCGCAGCGGCGATAAGCTTCAGGAACTCAGCGCAACGCTTGCCGAACTTACCGCTCAATCTGCTGACGCCCGAGTCACTATGATGACCAGCGTTACTTCTGTCAATGAGTTACAGTCCAGAATTGAGGATATATTAAGCAATAACAACGCAAGGCAGGAGCAGTATAACACTACTCTTGAAATATTTGAGGATTTTAAACGTCAGCTTGATGATGTCAATGATAAAGTTGATTCATATTCCAATTCCCTAAAAGGGCTTGAAATCAAGCTTGAGTCCAGGCAAAAAAAGCGTGACGACTTAAAAGCTCAGGCGGATACTCTTAACCTTGACGCTCAGGAAGCGCTCAGGAGAGTAAAGCTGCTTGAGGATTTGGAGCGAAATCTTGAGGGCTTTTCTTATTCTGTAAAGAACGTAATGAAGAGCTACCGCGAAGGCAGATTAAAGGGCATAAGAGGTCCTGTTTCAAGGATTATAAAAGTACCCGACGAGTATACTGTTGCTATCGAGATCGCTCTCGGAGCCGCAATGCAGAACATTGTAACCGCCACCGAACAGGACGCTAAAGCCGCTATATCTTATCTTAAGAAAAATGACGGCGGACGCGCCACGTTCTTACCTGTAAATACAATTAAACCCAAGGCGCTCAACGAAAAAGGACTGGATGATTGTTACGGTTTTATAGGCATAGCGTCAGATTTATGTGATTGTAAAGCGGAGTATAACAATGTTTTGAAATCATTACTCGGAAGAATTGTAATAGCCGAGGATATCAACAGCGCAGCGTCTATTGCCAAGAAGTATTCCTATCGATTTAAGGTTGTAACACTTGACGGGCAGGTTGTAAATGCGGGCGGTTCTCTTACAGGCGGTTCTCTTGGCAAAAAATCGGGATTACTTTCCCGCGCCGGTGAAATTGAAAAGACTAAAAAGAAAGCCGAACAGCTCCAAAAGAAGGCAGAGGAAGCCGCAAAGCTTTCACAGAAGGCTATCGAGGAATACACTGCTATTGAGGCGGATATCCTTGCCACGCGAGCAGACTTATCAAATACAAAGCAAGAACAAATCAGAATTCTTACCGAGTCTAAGGCTTGCGAGAATGATTTGAATAATCAGAAATCAGCGATTGATAACGCCGCCTCAGAGGTTGAGTCCTGCAAGACAAGAATAGAAAGCTATAAAGTAGAGGAGCACAAAGCAAAGAGCAGTCTTGATGATATCAATAACGCTATTTCCGAATATGAAGCGCTGATTGAGGATATAACAGGCAGCCGCTCCAAGCTTACTCAGCAGCGTGAGGAAATGTCCGAGAGCTTACAAAATATCCGTCTGGAAATTGTCACAGCCAAGAAGGATATAGAAACTCTTGATTCCGAGATTTCCTTTGCCTTGTCCTCAGAGGAAGGCAGAGAAAATCGCAAGGCTCAGATTCGCGCTGATATTGAGCAGTACAACTATTTCATTACGGATGCTGAACAGCGTATTGACGGACTTAATCTTAATATTGCCGAACTCGATAACAAGATTAAAAATCTAAACGCCGATATTGAGTCTATCAATAACAAAAAGAACGACCTCGAAAAGCGTTCCGTTGAACTAAGACAGATAGAAAAAGATAAAACAAGCGAACGTGAAGTAGCGGGCAGAGAGCTGGCAAGACTTGAAGAACGAAAAATTAACCTTCAGAAAGAGTATGATAATATAATTTCAAAGCTTTGGGAAGAATACCAGCTCACAAAGAAAGAGGCTGAGGACTCGGCTATTGAAATTGAGAATATTTCAACAGCCAAAAGCAGGCTTAACGAACTTAAATCCAAAATCCGTAATCTCGGTAATGTTAACGTCGGCGCTATAGAAGAATACAAAGAAGTTTCGGAGCGTTACGAGTTTATGAGTGAACAGGTTGAGGATGTCGAGAAATCCAAGAAAGAGATTGAACGACTCATCAACGACCTTACCAAGCAGATGCAGGAGGAGTTCGTAAAGGCGTTTGAGGAGATTAACCGTAACTTTACATTTACGTTTAAGGAGCTTTTCGGCGGCGGTACAGCCTCACTTTCGCTTACCGATCCCGAGGATATTCTAACAAGCGGAATCGATATTATCGTTCATCCGCCCGGAAAAATTGTTGTTCACCTCGACGCTCTTTCAGGCGGCGAAAAAGCTCTTGTCGCTATCGCTTTATACTTCGCGATAATGAAAGTAAGACCCGCGCCGTTCTGTGTAATGGATGAGATTGAAGCGGCTCTTGACGAAGTTAATGTTGACCGCTTTGCTCAGTATGTTCGTAATCTTACCTCAAAGACACAGTTTATCCTTATCACACACAGACGTGGTACTATGGAAGAAGCCGATGTGCTTTACGGCGTTACTATGCAGGACGAAGGTGTATCCAAGCTGCTTGAACTCAGAGTCAGCGAAGTGTCCGCGAAACTAGGAATATAACAAAGGAAGATATATATGGGACTTTTCAGTAAAATTAAAGACGGTCTTAAAAAAACCCGCGACAGCGTAATCGGTCAGATTGATTCTATGCTGAAGTCGTTTACCAAAATAGACGAGGAACTCTTTGAGGAACTCGAAGAACTTTTGGTAATGGGCGATGTCGGTGTGGCTACAGCCGAAGATATATGCGAAAAGGTTAAAGTCCGTGTTAAGGAAACAGGTACAACCGACCCTGCCGAAATCCGCAACCTGCTTCAGGAGGTTGTAGCGGAGATGCTTACAGGCGGTCAGGAGCTTAACCTCAATACAAAGCCGTCTGTTATTCTCGTTATCGGAGTAAACGGTGTAGGTAAAACCACAACCATCGGAAAAATGGCTAATCGTTTTAAAAACGACGGTAAAAAGGTTTTGCTTGCCGCTGCTGATACATTCCGCGCAGCGGCTATCGACCAGCTTCAGATTTGGGCCGACCGAAGCGGATGCGATATTATTAAGCAGAATGAGGGCAGTGACCCCGCGGCTGTTGTTTATGACTCTATCTCTGCCGCTAAAGCGAGAGGCACGGATGTTATTATAGCCGATACTGCGGGAAGACTTCACAACAAAAAACATCTTATGGACGAGCTTGCTAAGATTAACAGAGTTATCGACCGTGAACTGCCTGACGCAGACAAGGAAATTCTCCTTGTTTTGGATGCTACCACAGGTCAGAACGCTGTGTCTCAGGTTGAGCATTTCAAAGAAGCCACAGGTATTACGGGTATAGTTCTGACTAAACTAGACGGTACGGCTAAGGGCGGAATTATTCTTGCCATCAAAAATACTCTTGATGTTCCTGTTAAATTCATCGGAGTCGGCGAACAGATTGATGACTTGCAGCCCTTTGATCCTGAAGAATTCTCAAAAGCATTATTTGATTTCAGTTAAGTTATGAAGTATATTATCGCGACAAATAACCCCAAAAAGCTGGTTGAGCTGGAACGAATACTCAACCCGTTGGGAATAAACGCTGTTACGGCAAAGCAGGAAGGTATTTCCCTTGCGGACGTTGAGGAAAACGGCAAAACCTTTAAAGAAAATTCATATATAAAAGCGTACGCGGCTTGCTCTAAGTCGGGGTTGCCCGCAATCGCTGATGATTCGGGCATTTGCGTTGACGCGTTAAACGGTGAGCCGGGAATTTATTCCGCACGCTTCGGCGGCGAAAACGCCACTGACAGCGATAAGAATGAGCTGATTTTGGAAAGATTGAAAGATAAAAGCGACCGTAATGCTCATTACACCTGTGCGATTACCTGTGTTTTTCCGAACGGCAAAGTGATTCAGGTCGAGGATTATTGCCATGGCGAAATCGCTTTGCAGCCTGAGGGCACGGGCGGCTTTGGCTATGACCCGATTTTCCTTTATGAGGGCAAATCCTTTGGATATTATACAGCTGAAGAAAAAGACGAAGTCAGCCATAGGGGGAAGGCGCTTAGAGCTTTTAAAGATGAACTAATTAAATATTTGGAGGATAATAATGTTAAATAGTAAACAGAGGGCGTATCTGAGAAGTTTGGCTAATAATATAGATACAATTCTTTATATTGGTAAAGGCGGAATGACTGAGCAGATTATTAAGCAGGCGGACGATGCTCTTACTGCGCGCGAGCTTATAAAAGGTAAATGTCTCGAAAATTGTCCGTTAACTCCCCGTGAAGCCGCGGATATTATTTCCGAAAAGATTGACTGTGACAGTGTACAGGTTATAGGCTCTAAGTTTGTGCTTTACAGACCTAATCCTGACGAACCTGTTATTAAACTGCCTAAAGTAAAAAAATAATATAAAGGGCGTGATAGTGTGATCAAGTCTGAATATCTGTCCCTTATTCAAGAAAGAATGGGGCAAAGGCGTTATATTCACAGCATTAATGTCGCTGAGTCGGCTGTTGAGCTTGCCCGTCATTATGGAGCTGACGAGGAAAAAGCCGAGATTGCGGGAATTCTACATGACTGCTGCAAGGAAATCCCTAGGGAAGAAATGTTGCAAATTATGACCCAAGGTGGTATAATACTTGACGCTGTTGAAAAAGGTACGTCAAAGCTTTGGCATCCGATAGCCGGTAGTGTTTACTCCCGAGATATATTGGGTATTGACGATGCGGATATACTGAACGCTATTCGTTATCATACAACCGGCAGAACTGGGATGTCTCTGCTCGAAAAGATTATTTTTGTCGCAGACTTCATTTCCGCCGAGAGAGATTACGACGGTGTGGATATAATGCGTAAAAAAGCTTTTGAGTGTTTGGAAGACGCAATGCTTTTTGGCTTGCAGTTTACCATAACCGACTTGGCAAAAAGAAAAATGACCATACATAGCAACGCGCTTGATTGCTACAATGATGTTATAATGTGTTTAGAAAAGAAAGGTTTGTTATAATGACGACTTATGAACAGGCTGTAAAAATCGCCGAGATTCTTGACAGTAAGCTCGGTCAGGATATTAAAATTATTGAAGTCACAGACGTAACCGTACTGGCTGACTATATGGTTTTTGCCACAGGTCGCAGCAGTACGCAGGTAAAAGCTCTGGCTGATGAAGTGGAGTTCAAGATGAATGAGGCGGGCGTTGCCGTCAATCATATTGAGGGACATCGCTCCAACAGTTGGATTTTGCTTGATTATTCTGATGTGATAGTTAACGTATTTAATGAGGAAGCGAGAAATTTCTATGACCTTGAGCGCCTTTGGCAGGATGGCAAGGAAGTGGATTTATCAGATATATTAAAAGATTAAGTCGGAAGGTGATTTTATGAAGTACAACCATAAAGCGGTTGAACCCAAATGGCAAAAAATATGGGAAGATAAAGGCGTATTCCATGCTTCGAATGATTCGGACAAGGAGAAATTTTACGCTCTTATAGAATTTCCGTATCCTTCGGGACAGGGACTCCACGTTGGACATCCCCGCCCGTATACAGCTCTTGATACTGTCGCGCGTAAAAGACGTTTGCAGGGATATAACGTTCTTTATCCTATCGGTTGGGACGCGTTCGGGCTTCCCACAGAGAACTACGCTATAAAGAATCACATCCATCCTGAAATTGTTACTAAAAACAATATAGAGCGTTTTAGAAAGCAGATTCAGTCACTGGGGATCTCATTTGACTGGAGCCGTGAGATAAATACCACAGATCCTGATTATTACAAGTGGACACAGTGGATTTTCCTCCAACTCTTTAAGCATAATTTAGCTTATAAGAAGGAAATGAATGTCAACTGGTGTACATCATGTAAGTGCGTTCTCGCAAACGAAGAGGTAGTAAACGGCGTTTGCGAGCGATGCGGAAGTGAAGTTATCCACAAAGTTAAATCACAATGGATGCTTAAAATCACGGCTTATGCCGACAGACTTATCAACGACCTTGATTTAGTTGATTATCCAGCAAGAGTAAAAGCTCAACAGATAAATTGGATCGGACGTTCCACAGGTGCCGAGGTTGATTTCAAGGCTACCACAGGTGATAAACTTACGGTATATACAACCCGTTGCGACACTTTGTTCGGCGCGACTTATATGGTTATTTCTCCTGAACACCCGCTTATTGAGAAGTGGTCAGACAAGTTAAAAAATATTGACGAGGTCAGAGAGTATCAGCTTCAGGCTTCAAAAAAATCTGATTTTGAACGTACCGAGGTTGCTAAAGATAAGACAGGTATCCGCCTTGACGGTGTAGAAGCAATCAACCCTGTCAATAATACTCAGATTCCGATTTTTGTTTCCGATTATGTACTTGTTTCATACGGCACTGGCGCAATTATGGCTGTTCCTGCTCACGATACCCGTGACTGGGAGTTTGCAAAGAAGTTTGATTTGCCCATTATCGAAGTTGTCGAGGGCGGAGAAGACGTTCAGAAAGAAGCTTTCACGGATTGTGCTACAGGTACACTTGTCAATTCAGGATTTATAAACGGGCTTTCGGTTGAGGAAGCTCAGAAGAAAATGATTGAATGGCTTGAGGAAAACGGCATAGGCAGAGCGAAAGTTAATTATAAACTGCGTGACTGGGTGTTCTCGCGTCAGCGTTACTGGGGTGAGCCCATTCCGATTGTTCACTGTGATAAGTGCGGATATGTTCCGATTGACGAAAGCGAGCTGCCGTTGAAGTTGCCCATGGTTGATTCCTATGAGCCCACAGATACAGGTGAGTCTCCTCTCGCTAAAATGACCGACTGGATAAATACCAAGTGTCCTTGTTGCGGCGGTGACGCTGTCAGAGAAACCGACACTATGCCCCAGTGGGCAGGTTCTTCATGGTATTTCCTCAGATATATGGATCCTCACAACAATGAAGCGTTAGCTTCCAAAGAAGCTCTTGAATACTGGTCTCCTGTCGATTGGTATAACGGAGGTATGGAGCATACAACTCTCCACTTGCTTTACAGTCGTTTCTGGCATAAGTTCCTTTACGATATAAAAGTTGTTCCCACTCCCGAGCCTTACGCGAAGCGTACAAGTCACGGTATGATTCTCGGAGAGAACGGCGAGAAGATGTCCAAGTCAAGAGGCAACGTAGTTAACCCGGACGATATCGTGAACGAATACGGCGCTGATACAATGCGTCTGTATGAGATGTTTATCGGGGATTTTGAGAAAGCCGCTCCCTGGAGCCCGTCAAGTATCAGAGGCTGCCGCAGATTTGTAGAGCGTTTCTGGAATTTGCAGAACATTCTTGTTGACGGCGATACTATCCGTCCCGAACTTGAGAGCTCTTTCCATAAAGCTATCAAGAAGGTAGGGGAGGATATTGAGAATATCAAGTTCAACACTGCTATCGCGGCGCTGATGTCATTAATAAATGATGTTACCGCTTTCGGTTCAATTTCAAAGAAGGAACTTGGCATATTCGCTATTCTACTTAGTCCTTTTGCGCCTCATGTTGCTGAAGAAGTATGGGAAGCTTGCGCGCTTGGCGATGGAATTCTTGCCGAACAGAGCTGGCCTGAGTACGACGAAAGCAAGTGTGTCGAGGAGACAATCGAGATAGCGGTTCAGGTCAACGGTAAAATTAAAGCCAGGCTTAACATTCCTGTTGACGCCGCGCAGGATGATGTGTTGGCTCTCGCTAAAGCGGACGATAACGTGGCAAAAGCTATCGACGGAATGAATATTGTCAAAGAAATATACGTTAAGGGACGTATTGTGAATATTGTCGTTAAACCCTAAAAAAATAGTTTTTAGTATTTTTTTACTAATTTTTTGATAGGTATTGACATTTTATGTTAACTTAGTGTATAATAACTAATGCATTATTTTGCAAATTACCCATTTAAGATGGGAGGGAAATAGAAAATGTCAGAGGTAAGACTTAAAGAAAATGAATCTCTCGAAAGCGCATTGAGAAGATTCAAAAAACAGTGTGCCAGAGCTGGCGTAATTGCTGAGGTTCGCAAGAGAGAAGCTTATGAAAAGCCTTCCGTAAAGCGCAAGAAAAAATCCGAAGCAGCTCGCAAACGCAAATATAGGTAATATTTAAGCGGACAGGCTTACTGTCCGCTTTTATACTTTTATTCAACAGGAGTTAATTATGAAAAAAGTATTAGTATTATTAGGTCCCAACCTCAATATGGTCGGAGTACGTGAAAAAGGTGTGTACGGTACCGAAACCGCTGAGGATATCAATTCTCAGATTATCAAGTATGCTGAGAATAACGGATATAAAGCGGAGATTTATCAATCAAATCATGAGGGTGATTTAATTGATAAGATACATTCGGCTAAAGATTCTTTTGACGGTGTTGTTATTAACGCCGGCGCGTTGACGCATTACAGCTATGCTTTGCGTGACGCTATAGCTTGTGTGGATGTTCCTTTTATAGAGGTTCATATGTCCAACATTCACGCGCGTGAGGAGTTTCGTCATATCTCCGTAATTGCTCCCGTATGCAAAGGACAAATCGCAGGGTTTGGCAAGCAAAGCTATTTTTTGGCTATTGAAGCCTTAAAGGAATTGATTTAGTTGAACACTTTTGAGCAAAGAATTAACGGTATTCGCGCTGTACTCAATAAATCTCAAGCTGCGTTAATAAATAACAGCAATAATGTTTATTATTTCTCGGGTGTCCAAAACTGTGAGGGATATATCCTTGTAACTAATGACGAATCATTTCTTTTTGTCGACTTTAGGTACTATGAATCCGCAAAGAAAAATTGTAGTTACTGTAAGGTTGTTGAGTTTACATCTTTATATAACAGCCTTAAAACTGTTTTAAAGGATTGTTGCATTAATTCTCTTTTGATTGAGAACGACAGTGTAACTTTATGCTTGTATAACAGATTAATTCAAGAGTTTAACTCCGTTGGAATTTCTGTTATTTCAGACGACACCCTCATTAAGGCAATTAATAATCTGAGGATTATTAAAAGTGACGCTGAAATTAAATTTATAGCGGAAGCGCAGAAAATAACCGAAAAGGCATACATCGAAGTCCTCAATTATGTAAAGCCCGGAGTGACCGAAAGAACCGTAGCCGTAGAGCTTGAATATCTTTTAAGAAAATTCGGCGCAGACGGTGTTTCGTTTGATTTGATAACTATCACAGGAAAAAACACTTCGTTACCTCACGGTGTTCCGGGTGACAATATTATCCGCGAAGGCGACTTTTTTACGATGGATATAGGAGCGCTTTACAAAGGTTATCACAGCGATATGACGCGCACGGTTGCCGTAAAAAGATGTGATGAATATCAACGTGAGATTTATAACATTGTTTATGATGCTCAGACAACAGCTTTGTCTGGTGTAAAATCAGGGGTTAAGGCGAGTGACATCGACAAGACCGCGCGGGATATAATAACTGAACATGGTTACGGCAAGTGTTTCGGCCATTCAACAGGACACGGCGTAGGACTTGATATCCACGAAATGCCTTATGTAAGCACTAAAAGTGAAATGATTTTGTCCGAAAATATGGTCATTACAGTTGAACCTGGGATCTATCTCGAAAACAGGTTTGGCGTTCGTATTGAGGATATGGTTCTTGTTAAGCGGGACAGCTGTTTTAATTTTGCCGCTTTGTCGAAAGAACTTATTATTGTATAATACTTGCTTTTTTATTTGTTTTTATGTATAATTAGATTAACAATTTATGTAATTATTTATCAGGAGGTATAATTATGATTTCTGCAGGTGATTTCAGGAACGGTGTAACTTTTGAAATGGATGGACAGGTTGTTTCCATCATTGAGTTCCAGCATGTTAAACCGGGTAAGGGCGCGGCTTTTGTAAGAACAAAGATCAGAAACGTTATTACAGGCGCTGTTGTTGAAAAGTCCTTTAACCCTAACGATAAATATCCCACAGCGTTTATCGAGAGAAAAGATATGGAGTACAGCTATAACGATGGCGAGCTCTATTACTTTATGGATACAGAAACATGGGAGCAGATTCCTATTAACGCGAGCGTTCTCGGCGATAACTTCAAGTTTGTCAAGGAGAATATGATGTGCAAGATTCTCTCCTACAAGGGCAACGTGTTCGGTGTGGAGCCCCCCAACTTTGTTGAGCTCGAGGTTACTAAGACTGACCCCGGTTTTGCAGGCAACACAGCTACCAACGCTACAAAACCCGCTACTGTTGAGACAGGCGCTGAGGTCAAGGTTCCTCTGTTTATTAACGAGGGTGAGGTTATTCAGATTGATACACGCACAGGCGAGTATCTCGGCAGAGCGTAAGGAGTTATTATGGCATACGAATATATGAGCCCTTCTGAAAAAGCAGCTTATCTTAAAGGTTTAGCTGAGGGTTTAGACCTTGATAAATTAAAACCCGAGGGCAAGCTTATCGATGCTATGCTCGATTTGCTCTATGACATTACTGATGAAATGAACGCAATGGAAGAACGCGTTGATCAAATCGAAGATGAATATTATGATGAAGATTATTTTGACGATGAGTTCGATGACTTCGACGAGGAGAATCCCGACTACGAAGTAACCTGTCCCGATTGCGGAGCTGAGGTTGTAGTCGATGAGGATACTCTCATTGAGGGAGAAATCAATTGTCCCAACTGCGGCGGTGTATTGGAATTTGACTTTTCAAGTCTCTTTGACGCAGATAAAGATGATAGTGAGGAACTCCCGTTTTAAAATGTAACATTTAGAGCACCTCTCGTGTAGTATAACGAGGGGTGTTTTTTTGCTTTGTAAATCTAAAAACACTAAAAACAATAAGATCAAAAAAATAATCATCACGATTGCAGCTTTTATATTAGCTGTGGTTGTAATCTTTGAAATACAGGCGATTCCATTTACGAGGAAGTATGTTAAAAGTATGTCTAAAATGTACTCTTCAAAAATAATTGCTCAGACAATCGACGAAATACAAAGCAAAACAGAATTTACATATTCTGATTTAGTAACAATAAATTATTCAGACAGCGGAGATGTAAAGTCGATTAGCGAGAACACAATCAACGTTAATAAGTTCAAATCAAAAGTAACCAGAGAGATTCAACAAAAGCTCGATAATAAGCCAATGTACAGTTTTGGATTACCGATAGGCGCTTTTACCGATGTAACCGTTCTAAATAACGTCGGTCCTGAAATCGAAATTAATTTTATGTTGACCGGTTCTGTAAATTGCACACTTAAAAGTACATTTGAAAGCGGAGGCGTTAATCAAACAGTCCACCATATTAAGCTTGTAGTCTCAACAGATATAATTACAATCAGCCCTGAGTATAAAGAACAAAATACATTTGTCACTGATTATGAAATCGCTCAAACTGTAATAGTGGGCACAACTCCTTCAACATTCGCAGATATTGTACGATAAGAATAAAATATCCACAAAATATAGCGTATTTGGTATTGTATTATTTTTTTATTTGTGCTATAATTTTACAGATATGTTTAAGATTGGGGTATTTTTTCTATATGGAAAAATTCAGCACTGTCAATGACTTCGATTATACTCAAAATGAGTATATTGATTTAGTATATGAGATAATGCAAAATCGTAAGCGCGGCGAAAAGCCTGTCGCGTTTATACGCACCTACGGATGCCAGCAGAATGTTGCGGACGGCGAAAGAATAAAAGGCATGCTTGAGGCTTCGGGATTTATTTTTAACGATAAACCCGACAACGCCGATTTCATACTATTCAACACTTGCGCTGTCAGGGAACACGCCGAGGACAGGGTTTTCGGTAATGTCGGTGCCTTGAAAAATCTGAAAGCAAAATATCCGAATACGCTTATTGCTTTGTGTGGGTGTATGATGGAGCAGAAGCATATTGCCGAGAGAATGTACAAGAGCTTTCCTTATGTTGGGCTTGTTTTCGGTACTCATGCTTTGCATCAATTTCCCGAGTTATTATACAAAGCTTTATCGGGCAGTAAAAGGGTTTATCTGAGAGATAACGACGATAATCTCGTGCACGAGGGTATACCTGTAAAGCGTGACGGTTCCTTTAAAGGATGGCTCCCTATAATGTATGGTTGCAATAACTTTTGCACTTATTGTATTGTGCCGTATGTCAGAGGACGCGAGCGCAGTCGAAAGAGCAGTATTATACTTTCCAAAGCTCGTGATATGATTAGCTCGGGCTATAAGGATATAACACTTCTCGGACAAAATGTAAATTCTTATGGTAAGAACCTCAAGGACAGCCTGAGCTTTGCAGAGCTAATAAAAGAAATAGACGATATAGAAGGCGATTATTGGCTGAGGTTTATGACTTCTCATCCTAAAGATTGTACCCGAGAGCTCATTGATGTTATAGCTCAGTCAAAACACATCAGCAAGCATCTGCACTTGCCTTTCCAATCCGGAAGTGACAGGATCCTTAAAGCAATGAACCGCCATTATGACAGGCAAAAATACCTTGATATCGTCAATTACGCCAAGTCAAAGATTCCCGACGTCAGTCTGACGAGTGATGTTATAGTAGGCTTCCCGGGTGAAACATACGAGGACTTCAAACAAACTCTTTCTCTCATTAAAGAGGTTGAGTACACTTCACTGTTTACGTTTATTTATTCTCCGCGTGTAGGCACGCCTGCCGCATCGATGGATGATCCTGTTTCGGATGAAGAAAAGGGCGAATGGTTCAAGGAGCTTTTGAGCGTACAGGAAGAAATAGCTTCAAAGCGATGCGCTTCGATGGTTGGAACAACTCAGAAGGTGCTTGTGGAGAGCGAGAAAGGTAAAGATAATATATTAAACGCCCGAACTTCAGGCAATATTATTGTTGAAGCCAAAGGCGATAAAGATTTAATAGGAACTTTTCAGAATGTCAGGGTTACCAAAGCGGGAAACTGGATTCTGAAAGGCGAGTTTATTAAGGAGGACAATTAATTATGGATATAATTGAACAGGTAAGAGAGCTTGGAAGGTCTTTGCAGGCTGATGAGAGCTATAAAAAAATGAAGGACGCCGAGAAAGCCGCTGACGCGGATACCGAGCTTCAGGAACTTATCAAAGAATTTAACTTAAAAAGGTTATCTATCAACACTGAGAACGCTAAGGCTCAGAAGGACCCTGAAAGAATCCAGAAACTAAACACCGAAATGCAAAAAGTATATTCGGATATTATGTCTAACGAGAATATGATTGCGTATAACGAGGCTAAACAGAAATTCGATACATTATCAGTCAGAGTTAATACCATACTGCAAAATTGTATTGCGGGAGAGGATCCCGACACCACTGATTATGACGCCTCATGCACAGGCAGTTGCGCTACTTGCGGAGGCTGCGGTTAAAACATTTATTCAGGAAAGGAGCGAGTGATTTGGCTGAACAGAAATTATCCCCGATGATGCAACAATATTTAAAAATTAAAGAAGAAAATAAGGATAGCATTCTGTTCTTCCGCCTCGGCGACTTCTACGAGATGTTTTTCGACGACGCTAAACTTGCTTCTCAGGAACTTGAGCTTACTCTTACAGGGCGCGACTGCGGACTGGAGGAGCGTGCTCCTATGTGCGGTGTGCCATATCACAGCTGCGAAGGGTACATAGCCAGACTGGTTCAAAAAGGATATAAGGTCGCTATTTGTGAGCAAATGGAGGATCCCTCCAAAACTAAAAACATCGTAAAACGCGATATTGTACGAGTTGTAACTCCCGGTACGGTTATCGAGAGCAGTATGCTTGACGAAAGCCTTAACAACTACATTTCCTGTGTGTACTGCGAGGGCAAAAATGTTGCGATGTGTTTCTGCGATATTTCCACAGGAGAATTATACGTTACTGAATTCAAAGGTAAGGACATTGTCGAAAAGATCAAAGTTCAGCTTTCCAGTTACAACCCCCGCGAGATTTTAATCGGCGGAGATGTCGTTAAATTTGAGGAACTTTCTATTTTTATTAAGGACAAGCTTTCGGCTTCGGTGGAGATGTATCCTGACGAAAATTTTGCCTACATAACATGTCTTGATATTGTAAAAACACAGTTTAAGAACGATTACTCCTCAATCGAGGACAAGCATTTGGTTGTTTCTGCAGTAGGCGCTCTTATTTCGTACCTTAAAGATACTCAGAAAACAGGGCTAGAGCGTATTTCTCATATAAATATTTACTCGGAAGACCAGTTTATGAAGCTTGACTTTAACACTCAGCGCAACCTTGAGCTTACTCAAACTATGCTCAATAAGGAGAAGAAAGGTTCATTACTCTGGGTTCTCGACAAGACAAAGACCTCTTTGGGAAAGAGGCTTCTGCGCAGTTGGATAGACAAGCCCTTGCTGAATATCACAAAGATAATTAACCGTCAGAGCGCTGTCGAGGAGCTTGTAAATGAAACAGTCCTCAGACTTGATTTGACAGCGGCGTTAATTGGAATCCTTGATATTGAGCGTATTATGACCAAAATAGTTTATGGTTCCGCTAACGCGAGAGAACTCCGTTCTCTTGCTTCCGCTATGGAGAAGCTCCCTGATATTAAAGCTTTACTGAAAGATTGTAAATCAACAATGCTCAAAACAATCCACGCTAATCTTGACACTTTGGAGGATATATATAAGCTTATTGATGACGCTATTGTCGAGGAACCGCCTTTCTCCGTTAAAGAAGGCGGAATGATTAAGCGCGGATACAACAAAGAGCTTGACTCGGTCAGCTCCGATATGAACGATTCAACCGGTTTACTGTCTAAAATTGAGGAAGAACAGCGCGCATTAACAGGTATTCCCAAATTAAGAGTAGGATATAACCGTGTATTCGGATATTATATTGAAGTTACTAATTCCTACAAAGAAATGGTTCCCGAAACATATATCCGCAAACAGACGCTTACCAATTGTGAACGATATATTACACAGGATTTAAAGGAAATTGAGGGCAGAATACTTGGAGCCAAAGATAAAGCGGTAGCCCTTGAATATGAGCTTTTTGACAGTATTCGCAAAAAGACTGCTGAAAATCTTGAGCGTATCCAGTGTACAGCTTCCTGTATAGCTGCGCTTGACGTTTTTAATTCTTTGGCGAATGTCGCTTCCGATAATCGCTATACAAGACCTGAAGTGAATCTTTCCGATAAAATTGTGCTCAAGGACAGCCGCCATCCTGTTGTAGAACTGCTTTTAAAAGGTGCGCCGTTTGTACCAAATGATGTTTATCTCAACTGTTCGGCAAACAGAGTAGCAATTATTACAGGTCCAAATATGGCGGGTAAATCCACTTATATGCGACAAGTCGCTTTAATTGTACTTATGGCTCAGATTGGCAGTTTTGTTCCCGCTTCATCCGCTGAAATCGGTATAGTCGACAGTATTTTTACACGAGTTGGCGCTTCAGATGATTTAGCTTCGGGACAATCCACATTTATGGTGGAAATGAGCGAGGTCGCTCATATTGTTACCAACGCAACTAATAAATCGCTTTTAATTCTTGATGAGATAGGGCGCGGTACGTCTACATTTGACGGTATGAGTATTGCCAGAGCGGTGCTCGAATATGCCGTTGACAAGAAGAAACTCGGCGCTAAAACTCTCTTTGCGACTCATTATCACGAGCTCACAGTTATGGAAAAAGTGATAGAGGGTGTCAACAACTACAATATTGCCGTCAAAAAACACGGTGACGATATCACCTTCCTGCGCAGGATTGTTCCCGGCGGAGCAGATGACAGTTACGGTATTGAGGTCGCAAAGCTTGCGGGACTCCCGGATACAATAATCGAGCGAGCTAAAGAGATTCTAAAGGAACTCGAGAGCGGAAACAGCACAATTCAGCCTGTGCTTAAACCGCGCGCAGAAGAACCTGAAGAACAATTGAGTCTTATGCCTGATTCTAACTCGGCGTTAACCGAAAAATTAGAGCAGATTGATTTGAACACATTAACGCCGATTGAGGCTATGAATTTACTTTATGAATTAAAGAACTTATTATAGGGAAGTGATTAAATGGGCTTGATTAACGTACTTGATAAGCACGTCGCTGAGTTGATCGCGGCGGGTGAAGTAGTTGAAAGACCTGCCTCGGCGATTAAAGAGCTCATTGAAAACTCAATAGACGCGGGAGCAGATGATATTACCGTTGAGATTCAAAACGGCGGTATTACCTTTATGCGCGTTACAGACAACGGCTGCGGTATCTTGCGTGATGATGTTAAACTTGCTTTTTTACCGCACGCTACAAGTAAGATTAAGATAGAAAACGACCTTGACAGTATCTCTACTTTGGGATTCAGAGGAGAGGCTCTGGCTTCTATTTCATCAGTTTCCAAGCTTCAGATACTCACCTGTCATGAGAGCGAGAGTATTGGAACATCTTACGAAATTGACGGAGGGGAAGAAGCTTCCTTTGATGACGCGGGATGTCCCAAAGGCACAACTATAATAGCCCGTGATTTGTTCTATAACATTCCCGCGCGTATGAAGTTTTTAAAAACCGACAGGTCCGAAGGCAACGCCGTTGCAAATGTAATTGACAAAATTGCTCTTTCTCATCCCGAGATAGCTTTTACATTTATCAGAGATGGTAAGAGGGTGCTAAATACATCGGGTGATAACAAGATCAAATCTGTTATTTATTCGGTATACGGACGTGACTTCGCTAACGGACTTATTCCAGTGAATTATGAGCTTAACGGTATAAAAGTACAAGGCTACATTTCATCCCCTGTAAATGCCAGACCTAACAGAGGTATGCAGAACTTTTTTATTAACGGCAGATATGTAAAGTCGGGGACAGCTTCAGCTGCCCTTGAAGAAGCTTGCAAAGGAAGTGTAATGGTAGGCAAGTTCCCTGCTTGCGTATTGCATTTATCTGTTCCTTTCGAGGCTATTGACGTTAATGTTCACCCATCAAAGATTCAGGTTAGATTTGTAAACGAGCGTCCTGTTTTTGACGCTGTTTATCACGCTGTTAAGACCAGCCTGTCAACAGGGGACAAGCGCAAAGAAATCACTTTTGACGGACAAGCTCGTAATAACGCCTTTTCGGATATCCGCAAGCCCAAGCCTTTTGTATCAACCAGGACTTCGTTCGAAAAATCAGTTCCTGAGGTTGAGAAAAAGCCTGACAATCCTTTTGCGGAGCTCGATAGGCTTAATTCTAAACCCGTAAATTCCGTGGTTAACGCCTCTGTCAACGATATTGACAACAATCCTTTTGAGGTGTATTCAAAGGAATCCATTAAAAGGGAAGAAAAGATTAACAACTTTGTTGCAGAAAAGCAGAAGAACGATGAAGTTGTAAATGAAAAAGAGATTATCGTTGAAACACCTGAACCAAAGCCGATTATTGAACAACCCAAGAATAAGCTTAGTCTTGTCGGCGAGGCGTTCAATACATATATTATCGTTGAAAAGAACGACAAGGAAATTGTAATCATAGATAAGCATGCCGCTCATGAGCGTATGATTTACGAAAAATTAAAGAAGGAGCGCGGTGCGGGATTTTCACAGGTTCTGCTTCATCCTGTGACTGTTGTTCTCAATAAAACAGATTATGAATCCGCCATTTCCAATCTTGATATGTTCACTGAATGTGCTTTTGATGTTGAGGACTTCGGTAACGGAACACTTATTGTCCGCGCCGCTCCGCAGTATCTTGGCATTGACGACATTGAAAGTTCTGTAATAGAAATGGCAGGGTATATCGCTCAGAATAAAACTGATATTCGAAGCGAAAAGATGGATTGGATTTACCATAACGTTGCTTGCCGAAGCGCAATAAAAGGCGGCAATATCAGCACACGTGAAGAATTGATGGATATAGCAAATAAGCTGGATGAGGATCCTACACTCAGATATTGTCCCCACGGCAGACCCGTATGTGTTGTGATAAGCCGTTACGAACTTGAGAAACAATTCGGAAGAGTATGATGAAAACTAAAGTTATTGCGATAGTAGGTCCAACTGCTTCGGGGAAAACCTCTCTTTCAATTGAGGTGGCTAAAAACTTTAACGGTGAGATTGTCTCCGCGGACAGTATGCAGATTTATAAAGGAATGAATATCGCTACGGCTAAACCCTCGGTAAAAGAAATGCAGGGTATAAAGCATTATCTTATTGATTTTTTGCCCGCGGATAAATCTTATGCCGTAGGTCAGTATGTTCTTGACGCTCAAAACGCGATTTCCGAAATAGTTTCCAAAGGTAAAACTCCTATTATTTGCGGTGGTACGGGATTATACGTTGATTCTCTGCTGAATGGTATTGATTTTGTTGAAAACAGTAATGATGATATAATTCGGGAAGAATTGTATTTGATCCTCGAAAAAAATGGAATTGACTATATGCTTGATATGCTCGCTCAGTTCGACCCTGAGTCCGCAGAGCGTTTGTCCTCTGAAAGGAATCCCAAGAGGATTGTCAGAGCTATTGAGTTTTATAGAACTACGGGTACTACTATTACCGAACAAAATATGAAAAGCAAGAAGAAGGAAAGCGCTTATGAATCTCTTGTTTTTGGTTTGACCGCCTGCGACAGGCAGTTTTTATACGAGAGAGTGAACAAGCGTGTTGATATTATGCTTGAATACGGATTGCTTGACGAGGCAAAGGCTGTTTTGAATTCTGATTTGAGCGCTACCGCTTCAAAGGCAATAGGTTATAAACAGCTTCAGCCGTATTTTGACGGGACTGATGATCTTGATTCTTGCGTTGAACGTCTAAAAACCGAGACAAGACATTATGCAAAACGTCAATTGACATGGTTCAGACGTAATGATAGTATTAATTGGATTTATATTGATAAACTAAAATCCACCAATGAACAGTTTGATAGTATCAAAAGTATCATAAGAAGGTTTATAAATGGATAAATTATTATTTAAAAGAATTTTAATTGCCGTATTATCTATTCTTATAATTTCATATATTGTTTATCTTATCGCGGGTTCCAATATCAACAAAACAGTTGAAACCGAAGAAGCTGTCGATACCGTAATTTCAGATGTTATTCATACGGATTGTTTTGTTATCCGTAATGAGCAATACATTCGAAATGATACTGACGGCGTTTTGTCATACGATGTTAACGACGGCGACGACGTCAGCGTGGGACAAACAATTGCAGATGTATTTAACAACGAAAATGACGCTGTTTATCGTCAGCAGATTAAACAAATTGACGCTCAGATAAAAAGTCTGAGGGAACTCAGCGAAAACTATTACAAGGACAGCGTCAGCCTGGAAACTGTTGAAAACCAGATAAATAATAACTTATTCGCGGTATTGACTAATGTTAATTCGGGTAAATACTCAGACGCTAAAAAACTGAGCAATGACTTATTGCTTTCAATTTGCGAAAGACAGATGATTACAGGAGAGGCTAAAGATTTTTCCTCTAAAATCTCACAGTTGAAATCCAAGAAAAAAGACCTTGAATCCAATTGTTCCGAAAGCATTGGAACTGTTTCTTCCGATAAAGCGGGATATTTTGTATCTTCACCTGACGGTTTTGAGCATTCCATAAAATACGATAACGTTAAAAATATACTGCTAAGCGACTTGAAGAATGTCAAAAAAAATAAAGTACCTAAGAATGTTGTGGGTAAAGTTATTATTAACCCCGAATGGTATATTGCCTGCGAAATCAGCGCTGATGATGCTGTGGGGTTGTCAAAGCTGATGAATATAGGAAAATCAATCAGCGTAAAAATGCCTTCTCTTACAGCAGAAAGCATTCCCGCAAAGATTTATTCAATCAATCAGACAAGCAAGAAGGATAGCGCCGTATTGGTGCTTGAGTGCAACTATATGGACAGTTTCCTTGCTCTTGCAAGAAACGAAAAACTTGAAATCACTACTCTTTCTTTCGAAGGAATCAAGGTAGCTAAACGCGCTATTCATGAAGCCGTAGTTGAAAAGACTGTTAAAGACAAAAATGGAAATAAAATTACCAAGGAGAAAAAGGTTCAGGGTGTCTATGTTCTTCACGGATCTGAACTGCAGTTCAAGGAAATACATATTATCTATTCGTCGAGCGATTATGTATTATGTGACCCTAACCCCGATGATGGTGTGCTGTTCAGCGGCGAAACTATTGAACTTTATGATCAGGTAATAGTAAAAGGAGATAATTTATATGACGGAAAAGTTATTAGATAACATAAATTATAATTATCACTTAATCGAGGAGAGAATAGCCGAAGCTGCCGCTAAAGTCGGTAAAAGCAGGGAAGATATAACATTTCTTGCCGCCACAAAAACAGTTGACGCCGAGGTTATAAATTACGCTATTTCACTCGGTTTGAGATACATAGGCGAAAATAAGGTTCAGGAGCTGCTTTCAAAATATGATGACTATAACCTTCAAAATACTTCTTTACAGTTTATAGGTCATTTACAATCCAATAAGGTTAGACAAATCGTCGGCAAGGTTGATTTGATCCAGTCTGTTGATTCCGTTAAACTTGCCAAGGAGATTTCCAAACAATCCGCTAAGAACAACATTTGCACCGATGTACTGGTAGAAGTGAATATAGGTATGGAAGAAAGCAAAAGCGGAGTTTTGCCCGAAAATCTTCACGAATTACTTGATGAGATAAAAGATTTTGATAATATTTCGGTTAAAGGTCTAATGACTATACCGCCGATTTGTGATAGTAAACAAAAAATTTCTAATTTTTTTGCTAAAATGAACAATATATTCATTGACATTTCGAGCAAAAACATAGATAATATTTCTATGGACATTCTTTCCATGGGAATGTCGGCTGATTATTATGAAGCAATTTTGTCCGGCGCTAATATGGTGCGTATAGGTTCATCACTTTTTGGCGCTCGTAACTATAACAAATAAATTTGGAGGATAAAGTAATGGCTAATTTTGTAGACAAGTTTAAACGCATGTGGGACGCTCCTGACGAGGAGTACGATAACGGTTACGACGAGTACGGATACGCGGAGAATGAGGAAGAGGAATATGACGACGTCGCTACATATACTCCTTCATCACGCCGTAATAAGGTTGTAAACATCAGCGCTACGGCTAAGCTTAAGGTTGCTATTTTCAGACCTGAGAATTTTGGCGAGGAAACAAGAGCGATAGCTGATGAGCTTATTAAAACTCATACTGTAGTTCTTAATCTTGAGGAGACTAAAAAGGATATTTCCAGAAGAATTATAGATTTCCTCAGTGGTGTCGCTTACGCTAACCGCGGTAAGATTAAGAGAGTTGCTACCAGCACATTTATTATTATCCCTAATAACGTTGACCTCACCGGCGACGATTTGCTTGATGAGTTAGAGCACAGCGGTGTTTACTTCTGATAAAGACGATAACAACTTATTTTCGAGAGTTGACGACGCACTGAGCCTATCTCAAATCAGACACAAACCATCTTTTCTCGGTTTTTTAAATGAAAGGGAACAGTATATTATTTCCCGACAGTTTAGTTTTGCTCAGGATAGAATGTTTTTCTTTGGCGGCTATGAAAACGCTGCAAGAAAAGTATTGTGCGCGTTTGATTATAAAGTTTCGAAGGAAGATTTTCCGATAGAAAAGCTTTGTTATAAGTTTCGTAAGGAGGATTCTTTATCCCATCGTGATTTTCTCGGTTCCCTTATGGGCCTCGGAATCGAACGTGTTTGTGTCGGTGATATAATCGTAGGTGACGGTTATGCCGCGGTATTTGTTAAAAGTGAAGTAAGCGATTATATCAAATCTCAACTTTCTAAAATCGGAAGAGCGGGCGTGAAGTTGATTCCCGAAAATGAATGTGATATTTCCTATGAGCCTGACACCGAGGTTTTAACCTACATTGTCAGTTCTATGAGACTTGATTCAGTTGTATCGGCTATTACAAAGCTTTCAAGAGCGAAAGCCGCTTCATTAATTAACTCAGGAAAGGTATTTACCAATTATACCGAGAACTGTAAAGTCAGTTATTTTTTAAAACCTGATGATATTCTCACCATTCGCGGTAATGGTAAGTTTATAATAAACGAACAGTCCTCAACTACAAAAAAAGGGAGACTTAAAATCAATATTGTACATTATAGATAGGAGTTGTAAATATGTTAACAATTGACGAAATCAAAGACATATCTTTCAGAAGAGGAAGAGGTTACAGAGGCGAAGATGTAGACGCTTTTATTGATGAAGTTATTCTTACGTTTGAGCAGATGAAAAAAGAAAAAGCCGAGTTAATCAGAAAGATGGATATTCTCGCTACTCGTGTTGAGCAGTATCGCGCTGACGAGGAAACAGTAAGAAACGCTCTGCTTACATCACAGAGAATTGCCGATCAGTCTGTTAAGGAAGCTAACGCTAAAGCGGCGGCTATTATTTCCGACGCTGAGGCAAAAGCTGCGTCAATTCAGAAAGAAGCTAACGCTACGACGGCTAAACAGAAAGAAGTTTACCTTCAGCTCAAGAACGATTCTGTTGAGTTGCGTTCGGAGCTTGAGGCTCTTTATAAGAAACACATGGAAACAATCAACACTCTTCCCACAGACGCTGTTGTAGCTCGTGAGCAGGAAGAGCTCAACCGCAAGTATCCTACAGCTCCTGTTGAGGAAGAATTTGAGAATGTTGAACCTGATTATGTTAAGCCCGTTACTACTGTTCCCGAAGAAGAGGATGTAGTTGATGTTTCACAGGTTGAGGATACATTCGAGCCTGTATCCACAGGTACAGAGTTTGTGCCCGAGGACAACAAGTTTTCTAATTTGAAATTTGGCGAGAATTACGACGTAGACGACGAATAATTTTTTTGGAGAGTAGATATTATGTCTCAGGATTATAATTCCACATTAAATCTTCCCAAAACAGAATTTCCAATGCGAGCAGGCTTACCTAAGAGTGAGCCTGTTACACTGCAAAAATGGGAAGATAACGACGTATATAATAAACTTATGGAGCATAATGAGGGCAAGCCGTTGTATGTGTTACACGACGGACCTCCTTACGCTAACGGTGATATTCATCTCGGCCACGCGCTCAATAAGATTTTGAAAGACTTTATTGTCCGTTATAAAAATATGGCGGGATTTAAGTCACCTTTCGTGCCGGGTTGGGATACTCACGGTCTCCCCACAGAGCTCAAAGCCAGAGCAAAAGCGGGTATCGGCAGTTCAGCCGATATCAGTGTTCTTGAGCTCAGAAAAATGTGCGAGGAGTTTGTAACAGGTTATATCAATGACCAGCGCGACCAGTTTAAGCGTTTGGGATGTATCGGTGAGTGGGATAATCCTTATATCACTTTAAAGCATGAGTTTGAAGCGGAGCAGATTAAAGTTTTCGCTGAAATGGCTTCAAAAGGATATATCTATAAGGGTTTAAAGCCTGTTTACTGGTGTCCCGAATGTAAAACCGCGCTTGCTGAGGCTGAAATTGAATATGCCGAAGATCCCTGCCATTCTATTTATGTTAAGTTCAAAGTTACTGATGATTTAGGCAAGTTTAAAGCTATGGATATTGATCCGTCCAAGGTTAGCTTTGTGATTTGGACGACTACTACATGGACTTTACCCGCTAATGTCGCTATTTGTGTAGGTCCCCGCTTTGAATATTCAATTATTAAGGTCAATGATGAATATCTCATTATGGCTACCGACCTTTACAAAGGAGCTTTGGAAACTGCTGAAATCACCGATTACGAAGTTGTCGCTACTATTAAGGGCAGCGAGCTTGAGTATATGAAAACAGCGCATCCGTTTATAGACAGAGAGTCTCTGATTATCGTAGGTGAGCACGTTACTCTTGAAAGCGGTACGGGCTGTGTTCATACAGCTCCCGGTCACGGTGTCGATGACTATAATGTATGCCAAAATTATCCTGAGATTCCTGTTATCTGTCCTGTTAACGCTGACGGCGTTATGACTGAAGAAGCGGGACAGTTTGCAGGTTTAACAACTGAAGAAGCTAATAAAAAAATTGCTATAAATCTTGATGAGAGCGGTTCACTTTTCGCTTTACAAAAGATTATTCACCAGTATCCTCATTGCTGGAGATGTAAGTCTCCCATACTTTTCAGAGCTACCGACCAGTGGTTCTGCTCGGTTGACGATTTCAAGGACAAGGCTATTGATGCTATTAATACCGTTGAGTGGGTTCCCGCTTGGGGTAAAGACAGAATTACATCAATGGTTAGAGACCGCAAAGACTGGTGTATTTCCCGTCAGCGCAAATGGGGTGTTCCTATCCCGATTTTCTACTGCGCTGATTGCGGCGAGCCTTTTGTAGATAAAGAAGCGATGCTAGCTGTTGCTGATTTGTTCGGCAAGGAAGGTTCAAACGCTTGGTTTGAAAAAGAAGCGGATGAGATTTTACCCGAGGATACCAAGTGCCCCAAGTGCGGATGCTCTAAATTCGAAAAAGAAAAGGACATCATGGACGTATGGTTTGACTCAGGCTCTTCTCATACATCTGTCGTTAAACGCCGCAACTATCTGCGTTATCCTGCCGATATGTATCTTGAGGGTAATGACCAGTACAGAGGTTGGTTCCAGTCCTCACTTCTGACTTCTGTCGCGACTGACGGAGTTGCTCCTTACAAGACTGTGCTTACACACGGTATGATTCTTGATATGGAGCGCCGCAAGATGAGTAAATCTCTCGGAAACGGCATCAGTCCCCAGGAAGTTATTCAGCAGTACGGCGCTGATGTGCTTAGACTTTGGGTTGCTTCGTCAGATTATCAGTCAGATATCAATATTTCCAGAGAAATATTAAAACAGATGTCTGAGTCGTATCGTAAAATCCGTAACACAGCACGCTACATTCTCGGCAATATTTCCGACTTTAATCCCGATACCGATATGGTAAGTACGGATAAGCTTCTTAATATTGATAAATGGGCTGTTAAGACGCTAAACAATCTTATTGAAAAAGCTAACTCATCATATGATAAATACGAGTTCCATCAGGTTTATCACAGTGTTCATAACTTCTGTGTAGTAGATATGTCGAACTTCTATCTTGACGTTTTGAAAGACAGATTATACACAGAGAAGAAGGACAGCTTATCCCGCCGTTCGGCTCAGACAGCTATCTATCTTATTCTTGACGCTATGACCAGAATGTTAGCTCCTATCTTAGCGTATACTTCCGATGAAATCTGGAATTATATGCCTCACAAATCATCTGATAATTCTGAGAATATTCTCTTTAATGATATGCCCAAGGTTATTGACATTGATGTTGATGACGATTTTATGGCCCTTTGGGAGAAGGTTCATGAGCTCAGAGATGATGTGAAGAAAGAGATTGAGGTTCTTGTTAAAGACAAAACTATCAAATCTTCTCTTGAATCAAAAGTTACTCTTACGGCTTCAGGCGATTATTACGACTTCCTCATGAAGGTTGAGGACGAAATTAAACCCGCTCTTATTGTTTCTGATGTAGAGATTATAAACGGCGGGGGAGATCTTGATATCAAAGTGGAAAAGGCTGAAGGCGAGAAGTGCGAACGTTGCTGGACAATCAGTAAAACAGTCGGATTAAATACCGCTCATCCTACGTTATGTGATAAGTGCTGTAAGTTCTTTGAGTAATTTTCATGATAAAAAACTATAATCGGTGTAGCCAAAATCTACACCGATTTTTCCTATACGGAGTGATTTAATGTTATTAGTTTTAATTCTGTCTGTTGTTGTAGCCGCCGTTGATTACATTTTGAAGCTGTTAGTTATAAACAATTTGAAGCCTGTTGGCACGGTTGAAGTTATTCCGGGTTTGTTTTCTCTCAAATATGTTGAGAATAAAGGCGCGGCGTTTGGCATGCTTTCAGACGCCAGGTGGATTTTTATAGCGTTTACAATTGTTATAATCATAGCTTTGATTATTATAATGATTCGCAAAAATATAAACAGTAAGCTTTTTAATATTGCCGCTATTTTGATTATTGGCGGTGGAATAGGCAATCTTATAGATCGAATTTTTTACGGCTATGTTGTTGATTATCTAAGCATAAGCTTTTTCCCGCCCGTATGTAATTTTGCTGATTATTGTATCACAATTGGCGCGGTGCTTATGGTTATATATCTGCTGTTTTTTTCGGACTTTATAAAAAAGGACAAGAAAAATGACTGATTATACATTTTTGGCGGACTCCGAAAATATCGGTGTCAGGATTGATAAATTTCTTTCCGATAGAATCGAAGAACTAACACGTTCCTCTCTGGTTAATCTTATTGCGGACGGTAATATTAAAGTAAATAATAAGAATATCGCAAAAAATTATAAACTCAAATCCGGGGATGAGATTCGCGTTTTGGTTCCCGATCCCGTTGAATATGAGGCAGAAGCTGAAAATATCCCTCTGGATATCGTCTATGAGGATGATGATTTGATTGTTGTAAACAAGCCAAAAGGTATGGTCGTTCATCCTGCCGCGGGTAACTATACAGGAACTCTTGTTAACGCGCTCTTGTATCATTGCAAGGATAATCTTTCGGGCATTAACGGTGTTTTACGTCCCGGGATTGTTCACAGGATAGACAAGGATACAAGCGGATTGCTCCTTGTAGCTAAAAATGATAACGCCCATAAAAGTCTTGCCAAACAAATCAAAGATCATAGTCTTACAAGAGAATATGAGGCTATTGTTTTCGGTAACATCAAGGATGATGCAGGGGTGATTGACGCTCCGATAGGCAGACATCACACCGATCGCAAGAAAATGGCCGTTACCGATAAGAACTCAAAAAACGCTGTTACTCATTATGAAGTTATAGAACGCCTTAAAGGCTATACATATATGAAGTTCAGACTTGAAACAGGCAGGACACACCAGATTCGTGTTCATTGCGCCTATATAGGTCATCCTGTTTCGGGCGATAAGGTTTACGGCGTAAAAAATGAAAAGACAAATTTGGAAAGCCAGTGTCTGCACGCACGAAAAATTGGATTTATACATCCAAATACGGGTGAATATATGGAATTTGTATCGGATTTACCTGATTATTTCAGCGTATATCTTGATAAGCTCAGAAATATAAGCAAATAATTTTCTTTTGATGCAAAAAATACTTGCATTTCATCTTTGTTTGTGGTATGATATTTAGGCATTTGGATACCGTTACTGTGTAATGGGGTTCAATACTCGGCATTCAGCCGTAATTTGAAGCGGATAGTCCTCTGCTCTCAGGCATGAATATCTGAAATATTTTAGGAGGTTCATTATGGACGCATTAAAAACAATTGCTGCCGATTCTGTAAAGGCAGAAGCTCCCGTGTTCGGTATTGGTGACACTGTAAAAGTTGCCGTAAATATCCGCGAGGGTTCAAGAGAAAGAATCCAGATGTTTGAGGGCACAGTTATCGCACGCAAAGGTTCGGGCGTATCCGAGACTTTTACTGTCAGACGTGTTGCTTACGGTGTTGGTGTAGAGAGAGTATTTCCTCTGCATTCCCCGAACGTAAGGAAAGTTGATGTAGTTCGTCGCGGTAAAGTCAGAAGAGCTAAGCTCTATTATCTCCGTGATCGTGTTGGTAAGGCTGCCAAGGTTAAAGAACAAATCTAATTAATCAAGGGGGCTTTCTAAAGCCCCTTTCTTTCCTTAATAGGGTGTTTTTATGAGTAAAGAAAACAAAGCGGTAATTCAATCTCGTGTGGAAAAACCCGCTAAAAAACAAAAAAACAAAAAACGTAAAGTTGAACCCAGAACAATACATCTCAAGAAATCCAGCGGTACCGCCAGTCTTTATGATTGGGTGCATTCGCTTGTTTTTGCTGTCGCTATTGTTGTTATTATCCTTACGTTCTTCCTGCGTCTTGTTGATGTAAGCGGTACTTCTATGGTTCCGACACTGAAACATCAGGATAAAGTTATTGTTACTAACTTCTTCTATACTCCCTCCGACGGTGATATTATTGTCATCAGCCACGGAGCTGAGTACGCTGACCCGATTATTAAACGTGTTATTGCCACAGAGGGACAAACTTTGTCGATTGATTTTGATAAAGGTTATGTATATGTTGACGGTAAAAAGATCGATGAACCGTATATCCAGGGCTTTACTCATGCTGAGGACGCAGAGATTCCCAAGATTATCCCAAAGGGTAAAGTGTTTGTAATGGGTGATAACAGAGGTGTTTCTCTTGACAGCCGTTCCAAAGAAATCGGTTTGATAGATGTCAATGACATAATCGGAAAAGCACAGGTGGTTGTTTTTCCGTTCAACAGCATTAAATATTTATATTAATCTAAAACCCACATTTTTATGTGGGTTTTGTTCAATTTACGGATAGGTGACTTATATATGGATAATAAGCAAAATATACAGTGGTTCCCCGGACATATGACGAAAACAAAACGTCAGATTCAAGCTTCTCTGAAGTTGATTGATGTTGTTGTGGAAATAATTGACGCCAGAATTCCCGTAAGCAGCAGTAATCCCGATTTAAAGGAGATGCTGCAGTCCAAACCTAAGCTAGTGTTGCTTAACAAATGCGATAAAGCTGACAGAAAAGCAACGCAGTTATGGGTGGATTACTACGCTCAAAATGGCATTACTGCGCTTCCCGTTGATTGCAAAACAGGTAAGGGGCTAAATCAGTTTGTGCCTTCCGTAAGAAAAATTCTTGATAAAAAATTTAAGGCTCAGCAAGCTAAAGGAATAAAAAATCCAATTCTCAGAGTTATGATTGTCGGGATTCCCAACGTTGGTAAGTCCTCGTTTATTAACCGTGTTTCCAAACAAAGCCGCGCCAAAGTTGAGGACAGACCGGGCGTTACAAGAGGAAATCAGTGGTACACCATTTCAAAAGATTTGGAAATGCTTGATACCCCGGGTGTGTTATGGCCTAAATTCGACGATCAAAAAGTTGGCGAAAATCTGGCATTTACAGGCGCAATTAAGGATAATATTCTTGACATAGAACTGCTTGCTGTTGATTTTCTGTATAATATGAAAATGCATCCTACCGATAAGTTTCTTGAAAGATTTAAATTGACAACTGATGATTTGGATTCTAATGATTCTTATGAACTCTTACAGCTTATAGGCCGCAGAAGAGGTATGCTTATTTCAGGAGGAGAAATTAATACTGAACGAGCTGCCGCTCTCGTTCTCGATGAATACCGAGACGGAAAATTCGGAAATATTACACTTGAATATCCCAAGGAGATTGACTGATGGATTGGTTACTATACGAAAAAGAAGCCAAGAATAAAGGCTTCGTTAATATTTGCGGAGTTGATGAAGCGGGTAGAGGTCCCCTTGCGGGGCCTGTTTGCGCTGCTGCTGTAATTCTGCATGATAATCAGATAATTGAGGGTGTAAATGATTCAAAGAAACTTACGGAAAAGAAACGTGAAGTTCTCTTTGAAGTTATTAAAAATGAGGCTCTTGACTACTCAATCGCTTTTTCAACAGTTGAAGAAATTGAAGAAATAAATATCCTTAACGCAACTATGCTTGCAATGAAGCGCGCTGTGGATGGCTTGAATACCAAAGTTGACTATGCTTTGATTGACGGAAACAGATTTCCGCCGATTGATATTCAGGGCGAATATGTTATCAAAGGTGACGCAAAGTCCATGTCCATAGCTGCCGCTTCTATTCTTGCGAAAGTCAGCCGTGACAGATTGTGCTATGAATATGCTGAAAAATACCCCGAATATGGTTTTGATAAACATAAAGGTTACGGAACAAAAGCACATGCAGAGGCTATTCTCAAATATGGGCCGTGTGAAATACACAGACTCAGCTTTTTGAAAAAAATACTAAACAATGGATAAACAAGCTCTAGGAAAAAAAGGCGAAAAATTCGCCGTAAAATATTTAAAAAAGAAAAAATACAGTATTATTTATACTAATTTTTCCACTAAACTCGGCGAAATAGATATAATTGCGGAAAAATCAAGATATATAGTTTTTGTTGAAGTTAAAACAAGAACAGAAGGACAGATGCTTGAACCTTCGCTTTCGGTTGATAAGAGAAAACAACGCAGAATCTTCGCGGCATCCAACGAGTATATAAAAAGATACAAAATCAAAAAACAGCCTCGTTATGACATAGCTGAAGTAATAGTGAATGATAAAGGAAAAATGAGCATAAACTACATAGATAATGCCTTTTGGCAAGAAGGAGAAGATTATGCGGTATTTTGATTTACATTGTGATACTATTTACGAATCCCTTGTTAGAGCCTGCGATATCTCTAACCCTGATTTGCACATTACTCCAAAGAAATCTCATTATTTATCTCCTTATGTTCAATGTTTCGCTATTTGCGTTCCTGAAGAATTATCCGGCGAAAATGCTACAAATATGTTTAAAAGCGCTTATAAACGTTTATTAGAACAGTGCAAAAAGTTCGATATCACAGTTATCAAATCCTTTAGCGATTTAAAACAAGTAACCGAAAACAGGGGAAAGGGCGCTGTTTTTACAGTTGAGAATGCATCCGTGTTAGGCGGAAAAATCGAGAATTTTGAACTGTTCAAAGAATTTGGTGTTAAAATTGTCACATTGACCTGGAATGGAAGGAACGAACTCGGTGACGGTGTAATGGTTTCGCATTCAAACGGTATTACTCCGTTTGGCTTAAAAGTTATAAAAGAACTTGAATGTAACAATATCGTTATTGATGTTTCTCACGCCAGCGACAGATTATTTTATGATGTGGTATCAAATACAACAAAACCGATTATCGCCACACATTCAAATTCTCGGTTTATCACCGATAATAAGCGTAATCTGACAGATGAACAATTTGAAATTATCAGGAAAAGAAACGGTTTAGTCGGTATAAATTTACATAAGTTTTTTATCAACAATAAGTCTGATGAGGCGTCAATGTATGATATTTTAAAACATACAGATCATTTCCTGTCAATGGACGGAGAAGATGTTCTTGCTTTCGGAGCTGATTTTGACGGTTGCGAGCTACCCGATGACATAAAGGGAATTGATTCTATCGCGCGAATTTACGAGCTTTTTTTAAAACATAATTACAGCGAAAAACTAATTGATAAGATATTTTTTGAAAACGCATATAAATTCCTCGAAAACTTTGACAAATACTGACTTTTATAGTAAAATATAAAGTTGTTGAAAGGGTGATTTGATGCTATATAACAGCACCGAAAACAAAAAAGAAGTTGTAAGCGCTTCTCAGGCTATCGCTCAGGGTATTTCAAAGGACGGCGGACTGTTTGTACCGCAGGAAATCCCCGAGTATGATATCAATACAATTAAGGATTTGCTTCAGCTTGATTATAAAGGAATAGCTAAAAAAGTTTTTTCGGATTATTTGTCTGATTTTACTGCCGAAGAGATTGAAGATTGTGTCAATAAAGCGTATACCGACACTAAATTCGGTTCAGACAACCCGGCGCCTTTAGTTGCAAAAAAGTATAACGGCATTGATGC
The DNA here is from genome assembly GCA_902785365.1 of uncultured Ruminococcus sp. GTDB lineage: Bacteria > Bacillota > Clostridia > Oscillospirales > Acutalibacteraceae > Ruminococcoides. Next base: position 12,563 of record CACZYC010000002.1, on the reverse strand, counting down.
TAATATATTAGAGCTTTGGCATGGCCCTACTTGCGCGTTTAAAGATATGGCGTTACAGATTCTTCCTCATTTGCTTACTAAGTCGTTGAAAAAGACTAACGATGGTAAAGACGCTGTAATTTTGGTTGCTACTTCCGGCGATACAGGTAAAGCCGCTCTTGAAGGGTTTAAGGACGTAGAACATACAAAGATTATTGTCTTTTATCCCGCTCAGGGTGTAAGTCCGATGCAGAAGCACCAGATGAATACTCAGGAAGGTTCTAACGTTAAGGTTTGCGCGATAGAGGGTAACTTTGACGACGCTCAGACAGGAGTTAAGAAGATATTCACCACGCATGAAATTTCTGAGAAGCTCGAGAAGAACAATATGATGTTCAGCTCTGCCAATTCAATCAACTGGGGCAGACTTCTTCCACAGATTGTTTATTACATAGCGGCTTACTGTGAAATGGTCAACAGTGGTAAGATCGCTCTCGGCGATAAAATGAACGTTGTTGTTCCAACAGGAAACTTCGGTAACATTCTCGCTTCATATTACGCGTTTTGTATGGGGCTCCCGATTAATAAGTTTATTTGCGCGTCAAACTCCAATAACGTTTTGACCGACTTTATAAATACCGGCGTATATGACAAGAACCGTCAGTTTTATACGACAATTTCACCTTCTATGGACATTCTTGTTTCATCTAATCTGGAGAGACTGCTATATAAGCTGTCAAACGACAATGATGAGTTTACAAAAGATTGTATGTCTAAACTTAAAACCGAAGGTAAATACGAAGTAACTCCCGAAGTTAAAGATGCTGTTTCAAATGCGTTTTACGGCGGTTTCTGCGATGACAGAGCGACAAAAGAAACTATCGCCAAAATGTATAAAGACGAGAATTATCTCTGCGATACTCACACAGCGGTCGCTGTCAATGTTTATGACAAGTATGTTCAGGAGACTGGTGACAAAACACCTACGGTAATCGCTTCTACGGCAAGTCCGTATAAGTTCTCTAAATCAGTGCTTTCCGCTGTTAATGAGGGTAATGATATCCCCGATAGTGAGTTCGATATGGTTGATATGCTCAACGATATTACAAAGGTTGATATTCCGGCGCCTCTCGCTTCATTAAAGAACAAACAGGTAAGATTCTCTGATACTATCAACGTTGAAGATATGCCCAACTATGTTCTGGACAGCTTAGGTATCAAATAAATGTCGCTTTTTACAATAGCAGACCTTCATCTGTCGCTTGGTACAGACAAGCCCATGGATGTTTTCAGCGGTTGGGACAATTATGTAGATAAGCTGAATGAAAACTGGCGTAAGATTATAGCCGATGACGATACGGTAGTTATCGCGGGGGATATTTCCTGGGCAATGAAGCTTAGTGAAACCGAAAAGGATTTTGAATTTATCAACAATCTGCCCGGTAAAAAAATTCTTTTAAAAGGTAACCACGATTATTGGTGGGATACGGTCAGTAAGATTAACCGTAACTTGTCAGAGCATGAATTTAACACCATTAAAGTCTTATTTAATAACAGCTTTTCGGTCGATGATTACACTGTTTGCGGTACAAGAGGCTGGACGCTTGATAGTGATACCGAGGATGATAAAAAGATACTTTCACGCGAGTGCGGGCGTCTGAGAATGTCTCTGGAATCCGCTAAAGAAATCGGTAAAGAACCAATTGTTTTTTTGCATTATCCGCCGATTTTCGGTACTCAGGTTCAGGATGATATTATTGATTTGCTGATTGAATATAATGTCAAAAAATGTTATTACGGTCATATTCACGGTACAAATTTGATTAAAGCCGCTTTTAACGGCAATTACAAAGGTATAAATTTTAAGCTTATTTCGTGCGACGCGCTGGGCTTTATGCCTTCATTGGTACGATAAGCAAAACTAAATAAATATATATTGCCATATTATCAGCGTAATGTTATAATAATTGGCGTACAAACTTTTATGGAGGATTAAAATGAGTTTAACAAAGTCTACAAAATTAGAAGAAGCTAACAAATATGAATTAGAGGTTGCGGTTGATAAGGAAACTTTTTCAAACGCGACAACAAAAGTTTACAAAAAACAGGTTAAAAATATCAACATTCCCGGTTTCAGAAAGGGTAAAGCTCCCAAGCATATAATCGAGAAAATGTACGGTAAAAACGTTTTCTATGAGGACGCTATCGAGGATACATATCCCAAGGCTCTTTCTGAGGCTACAGCCGAAGCGGAGCTCAAAGCTGTAGGTGTTGATGATATCAAAATCAACGATGTTTCCGAGGACGGTTATTCTTTCACAGCTGTTGTTATTGTTGCCCCCGAGCTCACAATTGACGGATATAAGGGTATTGAAGTTGAAAAGCTTTCAACAGAAGTTACTGACGAACTTGTAGAAGAAGAGCTTCAGGCAGTGAGAGAGCGTAACGGCAGAATGGTAACTGTTGAGGACAGACCCGCCGAGAACGGCGACACTACAGTTATCGACTTTGAAGGTTTCTGTGACGGTGAAGCTTTTGAAGGCGGCAAAGCTGAGAACTATAACCTCAAGCTGGGCGACGGTAACTTTATTCCCGGTTTCGAAGAAGCTCTTGTAGGTCATTCAACCGGTGAGGAGTTTACTATTGATGTGAAATTCCCCGAGGATTATAACGCCGAGAATCTTGCGGGCAAAGACGCTCAGTTTAAGATTAAGATTCACGAAATCAAGACTAAGGAGCTTCCCGAGGTCGATGACGAGTTTGTTAAGGACGTTTCCGAGAAAGACACTCTTGACGAGTATAAAGAAGAACTCAAAGAAACTATCGCAAAGCGTTTGGAAGATCAGGCTGATAAGGATTTTGATGATAAGCTTACAGATGCTGTCAATGAACTTGTTACCGAGGAAATCCCCGAGGTTATGTTTGATAACGAAGTTAGAGATATGCTAAACGAGTTTGATATGAGACTTCGCCAGCAGGGTATGGATCTCGGCACATATCTCAAGTACACTGGTATGGACCAGGGCGCTATCGAGGCGACATACAAGCCTCAGGCTGAAAAGCGCGTTAAGATTCGTCTTGCTCTTGAAGCTATTGCCCGCCAGGAAAAGATTGAAGTTTCCGAAGAGGATATCGAGAACGAATACAAGAAGCTTGCGGACGCTTACAGCATGAAAGCCGAAGAAGTTAAGAACTTCATCGCTCCCGAGGCTCTCTCCGAGGATATCAAGGTTGAGAAGGCAATGCAGGTTGTACGCGATAACGCAAAAGTAAAATAATTGAATAAATTACAATAAACAGTTAATTATTATTTTAGAAAGGATGAATTAACGTGGCATTAATTCCTTATGTAGTTGAACAAACTAACCGAGGCGAGCGTTCATATGATATTTACTCCCGCCTTTTAAACGATAGAATTATTATGTTGCATGAAGAGGTTAACAGCGCCAGCGCCAGCGTAATCGTGGCCCAGCTTTTGTACCTTGAGGCTCAGGATCCCACAAAGGATATCAGCCTGTACATCAACAGTCCCGGCGGAAGTGTAACAGACGGATTCGCTATCTACGACACTATGAACTATATTAAATGTGATGTAAGCACAATTTGTATGGGTATGGCAGCAAGTATGGGCGCGTTCCTTCTTGCGGCAGGCGCTAAGGGCAAGCGATACGCTCTGCCTAATTCTGATATAATGATTCATCAGCCCTCAGGCGGCGCCCAGGGTCAGGCTACTGATATGGAGATTCATACTCAGCATATTCTTGATATGAAAAAGAGGCTGAACCAGATTCTGGCTGATAACACAGGACAGCCCGTTGACGTTATCGCTAAAGACACAAATCGCGATAACTTTATGACCGCTCAGCAAGCGCTGGAGTATGGATTGATTGACAAGGTGTTTGAAAAAAGATAAGCGAGGTTAATTATGCCTAACAATGCCGACAACAACATTTATTGCTCATTTTGCGGTAAGCCGCAGGAATTTGTCGGTCGTCTTGTAAAAGGCGGCAACGGAGTGTATATATGCGACCAGTGTATCGACCTTTGCGTCAATATTCTTGAGGACGCCGATGTAGACTTTGAGAGCAAAAAAGAAGACGTTAATAACAACAGCATAGAGATTCCGCAGTTATTAAAACCGGCTGAGATTAAGGAGATTCTTGACGATTATGTAATAGGTCAGGAAAAAGCTAAAAAATCCCTCAGCGTAGCTGTTTATAATCATTATAAGAGAGTTTTTAACAATGATGACGATATCGAGTTTGTTAAGAGTAACGTTCTTTTGCTCGGACCTACGGGTGTCGGAAAGACTTTGCTCGCGCAGACTTTAGCTAAAGCGTTGGATGTTCCTTTTGCGATTGCCGACGCTACTACTCTCACTGAGGCTGGTTATGTCGGTGAGGACGTTGAAAACATTCTGCTCAAGCTCATACAGGCGGCTGATTTCGACATTGAGAAGGCTGAACGCGGTATTATTTATATCGATGAAATAGATAAAATCGCGCGCAAGTCCGAGAATCCGTCCATCACACGTGATGTAAGCGGCGAGGGCGTTCAGCAGGCTTTGCTGAAAATTCTCGAAGGTACTGTCTCCAATGTTCCGCCCTCAGGCGGAAGAAAGCATCCGCAGCAGGAGTTCTTACAGATTAATACAAAGGATATCCTGTTTATCTGCGGCGGAGCGTTTGACGGGCTTGAAAAAATCGTAGAAAAGCGTAAAGGCGCTTCAATTGTCGGTTTTGGTGCTAATGTTCAGGAGAAAGCTGTTCTTGACGAAACAGGCTGGATGGATGATGTAGTCGCGCACGACCTTGTTAAATTCGGCATTATACCTGAGCTTGTAGGTCGTATTCCCGTTATTACAGCTCTTAATGGTCTTGACACAGAAGCACTTGTCAGAATCCTTACAGAGCCTAAAAACTCAATTGTAAAACAATACAAACGACTTTTTGCGCTTGATGGAGTAGAGCTTGAATTTACGGATGACGCTTTAAATTCCGTGGCAAATCTTGCCAAAGAACAAAAAACAGGCGCGAGAGGTTTGCGTGGAATAATGGAAGGAATTCTTAATGATTTGATGTTTGAAGTTCCTTCAGACGAAAGTATTACAAAGATAATCATTCATAAAGACGTAGTTGATGACAATGCTGAACCAGAGGTTATCCGCGACGGTATCAGACCCAAATTGAGTCCGAATTCGAACTCGAAAGTCATCGACGCTGAAGAAGTATCTTAACAGTCTATTTGCTGTAATGTAAACTCAACTTTGATTTTACACTACAGCTTTTGGATTTTAAGGAGTAACATAATGAAACAGATAAATAACGATATCCTCAATCTTCCTGTATTGCCGCTTCGAGGACTTGTCGTTTTCCCTAAAACTCTCTTGCACTTTGATGTAGGCAGAGATAAATCACAAAAAGCTATAAATATAGCTATGAGGAATGAACAGAAGATTTTTCTTGTGGCTCAGAAGAACCCGTCCGCTAAAGATCCGATTCCCTCAGAGCTTTACACGATGGGAGTTATAGCTAATATTGTTCAGGTAATTAAACAGCCCGACGGCACTACAAGAGTAATTGTAGAAGGGCAGCAGAGAGCGCATATTCTGGAATATCTTAATAATGAAAAGTGTTTATTTGCGCAGGTTGAGGCTGTTAATGAATTAGAAAGCGCGGCTACAACACATGAGATTGCGCTGATACGCACTGTTAAGGAATTATTTGAAACATATTCCAAGTATGTTTCAAAGCTTTCTTCCGATGTGCTTTTCAAGGTTGCCATGAGTGATAACGGGGGAGAACTTGCTGATTTTATCACAGCGAACGCCATTCCCGAATATCATGATAAACAGCTTATTCTTGAAACTATCGACGTTACCGAAAGACTTGAAACTCTTGTTGATATGCTCAATCAGGAGATTTATATTCTTGAAATTGAGGATGAAATCAGCCTCAAGGCGCGTGAGCGTATTGACGAGCAGCAAAGAGAATATTTCTTGCGTGAACAGCGCAATATCATTGAATCTGAGCTCGGAGAAGGGGAGAGCCTTTCTTCCGAAGCAGATGAATATATCGAAAAGATTAAAGCGTTAAAACTGGATGAATCTTCTGAGACCACCTTGATTAAAGAATGTAAGAAGATGTCCAAAATGCCGTTTGGCAGTCAGGAAACAGCGGTTATTAAAACCTATATTGATGCTGTTTTGGATCTTCCTTGGAACACAAGTACAAAGGACAAGCTTAATCTTAAAGCTGTAAAGAGCAAGCTTGATAAAAATCATTATGGCTTATCCAAAGTCAAAGAACGTATCATTGAACAGCTTGCTGTGCGTAAACTTAACCCTGACATCAAAGGACAAATTCTTTGTTTGGTTGGACCTCCAGGCGTAGGCAAAACTTCAATCGCTCAGTCCGTTGCTAAAGCTATAGGCAGAAAATCCGCCAGGATTGCTTTAGGCGGCGTGCACGACGAAGCTGAAATCCGTGGTCACAGACGTACATATATAGGCGCAATGCCCGGCAGAATTATGGCTGCCGTAAAGACCGCGGGGTCAAATAATCCGCTGCTCATTCTTGATGAAGTGGATAAGCTCGGCTCCGATTATAAGGGCGACCCTTCGTCCGCGCTACTTGAAGTGCTTGACGCTGAGCAGAACAATAAATTTGTAGACCACTATATTGATATTCCGTTTGATTTGTCAAAAGTTTTCTTTATAACTACCGCTAACGACGCTTCTACAATTCCAGCTCCGCTTTATGACAGGATGGAGATTATCCATATTGACAGCTATACTCGTGAGGAAAAGTTCAATATAGCAAAAAAGCACTTGATTCCCAAGCAGCTAAACGAGAACGGTCTTTCGGCTAAGGTTGTCAAATTCGCTCCCGCCGCTATATATACTATGATAGATAATTATACCAAAGAAGCGGGCGTGAGACGACTTGAACACGAAATCGCAAAAGCTATAAGGAAATTTGCCGTTAAGTATGTCAATGGGGAAGAGGAGTCAATAAGATTCACAGACAAGAACATTTCCGATTATCTCGGAGTTAAGAAATATAATCTCGATAAACTCGAAGATAAGGACGAAATAGGACTTGTCAACGGTTTGGCGTGGACTTCCGTGGGAGGCACAATGCTTCCTATGGAAATAGCTGTAATGGATGGGACAGGAAAGGTAAGCCTTACAGGTTCACTCGGAGATGTTATGCAGGAAAGCGCGCACGCGGCTATCAGTTGTATACGTTCGCACGCCGCTCAACTCGGTGTCAATCCCGACTTTTATAAAACAAAGGATATACACCTCCACGCTCCCGAGGGCGCGGTTCCCAAAGACGGACCTTCCGCGGGTATCACAATGGCTACAGCTATCTATTCAGCGCTTTCTATGAGACCTGTAAAGCGTGATATCGCCATGACGGGTGAGATTACTCTGAGAGGTAAAATCCTTCCTATCGGCGGATTAAAAGAAAAAGCTATGGCGGCGTATAAAGCGGGCATAAACACTGTTTATATACCCAAAGATAATATGCCTGACGTTGAGGAGATTGACCCTGTGGTTAAGGAAGCCGTCAAGTTCGTTCCTTGTGAAAGCTTCACAGATGTTCTTTTTAACGTCACAGTTGAACCTATTGTTGTAAATGAAAAACAGGATATTCTTTTGTCAGACCAAAGAGTTTCTGTGAGTTCAACCGTTCGTCAGTAGGTGAAAGTATGAATTTTAATAAAGTAGAGTTTGAAATGTCGGCGGGACTTGCTTCGCAATTACCGCCCAAAAGCAAACCCGAGATTGTCTTTTCAGGACATTCAAATGTAGGAAAAAGCTCCTTGATAAATAAGCTGGTACAGCGTAAAAACCTCGCCAGAGTAAGCTCTCAGCCCGGTAAAACCGCAACAATCAACTTTTTTGACGCCGAGGAATTTAAGCTTGTTGATTTACCCGGTTACGGTTATGCTAAAGTTTCCAAAGCTGAAAAAAAGCGTTGGGCGGAGCTCGTCGAAGGCTATTTCTCAGCCGACAGAAACATAGCGTTGATTATACAAATAATTGATATCCGTCATAAACCCACAAATGACGACTATGATATGCTCAGATTCCTTTATGGAAGCAATGCGCCTTTCATAATTGTTCTTACAAAGAAGGACAAACTCAAAAAAACAGCTTATGAAAAGCGTATTGATGAGGTTATGGACGAGCTTGAGGAATTTGAAGGGGTAGAGCTGATTCCTTTTTCCGCTGTAAACGGAGAAGGTCTTGATGATGTTAAACAAGTAATTGAGGAGTATATACAGGATTTAAACTAGGGAGGTAATTTATGGAGAAAAAACCTTTCATCTCTTTAGAGAAAGCAAATGAGATTATAAAAGAGATTCCCACACCTTTTCATATTTATGATGAGAAAGGTATCAGGGAAAACGCCAGAGCGCTAAACAAGGCGTTCAGCTGGAACAAAGGCTATAAGGAGTATTTCGCTGTTAAAGCTACTCCGAACCCATATTTGATGCAGATTCTTCACGAGGAAGGCTGCGGAATGGATTGCTCATCCTATACGGAGCTTGAGCTTACAAAGGCTTGCGGTATTACAGGAGACGACATAATGTTCAGCTCTAACGTAACTCCCGTGGAGGATATGAAATTAGCCTATGACTTAGGCGCATATATCAACCTTGACGACTATACACATGTAGAGTTTGTCAAAAAGATTTTTCCCGAAATGCCCAAGACTATGTGCTGTCGTTATAACCCCGGCGGTGTGTTTGAGCTTGCGGGCAGTGAGGATAAAGTCCAGGTAATGGATACTCCCGGTGACTCCAAATACGGTATGACCGAACAGCAAATGGAGAAGGCGTTCCTCGAGCTCAAGGAGCTCGGAGTTGAGCACTTCGGTATCCACGCATTTTTGGCTTCAAATACGGTTTCAAACGAGTATTATCCCGAACTCGCTGGTATTCTTTTTGAACTTGCTGTTAGACTTCATAGGAAAACAGGCGTACACATTTCATTTATAAATCTTTCGGGCGGCGTTGGAGTTGACTACAAACCCGAAGAACCCAAAAGCAATATCGCTTATATCGGCGAAGGTGTTCGCAAGAAGTTTGAGAAAATTCTTGTTCCCGAGGGAATGGGGGACATCGAAATCTACACAGAGCTCGGAAGATATATGCTTGCACCGTTTGGCGCGCTTGTAGGTACCGCGATTCACGAGAAACACATCTATAAGGATTATATCGGTCTTGACGCCTGCGCGGCTAACCTTATGCGTCCCGCCATGTACGGCTCATATCATCATATCACGGTACTCGGCAAGGAGAATGAGCCTTGCGACCATAAGTATGATGTTACGGGCGGACTTTGTGAGAACAACGATAAGTTCGCTATCGACAGAATGTTGCCGAAAATTGATATTGGTGATATAATCTATATCCACGATACCGGTGCTCACGGTTTCTCAATGGGTTACAACTACAATGGTAAGCTACGCAGCGCCGAGGTTCTCTACAAAGAGGACGGCAGCTTTAAACTTATCAGACGCGCGGAAACCTCAAAGGATTACTTCGCGACATTCGACTTCTCCGACGAATACAAGTTATAAAAGTAAAAGCGCGCGATTAAATTCGCGCGCTATATTTTTCTTGCAAAAAACATAATACTATGATATTATAATTATGCGGTATAATTTCATAGTATTAGTATAAGATAAGTGTGCGTTTTTACGATTAATTCTGTAAAAATGCATGCTCTGAAAATCTATACTTGTCTTATACTAAAGCGCATGTATTGAAATTGTACCGCAATACAATCGGAGCTATGCGTTTTATTGCACAGCACCGAGTGTTGTGCATTTTTTATTTCATATTATTAGGAGGTTTAGTTATGAAAAAATTTGCTTCAGTTTTTTTAGCAGTATTGTTGATGATTGCCTCATTAGCTGTTATTTCAACAAATGCGCTCACACCGAAAGAGAAGTTTAAAGCGTACAAAGAGAGCATAGGGGATTACAGCAATATTGAAATCTTTAAGTCCATAGGGGATAATCTTTATATTGAAAGAATGGAATATGAAGCAAGCGATTGCGCAATGTATTATTACACAATTGGCAAGTATAAGTACACTGCAATCGGTGGAGCGTATAATCTTTATGTTTATGATTATAAGAAAAACAAGGAATATTTTATTTTTGACGCTTACAAAAAAGACGTAATTAACAAAAGCAAGCTTCCTAAAATTTCACGGATCATAGCTGATATTTACGGCGTTACTATGGATCCTTTTGAGATTACTATAAATGCGGGTGAAAAAGTTTTTCTTAATAAATACAGCGGCTCATGGAAAGTTGAGGATACAAAGGTCGCTAAAAAAAGCACAAAAAAAGGAGCTCATTATATTTTAGGTCTAAGTAAAGGAACGACAGAAGTGTGCGGGAAATACGGCGGCGAAGAATTGAGCTGTAATATAATTGTACAAAACAATCCTAAGCTTACCAAAAACAATAAGACAATAAAAGCTGTTTCTGTTAAAAAGGGTAAGAAAGTTACAATTCGTATTAAAGGTAAAGTCAAATCAATCAAAAATGTTTACAAGAATACGAAGTACGCAAAAATAGTGTCGAAAAAATCTTCATCGATTATTAAAGTGAAAGGATTGAAGAAAGGCGTCACTAATCTAAAAGTAAAGGTAAACGGCGTCAAAAAGCTAAAATTAAAAGTAACAGTAAAATAATCAAAGCGTGCGACCTAATCGCACGCTTATTTTACTCATCGTTTTTTCTTGGCTTTACTTTGCCAAGAGGATTGCTCTCTGCTGCTTGTTTAAGCTGTTTGTTAGACAGGTGAGTGTAAATCTCTGTTGTTCCAAGATTCTCGTGACCGAGAATTTCTTTCAGAACTCGGATATCCACGTCGCCCTCTTGATACATCAAAGTAGCGGCAGTATGTCTGAGCTTGTGGCAGGAATAACCTTGCGAATCCAAGCCGATTTTCTCAAGATACTTATATACCATAGCTTGTACGGTTTTGGGTGACATCCTGTTATGATTTCGGCTTATAAAAAGCGCCTTTCTATCCTTTAAATCGTCGGTAGGGCGAACCTCTTTGTACGCGTTTATAGCGTCAATACATGCTTTGTTGAGGTAAATAATACGTTCTTTATTACCTTTACCGAGAACACGCATAGTGTAGTCGGTTCTGATATCGTTATAATTCAGCCCGCAAAGCTCTGAAAGACGTAATCCGCAGTTCAAAAACAGGGTAAGTATACAGTAATCACGTCTGGCGTTGTCGCCCTCAACCGCGTTTAAAAGTTCAATAGATTGCTCTAATGTAAGGTATTTGGGCAAAGACTTTTTCTGTTTGGGCGTTTCAAGGTCTTTGAGAGGATTACTATCAATCAAATGTTCTCTTTCAAGATATTTATAGAATTGGCGCAGGGAAGAGGTCTTTCGCGCTCTGGCGGCTTGTGAGTTGCCGCGTTCACGCTGCAAGAAATACATAAATTCATAACTGTCTCTCAAAGTGATTGTCTTAACTAATTCTAGGTCAACATTGTTGATTTTAATCTCATCAAATTCAAGAGAGGAGTCGCACAGTTTGCGTGACAAATTTATGTAGCGAAAAAACGTACGCAAGTCAATGTAATATTCATCAACAGTCTTTGGGGAACGACCTTTGATGTTTTGCATATAAAGAAGAAAGCGTTTTATTATATCGGGAGCTTCCTGCATAAAGTCTACTGCCACAGTATCACCTCACAAATTTGATTATATCATAATAGGGAGCAGCTATTATTCTTATATAGAAAATTATACAAAATGAATATTTTGTATAATTCAGGGGAGGTAATATTTCCAATATAGAATAAATAAGGGGGTTTTTATTGTTTTTTCGAATATAGAAATATAGAACAACATAATTCCCTGAATTATAAAATACTATTATTATATATATAATTCAGATAGATTTGTTATCAGCTATATATAATATTATAAAGTTTAAGAATCCTTTGTCCTACCATTTCATCAATAACAAAATAACTTCTTATTTTATACTCTGCTGCTATTCGATTATTAAAAAACATAGAAAACCTAAAAATTCTCAAAAAAATTATCCGATAGAAATTTTCTCAACGACTCCCAGGTTGTCAGAAAAATTTCCATCGGATTTTATTTTACTGATATTTATATAATTCTTATAAAAAAGTGTATTAAATGTTCTATAAATAAAATATAGAGCAACGTATATGATTATTCATATATAACGATGACGCTTATTACCGGATAAGCTAAGCGGTTATAGATTGTATTCAATTATAAAACAGAGATGTTCTTTATACTTGTATATTATAATATGTTTTCTGTTTATTGTACTTCCCTGCGTGTACTCTACTTCGAAAACTAAAAAGTTTTGTATAATTCATTTTAATGTTTTCCACATTGTTTCAACATATTTTGTATAATTCAAATTATACTATTTGTAATATTTTGGTGGTAAGCGTCAAATGAGGTAGGTAAAGGAACATCCGTCACAAATACCGATTTGGCATTCGTGGCGGATGAGATTATTCAGGGATTATTTCTTTAGTTAAG
>CACZYC010000001.1 GCA_902785365.1 uncultured Ruminococcus sp. | reverse complement strand
CTTTTCGTTTTGCTTTTTTACGAAAAAACACACCTGCTTTCGCAAGTGTGTCTTTTTTTGATTTGCACCCTTTGGCTTATCTTAATGATATTGCCCGAAAGGGAGCTCTTTTTTTATGTTTGCTGATTACAAAAGGCAGCCTTTCGGCTGCCTTTAACTATTACTGATTAGCTTTAAACCTTGGGACCCGCTTCTACAAGCGCTTTGCCCGCTTCGTTTGTCTCATACTTCTTGAAGTTCTTGACAAATCTCTGAGCGAGGTCTTTAGCCTTCTCATCCCATACGGACGGGTCAGCGTAAGTATCTCTCGGGTCAAGAATGCTGGTATCAACACCCGGGAGCTCTGTGGGAACCTCAAAACCGAAGTAAGGAATCTTCTTTGTGGGAGCGTTCTTGATGTCGCCGCCGAGGATAGCGTCGATAATTCCGCGTGTGTCCTTGATTGTGATTCTCTTACCTGTGCCGTTCCAGCCCGTATTTACTAGATATGCCTTCGCGCCGCTCTTTTCCATTCTCTTTACGAGTTCCTCAGCGTACTTTGTGGGATGAAGCTCGAGGAACGCCTGGCCGAAGCAAGCGGAGAATGTGGGTGTGGGCTCGGTGATACCGCGCTCTGTGCCCGCGAGCTTTGCTGTAAAGCCTGAGAGGAAATAGTACTGAGTCTGCTCGGGAGTAAGGATTGAAACGGGAGGAAGAACTCCGAACGCGTCCGCGGAAAGGAAGATAACATTCTCTGCGGCAGGTCCGGAAGAAATCCCGTTTACGTTCTTAGCGATTTTTTCGATATGCTCGATAGGATAAGAAACACGAGTGTTTTCTGTAACGCTCTTGTCGTCAAAGTCGATGACGCCGTTTTCGTCAACAGTTACGTTCTCAAGGAGAGCGTCTCTCTTTATAGCGTTGTAGATGTCGGGCTCGCTTTCCTTATCGAGACCGATAACCTTGGCATAACATCCGCCCTCAAAGTTGAACACACCGTTGTCGTCCCAACCGTGCTCGTCATCACCGATGAGAAGTCTCTTGGGATCTGTTGAAAGTGTGGTTTTACCTGTGCCTGAAAGTCCGAAGAAGATGGCTGTATTCTTGCCGTCCATATCGGTATTGGCGGAGCAGTGCATTGAAGCAATACCCTGAAGCGGGAGGAAGTAGTTCATCATAGAGAACATACCCTTCTTCATCTCACCGCCGTACCATGTATTCAGGATAACCTGCTCACGGCTGCTTACATTAAAGAGAACCGCTGTCTCAGAGTTGAGGCCGAGTTCCTTATAGTTGTCAACCTTAGCGAGAGAAGCGTTATAGACAGTAAAGTCAGGCTCAAAATTCGCCTGCTCCTCAGCGGTAGGTCTGATAAACATATTTTCAACAAAGTGAGCCTGCCACGCAACTTCCATAATAAAGCGAACCGCCATACGAGTGTCGGCGTTAGCTCCGCAGAAAGCGTCTACTACATAGAGCTTTTTGCCTGAGAGCTCGTCAAGAGCGAGTTTTTTACAAGCCTCCCATGTAGACTCGGAAGCAGGGTGATTATCGTTGGGATAATCGGGAGTAGTCCACCATACAGTATCCTTTGATTTATCGTCCATTACGATGAACTTGTCTTTGGGCGAGCGGCCTGTATAGATACCTGTCATAACATTGACAGCTCCGAGCTCGGTTAGCTGACCTTTTTCATAGCCTGTAAGCTCGGGGTTTGTTTCGTCCTTAAAAAGCTCCTCGAAAGAAGGATTGTAAATGATTTCTTTTACATCCTTGATTCCGTTTTTGGTTAAATCAATCTTTGACATTAAGATCACCTTTTCCATAAAATTTTACCAATATATAATACCACAATTTTTTATGAATTGTCAATATTTGTATGGGCGCCAAATTACCGCTAAACGCATATATACAATATTTTTAATATGTATCTTTTATTTTTTTCTTTGATATGTTAGAATAATATAAACTAAAAGAAAGGGAGCGGTATTATGGCTTCGGACATCAAAAGAAAGATTAAGGAAATTGAGAACACTCAGCTCAAATCGGGTGAACTGTTTATGTACGGTCACTGCGATGAAAAAGGAGAGATTAATGCGGGTATCTGCTGTGAGGAAGCTGACCTTGAGGCAATCGAAAGCACACTGCAATATATTATGATGCAGACCGCCAGAGTACTTTATGACAGCAACCCCGAGCTCAGCAAAGACGATATTACCGAGATTCTGTTTACAGACTTGTTCGGAAGCCTGAATCTTTTCCTCGGCGAGCTGGACCACGGCAAGAGTGAAGAAGACCTCAGATTTGAAGCGGGAGACTTGCTCACCGACTGTTTTGAAAGATTCGATTTTGACGGAGATTTCAGTTAATAAATTTACAAACTTAAAAGGCTGCCTTTCGGCAGCCTTTTGTTATTAGGAATAATCAGCTTGTGTAGAAGGGTTCAGCTCCGGGATTTGTGTCGGGGTTGACATCGTATACAAGAAGACTTACGCCGTCCTTGCTGTCATCAATAACAATCCAGAGCTCGGTGTTGATGAAGCCCTTACAGTCAGCGGACTGCGGTGTACCGTTGTCGGAAACAATAAAGTTATACGCTGTATCAGTCGCGTCAACTGTAAAGCTTGTGTTGTACCAACCGTCGCCGTCAGGAGTTGAGATTGTATCTCCGGGCCAGGATTTATTTTTGCAGTAGTTTGTGCCTGAATCGGCGCCGTTCTCCTGTCCCCAAATCCAGAATGTGGGATTAAATCCTGTACCTGAGCTGTGCTTAACGTGAAGATTTACATCGGCGGAAACCATATCAAAATAGTAGTTGATTTCAACATTTCCGTACGGTACGGTCACGTTTTCTTCAGGCATCTGACTTGTGTTGAGACTGTATCCGAGAACCGAAGGAGCCTCTGATGTGTAGGAAGTACCTACGCGGGCTTTATGAACAACTTCGGGAATTACAGTTTCTTCTGTGCCTGTCTTATAGTAGTTGACAGTAACTTTACCGATACCTACGCTGAGGTCAGCGATGTATCTCTGAATCATTGTTACGTCATTAATGTTAGTTTTGCCGTCCATTGTAACGTCGGCTTTATCCTTGTACTCTGAAGGAAGCGCCTTCTTAGCGGCGATATCAAGCTGGAGGTCTGTGGCGTCATTGATGTTTGTTTTGTCGTCGCCGTTAAGGTCGATGTCCTTTACAGAAGCGGGAACATAGTATGTGTAGTTAATATTAACCTGCTTGTCCTCCTCAGCGAATAAGCCTGACATATCGCCATCAACACTATCAATTAAATACTCTTCTCCAACCTCGGGAGGAGCGATAGAGTAACCTGTGCCTATCTTACCTGTGATTGTATAGGAATCAATTGTTTTGCCTGTGACATTATCCTTGGCTACAACCTTAACCGCGCTGCGGTCGCTTGTAACAGCCGTGGATTCAAAGCTTGCTTTGTCAACCGCGATTATTGCCGAACGGGGAGCGAGTGTGAATGTATTGTCACTTACTTCGCTGATTTTTCTTGTGCCCGCCTGCTGGTCATCGGCGATTATTACCCAATCGCTGTTTGCGTTGTTGAGTGTATAAGTTATGTCTTTGTTTTTGTTATTTGTAAGAACGAGGAGTTTCGACCACTCGTCGCTTGTGTTATTTGTCCAAAGAGCTGTATAGCCGTCACTGCCTGAAAGGATGTCTGCGCCGCCCACGTCTCTGTATGTGGGATTGATGTAATCGATAGCGCAGCCCGCCGTACGGTCGGTAGCCATAAATGGTGAGAAGTTCTCGCGAATCTCACGCATTCCCGCGTAATAAGAAACAATATCGGCGTTGGAAGAAGCAAGCGACCAGTCAATCATATTCTCGGTTGCCGAGGATGAATAGCTGTTTTCGTCGTTATCCTTAGAACGTCCGAGCTCCTCGCCCGCGAGCGTAAACGTGATACCCTGAGATGTGTGCAGGAACGCCGCGCAAAGCTTGGATTCCTTAACTAAATCCTCCTCACGGGCTCTGAAATCCTTGTATCCTTGTGAGTCTGCGAGTCTGTCCCAAAGAGTCTGGTTATCATGACAGGAAGCGTACTGAACAACCTGAGTAGGAACAGCGTTTTTGATGTTGCTTGGATTAGCTCTTACGCTTGCGGTTACTGTCGCAGCGCTCGCGCCCGAACCCTGGAGCCAGCCTTTTGCTGTCTTCTGGAATACGGAACCCTTGAGTCCGTCTCTGATTTCGTCGCTGAAGAATCCGATGCGGTTGTTGATCTTAGAGGAGTTAGCCTGAGTAGCAGGTACAAGAGAGGAACCTGAACATGTCTTTGTGGGGAAGTTGGAACCCATATACCAGCCCTCGCCCCACATAGCGATGCGGGGGTCAACCTGGTCGAGGTTATCGCGAATCAGATTCATTGTTTCCGCGTCATGGAGACCCATAAGGTCAAAACGGAATCCGTCAACGTGATACTCGTCTACCCAATAACGGCAGGACTCAATCATATATTTACGGAACATAGCGCGCTCGGAAGCGGTATCGTTACCGCAGCCGGAAGCTGAGGAATATGTTCCCTTGTCGTCCTTCATACGATAGAAGTAGTTGGGGAGTGTACGGGTAAAGCATGTGTCTGTAACATATGTATGGTTATAAACTACGTCCATAATAACGGAGATGCCCGCGTTATGGAGCGCCTGAATCATCTGTTTACACTCTTTAATACGCACGTTTCCGTCGTAGGGATTGCTTGAATAAGAACCCTCGGGAACGTTGTAGTTCATCGGGTCATAGCCCCAGTTGAACTGTGTATCGGAACCGCCCTCCTGGATTGAACCGAAATCATAGAAGGGGTTAATCTGAACAGTAGTAACTCCGAGATTTTTGAGGTAGTCGATACATGTGCTGACATTTCCCTCGTTGTTGAGAGTTGTGCCTGTCTCTGTGAACGCCAGGTATTTACCGCGGTTTTTAGCGCTTACGCCGGAGTTCTCGGCATAGGAGAAGTCCTTTACGTGAACTTCCCAAACATAAGAATCTGTTACCTTGTCAGGAAGAATATGAGTGTCGCTGTCCCAGCCATCGGGGTCAGTGGAGTCAAGGTCAACAATCATTGAACGCTTGCCGTTAACGCCTGTTGCCTGTGAGTAAACGTCCTCTGTCTCATATGTTTTGAGGTTCTTGCCTAAAACGTCAAAGGTCGCGACAGTGTATGTGTAATACTGGTTTTTATGGTCGCCATCCAGTGTATATGTCCATACGCCTGTCCAATTTTCGCCATTCATTTCTTTTTGAAGAGAGTAAGTGCCGATTTTTTCGGCGCCTTCTTCGGTGTCGCTGCCTTTGGTGAAAAGGTTAACTTTTACATAGTTAGCCTTGGGCGCCCACACCTTAAAAGTAGTAGCCTCGGGAGTATAACTTGAGCCGAGTTTGCCGTCGTAGGTGTACTGCGCGTCAATAGCCTCTGCCGCTGTTGTATATATTGTATCGGTACCTGTGGACGCCTTTGACGAATCGGCGGCGCTTACAAGCACTACGGAAGATACAACAAGCATAACACACAGCAAAGCTGATATAATCTTCTTAGTCATAATGTTTCCTCCTTATATTTAATGCCTGGGAAAAGGCATAATTTACTGATTATGAAATGTCGAGCTTTTTCATAAGCTCATTTCTCCTGCGTCTGCGATAGAAAAGTCCCAACGCGGATATCACCAGCACAAAAGCGATAATCGTGAGGATTATCCCTATATATGAAGCGATTGAAACAGGAGAGTATATATACAAAACATTGTGCTCAATCTGGCTGTAATCGCCCTCGGCGTTATCGGTAACGCTCTTGAACTCATAGTTTTCTATTTCAATCTGAGATGTTTTGTACGAGGTGCCCTCATCGCCCGTCATGGTGTCAGTGCCGAGGATTTTACCGTCCGTAGACATATATACAATATTCACACGACAGGTGAGGTCGTCCTTCGCCTTCTTGGTGTAGTAATATTTTACTTTGATGTTTTTATCCGAGAATTCTCCGCAGCCGTTTTGAGGCAGCTTCTGGAGATTCAGCGTATATCCGTCTACCGAAGGAATGGACGGTGTCTCGTACGCTTGTCCCATACGGTTTTTGAGAACCGTACTGTCAAAAATAATACTATTGCTTTTATCGTCAAGACATTCAAACACTACGGTGGAGTATACTCCGTCATATTTTTCGCACTCAAAGGTACAATAGCTCATATCCTCGGAGAACTTACCATTTACACCCAGCTTTTTATTGATGTTATAATTCATCATAACATCGGACAACGGCGTAATGTAATAATCTTCTCCGAGCTTTCCTCTGACAACGTAAGAATTGAACACTTCACCGTCGCATTTATAGCGGACATTCACCTTGCCGTATTCGGGTTTAACATCAGCGGCGTTGAAAGCCACTTTATCGACAAGCACGGCGGCGGATTTTGGCTCAAGGCTGAGCGTGTTGCCGACGTCCGCGAGCTTTGTCATTCCCGCGTCGTTCTTATTGACGAGCTGAACAAAGCTGCCGTCAAAGTTTACGCTTTGGTTAGAGTCGGAAGCGTTAAACGCCACTGCTACAGTACCGAATTTTTCATCTTTAAGTGTATATGCAATAACGCCTTCGGGAGCGTTCTCGACAAACTTGATGTTCTTGGCTGTCTCAGCGGTCGGGTCTCTGAACGCGCTGATATTCTTGCGAACCTCTATGAGCCCTTTATAGTAGTCGGAAACATCTCCGTACTTGTGGAGACTGTTCCAATCGAGCTGATTGAGCTTTACTCCCGATTTATAGGAGTTCTCGTCGCCGTTTTTAGTTCGGCAGAATTCCTCGCCCGCAAGCATAAAGCTGGTACCTTGCGAGGTCAGTGTGAGAGCTCCCGCGAGCTTATTCATCTCAACGAGGTCGTTGTATCGTATATCGTACTTAGCGTCCTTGCCTTTTTCGGAAAGGACAAGCTTGTCCCATAAAGTTAAGTTATCGTGACAGGAAGCATAGGTCACTGCCTGACTTGCGCATTGAGCCCAGCCCATTGTTCCGTCAGCCTGAGCTATAATACCTGTCTTAACCTTGCCTGTGCCCTCGCCGGACTGGATATAACCTTTGTCAGCGCCGTTGGTCGAGCCTTTCACTCCGTCGCGGAATGTATCGTCAAAAGCGGCTATACGAGTGTTGAGCTTACTCATATTATTCTGGTTGGCAAGCTCCGTACCGCTGTCGGCGGTGGTGTTGAGGTTCCACGCCTCGCCGTACATAAGGAGCTTTTCTCCGCCTTCGAGAGTATCCAGCTGTGAGCGGATTTTGTTCATAGTCCCCACATCGTGAAGCCCCATAAGGTCAAATCGGAAGCCGTCAATGTGGTACTCACGCGCCCAGTACATAACAGAATCTGTCATATATTTTGAGAACATTTTGCGTTCTGAAGCGGTATCATTTCCGCACCCCGAGCCATTTGACCATGAACCGTCCGCGTTAATGCGATAGTAGTAATCCGGAACGGTAAGATTAAACGCCGAGTTTTTGCTCTCGTGGGTATGGTTGTAAACAACGTCCATTATGACGCCTATACCTGCCTTGTGCAAAGCCTGAATCATCTTTTTACATTCTTTGATTCGCTTTGCGCCCTTGGTCGGGTCTGTACTATATGAACCTTCGGGTACATTATAGTTCATCGGGTCATAGCCCCAGTTGAAGTTACTGTCTTTGTTTGAAGTATCGGTCTCGTCTATTGAACCGAAATCGTAAAACGGGTTAATATGAACATAATTAACGCCGAGCTCCTTTAAATAGTCAACACAGGTTGCGGGAGCGTCAGCCTGAGCGTTGAGGGTGGTTCCCTTCTCGGTGAAAGCCAGATACTTTCCGCGGTTTTGCCTGCTCACTCCCGAAGTCGCCGAGGAGGAAAAGTCGCTTATCTGTACTTCCCATATAATCGCGTCGGTAGGATTATCCACAGAAACATACTTGTCCTCTCCCCAACCCTTTGGGTTAGTGGAATCGAGGTCAACAACCATTGAACGTCTGCCGTTAGCCGCGCAGGCTTTGGCGTAGATATCATAGGTTTCGTAAACCTTTTTACCTCTTTTTATCAGGTAGGTGTAGTAGGTATTCTTGAAGTCACCCTTGACCGTTGCCGACCATACGCCCGTGGATTTCCTGAACTTCATATTGATGATTTTAGTGTAGACTTCGCTGTCACCAGACTCAAAGAACTTCACCTTTACGTCGCTTGAAGTCGGTGCCCACACCCTGAAAGTGGTGGACGATTTGGAATAAATCGCTCCGAGCTCACCGTCGAACGTGGTTTTATCGAGTTTTTTAGCTTTGGCTTCATAGTCGGCAGCCGCCGAAACGCTGTAACCAGCGGCGAAAGCCGTAAAAACAATAGCTATAACAAGTAATGCCGAAATAAGTTTTTTAAGTGGCATTATAACCTCCGAAGTACACAAAAATCCATAGTAATCTATTCTTTTAAATTGTAACAAATTATGAGCAAATTATATTTCCAATTTAGAATTAAAATCATTTGCGTCGTTTTCTGAATGTAGAAAATTCAGGCTGTTTTATGTGCACTTTAACGATACATTTGAATAGTATGAAATGAATGGAGGAGAAACTATGGAAACAGTAACATATACAGTACGCAAAGGCAACACGCTTTTCGGTATCGCGAACTTCTTCGGAACTACCGTTGACAAGATTCTGAGCGTAAATAATATCGCCGACCCGAATATGATTTATGTGGGACAAACAATTACCGTACCTGTAGACACAGACACGGCAAACGGGTATATTTATGTCACACGTCCGGGTGACACTCTCTGGTCAATCGCTCAGCGGTTCGGCACAACTGTTGAGGACATTGCAAAGAAAAACGGTATGTGCAACCCGAATATGCTTTATCCCGGAACGAGACTTTATATTTAATTCATAATTCACAATGCTTAATGTATAATTAAGGCTCGAAGCAAAACGCTTCGAGCCTTAGTTATTATTTGTGTAGATAATAATCCCCCTTGAAATCAGCAAAGATGATTTCTTTCCCCCTTAAACTAAGTGGGACAATTTACTTAACTTTAACCTTTAACTTCAGCACCACGCCGTTGACTTTTATTTTCAACGTCGTTGAGCCCTTTCGTAACCCTCTAACCTTAATGACCGTCGCGGTATTCTTGGAAACTACTTTTGCAATCTTTGTGTTAGTGTAAACATTCTTAACGATTGAAGCTTTACCAGTAATCTTTACAGATACAGCTTTGCCTTTCTTGACGCTTACACTGCTCTTTGAGAGCTTCGGCGAGGTTGTGACAGTCACCTTACAGGTGAGCTTTTTGCCAGTTGAAAGCGTCGCTGAAATTGTGGCGGAGCCTTTCTTCAAGCCTGTTACTTTGCCCTTGCTTACCGTTGCAACAGCTTTATTAGATGTGCTCCATGTCTTTACAGTACCGTTAGTTGCTTTCAGTGTAACTGTTCCGCCCGCCTTTACGCTCGATTTTGTTTTGTCAATCTTAGGAGCCGGAGTCGCGGGCTCTGTAGCCTGTGTAGCTTCGGTTGCCTGAGTCGGCTCAGTTGCTTGTGTAGGCTCGGTGATATCGGATGGTTCGGTTGATTGAGTTTCATCAATACGAGTAACTACAGTATATTTAGAAAAGCCTTCGACAGGAGTCAGGTCCGTAACCAAGCCTTGCTCCCAAGCTTCTTCTATGGTATATATTTTGTCTTCAATCATAACATATAAACCTAACTCAGAAGGACAGTTTATACTTCTTGAATAAATACGCCAGTTACCATATTCTTTTATAATTGACATGGGTTCAAGCGCAATCCAACTGGGAAGACCTGAAAAATAAACAATATCGTCCGCTTGGATATATTCAAATATTCTTACCTTTGTGCTATATATTAAACCCCAAGTATTATCCCAATTTTCAAAATCTGAAGCATTGGCTCCGAAATTGGTTACACAATAATCAACACAATAATTATAGAATTTATCTGCAAGTTCTTCTTCAAAAGACGCCGCGTCTGTATCTGTTGTAGGCTCGGTCATCTGAGTTTCAGAACTCGGCTCTGTTACGGTTGACTCTGTCACTTCGGTATCTCTAAGATTATTGACATATAAAGCGCCCTGACACGGAAGTGTTGCGTAAGTACCCTCGGGGATTTTTAAATCGGTTGTCACCGCTTCCTTGTCAGCGTAATCCGTTCCGTCTGAGCCGACAAGCTTATCAACAATATAATCTATAGAGTCGTTACCGGTATACAAAGTAGCGTTTACATTTGTGATAGACAGGAACGGCTGATTATCGGCTATTTCAAAGCCCTCTTCGGATTTAAATTTGAAAATTGTCACAGCGCCTTGGCTTTCAGTGTAGCCTGTGGTTAGCTCTGCCCCCTCAATACTGCTTTCAACCTTAACGGTGCCGAATGAAACCCATTTGCCGTCGAGCTTAATGCTTTGTTCAGCGTATGTGTTAAAGCTGGAAAAAATTTTCATTTCGAGTTCGGTAAAATTTGTTGTAGGAACTTTTGAGCTGTCAATATAGTAATTGAGCGTCATATCGGGACCGCCCGCTCCGTAATAGTAAACAACGGCGTTTACGCCGATTACGGTTCCGATAACAAGTATGAATGATAATAGTATTGCTAATAGTTTTTTCATAAGAATAACCTCCTTTTTCTGTTCTATATATATAACCTCGTGAAACTAAGTTTTGTGACAGTTATCATTTATTTTATGATAATCTTCACATTGTTCACCTTCGTCAATTTTATTCTACCATTATTACAGTATATTTTCTATTAGCTTTAATGTAGAATATGAAGGAGGATATTTGTTTAATGAGCACTAAAAAACACGCACTTTTTTGTGAACATAAACAATGTCATCCTGAGCGATGCTCAAAGGGCAATTCGCAGAGCGAATAGTCGAATGATTCCCCTTCCTCTTTATAACGGTATGGGTTTAACTGTCATTCTGAGGAGCGAAACGACGAAGAATCCCCCTGTTTTTTATCACGGTATATAGAGGAAGGGGATTCCTCGCAAGCTCGGAATGACAGAGGAGCAAGCTCAGAATGACAGTTGAGGATATAGCCAAGAAAAACGGAATGTGCAACCCGAATATGCTGTATCCGGGAACGAGGCTGTATATTTAATTCGCAATTCGTAATGCGCAATGCGAAATTAAGGGCGACCAGACGGTCGCCCTTCACTAAATGCTAAACGCTTATTTAACTTTAATCTTAACGTTTACAGTCTTGCTCAGGCTCTCGTAATTCTTGTTGCCCTTTGCGCTCACCTTCACCTTAATTGTGTAGGTGTTCTTCTTGATTCCTTTCTTGACTGTAAACTTACCTGTCTTTTTGTTGACGGTAATCATTTTGCTGCCCTTGAGCTTTTTGTATGTAACGGTGCCCTGAGCCTTTTTAACCGTCAAAGGCTTAACGGTGACGTTCTTTTTCTTTACAGTCTTGTACTTAACTGTTTTAGCCGTCGCCTTGACCGTCATCGGGTTCTTAGCCGCCTTGATTACATAGAGCGCGAATTCAACGCCGCTGTACTTGCCCTTGAGCTTTACGTCAATAGTGTACGAGCCCACATTTACAGGGCTTTTGGGATATACAAGGGTATAGTCCGTATCCTTAACAAGCTTGTCGCCTCTCATATCGGTTACTGTGACAGAGGGCTTTATCGCCTTGCCTGTATATGTGAACATAGATTTTTCCATTTTAACGGTTACGGGAATAGGAAGATAATTGAATGTGAGGCTATGATTCTTGGCGTAGTTCTCAGCCGCCGAGCCAGCGTATCCGCTCAGTACAAAGCCGTCGACAGGCTCCTGGGTTTCTTCGCTTGCGTTATATTTGTAGCCGAAAGCTTTACTTATAATCTGGAACGCGCTGTCGGGAACGGAAACTTCCTTGAGGTTCTCGCAGTTATAGAACGCGTACCCGTCGATTGTCTGCAGTCCCTCGTAAAGCCACACATATCTGAGAGCGTGACACGATGAGAACGCGCTTGCGCCGATAAACTCAACTGTCTCGGGAATATCGACTTCACCCAGAGAATCACAGCTGTCAAACGCGCTGAAGCCGATTTTCTTAAGACCGTCATTGAACGTTACATCAGTAATCGAGGAACAGTCGCTAAAAGCTTCATCGCCGATGTTCTCAAGAGTATCAGGGAAAACAACCTCCTCTATATCGTCATTGTCGTAGAAGGCTTGTTTGGCGATTTTTGTTACCCTATAGCCGTCAATAGAGGATGGAATTGAGATAATGGGCTCAGAGTCGAGGTAGCCTGTAATCTCAGCCTCGTTATCGTTTATGACATTATATGTATAATTGGGGTTGGCAGACGCCGTAAAAGGTACAGCGGAGAATATGCCGACTATCATTATTATCGCTAAAACTATACTGACTGTTTTTTTCATAGTATTCTCCTTTCAAAGCGTTATTACTCTAAATATACACAATTACATTTTATCATATATATAATAAAATTGTTGCACAAAATTACGCAAGATTATTTATACAAATTGACTATAAAAAGGGCGACCGAAATCGGTCGCCCTTCACTATTCACTAAATGCTAAATGCTTTATTAATCAAGGTAATCCTTGAGTTTTTTGCTTCGTGAAGGGTGGCGGAGCTTTCTTAGGGCTTTAGCCTCAATCTGACGGATACGCTCACGGGTAACCTTGAACTCAGAACCTACTTCCTCAAGAGTACGGCTCTTGCCGTCTTCAAGACCAAAGCGAAGTCTGAGCACCTTTGCCTCACGGGGAGTTAATGTAGCGAGAACTTCCTCGAGCTGTTCTTTTAAGAGGGCGTGGCTGGCTTCGTCCGCGGGAGCGGGAGTATCGCTATCGGGGATAAAGTCACCGAGGTGGCTGTCCTCCTCCTCGCCTATCGGAGTTTCAAGGGATACGGGCTCCTGAGCTACTCTGACAATCTCACGAACCTTCTCGACGGAGATATCAAGCTTTTCTGCAATCTCCTCAGAAGTCGGCTCGTGGCCTTTTTCATGGAGAATCTGTGTGCTGACTTTCTTGACTTTATTGATTGTTTCAACCATATGAACGGGAATACGGATTGTGCGTGCCTGGTCAGCGATGGCTCTTGTGATAGCCTGACGAATCCACCATGTAGCATATGTAGAGAACTTAAATCCCTTGGTGTAGTCGAACTTCTCGACAGCCTTGATAAGACCGAGGTTACCCTCCTGAATCAAATCGAGGAACTGCATTCCGCGTCCGAGGTAACGCTTGGCGATACTAACAACCAGACGGAGATTGGCTTCGGAAAGGCGCTTTTTAGCCTGCAAATCTCCCTCGGAGATCTTAATAGCGAGTTCAACCTCTTCCTCAGGTGTGAGCAGAGGAACACGTCCGATTTCTTTGAGGTAAACCTTGACGGGATCATCGATTGACATTGAGTCGGAGGATTCGGGAGACGCGTCCTTCTTCTGCTGTTCGGCAATCTCGGTGATTTCCTCAAAGTCGATGTTCTGTACATCCTCGATAATCTCGATACCCTGCTGTTCGAGGTTATCATAAAGTTTTTCAAGCTCCTCGGGCTTAAATTCCATTTCTCCCAGAGCTTCGATGATTTCATCGTTTGTAAGATTACCTTTTGATTTTCCGAGCTCCATAAGCTCTTTTACAATGGTTTTTTTATCTTGCTGCTGTCCCATTACACATATCCTTTCCTATTTACGAGAGTCTTTCAAGCGTCTGAGCTCCTCGGCTATATCGTCCATACTGGCGTTAGCCGCGTCGGCAACTTTGAGCTTGGAATACTCGTCATTGATTACTTTTATATTTTCTTCCGCTGTTTTTTCATTAGCCATTCTTGCGTAGTCGGAGTTGGCGATATGATAGATTTTTGCGGTTTCTTCCTGTGTGAAATCTCCCGATACCGATGAAAGCGGGTCAAGATTATTTTTAATTCTTTCAAAGAAATATAAATAGAGTTTACGGTTAAATTCCGTTTGGAACTTCTCTGCCGAAAGCTTGGACTCTACATATGATATTCGGTCGGGGTTCTTGATTATATAAGCGATTATGCCCTCTTCGGCGGTGGTGACACGGGGCTTCTTGTAGCGCTCGGTGTTGACCTTATCATTAATACCGTTGAGGTTTTGCCGCATATTTCTGAAGTTGTCGCGCCGCCTGTCGTAATAATTTTTTCGGCTGACTTTCTTTAGCTGCTGTTTGACAGCGTCGGGAGTTACTTCCAGCTCCTTGCAGAGCTTTGAAATGTAGACATCCTGCTCTATTGAGTTATCAAGCGTAGCGAGAATTTTGACCGCCTCGGACAGAAAAGCGACTTTGCCCTCGGCTTCCTTGAGGTTGTAATTATGCCTGAGTTTATTCAGTCTGTACTCGATATCGTTGCCGCTGCCCTCAATAACATTCTTGAAAGCGTCGTGACCGTTCTCACCCTTGTTTCGCAGAAATTCGTCGGGGTCCTTGCCCTGCGGAATATTTATAACCTTTATATTAAGCCCCGCGTTCCTCAGAAAAGTGATTGCTCTCGCGGTAGCTTTCTGACCTGCCTCGTCGGAGTCATAGCAGATTATAACTTCATCGGCGTAACGCTTCATCAGAAGCGCCTGCTCCTGTGTAAGAGCCGTGCCGAGCGTGGCGACCGCGTTGGGAAATCCCGCCTGATTTACGGCTATAACATCCATATAACCCTCGCACAGAATGAGCGTGCGATCGTCCGAGTTCTTGGCGTTGTTGAGTGAAAACAGGTTGGCGCTCTTCTTGAACACGGGAGTGTCGGAAGTGTTGAGGTATTTAGGCTTTTGATTGGTCATAATACGACCGCCGAATGCTATGACATTTCCTCTTAAATCAATAATCGGAAACATTACACGATCGTTGAAGCGGTCCGATATTCCCCCGTTTTTGTTTTGAAAAGCAAGGTTCGCGGAAACTATCTCATTGTTCTTAAAGCCGAGTGTTTTGAGATGTCCGCAAAGCGAATAGCGGTTTGAGTCCGCGTATCCAAGCCCGAAATGCCTTATTGTCTTATCGGTAAGGGCTCGTCCGTGGAAATACTCAAGCCCTTCCCTGCCCGCTTCGGAGTAAAGATTTTTATAGAAAAACCTCGCGGCTTCACGGTTGGCTTCGAAAATCCTCTTGCGAAGATTGGACATACTGTCGTCGAAAGTGTCCTCGGGCATTGTCATTCCCGCGCGCTGAGCCAAATATTTGACCGCGTCGATATAATCGAGGTTCTCAATCTTCATTATAAAGGTGATTACATCGCCTCCCACTCCGCAGCCGAAGCAGTAGAACGAACCGTTTTCGGGGTAGATATTAAAAGACGGTGTCTTTTCGCCGTGGAACGGACACAGCCCGACCATATTCCTGCCGCGACGTTTGAGATTAACGTAAGATGACGCTATCTCAGTCATATCGCTGCGGTCCTTGAGCTCCTGTAAAAAGCCCTCGGGTAACGGCATAAAAACACCACCTTTCTAAAATTTCTAACCAAACAAAAAGGCTACATTTATATATACGACAAAATTTTATAAATTCCTTAAATTTCGTAAAATTTATCGTTTTTTATTTCAATTTTTACCTCTCCCGCCGTTGCGTCGGCAAATTCCTTGTCGAGAGCGGGGGTTTTATCAACGGGAATATGAAAACTCAGAATAACATTATCGGCAAAATCGCAGTTGTCTACAAAGCCGCCCGCGTTCATAATCAATGTGTTGAGTTTTCCGTACTGATTGTACGAACAGGAAATCTCGCACTCTGAGCAAAGACTCATTTCCGCAATTCCCGCGGCTTCAAGACCAAGCTTAGCCGCCGCGGAATAAGCGCGGACGAGCCCGCCAGTGCCGAGCAAAACACCGCCGAAGTAACGCGTAACCACTACAACCGCGTCTGTTACTCCGTTTTTTGTGATAACATCAAGCACAGGTACACCCGCTGTCCCGGAAGGCTCACCATCATCGCTGTAACGTTTAATCTGACCTTCTCTTAGGCTGTAAGCGTAGACGTTGTGACGCGCGTCCCAATGCTCCTTTTTAATTTTGTTGATAAACTCTACCGCTTCATACTCGGTTTTAACAGGTTTACAATAACCGATAAAACGCGAGCGTTTTTCTACAATTTCATCGTGCGCGAAGTTTTTAACGGTTTTATAGGTTGCATTCATAACAAACACCTTTTAAGGAAAAAAGGGCGACATCTGTCGCCCTAATACACTCAATAAATTAATCCATATTGAAACGCTTTTTGAATCTGTCTACACGTCCGCCTGTATCAACTAACTTCTGTTTACCTGTGAAGAAAGGATGACACTTGGAGCAAACTTCAACACGGATATCCTTTT
Organism: uncultured Ruminococcus sp.; assembly: GCA_902785365.1. GTDB lineage: Bacteria > Bacillota > Clostridia > Oscillospirales > Acutalibacteraceae > Ruminococcoides. Next base: position 251,874 of record CACZYC010000001.1, on the reverse strand, counting down.
TTGTTGAACCGGTTTCGATTACATTGCCGCAGTGACATGTAATAGTAGTCTGATAATAATCGGGATGGATTCCATTTTTCATTTTATTCACCTCATTCGGCATAAATTCTTCGTAACATTAGGATTATACAATACTTTTTTGTAAAATGCAAGTGTTTTTTCAATGTTTTTATCTGGAATTGATATAAAGCACATACTCGTTAAGGGTTTTGTTAAGGCTGCGCATCATCATAGCGTTGTCCTTTCCGACAAATCTGTAAACCGCCTCATTAGCTTCCATAGAGGTTGAATCCGTTTTATCAGCGGGATAGCGCTCAACAAAGCCATAATCGACACTATTGCTCCTAAGCCAGCTTGAAGCCTTTGACCCCGCGAACTTCCCTTTTGTCCTGAAAGTCACAAGCAATCCTGTCTGAGCCTCGCTGTTGCCCGCCTGGGGAACAACTGTCTCGGTTTTAGCCTGAGCGCGAACCTCGGTAAGATTATAACGCTTTCTGTTATACTTGTACTTTTTAGTATAGAGTTTGTGTTGTTCATCATATGAAATATAAGCGCTCGCAACACTGAGGTTTATCCCGTTTTTCTCTGCTGTCTCAAGCAGAGAATCAAGCGATTCCGCCGCAAGCGGAGAAACGGAATAGCCGTCACGTTCAACAAGCTCGGGAACATAGTCCTTCTCGAGAGAATTGCTCTTGTTGACAATCCTGAGCAGCTCATCGTTCAGTTCGGTGTCAGCGAAAGCCTCTGTCTCGGAGGTTTTCACAGTCTTTTTATCATTTGAAAAATACAGTCTTGAACCGACAAAAACCAAACCCAGAACTATCGCGACAAGCAAAACAATGATTAGAACTTTGACTGCTTTAAGCCCTTTGGCGGGCTTGTTAAGCTTTATCTCAAAAGTTCGATCAACAGCTCCGTAGCGTTCAGTTTTTCTTCTCAATTATTTTATCTCCTTAGACTCGATTTCCTTCATAGCGTCTGCAATAAAATCAGCAAGAGCCATTGAACCAAGGTCTCCGTCCTTGCGGTGACGAACAGAAACAGCGTTGTTCTCGATATCCTTATCGCCTACTACGAACATATAGGGAACTTTTTCGAGCTGAGCCTCGCGGATTTTGTATCCGATTTTCTCACTGCGGTCATCAATCTCGACACGCATTCCGTTCTTTTCGAGCTCGGCTTTAATCGAGTAAGCATAGTCAAAGTGACGGTCGGCGATGGGCAGAATCTTAACCTGCGTCGGAGCGAGCCACAGCGGGAAAGCGCCCGCGTACTTCTCGATAAGCAGAGCCAGCGTACGCTCATAGCAACCGATTGATGTACGGTGGATAATATAGGGATTTTTCTTTTTGCCGTCCTTGTCGACATACTCCATACCGAATTTTTCCGCGATAAATCCATCAATCTGGATTGTAATGAGTGTGTCCTCCTTGCCGTAGACGTTCTTTATCTGTATATCGAGCTTGGGGCCGTAGAACGCGGCTTCGCCCACACCGATTTCGTAAGGTATTTCAAGATGTTCAAGAATACGTCCCATCATGCCCTGAACAGAGTTCCATTCCTCCTCTGTTCCGATGAATTTATCTCTGTCGTTGGGGTCCCACTGTGAGAAGCGATAGCTTACATCCTCATAAAGTCCGACAGTTTTGAGCATAAATATCGCAAGCTCAAGACAGTTTTTGAACTCATCCTCAAGCTGTTCGGGAGTACACATAAGATGCCCCTCGGAAATTGTAAACTGACGCACACGGATAAGTCCGTGCATTTCTCCGGAAGCCTCGTTGCGGAACAATGTTGAAGTCTCATTATATCTAAGCGGTAAATCCCTGTAAGAACGCTGGCGGTTAAGATAAGCCTGATACTGGAACGGGCAAGTCATCGGACGCAAAGCGTAAACCTCATCGTCCTTTTTCTCGTCGCCGAGCACAAACATACCTTCCTTGTAATGATCCCAGTGACCGCTGATTTTGTAAAGGTCTGATTTAGCCATAAACGGAGTCTTTGTGAGCAGCCAGCCGCGCTTCTGCTCCTCGTCCTCAACGAAACGCTGTAAGAGCTGAATTACACGAGCGCCCTTGGGGAGCATAATCGGAAGTCCCTGTCCGATATAGTCAACAGTGGTGAATAGTTCGAGCTCTCTGCCAAGCTTGTTATGGTCGCGCTTTTTGGCTTCTTCCATCATTTCGAGGTGCGCTTCGAGCATTGACGCTTTGGGGAAAGCCACGCCGTAAACACGACATAGCTGAGCGTTTTTAGCGTCGCCGCGCCAGTAAGCGCCTGTGCAATTGGTCAAAGCGATAGCCTTGACGGAGCTTACGTCCATAAGGTGGGGACCCGCGCAAAGATCTGTGAAATCGTCCTGTTTATAGAAACTTATCTTCTCGCCCTTGTCCGTATGCTCTTTGCAGAGTTCAACCTTATAGGGCTCGTTCATATCCTCAAGCAGTTTAACCGCGTCATCGGGTTCCAACTCGAATTTTTCAACAGCTATTTTGGATTTAACAATTTTTTTCATTTCGGCTGTGATTTTGTCGAGGTCCTCGCGCGTAAAGGGCTTTTCCACATCAAAGTCATAGTAGAAGCCGTTTTCAATCGCGGGGCCTATGGCGCACTTAGCCTCGGGATAAAGCCGCTTTACAGCCTGAGCGAGAATATGTGACGCTGTGTGCCAGAAAGCATGCTTGCCGTCTTTATCGTCAAAGGTCAAAAGTTCAACCTTGCAATCCTTTGTCAGAGGTGTTCTCAAGTCAAAAACCTCGCCGTCAATTTTGGCGGCGCATACGGACTTGTACAATCCCATTCCTATTGATTTGGCAATTTCGGCAGGAGTGATGTTCTCCTCATACTGATTGACTACTCCGCCCTTTAATTCCACATTTAACATTTGTTTATCTCCTTTTTTATTTTTTTAATCATACGTGTCATTGCTATCTTCTGCATAATAACAAAAACCGCCTTGATATCCGAAGGACATCAGGGCGGTTGAATTATCAAACGCGGTTCCACCTGAATTGAAACTCATTGAATCTTTAACGGAATTGCCCGCCGCGCCATTTCCTGCGCGGAGCTCAGAAGCGGTAACCTAAGCGGCGTTTTGTATGCTCACACCAACCGCATACTCTCTGAGAAAACGTATCGCCGGGTCTTGTCTTCCTCAACGCATATATTATACTATCACCGAAAAAGCTAAATGTCAATAATTATCAGTTGTTAATATCTTCAATCAACTTATCTATTTTTGCCATTTGCTCATCGTCGTATTCTGTTTCTTTGTCATTTACGGGGCTTTCAACGTCTCTGACGCTTGAATGAAGCACTTTCTCCTCAAAATCGTCAACAACATCGCTGTCAACATAAATAACGTCGTCATCCTCAGTCGGAGCTTCGGGGGGAGCTACCAGGTCATCCTGATCGCTGTTTCCGCCATATCCACCGTAACTGTAATCGTAGTCATAATCTGAAGTATAATGTTTATCCTTTTCGGTTACATATACCTCTGATTCTTCACTGGCGCTTGTATAATCATAGTCATAGTCGCCTGTCTGCTCATCGGGGGTGGCCACATAATTGTCCTGATAAGCGCCGTACACACGCTGCTGCTCGTCAAAATCATCCAGATCAAATTTAATGACCTGCTCCGACTTCGTACGCATTAAACTGGTAATCTCTCGAATAAACAAAACCGCGTATATGCCGAGCGCGCAAAGGGCAAATCCGAAAACATTTTCGGAATAATCAATGCCGTTCTTTATAATATCAAATACATTTACAGCTCCTATTGACAAGCACAGAGAAGCCATCGGCAATCCGTAAAGGAACATAGCCTTTACGGGGTTTCTGCCGTCAACAGTAGATATTATCATTGAAAGCTTGAACAGGAAAATCATCATAAACGCCAAAGCGAAAAGCTTGAACTCATCAACATCGGCAACGGAAACCTTACGGTTTTCAAGAAACTCATAAACAAGCACAAGCCCCGCCCATACAGGCATTACAAGCAGAAAAGCGCCCATTCGCGGAAGGAAGTTCCTGCCCTGGATATGAGCAAGCGAAATTACCACCAAACAAACAGCCGTAACAATTCCCAGCAAAGTCATCGCAAGAATCAAAAAATCAAATTTATTGTTTTGAAGAGCAAGAATGATCGTCAAAGCTGATTTTGATGTTATCATCGCCGCCGAGATAAGCAAAAATACAGCGGCGGGAACATTACGGGAAAGCAAATACGCGGGTGAAGTCTCCTTGTCACTCGCGACAAATATAATATTGATTATAAAAGTCAAAAGTATAAGACCGAGCGCGGTATAGGAAAGCATTTTACCCGGAAGCGACGGAATAACACTGAATGACTCCAGCGCTTTCAGAATAATGGCAATCAGAGTCACAGGTATAAATGTCGCCCAACAAAGTTTCGATTTCATATAACTATCCTTTCAATGGAGTTAGTAGTTGTAATAATACATATTTTTAAACATATAATATTTTAAGACAAACCGTCAATTATGTCAAGGAATAAAAAGCAAAATGAGTAAAAATATGAAAAAACATTTTACAGCGCTCACACTTATCGCAATTTTTTTAATCGCAATTCCCCTGTTCACCGCCGGAATAAACATCCCTAAATCTTCGGATAACGAATCCTCCGCTCAAAAAGATACAGAATTAACGGATATGCTGGCGTACGAATACAATGAGAACTACTGTAAGGAAGGCCTTAAAGCTGTTGCTATAATTCTAAATTCGAATTATAAAGCGGGAGAAAAAGCAAAAACCCTGAGCAAGAAAGGTTTTTTAAAAAAACACAAAGACGGCAAAAAAACATATTCTGATTTGGAAATAATATGTAAAGATACAAAAAATCTTTGTATTACATATAAAGAAAAAGCTGTTAAAACACCGTATTATTACATTACAAACGGCGCTTGTAAAAGCGAACAGCCGTATCTGAAAGCCGCGGCAAACCCCTGGGATCTTTTAAGCGCCGATTATACATATGACGCAAAACCCGGTGTGAGCTTTTACAGCATAAATGAAATGTGCAAAAGCGGTATGAGCTGGAAGGAAAGTCTTAACAGATACTTTAAAAATGTAAAAATAACCGCTGTTAAATAATAACAGCGGTTATTGGTTTAGAAATTTCTGTAATGTTTTACGTTGCGCTTACGCTTACGATTGCGCCGCTTGATTATCGAACTGATAATAATATAGATTACAAGCAGAATGATAATCAGCACGATTACAAGCACAAACCAGTTGGACGCCACAATCCCCTGAATAATCGAGAACACATACAGAATACCGCTGCGCTCGATGGTTTCGCTTGAAACAAGATTTACAACGCCGATTTTCTGTTTGCCGTCAGCGTCGGGACCGTTGTAGTATACAGTTGCCTTGCCGATTACGTCACCCTCGTTAATAGTAGCGTCTACACTTTCGGGGACTTTGGTCTCTACGACTATATCCGAATCCTTATAGCTTGTGGGAACAATAGCGTTAATACTCTTTTGCGGAACGAGCTGAACAGAATCTTTACCCCACGCGAGATTCACTTTAACCTCACACATAGGAGTTTCCGATGAAGCTACCTGATTGAGCTCGAGCTCGGTCAAAGCCCATTTAAACATATTTTTTGCGTCAATCATTGTGCCGTACTCATCAGGATCTTTAATCGGGTTCATCATAAATACGCCGAGATATGAGTATCCGTCAGCCTCGCCCTTTGTAACAAGGCAGTGTCCCGCCTCGTCGGTTGTGCCTGTCTTAATGCCCTGAGCGTACTGATAGTAATAATCGCCGCCGCGGTTCGCGTCTATGAGATAGTTGGTTGTAACAAGCGGATAATCGTTGTCAGCGAGATAGAATGTATCTGTATTGGTAACCTTCGCGAACTCCGGAAGGGTGAGCGCGTACTGCGCCATCTTAGCGAGGTCATTTGCTGTGGTGTAATGATTGTCGTTATGCAATCCATCGGGATTCTCGAAATGAGTGTCCTTACAGCCAAGCTCCTTAGCCTTGTCGTTCATCATATTGACGAAGTTCTTGATATTACCCTTGCCTACATAATCAGCAAGCACCATAGCCGCGTCATTTCCCGAGGGAACCATCATACAATAAAGCAAATCGAGAACGGATAATTTTTCATTAACGTGATCCTGAAGTCCCGCGCTTGAACTGCCTGTGCCTTTGAGGGCATTGAGAACGCTCTGCTTTACTTTAACCTTGGTTTTTTCAAGATTATCAACGTTTTCTACAACAATTATGTATGTCATAATCTTCGTTGTCGAAGCAGGATAACGCTTGACATCAGCCTTTCTGCTGAATACAGTCTGTCCCGTATCCAGATTAACAAGAAGGGCTGTTTTTGATTTCAGGTTTATATCGTTGGTGTAGCTTACAGCCGCCGAGGGAATAACAGCAGCGGACATAATCGTAAACAATACCAGTATCAAAGAAAGAATAACAGATAGTTTCTTTTTCATTTTTTCACTCTCCTATGTAAGGGTGAGAATATTATAATACAACTTATTTTATTTTTCAAGATGAATTTAATTGAGAGTTTCATCGCCTGTGGATTTAAAAAGACGGGTGATTTCACCTTTGAGCGCTCTGTAACGGTCGTCGGTAAGATTATTGGAATCTTTAATGACGTAATCAGCAATCTTTTGGGACAAGTCAAGGTTTCGCGTATCCGCGAGACTGCTTATGGAAAGCTTCGGCAAACCGTGCTGGCGTGAACCGAAAAAGTCACCGGGACCTCTGAGCTTGAAATCCGCGTCCGCGATTTTAAATCCATCGCGGGTGGATTTCATTGTCTTGAGCCGTTCATAGGCATTTTGAGTTCTGCTGTCGGAAACAAGTATGCAGTAACTTTTTTCATCGCCGCGTCCTACTCTGCCGCGTAGCTGATGAAGCTGTGAAAGTCCGAACCGCTCGGCGTTCTCGATCATAATTATCGTGGCGTTGGGAACGTCGATACCGACCTCTATTACAGTTGTTGAAACAAGTATTTTTATATTATTATCGGCAAAATCACGCATAACAGATTCTTTTTCGGCGGATTTCATTTTGCCGTGAAGAATACCTATTGGGATATCATTGAAATAGTTGAGCATAAGCTCAGCCGCGTACTCCTGCGCGGATACAAGGTCGCTTTCGCTTTCCTCAATAAGCGGACAAACTATATACGCCTGTCTGCCTTTTTTTACTTCATCACGAACAAAACCAAGCGCTCTTACACGCTTTGACGAGTCGATAATCAAAGTTTCTATTTCCTGCCGTCCGGGAGGAAGCTCATCTATTATTGAGATATCCAAATCCCCGAATATAATCAAACCGAGAGTTCGGGGAATCGGAGTTGCGCTCATTACAAGCAGATGCGGGCTGTTGCCTTTTGAAAGCAGTTTTGCTCTTTGGGCTACACCGAAACGGTGTTGTTCATCCGTAACTACAAGCCCCAAATCCGAAAACAACGTTTTATCGGTGATAAGGGCGTGAGTACCTATTACCAGATCAATTTCTCCCGATTCCAGCTTTTGTCTTATATTGTCCTTTTCGCTCGCTTTCAACGAGCCCGTAAGAAGCGCTGTTTTTATTCCGACAGGCTCTAGTAATTCTTTCAAGGAATTATAATGCTGCTCCGCGAGTATTTCTGTGGGAGCCATAAACGCGCATTGTTTGCCGTTCTTAATTGTTGTATAGCAGATTGAAGCCGCGACTGCTGTTTTTCCCGAACCCACATCACCCTGAACAAGGCGGTTAAGTGTCAGGTCGGGATTTTTCATATCCCCCACACACTCCTCGATTACTCTTCTTTGGGCGTTTGTCAGTTCAAACGGAAGAAGGCTCTCAAACTGCTTGGAATAATCAGAGGTAATCAGGTTACGGTTAGTTGAGCGTTTTCGGTTTTTGAGACTTCTCAGCCCAAGATTGAGCACAAGGAGCTCCTCGACAACCAAGCGTTTTCTCGCGCTTTCCAGAGCCGCAATGCTCTCGGGAAAATGGATATTGTTTATCGCGTACTTCAAGTCGCAAAGCTTAAATTTTTGCCGCAGTTCATCGGGCAGAGGATCGTTCACGGTTTCGGGAAGAAGCAGAAGCGCTTTTTTCATGGTATTAATTATGAATTTATTGTTAAGCCCCGCCGTCAGATTATAAACGGGCTGAACCGCGGTAAAGCTCTTGTCGGGTTGAAAAACTGGTGAAACCATATTTACGCCGTCGAGAGTGTGGGACGCTTTACCGAAAAACAGGTAGGTTTCTCCGTACTTCAACATATTTACTATATAGCGATTGTTGAAAAACACAAGCTCCGCTCCGCCGCTGTCGTCATATACAGCGACGCGGGCAATAAACTTGCCGCTCTTGGTGTATCCTGTTTTAAAGGCGGAACCAACCACCGCTCTGATACATACGGCGGAGCTGTCCTTAACATCTTTTATTTCGGTGATGTCCGACCAGTCCTCGTAATCACGCGGATAATAGTTAAGCAACTCGCCGACCGAATACACGCCGAGCTTATGAAAAAGCTCAGCGCGCTTTGAACCGATACCGCTAAGTTGTTCAATTTTCATTGAGTATAGTGACGACATATGCTTCCCTTTACAGAAAAACGCAGGGATACCGAAACGGTATCCCCAAAAGTTATGTTTTTTTATTCTACACTTAATACGAAGTAGTAAATCGGCTGTCCGCCGTTAACGAGTGAAACGTCAACCTTTGAACCGAACCTGTCCTGAATAGCTTCATAAGCTTCCTGAGCGTCTTCCTCGCTGACGTCAGAACCGTAAATAAGAGTAACAAACGAGGTATCGTGATTAATCATATTCTTCGCGAGTTTAATAGCCGCTCTGACGGGAGTTTTCTCGGTAATAGTAAGCTTTCCGTTTTCGAGCGCGATGATTTCGCCCTCTTTAATCTTTTGATGTCCGAACTCACTGTTGCGCGCGGCAAATGTCACCTGACCTGTTGCCACCGCCTTAGCGGCGTCCATCATCATATCCTTATTGCTAGCGGGAGAAAGCTCGGGGTCATAGTTCAATATAGCTGTCATTCCCTGAGGAATTGTACGTGTGGGAACAATTATTACCTCTCTGTCCTCAACCATTGCTACGGTTTGCTGAGCAGCCATAATAATGTTTTTGTTGTTGGGCAGAACGAATACTGTCTTGGCGGGAGTAGCCATAACAGCCGCATATATATCATCTGTGCTGGGATTCATCGACTGACCGCCCGATACAACATTGGCGCAGCCGAGATCCTTAAAGAGATTTGTCATTCCGTCGCCGGCGGCAACAGCTACAAAACCGATATCCTCGGTAGGCTCGGCAGGCTCAAGCTTCTGCTTGGGAGCTTCTTTCTTAGGCTTAGCGGCGTTGTCCTCTTTAGCCTTTTTGTGCTGTTCTCTCATATTCTCGACCTTAACAGTGAGGAGCTGGCCGTATTCCAGACCTTTCTTGAGAGCGTCGCCGGGCTGTTCGGTATGAACGTGAACCTTTATGATTTCCTCGTCGTTTACAACTACAACGCAATCGCCTATGGTCTCCAGGAACAATCTGAGTTCGTTGGGGTCGGTACCGATTTCGGTATCGCGGCCTACGATAAACTCAGTGCAATAGGTAAAGTTGATAACTTCGTCAAATTCAGCAACGGTGCTTGAAAAGCTGTCGAGTTCTTCCTGAGAATTATTCTCCTCATATTCAACAACTACTCCGTCTCTGAAGTATGAAAGCATTCCCTCAAATATTGAGAGCAAGCCCATACCGCCCGCGTCAACAACGCCCGCTTTCTTTAAAACAGGGAGATACTCGGGAGTTTTTTCCAAAGCTTCCTCAGCGGATTTGCAAATCTGTTCCCAGACATATACAAGGTTATCGTTCTTGTTGACAACCTTAAGTCCGCCCTCGTAACCTACACGGGCTACTGTGAGGATTGTGCCTTCAGTGGGTTTCATAACAGCGCTGTACGCTGCATCAACACCTAAGCCCAAAGCTTTGACTACATCCTTACCCGTAATCTCTTCCTTATCACTCAAGCCCTGAGAAAAACCTCTGAACAAAAGTGACAGGATAACACCCGAGTTGCCTCTCGCGCCTCTGAGCATCGCGGAGGCTATCGCCTTGGCGATTACACCCGCGTTCGTGCTGTCGTCGTCAGCGATAGCGTTGACAGCGGCAGTGGTGGTCATAGACATATTTGTGCCTGTGTCACCGTCGGGTACAGGGAAAATGTTTAGGTCGTTAATCATAAGCTTCTTACTGCATATGTTGTTTGAACCTGAGATTACAGCCTGTTTTAAATCTTGTCCGTTCATAAATACACTTCCTTACCTATTGCGTAATAAAACATAGTAATGGATATACAATATCATTATACTAACAAACAATCAATTTTTCAAGTACTAATTATGTAATATTTTACATAATTCTTAATCTTTCGGTAGATTTAGTTTTCGCCGTTTTTTCGTCAATATCAAAAATTACCGCTTCAAGTTTGCATTCGCCGTTTTTTATCTCAAATCGGACGGGCATACGGGTTTTGAATTTATTTATGGCGATTTCAGGTTTTACACCCAGAACAGAGTTGATAGGTCCGGTCATTCCGACGTCGGTGATGTAACCTGTTCCGCCGCCCAAAACATGGTCGTCCGACGTTTGAACGTGAGTATGAGTGCCGAAAACCGCCGATACTCTGCCGTCAAGATAATAACCCAATGACAGCTTCTCCGAGGTGGTTTCGGCGTGGAAATCCACAACGGTGATTTTGCTATCGTTCTTTTCGAGTATGCCGTCAATTATATCAAAAGGACTTTGCAGGGAATTATCAAGATACATGGTACCGATAAGATTAATTACAGTGACGCTGATTCTGCCCATATCAAAAACACACACGCCCGCGCCGGGGGTTGTGCCGCTCGGATAGTTCGCGGGACGGATTATATACGGCGTATTGTCGAGATATTCATACGCTTCCTTACGGCGGAAGGAATGGTTGCCGAGCGTTATCACGTCGACTCCGCTGTCAAAAAGAAACTTCGCAGATACGGGCGTCACGCCGTTGCCGTCAGCGGAGTTTTCGCCGTTACAGATAACCATATCGATTCCGTAGAACCTTTTGAGGTTGGGCAGTTTTGAACGCAAAAACTCGCAACCGATTTTACCTACCACATCACCGATACAAAGGATTTTCATATTATCATCTTTCTATATATTAAGATGAAATGATTATAACATATCCGCGAGAGTTATTCAACGTTGACTTTTTTCTTTCGGGCTATATTTTTGTTGAAAAGATAATCCGCGGTCAGAATGTAGCAGTCAGCTGTTTGCGAAAGGCTAAACTTTCGTTGCTTAACCTCGCTTTTCCCCTCGCAAAAGCACTCGTGGAGCAAGAGTCGGGTTTTCAGGATTTTTTCAGCTTCGGATTTTGTCAGCTCTTGTTTTTTCGTATCAAAACAATATGAACGACGGGTTGTTCTTCCCAAAGGCAGGGTTACTTCGTTGAACTTTAGCTTTTCGTTAAGAGTAACGCCCGCCTCTTCCCCCTCGAGTGACGGCGACAGCTTGTATGGGAATTCAAAAAACAGGAATTTTAGATTAGATTTCTCTGTATAGTTCTGTTTTAGAATTATTTTATTTTTTGCTTTTGGTATTTTTACGGAATATTTATCAAAAACGTCAGCCAAAATCCGAGCTTCACTGTGTACATATTTCTTTTTATCCTCTCCGATAGCGACAGCCGAATTCACCATAAGCTGACCTTGAGCAATAGCAGAACCGCGCTTGACCTCGCAGGTACCGTCTTTGACGATAATATCGGTGATAACGCCATCATCTGAGGCTATAATATTGCACGGATAGGTTTTCTTCTTCATCCTCGGAGGTTCGCTTTGCTGTTTTATTTCAACCGTCGCCACATTATTCAGCATATTAACAGAAATCCATCTGACCTCGGGAACTTTGAGCATTACCTGCCTTTCGACCTCCGATACGTTCACTTGATTCTTAAAAACACCAACCTTGAATCCGCTCTCATCAAACGCGTGATTCAGCTCTACTAAACTCAGCCCCTCGGCTCCGACAAATCTGATATCCCAAACAAACTGACTCATTAGGACTAATATCAAAGCAGCCGCCACCGCTCCGAAAAACAGCCCTTTGCGGCGTTTGTATTTTTTCACAAAGAACGGAAACCCCTCTCTTTGATTAACCCTCAGTCTTACATTTGCTTTGCGGGCTGTCGGTCGGATTCTGAGATAATCGGACAAAAACATTTTTCCGACATATCCGTCTCCCGCGGGAACAAAGTCCCAGTTGCGGATGCCGCGCTTGTTAATCAGATTCAGAAAGCGTTCGGGGAACGCTCCATTCAGAGAAAAGACTATGTATCCTCTGAGCCACCGTATGATTTTAAGTACCATTGTATCACCTTATAAACTCTGTTTTCGTGATATATCCGTCAATAATGACGGCAGTTGGAGATATACATTTAAGCGTCAGACCTCTCCCGAAAAAAGCTATTATCATAGAACGTGTGTTAATTCTTACAATCTCGCTATCATATTTCAACACCCCTGTGGAGCCCTCCACCAAAACGCTCCTGTCCCCCGTAAACTCAATTATCGGAAGATTATATGTAAGCTCAGAGGGGATTTTTCGGCTTTTATCAGATTTTTTCATTATCTATCACCCAATTTCATATATATTAAAGGTGAATAAAAATGATGAATAAAATCCAAAACAAGCAGACGCTCGGCGAGTTTGTTTTCGCCGCAATAATCATAACAGCTGTTTTATTGTGGGGAAAGGAATGCGCGCAGGGAGCGCTCAATGGAATTTTCTTTTGCGCGGAGGTATTAATTCCTTCAATTTTTCCTTTTATGATAATTTCTGTTTTTATTGCCGAGAGCGGCTTGTCCGAAAAACTCGGAAAACTCACCGAAAAAATCTGCCCGAAATTATTCGGGGTTTCAGGGAATTTATCGGCGGTAATCATAATGAGTATGATAGGAGGATATCCTGTCGGGGCTAGAGGAATTTCAACTCTCGCCGAAAACGGCAGGATAAGCAAAAACGACGCTGTAAAAGCGTCGTACTTCGCAGTCGGAGCGGGTCCCGGGTTTTTGATTACGTTTGTTGGCGGGGAATTGCTGTCCAATCGGTCGATTGGCGTGTGTATGCTCGCCGCGCAGATACTGTCAGTAATAATTATCGGTATTCTGAATAAATTTATTACTACTGCAAAGAGCGATTATAATTCTTGTGCAGAATTAAACAATCCTCCTGTCACTTTCACTTCAGCCGTTACGAAATCAGTCACAAGCTCCGCTTACGGTATGCTTGAAATGTGCGGGATGGTGGTAGCTTTTTCGGCGGTTATAGGAATTGCCGAAAAACTCCCGACGGATTCAGTCAAATATTTCAGCGTATTTCTGGAAGTAACGACAGCGTGTAATCTGCTCGCTGAGAACAACAACATTTTATTCATCGCTTTCTCGACCGGATTCGGCGGTTTATGCGTTCATTTTCAAATCTTTACAGCATTGAAAAATATTAAAATCAACAAAGCTTTATTTTTCTTATGCAGAATTGTACAAGGGCTTTTGAGCGCTTTATTTACATTTATATTTATTAAAATATTCAATATCAGCTTACCCGTGTTTTCAAGCGTAAAGACGCCGCTTAATCTGAGTCTCAGCACTTCGGCGGTAGGCAGCGCGCTTCTTATTCTCTGCGCGGTGAGCTTCATTTACAGCATTAAGAAACTTTAGGAGGAAACATTATGTGCGGAATCGCAGGGCTTGTAGACAGGTATGAGGATTTGTCGGAAAAACTGGGAGTATTATCGGAAATGTCAAAGACGCTGACAAGAAGAGGACCTGACGAAAACGGAATATTTATTGACCATAACACCGCGCTCATTCACAGGAGACTGGTTGTAATCGACAAAGAGAACGGAAAACAACCGATGATGTGCGGAATGAAAAATGAAAAATATGTAATTGTATATAACGGCGAGCTTTACAACACCGAGGAGCTGAGAACTGAACTAAAAGGAAAAGGCTATACATTTAAAGGACACAGCGACACCGAGGTCGTGCTCAAAAGTTATATTGAGTACGGCGAAAACTGCGCTGAGAAACTAAACGGTATTTTTGCTTTCGCGGTTTATGAGACATATAACAAGAAGCTGTTTTTTTGTCGTGACAGAATCGGCGTAAAACCGTTTTATTACAGCGAATTTGATTCGGGAATTGTGTTCGGCTCGGAGATAAAAACGCTGTTAAAAAGCGGAAAAGTTAAGCCCGTTATAAACGACGAAGGCTTGTACGAAATCTTCTTTTTAGGACCCGCGGGAACACCCGGGAGCGGAGTTTTCAAGAACGTGAAGGAATTATTACCCGGGGAATACGCCGTATACGAGGGCGGCAGACTCAGGAAAAACCGCTACTTTAAACTTGAGGCGAAGGAGTTTAACGACTGCGAACACAAAGCGATTGAATATGTGAGATATCTTTTGACCGACGCCGTTGAAAGACAGCTCGTGTCGGATGTGCCTTTGTGCTTTTTCCTGTCGGGAGGTCTTGACAGCAGTATAATTGTACAGACCGCTTCAAATTTCTTTAACAGAAATAATATCGGTGAAATAACAACCTTTTCGGTTGAGTACAGAGATAATATGAAGTTCTTTGAAAAGAGCCTGTTTCAGCCCACCGCCGATGTTGAGTTTATAAAGCTTATGAGCGAAAACGCCGACACAGTTCACAAAGAGGTTATACTCGATAACGAACAGCTTGCCGACGCGCTCTATGACAGTGTTATTGCGCGGGATTTGCCGGGGTACGCGGACGTTGACAGCTCCTTGCTGCTGTTTTGTGAGGAAATAAAAAAGAACTATACAGTCGCTTTGTCGGGCGAATGCGCCGACGAACTGTTCGGCGGTTATCCCTGGTATCACAATAAAGATATACTTTTTGAAGATTGCTTTCCGTGGTCACGCTCACAGGATGTACGCAGAAGCATTCTCAAAGACGGGGTTCTTCCAAAGGGAGAGGAATATGTCCGCGAAAAATATCTTGATACCGTTAAAGCCACCGACAAGCTCCGCTCAGACAGTAAGCTCGACGCGAGAATGAGAGAAATGTTCAATCTCAATTACTACTGGTTTATGCAGTGCCTGCTGGAGCGAAAGGACAGGTGCAGTATGTACAGCGGGCTGGAGGTCAGAGTGCCTTTCTGTGATTACAGAATCGTGGAGTACGCGTACAATATGCCGTGGGAAATCAAGGCGTACAAAGGCAGGGAGAAAGGTATTGTACGAAAAGCTTTTGAAGATATTCTCCCCTATGATATAGCATGGCGAAAGAAAAGCCCGTACCCTAAAACGCACAACCCCGTATATATGAATATTTGCGCGCAGAGAGTTATGGATATAATGAAAACAAAAACGCCTCTGACCGAACTTCTCAGTGAGAAAGGCGTTATGGAAATCATCAACAATCCCGATGGTATAAGCTCGCCTTGGTACGGTCAGTTGATGAAAGCTCCGCAGATACTGGCGTATATTATCGAACTCGACTATTGGTTCAGGGAATATGATGTTGCCATAGAATGAAAAACGTGATATGATTATATTATGACTAAATCACGTTATGACAGAATCGAAAAGTTTTTTAACAATCACGAAAAATTATATTTCTTATTAAGAATTATATACAAATACGCCTCCTATCCTGTTTTTGTTTTGTATCCGCTTTTGCTTTTATACACATTATGGAACAGACAGATTGCGGACTTCGTCAAAATCTTGGTTATTCCCGCGGTAACCTTTGTTATGGTCACGCTTCTCAGACTTGTTATCAATAAAGCGAGGCCGTATGAGGCGCTGGACATTAATCCGCTAATCAGGAAAAATAAAAACGGGCAGAGCTTTCCGAGCCGTCACGCGGCGAGTGTATTTATCATTGCTATGGCGTTTTTGTATGTGAACATTTACGCCGGTATCGCGATGATTATACTCGGAATACTTATATGTGTGTCCAGGGTATTGGCGGGTGTGCATTATGTTTCTGATGTAATTGTCGGCGCCGTGATTTCGGTTATACTTGGCGTGTTTGGATTTTTCATAATATAATATCAAAGCACAGTACCCCTCTCGAGGGGTACTCTCTTTTTTTGAAAAGATTGACAAAAATTTAACAACATGGTAATATGCAATAAACGCTATACAAAAGCATTTTGATATGATATACTATTTTTAATAGTATAATATTTTTAAAGTGGTGATTATTATGAAAAGATTAACAGCAATTATACTTATCACAACGCTTCTGTTCTCCGTTATAGTGTTCAGCGCGTGCAATTGTTCATCGTCGGATTCGACGGTATCCATTCAGTCCACAACCGCGCCCCCTCTCAGAGACGAGTACGGTGTAGGATATAAGCTTAATGATGACGGCACACTCGCTGTTTCTGCCTATGACGGCAAGGATAAAGACGTAAGTATTCCGATTGACTACGAAGGTAGAGTTGTTAAGAACATCGCGAAGAGCGCGTTCAAGGGTCTGGATATTGAAAGCGTAACAATGCCCGACGGTATGAAGGAAATTGACGGATACGCTTTCGCTCTGTGTCAAAAACTCAATATCGTAAACATATCTGAGGGAGTTAAAAAAATCGGCGACAACGCGTTTTTCGCTACATTCGCTTTAACTGAAATCGAACTGCCCGAAACCCTTGAAACTATTGGAATAAACGCTTTTAACGCCTCAAGTATCGAAAAGATAATTATTCCCAAAAAAGTTAAGAAAATAGACAGCCTTGCTTTCGCGGATTGTAAATCGCTTACCGAAATTAAAGTATTGAGCAAGAATACAAAGGTTGCGGATACAGCATTCAAGACAGGAGCAAAAACCAAGGTTATCGCACCCAAAGGCTCATCCGCGATTAAAGCGGCTAAAAAATGTAAGCTTTCTTATGTTGAAAAGTAAAACGGAGGTAAATTATTATGGCTAAAGAACACCTGATTGTTGACAGCGTTCCCGCGCTTGAAGCGGCTCTCAAAAGAGTGAGAACGGCTCAGGCAAAGTTCGCTCAGTACACACAGGAGCAGGTAGATAAAATCTTCCTTGCAGCCGCTACGGCCGCAAATCAGGCGAGAATCCCACTCGCGAAAATGGCTGTAGAGGAAACAGGAATGGGTATCGTCGAGGACAAGGTTATTAAGAACCACTATGCCTCCGAAAACATCTACAACAAATATCGCGACGCTAAAACCTGCGGCGTTATTGAAAGAAACGAAGCTATGGGCACCACAAAAATTGCTGTTCCCATAGGTGTTATCGGCGCGGTTATCCCCACAACCAACCCGACTTCCACAGCGATTTTCAAGTGCCTGATATCCCTTAAAACGAGAAACGGTATCATCATCTCACCTCACCCGAGAGCAAAGGAAAGCACAATAGCGGCTTCCAGAATTGTCCTTGAAGCCGCTGTAAAGGCAGGCGCTCCCGAGGACATTATCGCGTGGATTGACAAACCCTCGCTCGAAATGACAAATATGTTAATGAGCGAGGTCGACACCATCCTTGCCACAGGCGGCCCTTCAATGGTTAAAGCGGCGTACTCCAGCGGCAAACCCGCTTTGGGCGTAGGCGCGGGCAACGCTTCGGCTATCATTGATAAAAGCGCTGATATCACTGTCGCTGTGAACTCTATCATCCACTCAAAGACTTTTGATAACGGTATGATATGCGCTACCGAACAGACAATTATCGCCGAGGAAAGCATTTACGACGCTGTTAAGGCGGAGTTTATAAAACGCGGCTGTTACTTCCTTAATGATGAGGAAGCCGATAAAATAAGAAAAACTATGATGATTAACGGCGCGCTTAACGCAAAGATAGTTGGTCAGCGTCCTGTCACAATAGCAAAAATGGCGGGCTTTGATATTCCCGCGGAAACAAAGGTAATTATCGGCGAAGCTGAGAGCACAGACACTGACGAGGCTTTCGGTCACGAAAAGCTCACCACTATCCTCGGTATGTATAAGTCCAAAGACTTTTCCGACTCACTTGACATAGCGGAAACTCTACTGAATAACAACGGCGGTCTGGGCCACACCTCAGTGCTCTGGATAGACAACATAAACGAGCGTGAAAAGCTCGATGAATTCGCAAAAAGAATGGAAACCTGCCGTCTTATTATAAACACTCCCTCATCGCTCGGCGGTATCGGCGACATTTACAACTTTGACTTTACGCCTTCGCTTACACTCGGCTGCGGCTCTATGGGCGGCAACTCAATAAGCGAAAACGTTGGCTGCAAGCACTTACTTAACATTAAGACTGTCGTCGAGAGGAGAGAAAATATGCTTTGGTTCAAGGCTCCCGAAAAGGTTTATATAAAGAAAGGCTGTATCCCCGTAGCCATAAAAGAACTCGGGGAGGAAATGAATAAGAAAAAAGCCTTTATTGTTACGGATGAGTTTCTTTACAACAACGGCTATACAAAATGCGTAACAGACGAGCTCGACAAAATGGGTATCACACACACCACATTCTTTGATGTACAGCCCGACCCGACTCTCAAATCCGCCAAGGAAGGCGCCAGGGCTATGGCGGCTTTTAACCCCGATGTAATTATCGCAATCGGTGGCGGTTCGGCTATGGACGCGGGTAAAATTATGTGGGTTCTTTACGAGCATCCCGAAGTTGACTTTGCTGATATGGCTATGCGGTTCTCGGATATCCGCAAGAGAGTTTACAAATTCCCGCATATGGGCGACAAGGCGTACTTTGTGGCTATCCCGACATCCTCGGGAACAGGTTCGGAAGTTACTCCTTTCGCGGTTATCACCGACGAGAACGACGGCACAAAGTATCCTCTCGCCGATTACGAGCTTATGCCCGATATGGCGATTGTTGACGCCGATATGATGATGTCAGGGCCCAAGGGGCTGACAGCCGCTTCGGGTATCGACGCGGTATCTCACGCGCTTGAGGCTATCGCTTCAATGCTGGCAACCGACTTCACCGACAGCCTCGCCGAAAGAGCGTTGAAAGTTATTTTCGAGTATCTTCCCGCTTGCTACGACAACGGACAGAATGAGCCCGTCGCCCGTGAAAAGGTTGCTCACGCGGCAACTATGGCGGGTATGGCTTTTGCTAACGCTTTCCTCGGAGTATGCCACTCTATGGCTCATAAGCTCGGAGCTTTCCATCATATAGCTCACGGTGTAGCGAACGCGCTTATGCTTGAATATGTTATCCGATTTAACGCTGAGGAGGTTCCCGCGAAGATGGGAACATTCCCGCAATACGCTTATCCTCACACCAAAGAGAGATACGCGGAAGTTGCCCGCTACTTAGGCTTGGGCGGCAAGGATGACGACGAGAGTGTCGAGAACCTCATCAAAGCTGTCAACGACCTTAAAGCCCGTGTCGGTATTAAAGAAACAATCCATGACTACGGCGTTGACGAAAAGTACTTCCTCGACAACCTTGACGCTATGACAGAGCAAGCGTTTGATGACCAGTGCACAGGCGCCAACCCGAGATATCCGCTTATGAGTGAAATCAAAGAAATGTACCTCAAGGCGTATTACGGCAAGGATTACAAGGAGGCGAAGTGATATGAAGCTTGACAAAATAATTTTTGAAACAAAAGGGAAAAAGATTTACCGTGACGGCGATAAAGCTATAAAAGTTTTTGACGAAAGCTTTTCCAAATCAGCTGTTCTCAACGAAGCGCTTAACCAGGCGAGAGTGGAGGAAATCGGTACAATAAAAATTCCAAAAATCCACGAGGTTACTAAAATCGACGGAAAATGGGCTATCGTTTCCGATTTTATCGAGGGCAAGACGCTCAGCAAACTTATTGAGGAGAACCCCGACAAACTCGATGAATACATTGACAGATTTGTGGATATTCAGATTTCTATTCTCGCGGAACGCGCTCCCCTGCTCACTGACCTGCGCGATAAAATGCAGAAGAAAATCAGCGCGTCAGACCTTGACGCTACCGCGCGTTATGAGCTTCACAACCGAGTAAACGGTATGAAAAAGCACAACAAGGTTTGCCACGGCGACTTTGTGCCAAGCAACATTATCATTACGCCTGAGGACGAAGCTTATATCATTGACTGGGCGCACGTTACTCAGGGAAACGGAGCTGCAGACGCGGCGAGAACTTACCTCATGTTGACACTTGACGGCAAAACTGAAATGGCTGAAAAATACCTCAACACATATTGCCGCAAGACAGACACCGCAAAACAACTTGTACAAAGCTGGATGCCTATTGTCGCGGCGTCACAGTCGGTAAAGAAAATTCCCGAGGAAAGAGAACTTTTGATGAGTTGGGCAAATATCGCGGAGTTTGTTTAGGCAGTTCTCAGTGGTCAGTGATCAGTGGTCAGTTGCGGTCGGGGAGAAACGTTCCATCTTCCGATACGTTAGTATCCCGATTGGATAAATAATGATATAAACTAATTAAAGTCTTAGGTTCTGTATTGGACCTAAGACTTTGTTTCTATTATTTGTCATTCTGAGGCTTGCCCCTTGTCATTCTGAGGAGCAATGCGACGAAGAATCTTAAAGATCCTTCGCTTCGCTCAGGATGACAGAGGAAAACGCTCAGGATGACAGAGGAAAACGCTCAGGATGACAGAGGAAAACGCTCAGGATGACAGTGAATTGACATTCAGGATGACAGTATTGTTTTGTTCTCGACATTTACTGACTACTGACTACTGACTGCTGACTACTGACCACTGAACACTGACTACTCATAAAAGATTAATCTCCAGCATATAATATGCTTGGGAGTTGTTTTTATGAAATTAGTACACAACATAGATTTCAAGAAACTGGCAATAAGCTGCGCGATCAGTCTGGGAACAGGAGCGCTTTCCTCGGTAATATCAATGCCCGGGATGAGCAGTTTTGACAAAGCGGCAAAGCCGCCTCTGACACCGCCGTCATGGCTCTTCCCCATCGTATGGACTATTTTGTTCCTGCTTATGGGAATTTCCGCCTATCTGGTATACACCGATAAATACTCAACCTCCGACGAACGCAAGCGCGCTCTGTTGATTTACGGGGCGCAGCTCGCCGTGAACTTCTTCTGGCCGATAATTTTCTTTAGCCTCTCGGCATACTTCCTGGCGTTTTTGTGGATTATCGTTCTGCTTGTTTTAGTAATAATTATGACAAAGAAGTTCTACGCGATAAGTCCCGCCGCGGGAATTATACAGATACCATACATTATCTGGACAGCTTTCGCGACGTATCTCACATTCGGGGTATTTGTGCTTAATATGTAAAAAATTCAGGGGTCGGCTTGCCGACCCCTGTTTATTTATTCTACTTTGATATAGTACAATTTCAGGAACATTTCAAAGAATGCTTTTTCATCCACATAGAACTCAGCATACTTTTTTCCTTCCTTAACCTCGCCGGGAACACTGTCGATATCAAGACCGCTAAATCCGCCCCTTAGCGCGGTTACCGAGAAAAACGCGACTTCGTTAAGTCCTACGTTGGTGGTAATATATGGATCCGCGGTATTAAAGACATCAAGCGGAGCTCCGAGATTTGAACGTGTTTTTGTAAAGACATTCTGAGCAAAAGACTCGAGATAAATCTTTTGTCTTTCCATACGAAGATTGTTGCCTTTAAATGTAGCGTGGCTACGGGCGCGAACAAATGACTGAGCCAAGCTTCCGCGAAGGTGATAGGTCTCACCCTCGTGGAACTGAGCGATATTCTCGGGCGAGCGTACCATTACGCCTCCAACGCTGTCGTTGATGGGTGCGATTCCGTCGATATTCAATGCCAGATAAAAGTTTACGGGAAGGTTATAGAACAGCCTTCTGACCGCTACAAGCTCATTCTGACAGCTTGTTTCCTCACCGTCGCCGTACGCGTACGCTAAACATATCTGTTCTTTACGGCTGCCGGCGGCTTTACCGCTTGCGGAATAAACGTTTACGTCCGTCATGGTTTCGCGGGAGATGTTGACCATCTGAACTTTGCCTGTATCAATATTTACCGAAGCTAAAAACAACGAGTCAGCTTGTCCGCCTGTGGCGAAGTCATCCTCTTCGGGACTCACTCGGGTAAGCTCAGCGTCACGGTCAGAACCCATACAAAGTACATTGGCAATTCTGTCGTTATACTTATACTTATGTCCTTTATATGTAATATACTGCCCGTTATCGGTCGTTTCGGCAAATTCGGGAACATTGATGTTCAACCCTCCGTCATCAATCAATGCGTTTTTACCCGAGAAGTACATAAGCGCAATCGCGATAACCATTATCAGAATCAAGGAAATAAGCGAGATAATGATACCGAGTGAGATCTTCTGCCACTTCTTAAATCGCTTTTTCCTGTGGTGTCTGTGGTAGTGATGCTTATGCCTGTGCTTCTTTTTGCTGCTGGATTTTTTACGTCTGGCCCTACCCGGAGAAAGTACAGACGGGCTTATGTGGCGGTGATGATGTCTGTGCCCGCTGGTTCTCGCCCGGCGTTTATTTTGTCTGTAAACGAAATCGTCCAGATCCTCATATGCCGAGGAATTCTCACTTTCGATAGCTTCCTGGAGCTTCTTTTTGCGCTCATCCTCGTCCGTGCCAAATTCAACAGTTCCGTCCTGCTCAATAGACGTCGGATTCTGTCCCGTGATTTGAGCGTACTGCTCACTATCATTAAATTTCAGAAATGAATTATTTTCTTCGTTAAGGTCTGGCCGATAGTTATGGTTATTACCGTTACCTTGTAGGCTCATCCTTCACCAATACCCCCTGTAAGAGATACCTGCCGTCTCCTGCATCAAGGCAAGTACTCAAAGTTACTATTTTATCCTTAACAGTTAGTTTGTGATCAAGTTTAGTATTCACATTCGCGCTTAATGAACGCGGATTCTGAATACTATCAAGGTACTCCTTAAATACCTTGTTCTCAGAAAAATTGAATGTGTTCATAATATGCCTGTCGTCATACTCAAATGCCGACACAACCTGATATGTCAATCTGCGCTCAGGCGTATAGATATAAAATTTCGTATGCTTATTGAAGAAAGAAGCGTCTCTGAACTTGTGGAGATTGGCAAACATAGAGCCGTCAATCATATTATGACCGTAAATCAGAGTTACACGGTCATCCATATCGGTACTGTTGCAGTATTCGGAGAATAGAGATCCCGCGTATTTATAATTTCGGTAAATATCGCTGTGAAGATAGAAATCATCACGCTCGTTGCTTTGAAGCAGCGGATAGTCGATATTTGTATCGGGAATATAAATCCATCCGAAAATCTCGGGGTTAATCTTCTGAAGTTTTTTGAAGTCGATTGGATTGTCCGCCGATTCATCTGACTTCCCCGATTTCGAAACCGTTGTACTTGACGATGAATTATTATTTATTCTGTATTCGGAAACATCAGTTCCCTGAGCAAAAAGCGTTACAAGCCAATACCCCAGTATTCCGATGATTATAAACAAAACAATAATAATTGATATAACAATTATTTTAAATCGCTTTTCCCTATCCATTTATAAGCACCTTCGCATTTCTATACATTATATATTATAGTCTTAATAAGAAAAATGTCAAGAGAACTAGACATATGATAACCGACAAAAAAACAGCCCCCAAAAAGGGAGCTGTTAAAAGTTAATGTTATTTCTTTTTGCTTACAGCAAGTTTAATTCCAACCGCGCCGGCAGCAACTACAAACAGAGCAATGAAAATAATCACAAAATACATGGCGCTGTTATCACTTGTCTTGGGCGAGGTGGTTCCTGAGTTGATTGAAATCGATGAGCCGCTTGTAACCGAGCTTGATCCAATCTTCTTGTACATCGGATATACATCAACGTCACTCTTGAGCAGGATAGTGATTTCCTCATCGGTTAAGCTGCCCGACTCCAAAGTATATTTACCGTTAATTTTCCATCCGACAAACTCATAACCGTTCTTGGGATGAGCAACCAACGTAGCATGCTGTCCGTCCTCATCTACCTCGATAGTATATGTAGCGGTACCGCCGTTAGGATTATGAATAATAACATTATATTCTGCGGGTTTTGTAGGACTCGGGTTGTCGCCCTTCGCCGCAAAAGCGGGAACCGAGGCAAACACAAGAATCAAAACTGCCACAGATAACGCAAAAAATCTTTTCATAAATATCATCCCTTCACGCAAAATTGCATATTTACATTAATACACTTTGCATTATAGCACAGTTTTTTAGAAATGTAAATAGCAAAACAACAAAAACACACTTGAAAAAGTCACATTTTCTCTGTATAATTTTGATAATGAATTATAAAATCCGAAAGGTTAGTTAATTATGAAGGCATTAATCGCTATGAGCGGCGGTGTGGATAGTTCTGTCGCGGCTCTTCTCATAAAGAATCAGGGATATGACGCGACGGGCGTTACTATGAAGCTATACGATAATGATGATATCGGAGTAAAAAAGGAAAACACCTGCTGCAGCGTTGATGACATAGCTGACGCGAGGGCTGTTTGCAACAGGCTTTCCATACCCTACTATGTATTCAACTTTAAAGACAGTTTCAACGAAGAAGTTATTGAGCGTTTTATAAACGCTTACGAAAACGGATCAACACCCAACCCTTGTATTGACTGTAACAGATACATAAAGTTTGAACGTCTTATGCGCAGGATGAAAGAACTTGAGATGGATTACGTCGTTACAGGCCACTACGCGAGAATTGAATATGATGAAACTTCAGGGCGATATCTGCTCAAAAAAGCCGTTGACGACAGCAAAGACCAGAGCTACGTGCTTTACTCGCTGAATCAGGAACAATTAAAGCACACCCTCTTCCCTCTCGGAACATTAAATAAATCCGAAGTCAGAAATATAGCGGAGAAAAACGGATTTATCAACGCCAAAAAACACGACAGCCAGGATATTTGTTTTGTCCCCGACGGCAAATACGCTGAGTTTATGGAGAATTACACAGGCAAAAAGTACGAGCGCGGGGATTTTGTTGACAAGGACGGAAATGTCCTGGGCGAACACAACGGTATAATCCGATATACTATCGGTCAGCGTAAAGGTTTGGGGTTGGCGTTACCTGAGCCTATGTATGTTTGCGCTAAAGACCTTGTAAAAAACAAAGTTATCCTCGGCAAAAATGAAGACTTATTCTCTAAAGAACTATACGCTGAGGATATCAATCTTATTTCCTTAAAAGAAATAAAGGAACCTATGCGTATATACGCAAAGGTGCGTTACAACCAAAAAGCCCAGCCTGCCACAGCAGAGCAAATCGGAGACCGTCTGCGTGTTGACTTTGACGAACCTCAGAGGGCAATTTGCAAAGGACAGGCGGTTGTGCTTTATGACGGCGATGTCGTTGTAGGCGGAGGGACAATAGTGTAATATATTGTATATCAAACGAAATCATCTTATGCGAAAATCGCATAAGCTGATTTATTTTGTCGCTATTCGCATTACAAAATGTATTGAATAAATTCCTTTTATAAATTATAATAGCCTAAAAAATGGAGGGAGTAATATAATGTTCAGCTATAAACGCCGCGTAAAGTATTACGAAACAGATAGAATGGGCGTTGTGCATCATTCAAACTATCTGAAAATTATTGAAGAAGCTCGAATTAAATGGTGCGATGATAACATAATGAAATACAGCGAAATGGAAAAGCGCGGCTGTATTATTCCAGCTGCTTCCGCAAGCGAAAACTTCCTTTCCTATCTTCGTTTTGACGATCCTTTCAGAGTTGAAGTAGAACTGAAGAAATTTCAAGGAATCAAGATGACCTTTAATTATAAGATTTTTAACGAAGATACAGAAGAACTATGTTATACAGGAGAAAGCACCCATTTCTTCGCAAATGACTGCGGAAACGAACGGTACCTACCTTATATCTCATTTAGAAAAGATTTTCCCGATGAGTACCAAAAGCTCAAGTTGCTTTCATCCGAAGTCTAGTTAACGAATTCCTCGTCCTCAGTTTCCGTGAAACTCCCGATGACCGCGTTCAGGAATAGCTGCGCCGCGGGATTCGCGTTGTTTTTCCTCCACGCGAGAACGTAAGAAAGGTCGGTTTCAACTCCGTTGAGCTCAAGCTTTTTCACATAAGGAACAGGATAGCTTTCCACAAGCTTAGTCGGCAGAATAGACACTCCCCTGCCCGCTCCGACCGCCATAAAAACAGCGCGTACATCGTCAAACTCATCAACAGAGTTCGGCGAAAAATGGAATGTACGAAAAATATCCATAATTTCCATATAGAGTATCGGGCTTTCAGCCTCGGAAAGCAGCACAAAGCTTTTGCTCTTTAGGTCGGCTGCGTTCAGCGAGTTGTTCCGGGATCGGAAATCTGATGAAATTATAAGGCTTAGTGTGTCCTTATGCGTGACAACATAATCAATATTATCACTGTCGGGGAGCATATCGCGAAGCATAAAAAAGAAATCACAGTCTGCGTTATTAATATCAACCGAAGCATCAACGCCAGAAAGCCTCAACATTTCTATGGCAATATCAGGGTATTTTTGAGTGAATTTTTTGAGGAGTTTTGTCGGATATCCGATTGATGTTGAATCATACGCAAGCCGAAGTCTTCCGCCTTTACCGCTGTGGAGCTGATTCACAACCGATGTAGCTTTGTTAAGGGTGTCGATAATCTCCTGAGCGTAAGGAAGAATAAGCTTCCCTTCGTTGGTAAGCGATACGTCACGCCTGGTGCGTTCAAACAGCTTTACACCGAATTCTTTTTCAAGGTCGCGGATATATCTGCTGACCGTTGACTGACTTACATAGTTGCGCCGAGCCGCTTCAGAAAAGCTGAGAGTACGAGCGACGGAAATAAAACATTTTAACTGTATATGATCCATAATCCCCTCCTATGCAATATACAAATTAATACTCGACAAACGCCGTTTCTTTTGCATTAATAAAACGTTGCTAATTCGCTGTGAATTTGTTATAATTCAATTATAGCATAAGAATATGCAAATTGTAAATAAAAGATTACGGAGGTTAATAATGGAGAGAATTGTTATTACAGGTATGGGCGCCGTAACACCTATCGGCATCGGCGTAGATAACTACTGGAATAATCTTATAGCGGGGAAATCAGGTATTGAAAAGATAAAAAGCTTTGATGTTTCCGAGCTTGCCGTTCAGATTGCGGGCGAGGTTAAGGATTTTAACCCCTCTGAGCTTCTTCCTAAGGATGTTGTACGAAAGACCGACGCGTTTATGCAGTACGCGTATGTAGCTGCCGAAGAAGCGTTAAATCAATCAAAGCTTGATATTGTACCTGAAAGAACGGGCATAGTTATGGGTACAGCTATGAGCGGTATTTCAACTATAGCTTTTACACAGGAAGCGCTCACGGGCGCCTCGCACAAAAAAGTAGGCCCGCGTTTCATACCTAAAATTCTCGGAAACATAGCGGCGGCAAATATAGCCATCGCTCATAATATTCAGGGGCCGAGTTACACAGTTTCAACAGCTTGCTCCTCAGGCGGTGACGCCATTAACCAGGCTGCTATGTTGTTAAAAGCAAACAAGGCTGATGTTATGCTCGCGGTCGGCGCCGAATCGGCGCACTGCCCTATTTTCATTTACAGCCTTGCTAACGCCAAGGCGCTTTCCAGAAGCAATGATATTCCCGCCAAAGCCTCACGTCCGTTCGACGAAAGCCGCGACGGATTTGTTATCGGCGAGGGCGGCGGCGCGCTTATTCTTGAAACAGAAAGCCACGCAAAGGCACGCGGAGCGAAAATTTACGGCGAACTACTTGCCTGCGGCAACACCTGTGACGCGTATCACGTTACCGCCCCTCATCCGGAGGGACGCGGCGCTATCGCATGTATGAAACAGGCTCTCGCTGAAGCAGGATTAACGCCCGAGGATATCGACTACATAAACGCTCACGGCACTTCCACACCTAAGGGCGACGAAGTTGAGGTTTATTCTGTAAAAGAATTATTCGGAGATAATCCTCCGCTTGTCAGCTCTACAAAAGGCGCTACAGGTCATATGATGGGAGCAGGCGGTATTACCGAGGTAATCGCTTGCATTAAGTCGGTCGAGACAGGTATTGTTCCGCCGACAATCAATCTTGTAAATCCCATCCCCGACACGGGAATCGACTTTGTTCCCAATGAAGCTAAAAGCGCTGACATAAAATACGCAATGTCCAACGCGTTCGGCTTCGGCGGTCAGAACTCAAGTGTAATAGTTGGAAAATATAAATAAATTTTGGAGAAATAATATGAGTTATACTTACGATATCACAATGTTCAAAGAAACGTTTGAGAGCGAGTTTACATGGCTAAACGGCTTTATGAGAAATGTGAGCAGATTCAGAAACCGCACAGCTCTTTTTGACCCGCTGAGCGGCAAAAAATGGAGCTATAGCAAACTAAACCGAGAGTGCAATAAGTTCGCCAACGCTATGAAAAACAGCGGAGTAAAAAAGGGCGACATTGTTTTCAATCAGCTCTACAACTCACCCTACTTTGTATTCTCTTACATAAGCCCGCAAAAGCTGGGAGCTATCGCAAATCCCGCGAACTTCAACCTGTCCCCCGGTGAAACAGCCGAAATTATAAACCACAACAAGCCTGCGGTTTATATCTACGACAGCGCGATTACCGACACAGCGGTAAAGGCGCTCGAAATCGCCGCTCACAAACCCAAAACAGTTATTATGGCTGACTATCTCAAAAAATACGACAAAGCTCCCGAGGGGCATATTAAGTATGAGGACTACGTTAAAAACGCGGATGACAAAAACCCGCCTGTTGACTTTAAGCCCCATATTTATGACGAAGTTTTAAGGCTTCAGACTTCAGGTACAACAGGTACACCCAAGGGTGTTCCGCTCAATAACATTAACGAGGTGCTGTCGGCTCACGACGTAATAATGCACTTCCCCCTTTCCCCGTATGACAAAACTATGAATATGACTCCATGGTTCCACCGCGGAGGAATACACTCGGGCGGTATCACCCCCACACTTTACGCGGGCGGAGAAATAGTAATTATGAGGGATTTCCACCCCAAGACAACTCTTGAATATGTGGAAAAATATAAAATCACATTTTTGATAGGCGTTCCGAGCGTTCTCGGACTTCTCACTACCCGCCAGGAAAAGCACCCCAAGGATATCAGTTCGCTCAAGGGTATTATCACAATGGGCAGTCCGCTTGAAACAAAGGAATGCATACGTTTCCAGGAAACTCTCACGCCCAATATCTTCAACGGCTACGGCACAACCGAGAGCTTCTGGAACACCTTCCTCAGACCGCAGGATTTACCCGCGATGTCGGGTACCGCGGGAAGAAGCTGTACCGACGACGAGGTAAGGATTGTAAAAATCTATGATGACAAAAAAGCCGAGCCCGACGAAATCGTTCCTATGGACGGCAAAAGTGAGGGCGAAATAATCATCAAATGTCCCGCTAAAACCACATACTGCTACATTGACAACGAGGAAGTTACAAAGGAAAAGTTCTATAAAGGCTATATGTACACAGGCGATGTGGGCACATGGGACGAAAACCATTTTGTGACAGTTGCGGGCCGTAAGGACGATATGATTATCAGTAAGGGCGAGAACATCTACCCCGCCCGTATTGAGGAAGCTATTAACACCTTTGACAGAGTTAATGAGTGTATTGTTACATCTGTACCCGATAAAACCAGAGGCGAGGCGGTTGTAGCTTATATCATTCCCGCTGACAACAAGCTCACAATAAGTGAAGTACTGGAATTCTGTAAAAACTCTCCGAACCTCTCAAAATATCAGGTTCCGCGTTACTTCAGAATAATTGACAGTTTCCCGATGACTGCCACAGGCAAAAAACAGCACTTCAAGATGAAAGCCCAGGCTAAGGAAGATTTGGCTAACGGCTTACTCCTCAGAAAATAATTCTTTATTAGAAATATGATTGACTATCTGTTTGAAGATTTCAAAAGCATAAAAGCGGTTGAGGCTATTGCCCTTGGCGGTTCAAGAGCAGGCGCGGACTACGACGAAAAATCCGATTATGACGTTTATCTGTACATTACCGAACCGATAGACGAATCAAAAAGGCGCGGTATTCTCAGCAAGTATTGCAAGATAATTGAGCTTGGTAATCATTTTTGGGAAACCGAGGATAACTGTGTACTTAAAAACGGCACGGATATTGATATTCTGTATCGAAATCTTGACGACTTCGTAAACGATGTTGCCGAAGTTGCCGAAAAGCATAATCCGCGCAACGCGTACACTACCTGTATGTGGCACAACCTCAGAACATGCAAAATTATTTTTGACAGGAACTGCAGGCTTCAAAAAGCCAAAGAACGTTTTGACATCCCCTACCCCGCCGAACTCAGAAAAAACATAATAGAAAATAATATGAGGCTTTTGCACAGCTCTCTGCCCGCGTATGACCGACAAATAATCAAGGCGGCGCAAAGGGGCGACCTCAACAGCGTTAATCACAGGGTTACAGGCTTTATGGAAACATACTTTGACCTGATATTCGCGATAAACGAAATGACTCACCCCGGTGAAAAACGCCTTGTTAAAATCTGCAAAGCTCAATGCGAAATTCTTCCCGAGGATTTTGAGGAAAATATTAACGCGGTGTTTTCTCATATGTTTACCGATTCAGAAATATTGGAGCGGGATTTACAGAAGATTATTTTTGAACTGAATAAGATACTATAACAAAAAGGCTATCGCTCACGCGATAGCCTTTAGCTTTGTTTTAAATTATTTTACTTTTTCAAATGTGTAGGTAGCAAGAGTAAGCTTACCGTCCTTAATCTTATAGGGCAAAGCTCCTGTGTTGGATTCAGTTCCGTTGCCTACGTATGAAAGTGAAACAGTGCTCTTCTTTGTATCAACAGTATAATTACCTGATTGCTCGAGGTTGCCGCTTACATCCAGAACATAACTTCCGTCTTTATTGAATGTTATCTTTTGCTTGGTTGTTTTATCGTTCCATGTACCGAGCAGATCATCAACAGGCTTGAAGTTCTTGTCAGCGCTCATCTTATACTCAGGCGCTTCTGAACCGTCATAAGCCTTGAACTCCATAATCTGAGTAGCAGTCATTCCCGTTCCCATGTTGGTGCTTACTTCCAGCTTAAGCTTTTTCTCCGCGAATAAGCCGCCTTCTAATTTAACGCCGTAATTATTTCCGTTGGCTTCGCCACCCTTGGCATAAACTGTAATCTTATTGGTTTTTTCATCAGTTTTTTTGTTTTTGGCGTCAACATAAGACCACATAAGAGTTTGCTTTACTGTTCCTGACGTATACACAAATTTTCCGTCCGACTTGAAGTCATAGTAAACAGCTTCCTTGCCGGATGTTTTTGTTTTCTGAGCGTTCTTCGCGTTACCCTTAGTGTACACTTTAGTCATTACCCAAACGCCGTCAAGGCTGGGAGTTGTAATGTTTTTAACTAAAACAAATACTCCGAAAGCTAAAAGAGCCGCAAGTAATATACAAGCCGAAATAATTATTGTTCGCTGAATAACAGCCGGCTTTTTGGGCTCAGCAGCAGGAACATCCTCGACAGTATAATCAGATTCGGAAATAGTTTCCGAAACGCTCTCTGTATCGTCAGCGCTTTCCTCAGCGGCGTCAGTCTCCTCCGCGCTCTCAGCCGCGGTTTCTTCGGATGCAGTTTCCTCCGCCTCGACAACAGGTTCAGTTTCTTCTGATAATTCAACTACCTCTGATTCGGTTTTGGTTTCTTCGTTTTCCAGAGTTTCGTTTACCTTCTCAAACTCGTCCATATTATAACCTCCAAATTTGATTTTTTTCAAACATCTATTATATTACTATATTTCACCGCTAAAATCAAGATTTTTGTTCAAAATGTGAAAATAACTGTTTTTGAGCCTTTTTATTTCTTTAAAACAATTGAAAAAAACACATTTCTGTGTTACACTAAACTCAATTCCATATACTGTTTTTCACAGGGGGTATTTATATTATGAACACAAACGAAATGTATAAGCTTTGGCTTGAAAAGGCGGTTGACGACAAAGACTTAACCGACGAGCTTTTAAGCGTAAAAGATAACGAAAAAGAAATTTACGAGCGTTTTTACAGAAGTCTCGAGTTCGGCACAGCAGGCTTGCGCGGTGTAATCGGAGCGGGAACCAACCGTATGAACATTTATGTTGTTCGTCAGGCTACACAGGGACTGGCAAACTATATACTGAAAAAATACGGTAAAGGAAGCGTAGCTATTTCTCATGACAGCCGTATCAAAGCTGACTTGTTTATGAACGAGGCGGCTAAGGTTCTGGCGGCTAACGGCATCAAGGTTTATATCACAACCGAGCTTCAGCCCACACCTGTGCTTTCGTATCTCGTAAGATACTTTAAGTGTCAGGCGGGTATTATGGTTACAGCCAGCCACAACCCCGCTAAATACAACGGCTACAAGGCTTACGGTGAGGACGGCTGCCAGATGACAGACGTTGCCGCCAACGCCGTATATGACGAAATCTGCAATATCGATATTTTTAATGACGTCAAAACAATGGATTTTGATGAAGCTATCAGGAACGGTCTTATCGAATACGTTAAGGACGATGTTTATACCAGCTACATTGAAAAGGTCAAGGAACAGCAGATTAACCCCGGGGTATGCGAAGGCGCTGACCTTAAAGTTGTTTACACCCCTCTTAACGGCTGCGGCAACAAGCTCGTCAGACGTATCCTCAAGGAAATCGGCGTAGAGAAGGTAAGTATTGTTAAAGAACAGGAGTTGCCCGACGGCAATTTCACTACTTGCCCCTACCCCAACCCCGAAATCAAGGAAGCTTTGCAGAAAGGCTTAGAGCTGTGTGAAAAGGAACAGCCCGACCTGCTTCTGGCTACCGACCCCGACGCCGACCGTGTAGGTATCGCGGTTAAGGACTATGACGGAAGCTACCGACTCATCACAGGTAACGAGGACGGCGTTATGCTTACAGAATATATCCTCTCTAACCGCAAATCCAACGGCACGCTCCCCGAGAATCCTGTTATGGTCAAGACCATAGTTACTACAAAGCTAATCGAAAAGCTTTGCGAAAAATACAGCGTTGAACTCAAAAACGTACTCACAGGATTCAAATATATCGGTGAAGTAATTCTCAACCTTGAAAAACAAGGCAAAGAGGATGACTATGTGTTTGGCTTCGAGGAAAGCTACGGCTATCTCGCGGGCTCATATGTAAGAGACAAGGACGCTGTTGTTGCTTCTATGCTTATCTGTGAGATGGCAGCCACATACAAAAAACAGGGCAAAACGCTGGCTCAGGTAATCGACGGCCTTTATGAGGAATTCGGCTATTACAAAAACACCACTCTCGCCTTTGAGTTTGACGGAGCTGAGGGTATGCAGAAGATGGCTGACATTATGGTTTCCCTGCGCGAGAACGCTCCCGCCGAGATTGCGGGATATAAGGTTGTAAAGACAGCAGACTACAAACTTAGTGTTGAGAAAGATATCGCTTCAGGCGAGGAAACAACCATCAACCTGCCTAAATCGAATGTGCTCCAGTACAACCTTGATAACGACAATATGGTTATCGTTCGTCCCAGCGGCACAGAACCCAAGATAAAGCTTTATCTCACAGCTGTCGGCAAGGATAAAAACGATGCTCAGGCAATTACCGACAATCTCGAATCGGCAATGAAAAGCATTTTAGGAATTTAACACGCAAATATCTAAAGAAAGGCTCGGAAAACCGAGCCTTTTTTTGTTATCTCAAACTATCCTTTTTTCTGTCTATCATAACAAGGTCAACATTTGACAGCTTTCCGTCGCCGTTGACATCAGCCGCTGTTTTATATACTCCGCCAACCTTATCCAATCCAAACAGACAATTGAACATTATATTGACGTCATTCTTTGTTATGTATCCTGTTCCCGTAATATCGCCATACACAACAATTGTATATGTATAGGTTTTATTGCCTTTTGTAAATACCGCTTTCGTATTCGTACCTAGTCCTCTCGTAGAGCTGAACTTCAGTTTGTAGTCTTTGTATTTTATCTTTTCTTTGAACTCTGCCTTGGTCGTGCGTGGAGGAAGGAAAATATATCTGCCCTTTGTCTTATATCTGCCGAAGTTGATATTTGTCGGAGATTTGGAGTTTTTAGCGTTATTTGTCGAACTGCCAGGCAAAAAATCTCTCTCCTTATACTTATTTACGGAGAACCCGTCGGAAGCTTCAGCTATCACGTACACCCTCGAGCCACCTGCGCAGACAGCGTAGGGTTTGTAACCGACTGTATATGAGTTTACGAACTTCAGGGTTCTCCTGTTATAAACACATATTTTACTGTTCTTAATTATAATGTAGTAATTGGAGCTGAGAGCTATTGAGTACGGCTTTTCGTTGTCGGTATTCAGTACTGCTTTTCCACTGCTCAGATTATAGACATTTCCGTACAGCGTTGCCGCGCAATTCTTTGAAACCGCGTAAATAAACGTATCGGCTTTACATTTGCAAACCAAAGTCTCAGATTTGCCGTTCAGCCTGTAAATACCCGTTGAATTGGATGCGTAAACATTACCGTTAATCTGTGTAAGCGAACTAAACGCATTAGAAGTTGTTTTGATATAACTTCCTTTAGAGTTGTATACTTCCGCGTGATTACGATTGTCAAAAATATAAATAAAGCCGTCGCTGTCTACACACAACCGCGTATTGTTCGGAACATTATGTATATTTACATTAACCGATTTTGTAATCTTACCGTTCTTTGCGGCGGTTACCAAAACAACCCTGGGTTGATTTGTGCTGTTGAGCGTAAAGAGAATTCCGCCCGTAACACAGCAGGACAGAACTTTGTTAGCATATGAATACTTATATTGGTTTGAGTTTTTCAGATTTCTGATTGTTACCGAATAATCATCTGATTCGCAAACATAAGTGCCCGTGCTGTCAACAAAAATTTTTAAAGTGTTCTTGTTAATACCCGAAACAACCGAAAAAGAGCACAATAAAAAGGTGATTATAAGTACAGCGCAAACAATAGCTTTAAGCTGTCTCATATAATCACCCCCTCAGGTTTCGTTGTTTATTTCTTGTTATCGGAATTATTATTGTCAGCGGTTTTTACATAACGCGCCATCATACCCATAACTGACATAAATGCCGTGAATATATAAAGCAAAAGAGCTAATAATGAAGCGGTTCCGAGATTAGCCAGACCTACAAAATTCAAGATCATATATACTCCCGCGATAGACACCAATATTCCGACTACATTTTTGATGTTATAATAAAAATCAAAAATCTGAAAGGCCAAGGCTACAACGGGAAGAATCAAGAACAATGAAAACATCATAACGGGAATTCCGACTCCTGAGAACAAATCCGCTGAAGCGTCGTGTTTGAAAATCATATATACCATATCAAGAACCGTATACTGGTACAACTTGCCGTCATAAACGAATCTGAGAAAATAGGCAGTACCTGTCAAAAGAATTTGCGCCATAAAGGCGATTATTAATACTATACGTATTCTTTTTGTGGACTTATTCTGAACCTTTAACATAATATTTCTCCAAAAGAATTATAATTTGTTTACACCTTATTATAACACAAAAGCGTAACTTGTACAATAGCATATATTATGATATAATTTATATCTGAGAAAAAACTGGAGGTATAGAATTTGGACTGGACAAAAGAAGCCGTAATGTACAACATCTACCCTTTGGGTTTCGCCGGAGCGCCGAAGGACAATGATTTTAAACTCACTTACAGGCTGGACAAAATATACGACTGGATGGACAACTTCAAGAAACTCGGCATAAACACACTTGTGTTTAACCCTGTTTTTGAAAGCACACGCCACGGTTATGATACAATAGATTACTACAAAATCGACAGCAGACTCGGAGATAATAATTCTTTTAGAGAAATTTGTGATACACTTCATAAAAATGGTATAAGGATTATCCTTGACGGTGTTTTCAACCATGTCGGAAGAGATTTCTTCGCGTTCAAAGACGTGCGGCAAAACAGAGAAGGCTCTCAGTATTGCTCGTGGTTTATGAACCTGAATTTTGGCGGAAACAATCATTACAACGATGGTTTCTGCTATGAGGGCTGGGCAGGTCACATTGACCTTGTAAAGCTAAATCTTGACAACACTCAGGTTACCGATCACCTTATCGGAGCTGTAAAACTCTGGATTGAGGAGTTCGGCATTGACGGTCTGAGACTTGACGCCGCGGATTGTATTAACCTTGAATTTTTCAAAAAACTGAGAAACACCTGTCTTAGTTTAAAACCCGACTTCTGGCTTTACGGAGAAATTACAAGCGGCGACTATAACCGATGGGCTAACGCAGAAACTCTGCACTCCGTTACAAATTACGAGTGCTACAAGGGAATATACAGCAGCCACAACGACCACAACTACTTTGAAATAGCTCACAGCCTTAACAGGCAGTTCGGCAACGGCGGAATATACAGAAACATATACACATTTAATTTTGTTGATAACCACGACGTAAACCGCGTCGCTAGTATGCTCAAAAATAAAAAGCACCTCAACAACTGCTACACCTTACTTTACACAATGCCGGGCGTACCCTGCGTTTACTACGGAAGCGAGTGGGGCATTGAAGGCGCGCGCACAAAATACAGTGACTACGAGTTAAGACCTTGCCTTGATATAAACAACATCCCCAATCCCGACTACAACCTGTATAATCATCTTTGCAAGCTTGCGAAAATCCGAAAGGCTCTTCCCGCCTTAAAATACGGAGATTATTTCAACGTCAACATAAAAAATGAACAGCTTGTCTACCGCAGAAAGAGCGATAACCAAACTGTTTATGTAGCGCTTAACCTAAGCGATAATCTGTTTACAATCGACTTCAACTGCGAGACGGGCACACTCACCGATGTACTCAGCGGCGACAGATTTGAGTCAGACGGATATGTAAAAATCGGCTTGCCACCGTACTCCTCCAGAATACTGGTTGCGGGTGATTTTGACTTGGATCTCAATGATAACGACGAGACTTTAATTCCAATAGAGAATAATGCAAGAGAAGTAATTCTCCCTGAACCCGTAAGCGAAGGAAAGTACCGTCATTTCAAAGGCAATGAATACGAGGTTATCGGCATCGCAAAGGACAGCGAGACACTTGAGGAATTTGTTGTATACCGCGCTCTGTACGGCGAGGGTGAGCTGTGGGTAAGAAGCAGAAGCAACTTTGAGGAAATAGTTGAACGCGACGGAAAACTTATACGAAGGTTCACAAGGATAGATAAATAAAAAAATAAAAGGCTCGGTTTCCGAGCCTTTTTGTTTTAGTCTTGTTTACTCTTTGAAGATAAGAACTGTTTAGCGACATCATCGCCAAAAATGAATTTTATCAGCTTATTACGGCATTTTTCCATATCGTTAATCTGAATATATGAAACACCGTCCGCGTCGTTATAATATGACCACATCTTATCCTGAGGAATATTGTACTTCTTTAGATCATATTTGAGATATGTCAGACAACGTGCCAGCAGACCTGTGATTTCATCCTTTTTGAGGTTTGTTGTAATATACGGACCTACCTGAGTAGCTATTGAAATAATCTTGTCAAAAGAAGCTTTTTTAATGCTCTTGAAAAGAGTATCCATAAGTTTGCGCTGACGGTCGGTTCTGTCCCAGTCATCTCCCGCGAGACCGATTTCGTTGCCGTCCTCGCCCACACTCAAACCTCTGTTACGAGCGTACCAGAGAGCTTCCGTACCGTTAAGGTGTACAACGCCGGGGTCGTCTGTGATGGTGTTTCTTTCGGTTGTCTGATTGTTCTTATACATCTGATAGTTGATGTATTCGATCTCGTCCGCCGTAAGCTTTATATCAATACCGCCGAGGATATCAATAATCTTTCTGAAGCTCTTGAAATCAACTGTCGCGTAACGGTCAATCTTGATACCGAAGTTCGCCTCAACCGTGCGTATAGCCAGTGAAGGTCCGCCGAGCGGATACGCGTGCGTCATCTTGTCATAACCGTGCCCGGGGATATAAAGATAAGTATCACGCTGGAATGAAGTCAGTTTGATAGCTTTGCTGCGGTTATCAATGGAAAGCAGCATCATTGAGTCGGAACGACCGAAATTCTTTTTGCTGTGCTTGTCTTCGCCAAAGAGCATAATGTTAAGAATCTTTGGGTCGGAAAGCAGCTCGCTGTCGGTAAATGATGTAGAAATATTTCCGTCACCGTCGGTTGCCGCAACAGTTTCCTTGATAGACACATCATCAAGAGCGGCGTAGTTCGCGGAACCCAATCCGCAATAAAGCGCAATCGGAACAATACCGCCTATGATTAACAGAAGCGAAAGAACGATCGAAACGATTCGTACTGCTCTGCCTTTTTTGCTGTATACTTTTTTAACCTGTTTGCCGGAGCTTATATCAACATATTTGTCAGCGCTGGCAGGTCTTTTTACATTCGCCATAATCAAGTTCCTTCTCTTATTTTTCGACTAATTTCTCATTTTACACTTAGTAAGATTATATCACAAGAAACTCAGTTATTATTCTATAATAGAATAATAACTGTACTGTAACGATTGTGACGATTTTATGAATTTTGTTCGTCTAAAGTTAGTGAGAATGACGGTAAATAAACCTCCATAAACTCATCCACCTCAGGTAAACACATTTCTTTCAAATGTTTTTCTGTGGATTCTTTAGCCTGTTTGAATTCATCGTTGCCCATACGGATTTCCTCGATACATTTTACGAGAGCAGAAAGCTTGTCAGCCGCCTTGACATATTTAAGCAACGGTTCATCGTCGGGATTACCGCAAAGAATCAGTTGTTTATAATCCTCTTTAAACTCCTCGGGAAGCATTGACACCAGCTTCTCACCGGCGAGTTTTTCCACTTTTTTATATGACTCGATAATCTCTGGATTATAGTACTTAACAGGCGTTGGCATATCTCCCGTAATAATCTCGGTAGCGTCATGGTATACCGCGATCATCGCGGCTCTCTCGGCGTTAAGGGAATCGTTGCTTCTTTTGTTGTGTATCAGTACCAAAAAGTGGGAAAACATAGCCGTCTGAAGACTGTGCTCGCTGATGTTCTCACTCTTAGTATTATTCATCAATCCCCATCGGCTTATGTACTTCATCCTTGACAACATAGCAAAAAAATGCGAATTCATTTCTATCTCCTTTTTATCATCTAAATTTCTCATATATATTTAAAAAATCTCCAAGTTGTGCTATACTGTATAATATACCATTTTCAGGAAGTTGTAAATATGTCTAATGTTAAAACTCTTAAAAATTTTTATACAAAAAGCTACGGCCTTAACACATTTTTGCTGGGGCTGTTACTTTCTGCAATATTTATAGTTCCTGTTATTATAGAGCAAGGCGGTATTTTCTTTTATTACGGAGATTTTAACGCGCAGGAAATTCCGTTTTACCAATTGGTACACGACGAAATTCTACGAGGCAACACCAACTGGACAGTACTTACGGATATCGGAACTCCCACTATAAGCTCGTATCTGTTTTATCTGATAGGCAGTCCGTTCTTCCATATAACGCTCTTGTTCCCGAGCGAGGCTGTCCCCTATCTCATGGGTCCGCTGTTTATTTTGAAATTCGCCTGCGCCTCGCTAACGGCTTATCTTTACTTAAAGCGTTACGTCAAAAACCCGAACTACGCGGTTATCGGCGCGCTGCTTTACGCATTCTCGGGATTCTCTATCTACAATATCTTCTTTTTCCACTTCCACGAGCCGATGATAATTTTCCCGCTGTTGCTTTACGCTGTTGATAAATTTATGTATGAGGACAGGCGCGGTCTGCTCGCTGTCTGTGTATTTGCCGCGTGTGCCGTAAACTACTACTTCTTCGCGGGTATGGCTGTGTTTATCGCTGTTTACTGGCTAATGCTGGTATTCACAAACAATTACAAACTCACGCTGAAAAGGGTTCTTTTGTTTGTTTTTGAGGTAATAATCGGATTTGCCGCGACGGCTTTTCTGGTGCTGCCAACGGTTTTCTTTATTATGGGAAACCCAAGACTCTCAAGCTTCCCGAACGGTTACGACGCTCTCACTTATGATATTTCCCAAAAATACTCGGCTGTACTTTCGAGCTTCTTCTTCCCTCCCGATTTGCCCGCTCAGCCAAACTTTGCCCCCGACGCGGACGCAAAATGGGCGTCGTTGGGAGGATGGCTGCCGCTTTTCGGTATGACAGGCGTTATCGCCTACTTACAGCTTAAAAAACGCGACTGGCTGAAAAAACTGATTCTGCTACTCGCCCTTTTTGCTCTGGTACCTGTTTTCAACTCAATGTTCCAGCTCTTAAACTCGAGTATTTTTTACGCAAGATGGTACTATATGTTTACGCTCATCCTTGTCCTCGCTACGGTTAAGGCGCTTGAGGATAAGCAAACCGACTGGAGCAGAGCGTTTAAATGGTCGGCGGGAATTACATTTGCTATTGTCGTCCTTGTAGGTTTAATGCCTAACACTTACGAGAACGACGACGGAGAAGAAGTATTCAAAATCGGATTGCAGGAATTTGATGACAGGTTCTGGATTTACGCCGCCATAGCTATGTTCTCTCTTGTCTCATTAGCGTTGATTATATTTCTTTTTAAGAATAAAGTGAAAGCCTTTTCAGCTATTGTTCTGGTCGGCGTCTGCGTCATCAGCATAATCAGCTCAACCTATGTTGCCCAAAACGGAAACGCGCTTGATTATGACGAAAAAGTATTTCTGAAGGCGAACGCCGTAAACAAAATCGGCACCATTGATATCAAAGATATTGACACCTCGCGCTCGGACTTTTATGAATGCCCCGACAATCTCGGAATGTACTGGCAGATACAGTCAATAAACGCCTTTCACAGCGTTGTAACAACAGGTATTATGGACTTTTACAATGAGATAGGTCTGACAAGAGACGTCGCTTCTCGCCCCGAGGTTGAAAACTACGGTATCCGCGGACTTCTTAGCTGTAAATATCTTTTTGACGCTGAGTACGACAATGATGATGAGGAATATAATTTTATAAATGAAGACAAAAAAACAAGAATGCCCGGCTGGAAATATCTGAAAACAATTAACGGATGTAAAGTTTACGAAAACGAATACTATATCCCTATGGGCTTCACATTTGACAGCTTCATCAGCAAGTATGAATTCCACGAACTTGACAGCAGATACAAGACTGAAGCTCTGCTGAAATCTATGGTTCTCTCAAATAAAGACCTGTTAAAATACTCTGATATCACAGGATACACCAAGAGCGATATAGCAGAAATCAAAAGAGATGAAAATAACGGAACAAACGAATACGACACCAAGACTGTTGACTACAAATACGGAAATGACGCTTATTTTTCGGATTGTGAAAAGCTGGCTTCAAATACCTGTGAAAGCTTCAAATATACCAAAAAAGGCTTTCGCGCTGCTTTCGACAACAAGGGTGATGACAATCTGTTATTCTTCAGCGTTCCGTATGATGACGGATGGAGCGCGTATGTGAACTCAAAAAAGGTTGACATCGTCAAAGCCGATTTCGGCTTAATGGCTGTAAAGGTAGACGGCAAGACAAAGAGCGACATCGAATTTGTTTATGAGCCTGTCGGTTTCCACACGGGAATTATAATCTCTACTGCGTGTGCTATAATATTTGCTATGTATTTGCTGATTTTGCTCATCGCGAAAATCAAATACGCTAGGGCATAAGGGGCAAATACGAACCCGCTTTCTATAAAGAGCTTTTAGCAATTTACGGTTTATCAGTCTTGACAGGCGCCAGCCTGCCGGCGACTTCTGCACCGTAACTTACTTAAAATCTCAAATATAGAAAGTCCCAAAGAGTTTTGCCGAGGCGGATTTTAGTCTGACCGCGGCAAAAGCACAGCTAACCCTGACGGGTTGGCGAGCATTTTAACAAAGGGCAGGCGAAAATACGACCGTCAAAACCGGGTTGCGTATTTACCCCTTATGCCCTAAGAGGTAAAAAATGAATTTTGGTGAAAACATTTTAAAATACAAAGACGATATTCTCAGCGATTTAAAAAAGCTTATTGAAATAGAATCAGTTTCAAGCGAAAACACGGAAAACTGCAAAAAAGCGCTTGAATTCATTCTCAACAGAGCAGAACAGCTGGGACTAAACGTAAAAAATATAGATAACAAAGCGGGACACGTTCAGCTCGGGAACGAAGGAATACTCTGCGGAGCTCTCACCCACCTCGACGTTGTTCCCGCGGGCAAAAACTGGAGCGTTGAGCCTTTTACTCTTACAAGACAGAACGGTCGTCTGTACGGCAGAGGAATTATCGACGACAAAGGCGCTTCAATAGTAAACCTCTATTGCTTAAAAGCTCTGCTCGACAGCGAAGCCGAGGGCAAAAATACACTGCGTTGTATATACGGCACTGACGAAGAAGTCGGTATGAGTGATATGGACACATACTTTGAAAACGAACCTCTGCCCGAAATCGCTTTTACGCCCGACAGTGATTACGGAATCTGCTTTGCCGAAAAAGGAATTCTTCAGCTGAAAGTCAGTATGGAACGCAACGACGGCATTACGCTGAGCGCGATTAAAGCGGGTAACGCTGTGAACGCTGTTCCCGACGAAGCGAAAGCGCTTTTGTATTTTTCGGACGCGGATACAAATAATCTTAAAAAGAACAGCAAAAACTACGACGGCAACTTTAACTTTGTAGACACAATAGACGGATTGGTTATTGAGAGCTTCGGCAAAGCCGCTCACGCCTGCGAACCTGAAAAAGGATTTAACGCCGCGTCTGCTTTGGTACAGTTGCTGAACGGAGAGCTTGACTCGGACGAAGTCGGAAGCCTCTGCGGGTTTATCGGCTATGCTCTGAGAGACGAAACCGACGGAACATCTCTCGGACTGAAAATGAGAGATTTTGTATCGGGAGATTTAAGCTGTAACCTCGGAAAAATCAGGCTGAACGACAGCAAGGCTTACTTAACTCTGGACATTCGTTATCCCGTAACAATGAACGGAATGAAGATATTTAAACAGGTTGAAAAAAGCGCTTCCATCAACGACCTTAATGTTGAGACAATTCATCACGAACCACCTCTTTATCTGCCTAAGGACAGCGAATTAATCTCTTTGCTTTCGGAAGCATACGAGGAAATTATCGGCGAGAAGCCCAAACTATACTCCACAGGCGGAGGCACATATGCCCGCAAGCTAAACGGAAAAGGTGTGGCGTTCGGCCCCGCGTTCAGAAGCGACACCGTAAATATGCATAACGCGGACGAGAGTGTTGATGAAGAAAAATTCTTCAAACACGCTCAAATTTGCCTGCAGGCAATGTATAAAATGTACACAGGAAAATTCGGGAGATAAACAATGAATACAGAAAAGATTATTCGATCACAAGCAAAAAAATCTCTGAACGGTAACTGGGCTGTTGCCGTCTCGGGGCTTTTTGTGTTGCTTGCCGAATTGTTTCTTGTTACTGTATTTTACTCTATACTAACTGGCTTAACGGGGCTGTACGACGGTGAAAAACTTAAACCGGGCGCGGAACCGATAATGATTATTATCCTTGTCTTTACTCTTCTCTTGTATTTTGCTCTCTCCCCGTTTGAAAACGGATTTTACAGGCTATGCTATAATATAGCCAGTGACAGAAGCGATGGGCTCAGGGATATGTTTTATTTCTTTTCTGGAACTAAACAGTATTTCAAAGCATTGCAGTTCAATATTATCATTGCTTTGAAAAAAAATTTGTACTCGATTATCGGATTCGCTCCATATATTATTTTTGAAATTATTAAAAGCATTGTCTTAATGACAGCATCGAGCGCTTCATTAACTCAAACATTCGGCGTTGTTGAAGCTATCATATTTGCCGTATGCACAGTTGCCGCTGTGATAATCAATATCAGACTTGTAATTCCCGAGTTTGTCTTTGTTGATAACTTTGAGGCAAATGTTTTTGATATAGCCAAGGCTATATCAAAGGTGCATATAAAAGAATACTATAAACTTATTGCCACCTTTATAATTTGGATATTATCTTGTATGTTTGTACTTCCCGCGCTGTATGTTATTCCTTATTTGACTACATCGCTGGGTACAACGTCAAAATGGCTTATAAATATGTATAAGGAAGGTAAAACGGTATGATAATTACTGTCGGGGTAATAGCCTATAACGAGAAAAACTCTATGGGCTCTCTGCTTAAGGATATCTGCAAGCAGACCTATGACCACAAGAAAATAGAGGTTATTCTGGTAGACAGTAACTCCACCGATAACACAA
This sequence comes from uncultured Ruminococcus sp., assembly GCA_902785365.1. Taxonomy (GTDB): domain Bacteria; phylum Bacillota; class Clostridia; order Oscillospirales; family Acutalibacteraceae; genus Ruminococcoides. The sequence continues at coordinate 207,538 of CACZYC010000001.1, read as the reverse complement.
AGGTCATTATGGAAACCTTCAAGAAGAACAACCAGGATGACTTTTACGGTGTTCAGGTTCTGTCTAATCCAAAGAAAACCCAGCCATGCGGCTGGAACGTTGTGCTCAACCACTATAACGGCGACGCGGTTGTAAGAATCGACGCTCACGCGTCTATTCCCTCTGACTTCATCCAAAAAAATGTCTCCACCCTGCTTAGCGGTGAAAACATTTGCGGTGGATTCAGACCTAATATTATTGACGAACGCACCCCTTGGAAAGAAACACTCAACCTTGTTGAGACATCTATGTTCGGAAGCTCCATAGCTCCTTACCGCCGCCAGCAGGGTAAAACCTATGTAAACTCTCTGTTCCACGGCGCGTACCGCAGAAGAGTGTTTGACAAAGTGGGTTTGTTCAACGAAAATCTTGTTCGCACCGAGGACAACGAAATTCATTACAGAATGAAAAAAGCGGGATTTAAGATTTGCTTTAACCCCGAGATAATATCATATCAGCACACACGAAACAACCTCAAAGGTATGATAAAACAAAAATACGGAAACGGAAGATGGATAGGGCTCACCCTGTCTGTCGCTCCTAAATGTTTGTCTTACTATCACTTCGTACCGTTCCTGTTTGTAGTGTCACTCATTTTCTGTACGATATTCGCATTACTAGGATTTCCGCTTTTGATTGAAATTCTGCTTTTGCTGTATTCGATGTTTGACTTTGTAAACACTGTAAGCTGTTTTACAATGAGAGATATTAAACCGCACTTCTTCCTCTTACCTCTGCTTTTCCCCATTATGCATCTGGCTTACGGATTCGGCACGTTAATGGGAGTGTTGCAGATACCGTTCTGGAAGAAAAGTCTTAAAAAGAAAAAGGAAATCCAAAAATAAAAGCTCTCCATTAATAAGGAGCGCAGTCGGTTATTATTATGTCAGAAGTTATTAAACTGAGCAACGAAGAACTCAGAGGATTACAACTTAAGGAACTGGGAATTCTCGAATACTTTGCGGAGTTCTGTGATAAACACAACATCACGTACTACTTGTGCGGAGGTTGTCTTATCGGCGCGCTCAGATACGGAAAGTATATCCCATGGGATGATGACGCTGACGTTTTTATGCCCAGAGGCGATTATGAAACTTTCATCAGAACATATCTTGAGGAGAACCCGTCGGAACGGTTTGTTCTGCTCAACGAAACCGACGAGACTTTTACACGCAATTGTTTCGCAACCCTGGTAGACACAAGCGCGACGCTTGTAAAAAACTATCAGCAGGATTTAAATATTCCTCACGGAGTCGCGTTTGATATCTTCCCTCTCGACGCCCGTCCCAGCAAAAAGAGCCAAAAATATCTGCAATACTTTTGGACAATTATTTACTCGCTTTTCAGGGCTCAGACTATTCCCGAAAAGCACGGCGGTATTTTGTCGCTCGGCAGTAAAGTTCTGCTCGGTATTTTCAGAAAGTATAAGACGCGTAAAAAGATATGGAAATATGCTCAAAAGCGTATGACAAGTTACAGTCTTGACGATTGCGAGCTCATCTGCGAATTATGCGCGGGTCCGAGAATTATGAAAAACGAGTACCCGAAAGAGTATTTTGAGAGTACCGTAGATGTTGAATTTGAAGGCAAAAAATTCAAAGCAATGAACGGATATGACGGTTACTTAAAGCTCGCGTTCGGAGAGGATTATATGACTCCCCCGCCCGAAAACGAAAGAGTGCTCAGCCATGATTTGGCTTATCTTGATTTGAACAAACCTTGCAAATAAAAAACGGACTCACTCGAGTCCGTTTAATTATTTAAGTTTTATCTTGCTGACAGCTTTACCGACAACAAGGATTAAAAGTACCGACGGTACAAACTTAATCGCTTCGCTCACCGCTCTTGTCAAAAGGTACACCCAGAACGTATCTCCGCTGCCCGTTCCGTAGATGAAATACAGCCAATATCCCGAGAGAAAAATTTCAATAAATACGGCATTTATTGTCCATGAAATCAAGACTGTCTTTATGTTGACATTATTCTTATAAAGAAATATGCCGAGTATCAAACCGGTCAGAATTCCGTTGAGAGTAAAGCCGGGAAAATACGCTCCGCCGCTGGCGGGATTAATGAAAAACGAAAGGATATCTCCCAACCCTCCGACCAACGCCGCGGCAACAGGTCCGAACATCGCGGCGGCTACGGCAATCGGCAAAAAGTTTATACTTATCTTTATCATATTGCCGAACAGCGCCATGGTGGAATTCGCGAAAATCCCAACGATAATTCGTATTGCCAAAAGCATCGCGATCGCGACAAGTGAATATACATTAGTTAATTCTTTAATAGAATTATAAAACTTTTCTTTAAAACTCATAGTACCATCTTCCTAAACAAAAACGGACTGCGTCAGTGCAGCCCGTTATCTTTTTACTAAACAGCGGGATGCGAAGTCAGTACCGCGGTCAAAAGACCTTCGTTCCTTTGACAACTCCCCGTTCAAAGGACACTTCACGCACAAACTTCTACTCTGTGAGCGATTTAATTATATTACTATTTTAATGTTTTGTCAAATTACAATATGCCCGCGAAAACAAAAAGCACCAGAAGCAGAGTAATAACAATTATCGCTGAAATCACAATAATCAATATAGTGTTCATCTTTCTGTTTGTTCCGTCACTTTCTTCGCGTTCGGGCACCAGTTTTGATTTTCTGAGAGCAGTTACTACACCTTTATACAGCAGTAAAACAAGCGCTGAGTTCAGTCCCGCTTTTATAGCGTTAAACGGAATCAGCAAAGGCAGGAACATTCCAAGTACCGCTTCGCGGGGAACGCCCATAAACACAGGCGTCATAATATAATTCCATAAGAGCATTATAATAATCATTGAAAGCGAACCCGCCACCAAGCCGATAATGGCTCGGGACAGTGTTTTTTTACGGTAATAGATAACCGAAGCCACCCCTATGAACACTCCCGAAGCCAAAAAGTTCATCAGAAGTCCTATTACACCTGTGGTGCTTATTGTCACCATTTCAATTGTACAGACAACGAGTGACATAATAAGCCCCGCCACAGGGCCGAAAATAAACGCGCCGATTGTAAGTATTACATCCTTGGGTTCATAAGTTAAAAATCCTCCGATGTTGGGCAAGCGAAGAAAAATATCGGCGGCTACGGCAATGGCCGTAAGCATTGCCAACGAGCTTATCATTTTGATACGCGATGATGATTTGTTTGTCATAAAATGACCTCCTATAATTTTTTAGGAAGTGTCAACGGAAAAGCCCCAAAGCATAACGCTTTGGGGCTTGATTTACAGAATACTGCATCTTCTTTCATCCGGACTATACCGTCGGCGCCTGAATTCCACAGGCTCAGCGTGATAAACACGGTCGCGGGCTATACCGCCGGTGGGGAATCTCACCCCGCCCCGAAGACAACTTCATATAATATTATATACTTTTATTTCAGTTTGTCAACTCTCTACTTGGTATCATCTTGAGCGTTCTCTCCTGTGTCATCCTGAGCGAAGCGAAGGATCTTAAAGATTCTTCGTCGCTTTGCTCCTCAGAATGACAGGGAGGCGAATTCCTCAGAATGACAGAGAGGCTTACTTCTCAATAAAACAGGCTGACGCTTACGCGTCAGCCTGAATAGTTAAGTTATGATTTGAGATATGCTGTATCTCCGCCGATTTTGCCTTTGATGCCTGTATAGCCGTCAGCGCAGCATACATAAACTCTCATATTAGCTTTTGAGAGAGAGCCTACACTCAGAGTACCGTTTGAAACGGTCTGAACATCACCTGTTACGGCATCAATATATGTTCCGTTGGGGATATTCTTGAATGTAGCGCCTCCGCTGATACTTACGAGAGCCAGTGAATCAACACCCTTAGACGAATCTGTGTAACGACGGATGTAAGCCATATTACCGCTTACATAGTTGCTGTCTGTCGTGTACTGTCCCTTCTGGAGAGCGGGGATAGCGCGACGGATAGCGTTCAGCTTTGTGAGCTGCTTACAGAGCGGGCTGCTAAGCGTATCAGCGACCTTACCGCTCGCGGTATAATCACTAAAGTCCTTAGCGCTTACGTCGCCTTCAATATAGTCGCCGTAATAAGCGCGGCAGGTATCTTCAAGAGGAATGTTAGGTCCTTTGTCGATAACATTACCTTTTCCGAACTCAACCTCGTTACCGTAGTAGAGACACGGAATTCCGCGGAATGTGAACATCAAATCCATATTCTCCGCCCATGTGTCAGTGCCGCCTGTGAAGCCGACATTCTGACATCCGTCGGGAGAATAGTCATGAGACTGAACATACATTACATTCCATCTGGAATCGTTGAAGTACTGGTCCTCTGCCTTAGCCGCGCCGAACGCGCCGCCTGCCGAGTCGAACTGCCAGTGCATTGTGAAGTCGATAGCATTCATACCCGAAGCCTTGCTGTAATCAGCTTCGTGATATTTGAGACCGCTGAGGAAAGCGTTGGTGGACTTAGGCTGGTTGGAAGTGCTGTCATACTGCTTGTAGTGGTCAAATGTGAGGTTCATATTGTCATTGATAGACTTAGCATCTGTACCCCAGTTCCACTGACCTGCCCAGTTGTTGTCACTCTCAGCCCATGTGTAGAACGGTACAGACTCACAAGCGTGGCCGCGATACCATGTCTGAGAATAACGGCAGCAAACTTCGCCGAACATATAGAAGTCATCTTTGCCCGCGTCAGCAGCCGCGGCAAGCATCTGCTTGTTGTACATCATATTGAGAGAAAGTCTCGAAATATGACGGACAGTATCAACACGGAAACCGTCAACGCCCATGTTCATATACTTGGAATAAGCGTTTACGGTGTACTCGGCAACCGCGGGATTCTCGGTATTGAGGTCTACGCAGTCGCCCGCGATCTGACAATATTTACAGGTCCAGTCGTCCCAGTTAAGGCTCTGGAAATAGCCTGTGTGCCAGTAGTTGTTGGCGTTAGCTGTGGGAGATTGTGAAATCTTATTCATCGAATAGTCGGTGTCGTCAGGATGAGAACCTGTAGTGTTGTTAGCTGTAATTTCTGTATTCTTCATCAGGTTAAGACGCGCGCCATACTGCACCGCGGGTTTTAAGTTCCAATACTCCTGAGCAGTGCTTACGCCCGCGTAGTCAAGAAGTTCCTTTGTGGGAGTCAAACTGTCCTGAAGGCTTGAGAGATCCTTTGAATAGTCCTTTGTAAACTCGTTACAGAGGTTGGTTTCGCCGAAGTTACCCGTATGGTTCCATACAACGTCCTGAATAATCTTCATGCCTTTGGCGTGAACAGCGTCGATTAAATCCTGATATGTAAAGTCGGAGCTCTCATAACGACAGTCAACTTTCTCAAAGTTCATGGCGTGATAGCCGTGGTAGTCGTAGCCCGAAGCGTTCTCTACAACAGGAGTAATCCAGATTGCGGAGAAACCGAGAGCTTTAATATAGTCGAGTTTGTCGGCTAAACCCTTGAAATCGCCGCGCCACGCGGGGTCGGAATCGGGGTTGCCCGCCTGACCGTCATCCCAGCAGTGAACGTTGTTACTCTTGTCGCCGTCATAGAAACGTGTGGGGATTACAAAGTAAATACTCTCCTCGCGGAAGTCGATATCCTCGGGGCTGTCCTCTTTGTCGGGATTTTTGGAACGCCATACGCGGTTCTTGTACCACCACTCGCCCGTGTTACGGGTGAGCTCGGAGGAAAGCTGCTTGCCGTCCTTGTCGGTAAAGAGGATGTTAATCTTTGTAACGTTGTCAAATTGGTATGTATACCAGTCATCACCCTGAGAAGTGTCTTTGGTCATAGCCTTACCCGGGTAAGTAACCTCGATATTCTCGGGAAGCGAGTTCCAGTAGTAGATATATGGTGCGGTATCGCTCTTGTAGTGAATAATAATAGATGAACCCTCAGCAAGCTGTTTCGCGTTTTCGGTAGCCGCGTTGGCGCCGAAAGCAAAGAGGGACATTATTAAGACAAATGTAAGAGCAAGCGCCGCGATTTTGTTAAATTTTTTCAAATCTGGCACCCCCTATTATAATGTTGTAACTATACCTACGAGGTACTGCTGAATCTTGTTAGCGTCCTGAATCTTAACTTTGGTGTCGCCTGTAACATCGGCGAGAGTTGTATTCAGGTTAGCCTTATAGTAAGGAATATCTATAAGATAGAACTGGATTGCTGTAACGTCGTTGATATCAACCTTACCGTTGCCGTCAGCGTCACCCTTGAGTTGAGTGGGCTGTGAGGGTTCTGTAGCCTGAGTACCCTGTGTAGCCTGAGTTGACTGTGTCTCAGAACTTGCCTGTGTTGACTGCGTAGGCTGAGTTGACTGTGTGGGAGAAGTCTCGCCGCTTTCATCAATATTATCTACGCAAGTGTATGTGTAAGTGTTAGTTACAGTGCTGTTGTAGGAGTTCTGAACAAACGCCTTAACTGTATAGGTACCAAGAGTTGTGGGCGTGTAGGTATAGGTCTTGCCTGTTGTGTAATACGCGACATTGTTGTTGCCGTTGGGGTCCGTAATCTGGAACTTATAGAACAGCTTGTAGTTACCTGTCTGTCCGCCGATTGCGTCGTTTGTGAAAGTAATCGCGGAATTGCGCTTAATCTGATAGCGTGTACCCAGTGAGTTTGTAAAACCTCTGATATACGCTTCAACAAGACCCTGCGAGCTCTTAATCTCAAAGTTCATTGAGCGTGAGTTTGTGTTTACGCCGTCGCTTACCTCTACGGTAAGTTTGTAATTACCTGCGGATGTGGGAATCCATACTACTGAAGCGGAAGGACCCTGATACAAAACACTAGAGTTTGCGCTGAATTTGTATGTGAGAGCTCCGCCCTCAGATGACTTTGCTGTCGCCGCAAGAGTAATGCTGCAGTCAGTATATGACGGTGAAGCCAAACTTGATGTGAACGCTGTAATCTTAACGGGACTGTTAGAGAAAACATCCCAAGTATTTGTCTTGTTGTTATAACAGTTCTTGCCGTCTGTGGGAACAACAAGGTCAGATGTCTGAGGTGAAGCGTTCTGGCTGAAGATTACGTTCTTGAAACTCTTGGAATAGTTATACTCCCATATGCCTTCGCCGAGGTCGGTCATTTTAACACCGGGCCAAGCCGAGTTTTTATCGCTTTCGCTGTTCCACATATAGCAATATACAGTAGACCAGTTAGCGGCATTCTGGCAGTAGATTGTACCCGCTCCGCCGCCTGACGAAGTTGAACCCTGAGTTGACTGAGTAGCCTGAGTAGCCTGTGATGCCTGTGTGGGCAGAGTTTCGCCGCCTGTGTAGGCAGAGAAAGAAACCTTAAACTTGTCCCCATCGGTTCCGTTGTGTGTTCCTATCATATTGTTGCCGGGATAGGACAAATCGACAGACTGCTTCTGTCCCTGACCGCCGTTGAAGATAACCTTCGCACTGCCATCGGGAACATTGTATGCCCAGATATCGCCTGTAACATTTGTCATAGGCTTTCCGGGCCAGTCGCCGTTTCCACCGCCGTCCCACATATAGCAGTAAACAGTGGAGAACTTCGTAACGGAGTTATCGAAATAAATGACATCTCCCGCTGCCGCCGATGCTGATACAGCGGCAATTACACAGCAGGTTGCGATAATCGCCGTTACGAGAACCAGACTTATGAATTTCATTGTTCTTGATTTCATAAAATTTCCTCCTTCTAAATCTTATTTCATGAATATCTCAAAACTTCCCATGATAAGAATTATATACATTATAACAATTATATGTCAAATTAATTTTCTGTATTGGAATTATAGGTTCGTGATTTTGACGATTTTAAAGGTAATATTTTATGCATTTTTACCAACTTAATCTTTCTCACAAAAAAGGATACCAAATCGGTATCCTTTTTTTACTCATTATTATTCTTTATTTTATCCCAGTACGCTTTATACGCCTGTTCATTCTTGTTGTCCCCGTACTCGTAATATTTTGCGTCCTTGAGAGCGTCGGGCAAATACTGTTGCTCTACATAATGGTTCGTAAAGCTGTGGGGGTACTTATAGAACTGTCCTTTGTTCGGGTTGTCCTCGCCGTCAAAGTGCTTGTTCTGAAGCTGACGAGGAATAGGTCCGCCCTTCCCCGCTCTGATATCGGCAATAGCGTTATCGATAGCCATATACGCCGAGTTGGACTTGGGAGCGTTGCACACCATAACCACAGCGTCCGCCAAAGGAATACGAGCCTCGGGGAGCCCGACCTTCATAGCCATCTCAACGCAGGCGTTGACTATCGGTAAAAGCTGAGGGTAGGCAAGCCCAACGTCCTCGCTCGCGCACACCATAAGCCTGCGGCAAGCCGAGGGCAAATCGCCCGCTTCGAGCAATCTTGCCAGATAATGAATAGCGGCGTCCGCGTCCGAGCCGCGCATACTTTTCTGATAAGCGGAAACTATATCGTAGTGCTCGTCTCCGTCGCGGTCATATTTCATAGCGGATTTTTGGGTAAGCTCGTCCACTGTCGCGTACTCTACAACACGCCTGCCGTCTTTGATAGGTGAAGCGAGAACAGAAAGTTCCACAGCGTTGATAGCCTTTCGCACATCACCCCCGCATGCTGTGGCGATATGACTGACGCTGTCGTCGTCTATTTCAATCTCACGACCCTGTTCCTCAGACAAAAAGTCCACAGCTCTGAGAACCGCTTTCTCAACCTCGTGTGGCTCAACGCTCTTGAACTCAAACACTGTGCTTCGTGAGAGAATAGCGTTGTAAACATAAAAATACGGGTTCTCTGTGGTGGAAGCGATGAGAGTTATTTTGCCGTTCTCGATGTACTCGAGAAGGGTTTGCTGCTGTTTCTTGTTAAAATACTGGATTTCGTCCAGATACAGAAGCACGCCGTTGATGCCCATAAGGGTGTCGGTGCTCGCGAAAACCTCCTTGATGTCGGCGGTTGACGCGGTGGTGCCGTTGAGCTTCTTAAAAGCTTTGTTTGTCTTTCGGGCTATGTAATTGGCGAGCGTGGTCTTTCCCACACCCGACGGTCCGTAAAATATTAAGTTGGGGATGGTTCCGCTTTCTATGATTTTTCGAAGCGGTTTATCCTTTGAAAGCAGATGCCTCTGCCCCACTATGTCGTCCAAAGATTCGGGACGAAGTCGGTCGGCTAATGGTGATGTCATAGGTATTGGCTCCTTTCTAGAGTCAATTTGTATCGATCGATTAAGCAAAACGCCATAATAAGTGGTCAGTAGTCAGTAATCAGTGGTCAGTGAATGTCGAGAACAAAGAAACCTCTAATTCAAAAGTTAAGTTCCCGAACTATTTATAATCATCTTAATCTATTAAGCAAAGTCTTAGGTTCATCGCAGAACCTAAGACTTTAATTAGTTTATATCATTATTTATACAATCGGGATAAGAGGTTACAGAAAGATGAAACGTCTCTCCCCGACCACAACTGTTCACTGCTCACTGATTACTGATAACTGCTTTATTCATACAGCGGATACTTCGCGCAGATTTTCTCTACTCCCGCTCTTACCTTGTCAGCGTTAGCGTCAAAGTCTTTTAACACGAGCGTGATGTACTCTGCGATTTTATCCATATCATCCTCTTTGAGACCTCTTGTTGTCACAGCGGCGGTGCCGATACGCACGCCCGAAGTTACAAACGGTGAAAGAGGCTCGTTGGGGATTGTGTTCTTGTTAACTGTGATATAGCACTCATCAAGGCGAGCCTCGAGCTCCTTGCCCGTAACGCCTGTTCCGCGTAAATCCATAAGCAGAACATGATTATCTGTGCCGCCTGAAACGAGCTTGTTACCGCGATTTGTGAGACCGTCGGCAAGAGCCTTACAGTTCTTAACAATCTGAGCGGCGTACTCCTTGAACTCAGGCTTCATAGCCTCGCCGAAGCATACAGCCTTTGAAGCTATTGTATGCATAAGCGGACCGCCCTGTGTTCCGGGGAATACAGCCTTGTTGATTTCCTTGGCGTACTTTTCTTTCATAAGAATCAAACCGCCGCGGGGACCTCTGAGAGTTTTGTGTGTAGTAGTAGTGACAAAGTCACAGTACGGAACGGGATTGGGGTGAACTCCGCCCGCTACTAAGCCAGCTATATGCGCCATATCGACCATCAGGTAAGCGCCAACCTCGTCGGCAATCTCACGCAACTTCGGGAAATCGATAACTCTCGGATACGCGCTCGCGCCCGCTACGATGAGCTTCGGCTTACATTCTTTGGCGATTTCGAGAACTTTGTCATAATCTATGTAATGAGTTTCGGGGTCAACTCCGTAAGGAACAAAATTAAAATACTTACCCGAAATATTTACGGGCGAACCGTGAGTAAGATGACCGCCCTCATTGAGGTTCATACCCATAACTGTATCACCCGGCTCAAGCATAGCGAAATAAACCGCTGTGTTAGCCTGAGCGCCCGAGTGCGGCTGAACATTAGCCGCTTCGGCTCCGAAAAGCTTGCAGGCTCTGTCACGCGCGATGTTCTCAACAACGTCTACACACTGGCATCCGCCGTAATAACGCTTGCCCGGGAGACCCTCGGCATATTTATTTGTGAGCACAGACCCCATAGCCGCCATAACAGGCTCACTGACGATGTTCTCGCTTGCGATAAGCTCCAGGTTACGTCTTTGACGGGCAAGCTCCGCGTCCATAGCGTTACCGATTTCGGGGTCGTACTGCTTTAAAAGCTCGATGTTTTTCATTTCCTTCATTTTAAACTCTCCTTTATAAAATTACCTATCTATAATAAATTATTTATTACTCACTAACACTCTGTCGATAAGGTTATACATATCCTCAAGTGTGCAGAGCCTTCCCGCTTCATTCCGAAACTGAGCCGCGCCCTTAAAGCCCTTGAGGTACCATGCGATTTGCTTTCGGGACTGAAGCATACCCATATGCTCGCCCTTATATTTTACAACCAGCTCAATATGCTCGCGCATAACTTGAAGCTTGTCCTCATTAGTTAATTCGGAGATTATAATTCCTTTATCAAAATATTCTGTAAGATTCCTAAAAATCCACGGCTTTCCGAGCGCCGCTCTCGCCACCATTATAGCGTCACAACCTGTGTAGTCGAACATTCTCTCGGCGGAACGGATATCCCTGACATCGCCGTTACCGATTACGGGGATTTTTACGTTATCCTTAACCTCTTTGATAATATCCAAATCGCACTGTCCCGAGTAGTATTGGTCGCGGGTACGGCCGTGGATTATAACAGCGTCGGCGCCGTTTTCTTCACAAATCTTTGCAACCTCAACGGCGTTGGGCTCAACAAAACCCTTTCGGATTTTTACCGTCACGGGAACATTGACCGACTCTTTTACCGCGCGCACAATCTCACCGCAAAGAACGGGATTTTTTAACAGCGCGCTTCCGCAGCCGTTGTTGGCGACCTTGGGAGCGGGACATCCCATATTGATGTCTATAATATCCGCGCCCTCGTTCACCGCGAGCTTTGCGGATGAAGCCATAATCTCGGGCTCGCTGCCAAAAAGCTGAATACCGCAGGGGTGCTCGTCCTGAGCAATTTTCATAAGTTCAAAACTCTTTTTGTCCCCGAAGCTCAGCGCTTTCGCTGACACCATTTCAGTTTCCGCGTAGACGGCTCCGAAAGACCTGCATACCTGGCGAAAAGCCATATCGGTTATACCCGCTAAAGGCGCGAGAAAAACTTTGGATTCAAACTCAACATTCCCGATTTTCATCGGAAATTATCCCTGTCCTGATAACTGTTATATTTTCTTGTAGTATAGTAATCGTCATTCAAAAGACGTTTTTGACCTGTAATCTTGTTTCCCTCGTCGTAGCGCTGTTTACCGCTTCCGCCGTAATAGCCTGTCTTGTTGCTGAGTATAACAATAATAACCGTAAGCACTCCGACAATTACACATGCCCAGCTGATAATTCCGTAGGTCATATCGCCCGCTTCTTTAGCTTTCTTGGTTCGCGGCGCGGTCGGGTGCGGAGCTGTATCCGCCTCGGGCAAGTCGTCAAGATTGTTGTCCAATACGGCGTAAGTCTCCTGGGTAGCCTTGGTCTCCTCCTGTACAGGCGCTTCGGTTTCGGGAGCTTGTGTCTCGGGCGCTTGAGTTTCGTAGGTAGGCGCTTCGGTTTCGGGAGCCTGTGTCTCGGGCGCCTGAGTTTCGTAGGTAGGCGCTTCGGTTACTTCCTGAGTCTCCACATACTCATCCCCGCCGATTTCATCCTCCTCGCCCACTGCGTAAACGCTGAAAGCAGAGAATACAACTATTAAAACTACGAGAGAAAAAACTATTAATTTACATCCTGTTTTTTTCATCTTCATAAGGTAAACCTCATTGTAAAGTGGTAAGGGATCAATTTACAGAGATTATCTTTCCAGACTGTAAACGTTCAAATAAAAACCGTTTCGTCGGATAATCCCTCTGAATTGAAATACTGCACATTCATCAATTCATGTCCCTTTAAAAGGGGACGCGTTACTAAATCCCATAATTAAAAAGTATTATAACAGACTAATTCCCTTTTTGCAATACTTTAGCAAGAGCTTTACCTAATAATTTACCCGAGTACTCCGCTTCAGACAAAGTATTCGCCTCCGTTCCCACCTCTATAAGCAGTGAACCCGTGTTGACATTCATATTATACACAAAGTCACCGAAGTTGAGCGGGCGAGTCATTCCGCTGAAGTTATCCTCACACGACTTTTGAAGTCTTAAGGCAAAGCGCAGATTATATTCCCAGTCGGGAAAACCGTATTCTCCGCTCGGGTCATATCCCGACATTATCATAATCTGAGCGCCCTTTTTACCTTTGTGGGTAAATGTGGGTTTTACCTTGTACTCGTCCGCGCCGATTGAGTCGCGGTGAATATCAAGAGTAACCTTTATTTTGGGATATTTTTTGAGATAGTTCTGTACTGTTTGATAGCTTCTGTCGTAGCTTCCGTTATATGCATCGTCATGAGAGGTTGTGTCGTGAATTACTCCTATCCCCTCTTTTCTGAGTGACTTCGCAATTTCCTCACCCACACGGGTTACATTGTAGCGCTGATCGGAAGTTCTGGGATAAAAGTCGGAGTAGTAATAACCGACGTCGCAGTCGAGATAACTCTCGCTGGTGTGGGTGTGGTATATAAGCACCTGAACGTCACTGCTTTTATCAAAACTGAAACCAAGTTCAGAATTCAGTTCAGCGCCTATATTCAAATCAAACCATGTGTTGTTTTTGACATAGAAATTTTTATATTTATCGCCTCCTTCTTCGTAATGCTTGGTGTAGATGGGGTATTTCTCGGAGTTTTTATGTCCTTTGTATGTGTTGTAATAACTGCTCGAAAATGTAGAAGAAACAGACTTGGTTTCTTTTATCCGCTTAGTGGATTCGGTAGGTTTCTCTGTCGCTTTTTCTGTTGGTTTTTCGTGAGATTTTACATCATAATTTCCTTTGGAAACAGTCAGAGCCGCCGCCATCAAAGCAGCGTTATCATTGTTTATGTACGCAGGTATTCTGACCGAAATACAGACTCCCGCCAACGATATCAAAAATAATGAAACCACAACCGAAAAGAATTTTTTGAGCTTTCCTCTTTTCAAATTATCACCTTCCTGTTTTTTATATCTTCAAAGCAAGCGACGCGCAGCGTCGCCAATTCAGGAAGGGGTTGTGTCCCCTCCTGAATTAGATGATGACCGCCGCCAATCGAGGCGGGGCATTATTCGATTTGTTATAAAATATATTCAGTCGGCAATCAGATTATTCACATAAGACTTTCAAGAACCGAAGGCTCGACATTTTCCTGGAGGGCGCAGTTTAAAGACATGGAAATCAGTCTGCTTGCCCTGTCAATCAATAAATCTATTTCCTTGGGCGTTACCACCATAGAACGGTTATCGGGAGAAAGGGACGCTCTGAGCTGTTCGTAAGTTTTTGCGTCTGTGACGCCGAGCGCGTCACAAACAAGCGTAACAGCGTCAACAACCGTCGGAACTCCGAGCGAAATAACAGGCACACCGACGGACTCCCTGTTAATGCTTTTGCGATGGTTTCTCACACCTGAACCGGGAGAAATACCCGTATCGCTGATTTGCAGCGTACAACCGAGTCTTTCGAGCCTTCTGGATGCAAGCGCGTCAATAACAACAACAGCGTTGGGGCGCACCTTGGCAACTATGCTCTCAATATACTCAAAAGTTTCTATACCTGTCTGGCCTGTTACTCCTGTGCTGAGCACAGCGACAGGACGCAGGCTGTCAAGCCCCGTACTGCGCGCAAGCTCACCTGTAATATGGCGTGTAGCGAGCACTCTGGACACGCTCTTAGGGCCCAAAGCGTCGGGAGTTATCTCAACATTTCCAAGCCCGCAAACAAGCACCAGACCGTTCACAGGCAGCAATCTGCGTATCTCTTTGCCGATTGTAAGAATTCTTTCATCCGTGCTCAAATAGTTATCCGTCATAGCGGGCACGTCTATGGTAATATATGTGCCTATTTCCTTCTTCAATTTGATTCCCGCGTCGTGGTTTTTTACAGTCATTCGCGATATTTCCATACCGCTTTCTTCACGTTTTATAAACTCAACTCCGCTGATATCCTCACCCGCAAGTTCACGCGCCTCAACGGCAAGGTCTGTTCTACGTTCCATATACCACAAAGCCTTTCTGTTTTATCTGCGATTATTATTGTATAAAATGCCATTTTTATACATAATATGGGGGTTTACATTATATTTCTTTACTGGTATAATAAAAGTATGAAAAAGCATATTATTATCTTCACCACAATTTTAATAATAAGCTTAATGACACTGTCGGGATTCTCGGCAAACGCCGCTGTCGTAAATAAATACGGAACGACAGTTGATAAACATCCTGATAATGAAACAAGCCAAAACAAGCAAACCCAACAAACCGATTCCGACGGAGATAACCTTCCCGTAAGATACAGCTCAAGAGATTTGGGCTATACCACCACGGTCAAAAGTCAAGTCGGACTAAGGTGCTGGGCTTATTCCTCTTTGTCCACATATGAAACACTTCTGCTCAAGGATAATCTTTTTTACGGCGACCTCAATGTTGACACCCTTGACGTTTGGGGAAGCGTTCGCGATAACGGACTGGGCTGGCAAAGAGAGATTTTAAACGGAGGTTACACCTCGATAGCTACGGGCTTTTTCACAAGCTGGTCAGGTCCCGATACTGAAGAAGACCCCGTCCCCCGCTACGGAACCACCTCTGTGAGTCTTTATAACAAAAATGAACGGGACGAAATCAAACGGGCTGTAATGAGGACAGGAGCGGTAACAGCTAACTACAACGACAACAGTCTGGGCAAAAGCGAGGATAGCTGTTCGTTCTACCTGCCTGAAAAAGCAACCACCTCTATTTCTGGGCACTCTATTTCCATAATAGGCTGGGATGATGAATACAGCAAAGAAAATTTCACAGGTTGCGGCATGCCCGAAAATGACGGCGCTTGGTTCTGTAAAAACAGTTGGGGAGATTACAACAGCCTGGGCGGCTATTTCTGGATTTCTTATGAAGACTATTTTCTGCTCAACCCGGATTATTTTGATGAAGGGTTCAGCATAGAAAAATACCAGCAAATAAATGACAACGACCACTTATATCAAAACGAGGAATTCGGCGCGACATACGAATTCCAGCAAGAGAGCGCTGAAAAACAGACTTTTTTCAATGTCTTTGATTTCTCTACGCACGGCAACACCCTTGATAAAGTTGTATTTGAAACATTGTCCGCGGGCGCTGATTATAACATATACTACGTTCCTCTTGACGACGGAGACAAACCCACTCAGAACCGTTCAAAATGGATGAAGCTCAGCGAAGGCACAACTGACTACCGCGGGTACATCTGCGATGACTTTGAGGATGTTATGGTGGCTTCCAAAAAAGCGGCAATCGCTGTCGAAATTGACACATCAAACACAGGAACACAATGCGGATTGGGTGTGTGTGAATGGCTCAGAAGTGAAGATACTCAGGAAATGATCTTCCTCAACGAAAGCAAATACGGCGAATCTTTTATTGAATACAACGGTCAGCTCGTCGATTTAAAAGATTATTATCTTAATGAGTTGAACGATGACATAGGCGCTACTTTCGTTATCAAAGCCGTCACAAACAAGAAAACCAAAAACGATATAAAGGGCGACGTCAATATTGACGAAAAGATTGATATTAATGATGTAACTTTCATACAATTGCATCTGGTAAATAAAATCCCTGATCTCGCTGATTATCAACGTGAAAACGCGGACTTCAACTCGGACGGAGTTGTCAACATAAACGACGCCACGGCAATTCAGATCAGATTGGCGACAGGGTATTAAGCAAAACACAGGCAGGCTCAGAAATGAGCCTGCTATTTTTACAAAATATAATATTGTATAAAGAATGTTTACAAACACCTTTTGTTGTTTTATAATAAAGCTGAGGTGATAACTATGAATATAACCAAGTTCTGGGATATAGGATCTGTTTTTTTGCTTAAAATCGGCGGATCATTATTAATTGTTGTATTAGGTTTCTTTGCGGCACGCCTGATAGCTTATCTTTTCGGAAAGGCTATGATGAAAACCCATGTAGACGTATCGCTTATAAACTTTTTCAAGCGAATAATACGAATAGTGTGTTATGTTATTATCGCTATCAGCGCCCTGTCGAATCTGGATATTTCCACAACAGGTATTATTGCCGGCTTCTCGGCTGTCGCGGCGGGCTTTGCACTTGCGCTGAAGGACAGTTTGTCTGACATTGCAAGCGGAGTAGTGATACTTTTCACACACCCGTTTAAAACCGATGATTTCATAGAGTTTGACGACCACAAAGGCTTTGTTGAAAAAATCGACCTGATGCATACATATATGCGCACATATGACGACACAAACGTTATTATCCCAAACAGCAACATCACTACCACTAAAGTTACTAATTACACCACCAACCCTGAAATGAGAGTTCAGATTTTCATTCCTATCTCGTATGAGGCGGACTTTGACAAAGTCAAGGAAATAGTGGTAGACAGGATGAAGAAAACAGATAATGTAATACTTGATATCGAAAAATTCACCCCTGTTGTGCGGCTTGAGAGCTACCAGGAAAGCTCGATAGAGGTAGTCGCGAGGTGCTGGGTTAACTTTAAAGATTACTGGAAAGTGTATTACAGCCTTACGGAAAACATAAAGAAAGACCTTGAAGCCAACGATTTAGTCATTCCGTTCAATCAGCTTGACGTACACCTGAAATAATTAAAATTTTTTACATAAAAAAGAGCGATGAGAAAAATCTCATCGCTTAATTTATTTTCAGCTCGTTCATAAGCTCGGTGACAAACTCGGCGTCCTCTCCCTCAAGGTTCTTTTTTCGGTCGGAGAAACCTTCCCTTAAGTTCAAATCCCGATGAACAAAAAGCCTTGTAAACCAATACTGTCCCCATGAAAAAGGAAGCAGAACAGGAGCTTTTTCAAGATACGAATATTTGTGTTTAAGTCTGTTATACGGGACAAACACCTGCTTCAGCCAGTAGAATCTCTCAGTACGTTTGCTGTCCTGATAAAAGTATATCTCGCGCGCTCCGAATGTTGAACAGTAAAGAATAAACTCACCGAAACTGTTTATCACGGTTTTTTCGTCAGAAAACCAGTTGAGCGCTATGGCGCGAAAAGCTGTCTCAAATTCAGCAATGCCCGCCTTTTTCAGCTCGGAGGTTATATACTCAAAATCAAGATTTTTATACGCTTGAAGGCACACATACACATCCATAACCATTCGTATGCCTATCCCTCCCAAGGAGAAATGCTTAGCGGCGTGATAAACAATATAGATATAGAAATCCTCGGGTTTCATCCGATAAGAGTATGAATAGCCTTCCCTGAGCTCTACATTATCCCAGACGTTGTCATAGTAGTTGCTCAATTCCTCGTTAATATCAGAATGAACCTCACAATACAAAAGCCCTTTGACGTAATGAATTTCCTCGCTTTTAATTAACTCTTTTTTAGTGAAACCGAGGTCTTTAAAAATGCTGTCAATCTTTTTAAAGTTCTTTTTATGAGCCAGCATATCAATGTCGGACATCGTCCGAAAATCGCTTTGGGGATATAGCTGTTTCATAAAATAGCCTTTTAACAAGGTGTTTTTTATCTGAGCTTTTTCAAGACGCTCTATGACCTTTTCGATATCGACAAGCTGAGACGTTTCCTTAATGATGTGATATCTTCTGTCGTTCTCCAGAACCTTATAAACAGTATCGGAAGGTTTGAGATTGACTTTATCCATACTGTACGCCAATATATTAGCCACAGAATTACGCTGCGCGTAACGACAAAAATACTCCCAGTCAAACCCTTCGGGCAGCTTTGGAGGCTCTGTTCCGTTCAATACGGAAGCGAGCAAATCAATAAAGGAAATATACCGTTGTTTTTGGCTTTGGGAAAGCTTAATCGCCATATCAGATATCCTTTACAATTATCTTTTTGTCCTCAATTCTTACCTCTTTGTTGCAAACCTGGTTAGCGGCTTTTTTGTGAGAGATAAGAATACAAGTCTTATTCTTAAAGTTTTCGATATTCCTGAGCAGACGAATCTCGGTTGCCTCATCAAGCGCGGAGGTAGCCTCATCAAGAATAATCATAGGAGCGTTACAAAGTATCGCTCTGGCTATGGCTACGCGCTGAACCTGTCCTTCGGAAAGTCCCATACCCTTTTCTCCGAGGAGTGTGTCAAGACCTTCGGGCAGTTCGTCAATAAAGTCGGCGCAGGCACTTTTAGCCGCTTCCATTATCTCCTCGTCGGTTGCCTCGGGACGAACAAAAGAAATGTTCTCACGGATTGTCCCCGAGAGCAGGAAATTACCCTGAGGCACATAGGCGAACATATTGCGTATGTTCCTGTCGACCATCACCTTTTTGCCGTCATTAAGCTTCAGGTAGATTTCGCCCTCATTAACGGGGAAAACATCAAGAAGAAGCTTTGTGAGCGTACTTTTTCCTATTCCCGATATACCTGTAATTACAACAAAATCGCCCTTCTTTATACTCAGGCTTGTATTTTCGAGGACAGTATCGCGGTCATAACTGAATGTAATATTATCAAACTCAATTGAATCAAGCTGCTCATAGAGTTTTTTGACATCGTAGTTCTTGTTTTCGTCGAGCTGGTGTTCCTCGGGGAACTCCTCAATCTCTATAATACGCTCGGCGGAAGCCAGCGCCTGGTAATACTGCGGAAGAATCGAAGTCAGACCTTGTACAGGGGACTGAATCTGGGACACAAGAGACAAAATCTCCGTCAGAATACCGTATGTGATTGCGCCGCTGAGAATCATAAATGAACCCCATACAAGTCCGTACATATACGCGGCGATAAATACAATAGAAAATCCCATAGACGCACCGATAGAAATATAGTTGCGCTTGCGCCTTATTTTAAAATTCTCCCATTGAAGCTTGTCGGCTTCGTCGGATATTCTCTTGTATTTGTTGAACACTTTAATGACCAGAAGGCTCGAAAGTGACTCCTGCATAAAGCTGCGGGTTTTTCCGTCGGTCTCCTGAGATCTTTTGTGTAAATGCTTGAGCTTACCTTTGAACACAAGCATAAACGTGAAAACAATAACCGCGCCGATAACAAAAACTATCGCGAAACGCCAGTCAATCGAAAACAGAATGACAAGTATACCAATAAGCTTAACAAGGAAGAACGTGACGTTAGGCACAATATTAACAACCGCGCTTGTTATTACGAGCACATCGCTTGTAATACGGTTCATCATCTCACCGGTGTGGTACGAAGTAACCTTGGCGTAGTCTTTGCGTATCATAGTGTCAAACAGACGCTGTTTTATGCCGATTTCCATCTTTGTGTTCACGTTAAATGAAGTGACTCTCAGCGCAATACTCACACCGATCTGAGCTCCTGTAAGCAGCACAAGCATAACGGCGAAGAAAATGACTTGATTCATGTCCCTTTTATACGCCGCCGCGTCTACAATTTCGCGCGCGAGCTGAGCCATCGCCACGCCCGCGTACGCGGCTAAGCCATTGAGCACAGCGAGCGCTATAATGCTCAAAAGCTGAGGCTTTGCGTTATTTATAATCCACAAAGTGGTTTTTTTGTCAAAGTTTCTCAGTTCTCTCAGGTAAGACTGAGACATTTTTTCTTTCTCCAAATCTAACCTATCCTTTTAGATAAACTCATTTTTGCTCTTATCCATAAGCTTCTTATCGGGCGAGTATAAAACCAGAAGTTACAATAAACACTATATGGTATGCTGTTCACACTGCGCATTTTACCCTTATGATAATAGCTTATAACAACTCCTATAACATCATCGTCGGTGATGCCGTATTCTTTCTGGAAGTTATTATCCCCGAGCATAACATAGGTCTTGTCCTTTTTAAAGCCTACAACCCTGTGAACAACATAGGAGCCTATATCCTTGCGGTAATACATAGCAACGTCAAAAAGATGCAGTCTGCCCTCGGGTTTTTTGAGGATAATCATATCCTCGCCGCCCCTGAGCATAGGCAGCATACTCTGTCCTCGGGGCACGAACGACACGTTTTTGCCTTCGTCGAGCTGTTCCTTCATCAGAATAACTAACTCTTTTATATCTATATTTTTACTGTTCAAGAATGTCAGCATCCTTTACTTTTGCCACAAATTTCTTTACGTCAGCTTCGGCAACTTCACGGTCAACATTATACTCATTGAGCAAAGCGTCAACAAGGTCAGTCTCCTCGGCGCCTTTCTGTAAAAGCTTAAAGAGTATAGCTCCGCTTTCGTTGAGGTTGATAAGACCGCTGAAATCCACTACTGAGTCACCAACGGGAACAACCACATATGAGTCCGAGATTTTACGCAAAACAAAATCTGATTTTACTTTCATAACATACCTCTATATTTTCATAATGATACAGAATAAGTATACACCAAAGCACAAAAAAAAGCAACCGCGAGGGTTGCTTTTAAATCTTTATCATCAAAGAGAGTCAATCAACTGAGCTCTGTACATCTGAATTTTAGTAGCGTCTCTGATAGTAACTTCATAGTCTCCGGTAACATCTACCCTGTCGATTGTTTTGACGTCGTCAGGGATATGATAGAGCCCCGCGCGGTAGAGTTGGATATATGTTACATCTCTGATATTGACTTCGCCGTCGTTGTTGGCATCACCCTTAACAAGTGTATCACCCGAATAGTTAAGGAAATTATTGTAAGCGTACGTCGCGGCATATGTGCCATCATAGCAGTCTAATGTGAGTGTTCCGCCGTCAAAAGCCATAGGAGCAAAAGCGTTAGCTCCGATTGAGCTTACGGAAGCGGGAATATAAATAGAAGTCAGAGCGGTGTCGTTATAGAATGCGGACTCCCCTATTGACACAATCCCGTTCGGAAGAACTACACTTGATAAAGACGAACATCCGTTAAAGCTGTAGTCTCCGATTGATGTAAGTCCTACAAATAGTTCAACACTTTGTAAAGCAGTATTTGAGAACGCGTAATCAGAGATTGTCGTTATATTTTTCGGAAAGGAAATTGAGCTGAGCAAAGCGCAGTCCGCAAAACAAGCGTAGGGTATGTTTTTCATCCCCGTCGCCGCGGATAAATCAACTGCCGAAATTGAAGAACATCCGTAAAACGCCATTTCTCCGATTGAATTAAGAGCGGGCGGAAAGTTAACAGCAGAGAGATTTGACATATTATAGAAAGCAAACGACCCGATAACAGTATAGCTTTCGGGTAATGTTACCGATGTCAGATCACTGTCACAACGATCGTAAAAGTCCTCCGCCACGCCTACGATATCCTTATCGTTTGCGGAAGAAGGCAGAACAATTTCTGTCGCGGTTCCGCTGTATCCCGCAACAAGATATGATGTATCGCTCTTAACCTCCAGAAGCCAGTCTCCGAAGGTTACATATGTAGCCGCGCTGACTATGGGCATAACGCCGAAAATCATCAACGCTGTTAATAAAGCCGAAAGAGTTAATGAGATTATTTTTTTCATATTATAACCTCCTTTGGTTTTTCTGTGTTAAGAAAAACTATTTCAACTATATTATACATTTCAAAAACAAAATAGTCAAGAAAAAAGGCTGCGTAAAGCAGCCTTAATTATATTAAATATTATTCAAATCCGGGATCAGTTCAACAAGATGAAGTTGAATGTTTGTGGCGTCACGTATATTTACAACACCGTTTCGGTCAACATCAGAACGCAAGAACGCTTTATTGTCGACCAAATCGTAAAGTCCGACTCGGTAAAGCTGAATAAAGGTTACATCCCTTATATTCACCTTGTTGTCACCGTTGACATCTCCCATCAGAAGATTTTCGTTTGTTATATAATCAATACCCTTCGCCTCGGCGTACTGCGCTGCCGTTGAGCCTTCGGGACAGACAATAATAAGTTTGTCGCACCCATTGAAGGCTGTGTCGTCAATCTCGGTTACACTTGCGGGAATGTCAATCCTCAAAAGCTCCGAGCAGTTGAGGAACGCGTAATGACCGATTGACTGACAGGTGTCAGGAAGTCTCATTGTGGGGATTCCGCACTCTGCAAAACAGTACGGAGATACAGCGCTGATAGATGTATCGCTGAGATTAACGCTTTTGAGCGCGCTGTCGCCGTAGAAACATCCGACGCCGAGTGTGGTTAAGGAATCATATAACTTAACCGTTTTGAGCGATGTGCAGCCGTTAAAGGCATAAGAACCGATTGACTCAATTCTGCCGGTAGTGGTTAACGTTGTTAGTGTTGAGTTTTCGTTAAACGCAAAATCACCTATGGACGTAACATACTCTCTTGCAAATGAAAGAGGGATGGTTACGTTAGCTGCTGAACCGAGGTAAGAATCAATCTGGTATCCGTAATTACTGACCTTGGTATACGCCCAATCACCATCTGTTATAACAACTTTTTCGCCCGTGACGGTACGGTCAATATTCGCCGCGCTTGCGCAGACGCACGCGGATACAATTATTATAAGAGATAAAACAATCGCAAAAACGCGTTTCATTTTAATACTCCTTTCTGTTAAAAGAAAGTGCAGTTATACACAATATGCCGCGGCGGTACGGCCGCGGCATATCGCCTATCATAAGTTAATTAAGTTGATTAGAAGTCGTCCGGGATCGGTTCTCCTGTAGGAAGTACCGGCTCATCGGTCTGAATCGGGATTGAAGGCTCTGTGCTTCCATCTCCCACAAGCGCATCCTCAAGCAAATCCACTTTTAAGACTTCGAATTCAGGAGTAATATATTGTTTTTCCATATTTCATACCCTCCTTATTAACCTATCGGATGTTTAGTTCCGGGAGTATAGTCAGCGCTTACAACATCGCTGCACTTGTACGCGTCCGCAAAATTATCAGCTGAAGGAGCAACAGAAGCGTCATAGTAGTAGGACATAACCTTATACTTGCCGCCGCTGAACTTAGCGTAATCAAGAATCTGGCAAAGATCAATACGATTAAGATCTGACAAACGATTAAGATCTGACAAGCTATTAGCCTTAATCTTGAAAGCGTAAGCCTCGCCGTACTTAGCGTTCATTTTACCTGATGTCGTGCTGGTCTTAATGAAGTTATTAGCATAAGCACGTAAGCTACTCTGTCCTCTTGTATCGAAATCAGTCTTCTGATCATCGGTAGCACTGTTAGCCTGAGCAAGGATTACGATACCGCATTCTTTGCTGCCGTCAAGCGGTAATGTGGAATTGGTTCCGATACCGTTACGGAAAGCAATGATGCTGTCGTTGTAAATCTTACCTGTTGTTTCGCTTGTAAGCTCCTGAGTGATAACGTTCTTATCGATGTAAGATTTCCAAGAGTCAGCTCTTGCTGTTTCCTTATCCGAAGCAGAGCCGTAGCAAGCTATGATATCCATATTCTCAGTCACATTATAACCAAAGTTGGGCTGAGTTGACAGGTAATCGCCTACAGCAGATGCTCCGTTATACTTCTTCCAACCGATGAATACATTATCTCCTGAGCCTAAGTCGATATTGGAGTAAGCAGGCTTTCCTGTAAGTGCTTCTTTGTACAAATCTATAGCCTTTCCGCCGAATGTAGAAGTTACTGTACCAATCTTTGTCTTGGAAGCGTTATAAACGTTAACTTCGTAAGTGTTTTCAGTTTGAGTCGCGGTGTATGTGATTGTATACGCTTTAGAAGTATCAGGAGTACCTAAAGTAAAGTTTAACGTTTTGTTAAACATTTTGATACTATCGCCAAGTCCGCCGAGTTTACTTGTGATATCGGCAGATCTTAATGTAGGATTAAGTGTACCATTGTTGGCGAGTTCGGCGTCTGTAAGATCTGTACCCTTAGCGGTGTAGTATTTTGTAACAGGTTTACCTTCATCGTCAGTAAATCGAGAGGTATACGCGAAGCGATAGGAAGCCGAAGCGGAGTAGAACGCGTAGTATGTGATATCGTCATTGAAGGACGGTGTAATTGTCTGGTTCTTGTAGTTTGAACCGACGGGTTCGAATCCGCCTTCGCCATCTTCACGATACCAGCCGAGGAAGTTGTCGGTGGTGTCTACAGTAAACTGTACCTCACCGTTTGTACCGCGGCTCTTGATAACCTTTGCAAGGCTGTTGCCTGAGCTGAATTCAGAAACAAGGTTTTCGCCCTTGCCTGCGTTCATTGTCGGACAGGCAATTGTCGCTGTGCCGTAGCCGGGAGCGTTGGTATCGGACGGGAGCCAAGCGCCGTCGGAGTAGATACCTACTCTTGTTTTAGCCTCAATCAGGGTGTTAACGCCATCGGCATACCACTGACCTGAGTAACGGATTGTCTCACTCCATGTACCGGGGTTCTCGTAGGCTATCTTGACAGCCTTACCCGATACGGGCAGACCTGCCTCAATAAGCTTGGAAGCGATATATGTGAGTCCTTCGGACTTTAATGTATCAACATATGCCGCTGAGAGTACACCCGAAACGCCTGTTGAAGCGCCTGTAGCGTCATATACTGTCCAGTTGATTGAATAACTTCCTGAATAGCCTGTGCCGTTACGGCTTCCATCCACAAAGTCATATGAACCTGAGCTTGCGTATGCTTTAGTATAATAAGCTACAATTCGATATGTCTCGGTCGAGTTAGTCGCGAGAACGTTGCCGTTGAGGTCAACTCTCTTCTTACCCGAACGGTCTGTCAGGTATTCGAAGCTTGAAGCGCGAGCATAAGCGCCTGAGCCTGCGCTGTTAATTGTGGGAGCGGCTGTCATATTACCTGACTTAAGAGCGAATGTGAGGTCCATGTCCTCATCTTCATAGATTTTGTCATCTATGTTCTCGATGATTGAGATAGGCTCACGATAGTCGTATGTCTGGTAAACATGAGTGCTATTGCCTGAATAAGCCCTTGTGCTGACATCGCTGCCGTATGTTCCGAGGAACGTCTTCTGAGCGCCGCCGTATATTCTGCAATAGTTGTTAAATGTAATACCTCTGAGGTCGCCTGCGCCGAACGCGAGCTGACCGTAGAAGGAGTTACCGTCATCGGACGGGATAAGTAGCTGTCCGGGCCATCCGCCGCTGTCGGTCTTTGATCCCCATGAGAACATAGCTACAAGTCCGCCCCATACGTCCTTATCGATATCATCGGTACGAACGTATACTGTATGAGCCTTCAGGCTTTTTTCTGAGATATAAGTGTCTGTAAATTTATATACAGGAACTACATATACGCTTGAGTTCTGAGGAACTGTGATGTTTGCTACGTAATTTGTAGCATCTCCTGTTCCTGTTGTGGAGCTGTGCTTAACAGCTTCACTTTCTTTTGTATCAATGTTATATACTACGAAAGCGTCGAGCTCGAGGTCGGTTGTACCTGGACAAGCCGATACTACAATCTGACCGTCCTTCTCCTTGACTGTACACTTGTAAACGCTCTCATCGCCGTAGGTTACGGGAGTTGAGGTGCCGTCAACATCCTTGTCGTTTACTGTCTTGTTAGCGACAGAAACTGTCGGGGTGTTGTATGACGGTGTAGCGCCGCTGTTTATAACCGAGCTGTAGTTTGTGCAGTCGATACCGCGACCAGCCGATACATAAGCTTTTGACCACTGGTATTCGGAAGTAACCGAGATACCGCCGTCGTAAGCGTAGAAGTAAACCGTTACAGGAGCGGCGTAGCCGAGAGCCTGGTGGTTCTTGTTGGAATCGTGGTCGGAAGCTGTGTTATCAATAAGTGACCAGTTGTTGGTGTTGTTCTTGTATACGAACTGACCGTGTGAATAACCACCGCCGTCATACTTATGACGCCCGTAGAATACATCGTCATTATCATGGGCATCATCTTTGTCACTTGACCAGGTTGACCATACGCTCAGGTCTGATGTAGCTGAAGAACTACTTACGGTGTCATAGCATCTGAACTGATACTCTGTGTTAGCTGTTACTGTATCAAACTTATAGTAGTAACGTCCCTTATTGTCGCCGTTTACATAAGTCGGGTCAAACTCCATCTGGATACGGTTAGACGACCATGTCTGCTGACCGGCTGTAGTTGTATAAGCGCCGCCGTTTGTGAAGTTACCGCCGAGGTACATATCACGCGTACCTGCCGCGATTACAACAGTATCCTTTTTAGGAGTATAAGTGAATGTTGTTTTACCCGAAAGCTTCTTAGTGTAGTCGGGAGTGATAACTCCGTTGGAGATTGTACCCTCGAACCAACCCACGAAGCTGTAGTAGTTAGCGTAATCGGTGGTGTTGTATGTGTTGAATGTAAATGTATAAGTTACTGTCTGACCTGCCTCAACAGCTGTACCGGTTGTGTTGGTACCCTTGTACTTGGGGTTCCAGTAAGAACCGTTCTGTACCCAGTGAGTATTTTCGGACGGATTAGCTGAAATCTGAGCATATGAGTAAGCACTGTCAGGACAGTCTGTCTCGATGTGTACGTCATCGCTTGTAACCGCTGTGATTGTACCTATGCGGTCGCCGTACGGAGCACTTGAATTGGTCTTACTGTAAGTCTCTGTCAGAGCCTTTCTTGAGGCGATGTTATCCGCAACTACGAAGTTGTCGAGATACATCTTGTACTCTTCTTTAACGCCGATGCCTACATAGATATCGTACGCGGGCATATCCTTGTTGTCTGCGTCTGTACCACGGATGTAGTACTTGCCGTCGCTCTTAACGAGCTCTACATCGGTAACATCAACATAAGTGCTGTCGCCTGTCTTCTTCTTGATTGTATTTACGTCTGTAAAGCTGAAGTGCTTTGAAGAGTCTGAAGTGTCGAGGCTTACCTCGATACCGTCATCGCCGTTGATTCTCTCACCGGGGAAGTAATAACCCTCGGCGTTGTATGTGCTGTTTGTAACCTCGATGCCGTTCCAGTCATCGTTGTTGATGATGATACGGTACTTGGTAGCAAGCTCAAGGTCAACGTTGAGGTAGTCGTCAACAGCAGTCCATGTAACTGTATGGTCTGTGTTGTTAACGGTAGCATCGTATGTCTGACCTGAGATTGTAGTAGCTGTAGCTCCTGAGTAGAAGCTTGCGTCAGCATAGAGAGTTGTAGTAGATAAGTAGGTATAAGGATTGATACTTGTACCGAAGTTATCGTCACCTTCGTTGCCCCATTTATCTTCACTCGCGCCTGTATATTTAACTCTGTTCTTATAGAGGTTATCAGGCTCATACTCGTGAGTATAGCGGATGCCGTTGTTAAAGAACACACCGCTGATAGCGTCGGAGGACGCGAGAGCCGAGTAGGTTAGCTTAACTTCTGTGCCTGCTACTACGGGGATTCTGTTACCCTCGTAGTATGTACCGCTTGTACCTGTAGCTGTAGCTATATGATCCTCGCCGCGCTGCTCGGCTGTACCTGCCGCGTATGTGTAGGTGATGGCGCCTGAGCCTGTGCCTACCTTAACCTGACGCGGAGGAGGCGATACGAACTTGAAGTTATTGCCAGCTTCTTCCTCGTATGTGTTATAGAGTGTAATGTAGTGAATCTTCTTGAACTTAGCAACAAAGTTGTAAGCCGGTTCGTTAGAAGTATTCAATGTATACGCGTCACAAGTCATCGTCTTGCCATTATCAGTTGTATCAACGTCAACTGCCTCTTCGGTACTGTTAGCGCGTACTCGATAGATTCCTACGAGCTCGTAGTCTGTGCCTGCCGTAGCGACAATCTTAACATTTGTCTGATAAGCAAGATGAGCGGGATCGGCGATAGCCGAGTCGTCTGTATTTGTGATGGAAAGCTGATGTCCCGCCACGTTTGTTCCGGCAGAATATGTTGTGCCGTCGGTTGAAATCTTAACAGCGGCATCAACACTAAAGTTAACTGTCTGATAATAAGCCACATATGTGATAGCTGAAGTGCCGCTTACCGCGGGGAGATTGGCTGTGGCTATTTTTGTAGTACCGCCGTCTGATGACCAACCGATGAAGGTGTAACCTTCGCGTGTGGGATCGTCGGGAGCTGCAGGTCTGTCTGTACCGTCTGTGAAGTAGAATGCAGAGCTCTGAAGTACGGTATCATCATAATCCTTAAAGGTTACGTTTATACCCTTTTCGAAGCGGGCGTGAACTGTATAGTTAGCTCTTACGCCTGACTTTGTATAGGTTGTAGCTGTCTCGACAACTGTACCGTTCTCTTCCCAGCCTACGAATCTGTAGCCCGCGGTTACGGAGTCAACTGTGAATGTTACATCGGAACCGTTGGGAACGGTGTCACCGTCGGTGATAGCAGTGGGAGAAGAGCTTCCCGAACCTGAACCGCCGCCTGAGCCGCCGCCGAGGCTCACGCCGGGATCAGTTGTTGTCACTGTAAGATTCTTATTAGTAGTATCTAAAATTACATATAATTTTGTGTAATTTGATTGATTTGCCCAAACGTAGCACTTATCATTTGATCCATAATTCTGAATGTTGAATGCTGTTACTCCGCCTTGGGGAGTTGCAGTATAGCCATTCCCATACAGTACATATGAATTTGGAGTACTGCTACTTGAGTTTGTGTTAATGTTGAAATAAACATTGGTGTTTGAAGAAGCATTGTCTATAGTAGCATAATATTTGTTATTATACTCAATCATATTTACATGAGTGGAGTAATTAGAAGGATTATCGCTACCTGTTTTATTATAGTGTACATAATAGCTGCTTGCAGTTCCACCGCCGCCTGAGCCTGAACCTGAACCGGAGCCTGAGCCCGAGCCGCCTGTGGTGTAGGAAGCTGTAACTGTGCCCGCGGCGTTAGCGCCTGCCGCGTCATATGCGCCGCCCGATGTAGTCTTGAGCGTATTGCTGAAGTTAATTGTTCTGGGTGTGTCTGTAACCGCGATGTTAGCAGTAGCAGTGCCCGCTACGTAATCATCAGCTGTGCCGTCAGTTACAATTGAGTTCCAGCCTGTGGGCTTTTCCGCGTACGCTTTTACTGTAACAGTTGCAGTACCTGTAGCGTTTGTACCTGTTACTGTGTTTGTATTGGTTGTGCCTGTGTCGGCGGAAGCAACTGAAACCTTGTTTGTGTCATTGCTTACCCATGTGAACTTGCTGGGTGTAGTCTGGTTTACTACTGTAGCTGTCAGAGTAGCGTCTGAACCAAGTGCAAGATTGGCAACATCATTTACTGTAATCTGAGGTCTGGTGATTGTACATTTCCATTGACCGCCATTGTCATTAGTATTATTAGCCCAATAAGCGTTATTTCCGTTGGATGGCATAGGAAGATCAGTAGTATTATTGTATTTTACTCTATTACCGTTGTTTGAAGCATCGGAAATAATAACATTTGTATAGTTCTTTGTAGCGGGATAACGAATAGCGTAAACGTCTTTATTCTCTTCGTTTTTACCTATCTTAACCATCGACTCTCCGGGGAAGCCCGCGTTATTGCCATCGCCGTAGAAATAAGCCTTTACGCCACTCCAGTTAGTGCCGTTGGTGTAGTAGAGATAATTATATGTATCCGCCTCGGCTACGTTGACTGTGAAGGTCAAGTTCTGCTCTGTAACCGCGCCTGTGGAATACTTGCCCTTGCCGCTTAACTTCTTGGCAGAAGCAAGAGTTTTGCTTGAGTTGGTAGAAACAGTAATCTTCGCTGTGCCCTTGGCATTAGCAGTAATTACGCCTGTATTCTTGTTAACCTCAGCAACAGATGGATTGTTTGAGTAGAAATATAATGTATCGCTGAAGTTGGTGTCGGATGTATCAAGAGTTTCAGAATCACCGGCTGTCATGTATTTAACATCGTTCTCATTGACCTCTGTTCCGTCAAACTTGACTACAAGCTCGGGATCTTCAACTGTGATTGTCGCGGTAGCTGTGCCTGACCAAGTTCCCTTAGTGGCTGTAACCGTAATAGTAGCCGAACCAGCTGCAACACCCGTAACAACACCGCTGCTGTTTACTGTAGCCTTAGATGTAGCAGATGAACTATAGCTGTAGGTTACATCGCCGGTTACATTAGTAACAGAGGGAGTGAGCGCTTTTGTATCACCAACAGCAACAGTTGCTGTTGAGGGGGTAACGCTTACAACAGGTGTTTTAACTGTAACATTGTATGTAGTAGTCGCTGTGGAAGTCTGTCCGCCGTATGTTACTGTGTAAGTAGCTGTAACAGTCTGAGCGGAAGATGTAGGCTTAAGACCTGTAACCGCGCCTGTGGAAGAATTTACACTAATATACTCGTTTGTACCCGAGTACGAAATTGAACCGCCTGTGGGGTTAGAACCTGCGGCTGTGTTTGTATTACTGCCGCCTACATTAAGAGCCACAGGGCTGTTGCTATTGAACGTAACAGTCGGTGGATTGACTGTTATGCCTACTGTAGCAGTTTTTGTTAATCCAGTATTCTTATATGTTACGGTCAATGTGATTGTAGCCGAACCCGCCTTCTTAAACGTAAATGTAGGAGCATCGGTCGTATCGTTTGTAACTGCTACTACGTTGGTATTATTGCTCGCCCAAGAGTAGGAGGCTACTGTGTTAGATTGAAGCGAAGGATATCCGCCGCTGCAGCTGCCTGTAGCTGTGCTGCCTACATAGCCGCTTGTAGATGTAGAAGAAGCGGTAAGTGTGGGCTTTTTCAGCGTAGCTGTATATGTAGTGGACTTAGAATAACCGTTTGCGTAAGTCGCTGTAGCTGTAATTGTAGATGTCTGGTCACTATCTGACGGAACTTTAACCGCTGTAAGCTTACCGTTAGTAGAGCCTACAGTAATATAAGTTGTATTGCTTGATGTGTAAGCGATAGATGTAGGCGTAACATCGCCGTCGGTAATGGTGCCGCCATCGACACCGCTGCTTGATACATATAATGTCTTATCGGCGATTGTGAATGTCGGCTCGCTGACTGTTACGGTACAGGTAGCTGACTTTGTATATCCGCACGCGTATGTTGCTGTACATGTGATTGTGGATGTACCCGGTGCTTTACCTGTAACAGCGCCTGTTGACGAGTTGATTGTTACTTTAGCTGTTGTGCCTGAGCTCCAGCTGTATGATGTACCCGCGGGATTAGCGGTTACTGTGGGAGCCGCCGCGTCAGTATCATTAACTGTGATAGTTTTGTTAGCTACCGACAGGGAAGGTGTAGCGACTGTAACATTAAATGTCTTTGTATCGATTGTTGTTCCGCCGTCTTTAAGGTTTACGGTGATTTCCGATGTACCAGGTCCCTTAACTGTAACGGGGATAGTAACAGTAGTACCCGAGATGCTCGGTGAACCGACTGTAGCAACAGTTGTTGTACCCGAACCTGCTGTTACTGTCAAAGTGTCCGAAGCTTTGTCGGCGTCATTAATAGTAGTTGTTACATTAAATGTTGTATTAGCAACCGTCTTGCTCTGGTTGGAAATCGAATCAATCGTCGGTGTACCCGCAACAGCGTAAGTAACGCTGATTGTTTTCGTGGAAGTAATTGATGTGCTTCCCAATGTGGCGTAGGTATCATTGTTTGTCCAAGTATCGATACCTGTGATCGAACTGATTATATAACCGTCGGGAGCTTCTACACGGAATGTATGGCTGCCGTGAGTTACGGCATAGCCGCTTGTACGTACGGTGCCGTCAATCTTAAGAGTACCGCTTCCGCCTGTTTCATTAAATGTAATGGCATAAGTCTTTTGAGCGTATGTAACGGAAATAGTTGTTGCCGCGGTAATTGAAACACTGCTATAAGAAATCGCGCCTGTGTTAAGTCCGCCTGATGAAACAGTGCCCGAAATACCCGAAACCGCTGTAACGTTGTAGCCTGTGGGGGCTGTAATCGAAACAGTATGTGTACCGTGAGTTATCGAAACACCGCTTGTGGATATTGCTGTGCTGTCAACCTGAACTGTACCTGTTACATTTTCTGACTTTTTAACAGTATATGTCTTTAAGGCGTATGTTACGGAAATGGTTGTAGCCGCGGTGATAGAAACTCCGCTGTAAGAAATCGCGCCTGTGTTAAGTCCGCCTGAAGCGACAGTTCCCGAAATACCCGAAACCGCTGTTACGTTATAGCCCGTCGGGGCTGTAACTGTAACACTGTGAGAGCCGTGAGCAATTGCCACGCCGCCTGTAGTAATAGTTGTGCTGTCAACCTTAACCGTACCTGTTACATTCTCTGATTTTTTAACAGTGTATGTTTTCTGAGTAAAAGTAGCCGTAACGGTTACATCATCGGCAGGCATAGTAAATGTATAAGAAGTATTAGTAACTTTGGTGGGAGTTACTGTGCCGCCGCCCGCTTTTGTGATAGTAGGTGCGACAGGGTTATAGCCTGTACTCGGAGAGAGTGTAAGTGTTACTGTTTCGCCCGAAGTTGCTTTTGATTTATCTGAAGAAATCGAACCGTTATTAACAGTGCCGATAGTTACATCATATGTAGGGTTGGTTACGGTGATAGTGTCTGTATCGCCGATATAGTACATACCGTTGCCGTCAACCATTATGGTTTTGAGGGTATGCGAACCAACACTTAGTGATGATGTTGTAAGCGTAAAGCTCTGGCTTGAAGTGGAAGCCGCTTTTGTAGAACCGGAAACTCTTGTACCGTCAAGATAGTACATATAGTACAAATCAGCGCCGATAGAACTTTTAGCAGCACTGCATTGAGTGCCGAGAGTAATAGAGGCTGTTCCGCTTACAATAGAGCTTGATGACAAAGTTGTAGCGCCGTTAACGGGGCCATTATGACCGTTATCGCCTTTATCCCAAATATCCGCGCCACCTTGTGTCATACCTGATATATATGAACTCTGATTATTCTGTCCACTCCAACCGCCTGACTGGTTATTAGTGATTCGGTTATAAGAAGATAAAGCTGTCTTAGTTGTTCTGACAAGCGCTTTACCATCGGATATATATTTCCAATGATAAGTGGAAGGTTTATTGGCGGAAGAGTTAACTAAGTCCGCGTTGCCGCTGTAGGATTCAATATAGAACATATACTCCGTGCCCGACACTACATTTGCGGGCGGAGCGGCAATAGCGCTATCAAGACTAAAGGTACTCCATGTGCCGCTGAAGCAGGAAGCGTGTCTGTCGCCGTGGTCGGTAGAACCGGAATTTATTGTAAATAATGTCTTGCCTGATGTATATGAATTACCTAAAGAACAACTTACATCCCAAACATCGTTATAACCGCTTTCGTTTACAGTCCAGAACGAAACACGTCCGTTTTTGTTCTGAGCGGTAGTTGTACCCTTATAGATGTTTCCTATATAATGTGTCATCTGAACCCAGCTGGTATCACTTTTGGGTTTATATGAACCCGCGCCGCTTGTGTTGCTACTATTAGCAGTATAGCTACCATTACCGCTCAGTGACATAAAGTAATTGCTGTTGTTGCCGTATGTACCGCCGGTAAAGTTAGTAACATCCAAATAGAATGTTGTACCGTTGGGTACAGTGGCTGCATTAGCAGTTATCAACGAACCGAAGCCGAGGACGGAAACCATCATCAGCATAGCCAAAACTATTGAGACTGTTCGCCGTGAAATTCGTGAAATCTTTGTTTTCATAAATAAAAAACCTCCATTCCAATTCGGCTGAGCCGAATTGAGTTGATATTTGAGAGTTGATAGTTGAAAGTTAAGTGTTTCTGACCTCAGCTTAACTCCAAGCGTTTTGCAACTCTCCAAAAACGTAACAATGGTAAAATACACAAGCCTGTGCTTTTCCCGCCTGACCTATGGGAGAAAGGGATGCAAAATCGGTTGAAAACGAGGTTTTTCGCTCGGATTCAGCTCAGCGGTTTTGCCGCCGCGCCAGACCTTTTTCGCGCCTTTCACATAGACTGTGAGCATATTTTTACCCATAATTATTTACCCTAGCATTGTAACATAGAAGTCACTATTTTGGCAAGTATTTTAGAGAATTATAACTAAATTTCTAAATTTTCGGACTTTTGCACAAGATGAGGGGGCTGGGTTTGTGCATAAACACTAAATGGGAGGTGGGAGGAAATGAGAGATGAGAAATGAGAAAGGAGAAATGAGAAATGAGAGAGGAATCTGCGATGATATTTACAATCATCTGAATCTTTAATCAAGTGGACCCTCTCCCGTCACGCCTTCGGCGTGCCACCCTCCCCCAAGGGAGGGTGGGCTTTTTGCTGTCTTGTCCGGCAAAAAGGTCGGGAGAGGGTCCATATTATGAAAAAACAAGAGAATACTTTTAGCAATACGCACCTCATCCGTCACGCCCGCGGCGTACTACCCTTTAAAGAAGTGTTTATAGAATAAAAGAAAAGCCTTCCCTTGGGGGAAGGTGCCGAGCAAAGCGAGGCGGAAGAGGGTCAACTATGAAATTACAAGAGCACAACTACAGTAACGCGCACCTTACAAAAAACTCTCAAAAGCTAAGAAAAGAAATGACCAAAGAAGAAAAACATCTTTGGTATGATTTTTTGAACACTCTTCCTGTAAAATTCCGACGTCAAAAAGCTGTCGGGAAGTATATAGTTGACTTTTATTGCTATCAAGCTCAGATAATAATTGAGCTTGACGGTTCCCAGCATTACGATAACGATGAACAAATTGAAAAAGACAAAGAACGTGATGAATACCTGAAAAGTCTGGGATTTACGGTACTTAAAAACTTCAGAGGAGTCTGCGATGATATTTACAATCATCTGAATCTTTAATCAAGTGGACCCTCTCCCGTCACGCCTTCGGCGTGCCACCCTCCCCCAAGGGAGGGCTTTTGCTTGGCTTTTGGGAGAAGTGTTTATAGAATAAAAGAAAAGCCTTCCCTTGGGGGAAGGTGCCGAGCAAAGCGAGGCGGAAGAGGGTCCATATTATGAAAAAACAAGAGAATACTTTTAGCAATACGCACCTCATCCGTCACGCCCGCGACGTACTACCCTTTAAAAGGGGGATTTCCCAAGGGAAGCCTATTTGCTTGACAATTTTGGGGATTGTATTATAATTGAGCTATAACCTTTTAAGGAAGTGTTTTTTATGAAAAGAATACTCGCGATAATGATTTCCGCTGTATTGATTATGGCGGTGACGGCGGGCTGCTCCTGCAGCGTTAATGTCGAGAAAAAGGACAAGACCACCACATCGCAAAGCTCCAAGACTGCCAAGGTTGTTGAAACTACCGCCGACGGCGGCACTGTTGAAAAGGACAAGGACGGCAACACAATCGTCAAGGACAAGGACGGCGGGATTGTCTCCGTAACGGATTCAAGCGGAAGCGCGGTTGACGTTGACGAATATGTGGCGTCTCACCCCGGCACTAAAAAAAGCAAAAACGCGGGGAAAAGTTCCTCAAGCTCCTCTGGCACAAAAAGTTCAAGCTCTTCCAAGTCAAAGAGCAGTTCAAAGTCCGGCAGCAAGAGTTCATCCTCAAGCAAAACAAACAGCGACGCTGTGGAGGACGAGATTCCAACCATTGTTGTTGATGACGAGGGGATTGAGACCGCTCCCGAGCTGCCTGATTTGTAAGTGAGTTGAAAGTTAATAATTAATAGTTGATAGTTGTTGACTTTTTTGGGGAGTGTGCTATAATATAAACAGAAATGGAGTTGACCGAACAACGGTTAGCCTCAAGTTTTGATTATTTTACAAAAATAACCGCGACTTTTAGCAGGGTGCGGTTATTTTTTTATGTACTTAATGATCTCCAAAAGAATTACCAAAAATAATAAGGCAATTATTTCTTCAATCAGGGTACTCACCCCCTCTCGCGTACTCTAAGCTTTATGCTTTAAATAAGCTAAGTGAAGAGAAAGCAAAAGAGGCTAACCGCTTCCGTTATATGTTCGGACAACTCCGTGAAAATATTATAACACATATGTTCTAATTTGCAATAGTTTTTCCGCATTTTAAAAAGCTCCCTTTCGGGAGCTTTTATCATTTTATATTTTAAATTTATTCTGTTATTTCGTCCGCGTCATCATCGGGTTCTTTGCCAACGGTAACAAATGAGAATATTACGCCGACTATCGCGAGAATCGCCGCGCACAGCGCCATAATAATTACGATATTGCCGGGGCTGAATATTCCGAAACCGCCGAAATTATGGGTAAAGTACATAGCGCCGAGCGTTGCCAAGGACGCAATGAGAAGCATAACTATCAAAGGTACAATTACAATCATTACTTTCTGAAATCCTGAATAGTTTTTTCCACTCTTTGTTTTCATTGCTTCTCCCCCTTTCCCTTACTGAACAAGCAAATAGAAATTACAGCTATAAACGAGGACGCGAAAGATATTCCCGCGATAATAGCGGGCGCCAATGATTCGTCACCCATTACCGCGTGGAGCACCATAGCGCAAATTAGCGAAACGAAAGATACTCCGAAAAGCACCAAGGATATGGTAAATAACAAGAACTTTTTTGTAATCATACTATCCTCTCCGCTAAAGCTGTAAAGTCGTCCATACAGAGGTTCTCAGCCCTTGCCGCGGGGCTGATTCCGCACTCCTCAAGCGCTTTGACAACCTCGGATTTATCCACACCGAGCGTTGAGCTCAAGGAATTAGCGACGGTCTTTCTGCGCTGGGAAAACGCCGCTTTTATTATTTTAAAGAATTTTTTCTCATCTGTCAATACATATTTGGGTTCTTTATGAACATTAAGCCTGATAACCGCTGAATCCACCTTTGGAGCGGGCATAAACGAACCCGCGCTGACCTTGAAAAGAAGCTCGGGGTCGCTGTAAAAATTCACAGCCGCTGTTACCGCGCCGCCCGCTCGCGTACCGACGCGGGCGCAAATCCGCTCGGCGGCTTCCTTCTGAACCATAACGGTTATCGCCTCTATGGGGAGCTTGTCCTCAAGCAGTTTCATAATCACGGGAGATGTGATGTAGTACGGCAGGTTAGCGCAGACTACTACTTTCATATCATTAAACTCACGCTCAATCAACTTGTTCAGGTCGAGCTCCATAACGTCGGCGTTAACGAGCTTGAAGTTGTCGAAACCCTCCATTGTTTCCTCAAGCACAGGAACAAGGCGGGTGTCGATTTCGACCGCGACTACTTTATCGCTGATAGCGCAAAGCTCCTGTGTAAGCACGCCGATTCCGGGCCCGATTTCAATTACGCCTACTCCCTCGCCCGCTCCGCTTAGCTCAGCCATACGCGGGCATACGGAGGGATTGACGAGGAAGTTCTGTCCCAGTTTTTTGGAAAAGCTGAAGCCGTGGCGGGACAAAATTTCTTTAATTGTACCGATGTTTGAAAGATTTCTCATAGAGTTCTTAAACCTTTGGGGTATTTGTTTTTCAGCACGAAGTTCGACGCCTTGCCGAAGCCCGCTGTTATACCGTTTACAGCTACGGCGGTGTAGCCTTTGATATCGCCGCTGATGTTAAGCTGTTCGCCGTGAATAAACTTTTTGATTTCATCGCTGTTGACGTCAAAGTCAATCACGCGGTTGAGCTGTTCGGGTTTTGCCGCCATAAAAGCCTGATGACAGGGCTCTATTCGGTTCTTCCTGATTTCGCCGAGTTTTACGCCCTTGTTAAGGATTGGCAGACCTCTTGTATCGGGAATGTTAAACCCCGCGGCGATGACCTTGTCGCCTATAATTTCAAGATTTTCTCCGAACGGTCTGTTATTAAAAATATCGTCGTAAAATTCGTAAATATTTTGGGGGATTTTTGAAGATTCGGGGCTCTTATCGGGAGCTGAAAGGCAATCGGAAGTTTTGCGGAGCTTCACGGCGAAGTGTCCCTCTCCCCCGTCCATCGGGAAAATACGTCGGGCGTACCCGAGCGTCGGTCTGCCGAAAGTTACCCCGCTGTCCTCAATTTCAAAGTCGGGATTCTGCTTAAGAAACTCGGTGATTACTCCCTCGTTTTCCTCCTGTGAAAACGTGCAGGTTGAGTACACCAGAACGCCGCCGCCTTTGAGCGTATACCTGGCGGAGTTGAGAATTTTCAGCTGACGTTCGGCGCAGCTCCTGACGTGTTCGATGCTCCACTCCTGCGCGGCGCTGTTCTTTCGGAACATTCCCTCGCCGCTGCACGGCGCGTCCACAAGCACCTTGTCAAAATATCCGCTCAGCCTTTCGCACAGGATATCGGGACGGCAGTTTGACACTACGCTGTTTCTTACTCCCATGCGTTCAATATTCGATAAAAGAATTATAGCTCTGTTTCGGACAATCTCATTGCTCCACAAAAGTCCCTCGCCGCGTAGCTTGGCGGCGATTTGGGTGCTTTTTCCGCCCGGAGCGGCGCAAAGGTCAAGAACCTTGTCGCCTTTCTTTACATCCAGCATAGTTACCGCCGAAGTCGCCGACGGTTCCTGAACATAAAACGCCCCAGCGTGGTGGAGCGGATTGTTGCCCACAGAAGAAACAAAGGGCGGAATATAAAATCCGTCCTCACAGAAAGGCGTGGGCTCAAGCTCAAAGTCAAGAAGTGATTTAAGCTTGTCCGCAGAACATTTCAGTGTATTGACTCTGAGCCCTCTGAAATTGTCGGAGCTGTTATAGTATTCTAAGTAATCGTCGTACTCGTCGCCGAGCATTGATTTCATTCGATTTAAAAAATTTTCCATATTTAACGCATAAATATACTGTTATCGGTAAAAATACTAGCAGTCACAAGGAGGTGATTACCGTGAGTAATTATCAGGATAAGCAGACAAAGCAGAATCAGAACAAGAAAGACCGCCAGAGCGAAAATAAAAACCAGCAGAATAATCAGAACAAAAAAGACTGTAATGAGCAGTAAATAAGCCCTCCCTCGGGGGAGGGTGGCACGCCGTAGGCGTGTCGGGAGAGGGTCCACTTGTAAAACAGATTAGTATCTCACGCTTGATAAAACGAGTTTTTCTAAAGTTGACCCTCTTCAGTCTCGCTACGCTCGACAGCTTTTCCCTTGCGGGAGACGGCAACCCTTTTGTCACTTCGTGACATTTCCCCTAGCAGGGGAAATTCCCAAGGGAAGCCTTTTTTTGTTAATATCCCAGTTCTTCGCCTACGATGATAACCTTGATTCTGTCGATATGACGCTGTTGAGCGGATATTACAAAGTTACAGCAGATTCTGTCCTTGGAATGACAGCCGTCGCAATACTCGCCTCCGTCTATATTCATAGATACGCAACTGCCCTTTTCGGCGCAATATGTCTCGCAATTAAGTCTGACTGTATTGGGAGGAGCGGCGCAGGTCTTGACGCGCTTGACCGCCTCGTCAAGGTCTTTAACTATCTTATTGTATCCGCATACAAGCACAACGCTCTTGGGACCGTAGAGTATAGCGGAGACACGGTTGGAGTTACCGTCTACGTTATAAAGATAACCGCTCTCTGTAATCGCGTTTGAAGAAGCAAAGTACACGTCGGCGCTGTATGTATCGCGGTAAACCTGCTCAATCTCCTCGGGAGTTATACCCTCGCGCGAACGGTCGAGATAGTTGTATCTTCCGCTTTTGAGTTCATCCATAACACCTGTCTGTTTGAGCGTTACCGAACCGCCGTTTGAGACTGTATCGCCCTCGTTCACCAGCGTTCTGATAAGAGGAAGAACATCCTCTTTCTTCTCAACATAAAACGGTTTTATATTGTTTTTTTGTAAGTTTTCCATTGTTTTCTTGATTATTGATTCCATTACGGTTGTCATAACTGCACTTCCTTTTCATATAGCGCCCTCTTTATGAGGTGCAATTCATTTATTCATATTATATCACAAATACATATTATTTCAAGGTTCAACAAATGTCACACCCAGCGTTTCCGCGACAGATTTTGAGAGGTTGCGGGCTATATTGTTTATGTTGTCGCGAATCCAGCGCGCGTCGTCGAGATTGTCGTGGTAGGCTACCTCTATCAGCGCGGCGGGAGCGCGCGTAAGGCGAAGCTCACCAAGGGTGGTTGTCGGAATGGTTCGTACTCGTTCGGGAATAGGATAGAGGTCGGAAAAATTGGTCGCCAGAGTTTCCGCTAAGCCCTGTCCCTTCGCGCTTCCCGGGTAGTAGTATACCTCCACTCCCCTGTTTTGCCCCGCGCTGTTCTCACCCGAGGCGTTTGAGTGAATCGCAAGGTGCAAGTCATAGTTACCCATATTGCTCTCGTTAATCGCCTGGCGCAAGGTCATTTCGGGAGAGTTTCGGGTAAAACTGATTCCGCTCGCTTTCAGATACGGTTCCATAGCGTCCGCTATAAGGTTCATATAATACTCCTCGTTGCCTCCGTCAACGTACGGATTCCACTCCTGCAGGGACGGACTGAGATAAATATTCGGCATAAAAAAATCCTTTCTGAATCAATTTTGTAAATTATATTCATAAATGGATAATTTATTACAAATTCGCTTTACAAAAAGATTTTGAAATGTTATGATAAAATTAACATTTTAAAGGAGGATTTTCCATTATGAAGAAATTTGTATGTTCCGTATGCGGATATGTTCACGAGGGCGACGCGGCTCCCGAGCAGTGCCCTATCTGTAAGGCTCCCGCCTCAAAGTTCAACGAGGTTAAGGGTGAGGCTGACTACGCTACAATGCATATTGTAGGTGAGGCTCAGGGCGTAAGCGAAGACATCATCAAGGACTTACGCGACAACTTCACAGGCGAGTGCACAGAGGTTGGTATGTACCTTGCTATGGCGAGAGTAGCCGACCGCGAGGGTTATCCCGAAATCGCCGCTGCATTTGAGAAGTATGGTCTTGAGGAGGCTGTTCACGCAGCTAAGTTCGCTGAGCTCCTCGGCGAGGTTGTTACAGACTCCACAGAGAAGAACCTCAAAATGCGCGCTGACGCTGAGGCGGGCGCTTGCGAAGGCAAGTTTGACCTCGCTAAGAGAGCAAAGGCTCAGAACCTTGACGCTATTCACGATACAGTTCACGAGATGGCTAAGGACGAGGCAAGACACGGCGCGGGCTTTGCAGGACTTCTTAAGAGATATTTCGGATAATCCAAAAGCTACATAAATACTGAATTTTCAGAGGGAAGGGAAAATATCCTTTCCCTCTCTTTTGTTCTCCAAAAGTCGTTTGTGAGCTGTCCTTTTTGTCATTCTGAGGAGCAAAGCGACGAAGAATCTTAGTATAATATGTAATTAAGATTCTTCGCTAACGCTCAGAATGACAGCGTGGTTGACTTTTGAGCCTGCCCTTTTTTACACTAAATATTGCAGATTAACACCAATATGATATAATATAAATGTCAAATTCCGAAAGAAAGGAGCTAGTTATGCGAAAGTATTTCTACGGCTGGTATATAAAGTGTCAGAGCGAGGAGCAAACTCTGGCGGTGATAATTGCCTATCATTTGTCCAAGGAAGGCAAATCAGCCTCGGTACAGGTAATTACCGACGACGAAGCTTTTAATTTCGACTATCCTTTCTCGGACTGGTATGGTGACGAAAAAGCTTTTTCTTTCAGAGTCGGAGAGAACAGTTTGGATGAAAGCGGTATGACGATTCACCTTTCTCAGGACGGAAATGAAATTGAGGGAAAGCTTAAATTCGGAAGATTCACTCCGCTTTCGTATGATATTATGGGGCCGTTTAAGGCGATACCGTTCCTGCAATGCCGTCACAGCGTCAAGAGTATGTTTCATACTGTGGACGGCTCTGTCACAGTAAACGGAAAACAGTTTGATTTTATCAACGCTAAAGGCTACATAGAAGGCGACCGCGGCGTTTCGTTCCCGAAGGTATACTCATGGACTCACACGTTCTTTGATGAGGGTTCGCTGATGCTCAGCGTCGCCGATATCCCGTTCGGAGCGTTTCACTTTACAGGCGTTATCGGCGTTGTTTATGTCAACGGAGTTGAACACCGCATCGCCACATATCACGGCGCGAAGGCTGTGTCGATAGAAAACAGTAAAGTGGTCGTACGTCAAAAAGATAAGATACTTACCGCAAAGCTAATCGAACGCCGCGCCTACGCGCTCAAAGCTCCCGAAAGCGGGAATATGACGCGCACCATCCGCGAAAGCGCCTCATGCAAAGCGTGCTATCGGTTTCAAACAAAAAAAAGAGAGACGATCTGTTCTTTCGAAACCGACCGAGCCTCTTTTGAATACGAATATCCCGATTAAATTTTTGCAGAGCAGTTTTTCTGCTCTGTTTTTTGGCGCAAAAAAGGGCTGCTGTGAGGCAACCCTTTTTGTTTAAGTTTAAGATATTAGTGTCTTGGTTTGTATCTTCCGCCGGATTCTCTCGCATGCTTAGGCAATTCGATGTCAGCGGTGTCAAACTTGCTTCTCTGCTTCTTTGTAGTTCTCTGAGGCTGCGAAGCTCTCTCATGGCGAGCTCTTTCGGCATTGGCAGGTCTGCTATGCGCGGGAGCTGTACCTCTTGAGGGCTTTTTCGCGCCGTTTACACCTCTTGAACCTACGCCTGACTTAGCCACCGCCTTCTTCTGGCGGACTTTCATAACAATCAGGAAGATTACGATTCCGACACCGAGGGCTTCCATAGCGATACCCAAAATGAGCATCCACTCGCCGTTGTCGGCGCCGCCCTGATCGTTGTTTCTGATGAACGCGAAGTCATCGTCTTCCTTGCCGTTAGCGTTTTTCAGCTGAGCCGCAATTTTTGCCCAATCGTCTTTTTTGAGAGTTTCTTTGGAAACATCATCATCCTCAGCGTCATAAACAGCGGAGGTTTCCGCCTTTTCGTTGGTGGTGTTGCTTTCGCGTTCCTCATAGTTTTCAACGCTGTTATAGTCATTATTATTGTATGAATTGTCATCGTAGGCAGTGTTGTTATCCTGCGGTGTGTTGTCAGGAGCCTGTGTCTCGGGAGCGTATGTCTGCGGAGCCTGTGTCTGCGGAGCCTGTGTCTCGGGAGCCTGTGTCTGAGGAGCCTGTGTCACGGGAGGCTGAGTCTCGGGCGGAACATACTGCGTCTCTGTGGGCACAGGTTCTATCGTCTCATCCTCGCCGACAGCAAAAGCGCTGATAGCCGAGAACATTGACAAACATAAAGTCAAAGAAATAAATAATGCTAAAAACTTACTTTTCCTATTCATAATCTAATGCACTTCCTTCCAAACCGTATCATTAGATAAAAGCTGTTAAGACTTTCCGCCTTTGCCGCTTTCAGCGCTGTCAGAGCTTGTTGTTTCCTCGGGCTTCTCATAGAACATATCGGGGCTGTAGCTGTTCATAGCGCCATCGTTTTCCTGGAACTTGCTATCCTTGGAAAGGTCCTTGGCTTCTTTCTTCATCATATCCTTGAAGTCATCGCCCTTCATACTCTGGAGTACGCTTTCGCGCTGATCTCCGCTGATATATGTCTTTTTATCGTTATTGATATCGTTCTTTACAATGATATACGCTGTGGGAGCGTCGCCCTTTTCGTCCTTGATAACAAATTCGGCTTTACCGTTGTCGAGCTTCTTGACGGACTTGTAAACTTCCTCGTCCTGTGACTTAAGTGTATCGAGGTTATCAACTCTGTTCTTAACCTCTTCCTCAGAAGTTACGCTGTACTTCTTCTCACAGTTCTTAGCGGCATCATCAAAGTCGGACTTGCCGCTGTTGATATCCTCAACATAGCCCTTGAGAGTTTCTTTGATAGTCTTAGTCTTTTTGTCACTGAACTTTGTATTTGTCGAGTTACCGTCCTCGCCTGTTTTACTTTCATAAAGCTTTACGGGGATATAGCTGTAATCCGCGTAGTTCTTTACAAAGTATTCGGTAAGCTCTTTGTCGGAAACTTCCTCGCTTCCGCCCTTGGCGTAGAACTTGTCAAATACTGCCGCAGACTTAACGGAATAAGGTGTGTTGCCTGTCTGTGAAACATAAATCTGTCGGAAGCTCTCATAGGATACGCCGTAGGGTTCGAGCTGAGCGCTCATAGGATTATAATAGTTAGCGCCGTACATAGCGTAGGGACCCATATCCCACGCGTCCTTGACAGTCTGTTCGGCTGCCTTCAT
Organism: uncultured Ruminococcus sp.; assembly: GCA_902785365.1. Lineage (GTDB taxonomy): Bacteria > Bacillota > Clostridia > Oscillospirales > Acutalibacteraceae > Ruminococcoides. The sequence continues at coordinate 163,209 of CACZYC010000001.1, read as the reverse complement.
TGTTTCCTTGTCCAGTTTAGCTCCTGTTTCCTTGACAAGCTTGTCAAGAGCAACGAGTTCACGGGAAGTCTCGGATGCTTTTTCTTTTATCCAATCACGGGCAACGGCGGTTTTGCCGTCATCGTCTTTGATTTTAAGGTCAAGGAAAGATTCTCCCTCTTTATAGCCTTTAGCGTCCTTGGCATAGTTCTCTGCTGTGAGATACGCGTTATACAGCGAATAAATGTAAACACCGATAGAGTATTCTTTTTCACCGTACTTGTAGCACCATTCCTTTGTAAGGCTGCAGCTTGCCATAGAAACCGCCATAGAAACTACAATAACAACCGCGAGTAAAGCGGCTACAATTTTTTTAATTGGTTTCATTCTCATTACCGTCCTAACTTTAATGTGTACAAACACATAATATTCACCTTACAATTATACACGATAGTTTGTCAAAAGTAAATGATTTTCAGCAAATTTTTCAAATTTGTATTTTTTTATCCCGAAAACCCGTCAAAAACCGCTTTCAGAGCGGTAACAACGTCCATATCCTTGGGAAATTTTACAGAAACGTAGGGCTTTCCGCCCGCGTTTAATACCGCCTGACCTTTTAATGAGCTCAAAATTTTCTCCGTTCCGTCGCTGTTTACGCTCTTGACATAAAGCTGAAGGGAGGAATTGTTCTGGCGAATCTCGTAAATCCCGAGAGAATTGGCGATATTTCGGATAAGCGCTATTTCAATTAGCCCTTCAACAGCTTGCGGCACCTTTCCGAAACGGTCTCTCAGCTCGTCGAGAACATCGTCACAGTCGGCTTTGTCGCGTATATCCGCTATACGGCGGTATACGTCCAGCCGCTGGGATAGATTATAGATATAGTTTTCGGGGATATGCGCCTCAATATTCACGTCAATAATACAATCAATTTCAGCGTTTCGGTTCTCCTCGCCTTTTTCCTCGCTGACAGCTTCTGCGAGCAGCTTCAAATACATATCATATCCGACATTCTCAAGATGTCCGTGCTGCTGCGCGCCGAGAATATTACCCGCGCCGCGAAGCTCCAGGTCACGCATAGCGATTTTGAAGCCCGAGCCGAACTCCGTAAACTCGCGTATCGCGTTGAGCCTTTTTACAGATATCTCCGAAAGCACTTTCATCGGCGGATAGGTAAAGTAAGCGTAAGCCTTTCTGCTTGAACGCCCTACCCTGCCGCGTATCTGATGAAGCTGGGATAAACCCATACGGTCGGAGTTTTCTATAATGAGCGTATTAGCGTTCGGCAAATCGACGCCCGTTTCAATTATAGTAGTACATACAAGTACGTTTATGTTCTGCTCCAGCATATCACGCCAGATTGACGAAAGCTCCTTTTCATCCATTCTGCCGTGGGCGACAGCGATTTTAGCGTCAGGTACAGCTTCTCTGATTTTAGCGGCTTTAGCCTCGATTGTGTCCGTGCGGTTGTACAGATAGAACACCTGTCCCCCGCGTCTGAGTTCACGGCGGATAGCTTCGTTGATAACGGCATTGTCGTGTTCAAGCACATAGGTCTGTACGGGATAGCGGTCGCGCGGGGCTTCCTCGATAACCGACATATCTCTGATTCCGCTCATTGCCATATTCAATGTTCGCGGAATCGGGGTAGCCGAGAGCGTGAGCACGTCGACGTTCTTCCTGAGTTCCTTGAAACGTTCCTTTTGTTTCACACCGAAACGCTGTTCCTCATCAATTATAGCCAAACCCAAATCACGGAAAACAACATCCTGCTGGACAAGTCTGTGGGTTCCGATTACCATATCGATCTCGCCTGTCCTGAGCTTTTCTATAATCTCCTTTTGCTGTTTTGGAGTTCTGAATCTTGAAAGCAGCTCCACCGTAACGGGATAGCCCTCGAAGCGACGTGTGACAGTCTGGTAATGCTGCCACGCCAAAATGGTTGTCGGGCACAGCAGAGCGCACTGCTTGGAATCGCTCACACAGCGGAACGCCGCGCGCAAAGCCACCTCGGTCTTGCCAAAGCCGACATCGCCGCAAAGCAGTCTGTCCATAGGCTGAATACGCGTCATATCGTTCTTGATTTCCTCGGAACACCTGAGCTGGTCGGGAGTTTCCTCGTACTCAAATTTCAGTTCAAAGTCACGCTGCCACTCGCTGTCTCCCGAGAAAGCGTAACCCTTGCTTTGCATACGCTCGGAATACAGGCGTATAAGCTCCTTGGCGATATCCTTGACAGAACTTTTTACGCGGGTTTTTGTCTTTTGCCATTCGGTTCCGCCGAGACGGTTAAGCCGAACTGTACTGTCCTCGCGCGGACCTATATATTTCGCTACCAAATCAAGCTGTGTAACCGGAACATAGAGCACGTCGCCCTTGGCGTACTCTATACGGATATAGTCTTTTGTAACGCCGTGAACATCCATCTTCTGAACGCCGCCGAATATGCCGATTCCGTGGGTGCTGTGTACAACATAATCACCCTTGCGCAGCTCGGAAAGACTGTATATTTCCTGCCCGTTTTTACTCTTTCGCCTTATTTTTTTTGACGGCTTGTACGCGTTTGTCAGTCCCAGAGTAATGAGCGCGAACTTATCGCTCGTAAACTCAAATCCCGCGGAGAGCGCGCCCGGCATAACATACAAACCCTTGGGCAGGGTATCGTATGTTTCGTTCAAAAGCTGAGCGGGAAAACCTTCCCTTCGAAGATTTTCGGCGGTATTCGCCGCGCCTTTTTCGGTACCCGAGAGCACAACGACAGTATAATCCTGCTCAATATAGCTTTTTAAATCATCGGAAAGATATTTTATTGAACCGTTCCATAGTCCAAGTTGCTTTACCGAAAATGATACAAGCTCCTTAAGAGGGAAATCATAGCTTCCGCCCGCGAATGTGCTTGCGAAAACTGCGGGATATTTTATTATTTTTTCTATAAAGGAATTAAAAGTCAGCGAATATGTTTCAAAACCTCTGCAGAGCGTTCCGTCCTTGAAGTAATCTATGAGGCTTTCGTTAAACTGGAACTCTGACGCTCTCGCTCTCTCCCTCACCGTGTTGTATTCGGAAACAAACACAAGGGAATCCTTATCAAGATAATCAAGCAAGGTAGCGGGCTTGTCATAAACATCACCGATATACTTGTCGATGGAAGTAATGCTCAGCCCGTCGCGGATACGCTGAACCTCACTCAGCACAATCTCCTTAGCCTTATCGTCCTTCATACGCAGGACTTTTTTCATAATCTTGTCAGCCAGGGCATCCTTATCTTCAATTATTATCTCAGCTGACGGAGTGAGAATAATCTTCTCCGCCTTTTCGATTCTACGCTGTGTTTCAATATCAAAATAATTCAGGTCGGTTATCTCATCGCCCCAGAATTCCGCCCTCACGGGATTGTCGCTGTCAGGCATAAAGAAATCGAGTATACCGCCTCTGAGCGAAAACTGTCCTTTGCCGTCAACCTGGTCAAATTTTTGATATCCGAGGAGAGTAAGCGCCTTGACACAACGGTCTGTCGTGATTTCCATACCCTGCTCAATTTCAAGCACGGCATCTTTGAGATACTTTGGCGGAATCGTATACTGGCACGCGGAATCGGGACAGGAAATTACAACATCATACTCTCCCCTGAGCATTTTGTACAGTACATTCAGCCTTTGGTGCTCATATTCACGGGATTTTCCGCTGATTTCACGGAAGATAAAATCCCTTGAGGGATAAAAAATCGCTCTGATACCCATAGAACACAGGTCGTTGCAAAGAGTCTGGGCTTTCTGTTCATCGGGAGAAACAGCGAAAGCCCTGACATCCATAGAACGGCAGAGCGAATTTATCAATATGCTTTTGTGAATTTCGGTGAGGCCCGTCGCGCATACGGACGTTTCGGGTTTCAACGATTTCAGTATGGTGTTGAATGAGTCGTTGTTACTCAACACCCCGGATAAAAATTTCACTTTTTTCTATCCTTAATTAAATTTATTCATAGCCCTGTCAATCTTGCCGTCAAGTATGAGCTCAACGGCTTCAAAACAGTTCTTTTTAACTTGTTCAAGGGCTTTTAAGTCACTGCCTGTGAATTTGGAGAGTACCCACGCGGCAAGGTCATAGTCGGGATTCGGCTTTTTCCCTATACCGATTTTCACACGGGGAAATTGGTCGGAACCGCTCAAATAGATAATATTCTTCATACCGTTCTGACCGCCGTCGCTGCCCTTTTGTCTGATACGCATTTTACCCACATCAAGGTTGATGTCGTCAAGTAATACTACAACCTTTTCGGCGGGAATTTTGTAGAAATTCATCGCCTCTACAACCGCCTGACCGCTGTTGTTCATAAAAGTCGAGGGCTTCATAAGCAGCGCTCTGCGCGCGCCGATTCTCGCCTCGCCAACTGTTGACTTGAACTTAATCCTCTTGACCTTAACGTCGAGCTGCTCCGCGATATAATCAAGCATTATGAACCCCGCGTTGTGGCGGGTATTCTCATACTTGCGGTCGGGGTTGCCGAGTCCGACAATAAGGTACTCTATTGAATTGTTGGAAAACTTTTTTCTGCCAAACATTTTTACACCTTAAAAGTGGTAAGCGGGACTTACCGCTTACCACTTTCCACTTATTTCTGATTAATCAAACGCCGCAGTAAAAGGCTTATCGTTATAAATACGGGCAATAGCCTCAGCGAATACGGGAGCTGTGGGGAGAACAGTGAACTTGTCAATCTTCTTTTCATCGCTGAGCGGAACAGTATCGAGAAGCACAAGCTCTTTAATTACGGAATTTTCAATTCTTTCAATAGCGGGACCTGAGAGAACAGCGTGAGTAGCGCAAGCGTAAACTTCGGTAGCGCCGCCCTTTTCAACAATAGCTTTCGCGCCGTTGCAGAGCGTACCCGCAGTATCAATCATATCGTCAAGGATGATAACCTTCTTGCCCTCAACGCTTCCGATAATATTCATAACCTCGGAAACATTCGCCTTGGGACGGCGTTTGTCAATAATCGCGAGAGCTGTGCCAATACGGCTCGCAAAGTTACGGGCTCTTGTAACGGAACCTAAGTCGGGAGATACTACAACATATTCATCAGCGTTATCACCGACTTTTTCTTTCATATGGTCAGCGAGTATACCCGCGCCCTTGAGGTGGTCAACAGGAATATTGAAGAAACCCTGAATCTGATTAGCGTGTAAATCCATAGTCAAAAGTCTGTCAGCGCCCGCAGCTGTGATGATATCCGCACAGAGCTTTGATGAAATCGGATCACGGGGCTTAGCCTTGCGATCCTGACGAGCGTAACCGAAGTAAGGCATAACAGCTGTAATTCTTGCCGCGGAAGCTCTCTTCATAGCATCAATCATTATGAGCATTTCCATAAGATTATCGTTGACGGGTGTACAGGTTGACTGTACGATAAAACATTCCGAACCGCGGACGGATTCGTTAATTGTGACCGAAATCTCACCGTCCGAGAATTTCTGGCATGTGCATTTACCGAGAGGTAAACCTAAACAACCCGCGATTCCCTGTGCGACGGGAACGTTGGAACTGCCTGTGAAAATTTTGATGTCTTTTCCGTGAAAATTCATTTTTGTACTCTCCCTTATACTAAAATTGAAATTTTTATCTCTTAATCACTGAATACTATACTAACATTTGTAGCCTTTAGCGATCGCTATGTTTTCAAGCTCCTTGAGCTGTTCGCGGTCGTTCGCGCCGAGAACCGTGTCGGGGCTCTTTGCCGTAAAGGCGCCGATCTTTTCATTTTTCTTTAAAAGAAGTTTAAGCGCGTCGGGAAGATAATATTCCTTGGCGTTGTTATCGGATTTAATCTCCCCCAATACGGAAAGAAGCTTTTGTGTATCAAACCAGAAGCCTCCCGAGTTAACCTCGTTAATCGCCGCGGTAGCTTCGTCGGCGTCCTTTTGCTCGACAATAGCTTTAAGGTTTCCGTTCTCGTCGCGGACTATACGTCCGTAACCCGTCGGGTCGTCAACCTTTGCCGAAATTACGGTAGCGGAATTGTTCTCGCTCTCGTGGAACTCGTAGGAGCTCTTAATGGTATCGCTGTCCATAAAAGGTGCGTCGCCGTTTAGAATAACCACGCTGCCGCCCGCGTTCTCCAAAAACGTCTTAGCCTGCATAACGGCGTGACCTGTACCGAGGCGCTCGGCCTGGTAGACTGTCTCAACAGGAAAATCGAGAGTTTCCACAAACTCGTCTATGTATTCCTTGCCAAAACCCTTAACAACACAGATGTTATCAATACCCGCTCTCTTAACCGAGTTAATAACCCACTTGAGCATAGGTTCCGAAAGCACCTCTGCGAGAGGTTTCGGCTTGTTCATTTTCATTCTTTTGCCCTCGCCGCCCGCGAGGATTACCGCGCATTTACTCATAAGTATTACTCCATATCTTTTACATACTTATATTTATTATCGCACAACTGAGAAATTTTTCAAGTCCAAATTGTAAAAAAATTGTATTTTAATTGTATTTTATTTAATTTTATTTGTTTTAAACACGATAATTTTAAATTTTTTAACATTTTTTGCAAATTTTTTTAAAATCTTATTCCATTTTGAAAAGAAGTTTGCTATAATATGTCCAAGACTGTGTAAGTCGGTACAGCTACGCTGTATCAAATTCAATTACTTAATTCTTAGGAGGTAGTTTTTTATGGCAAACAAATGGGTTTATTTGTTTACAGAGGGCGACGCTTCAATGCGTGAACTTCTCGGCGGTAAGGGTGCGAACCTTGCTGAGATGACAAACTTAGGTCTTCCTGTTCCTCAGGGCTTTACAATCTCAACAGAGGCTTGTACTCAGTATTATGAGGACGGCCGTCAGATCAACGACGAGATTATGGGCCAGATTATGGAGTACATCGAGAAGATGGAAAACATCACAGGCAAAAAGTTCGGCGATAAGGAGAATCCTCTCCTCGTATCCGTACGTTCAGGCGCCAGAGCTTCAATGCCCGGTATGATGGACACAATCCTCAACCTCGGTCTTAACGAGGACGTTGTTGAGTATATGGCAGAGGCTTCGGGCAACGCTCGCTGGGCTTATGACTGCTACAGAAGATTTATCCAGATGTTCTCCGACGTTGTTATGGAAGTCGGCAAGAAATATTTCGAGGAGCTCATCGACAAGATGAAAGCTGAAAAAGGCGTTACTCAGGATGTAGACCTTACAGCTGAGGATCTTAAAGAGCTCGCTAATCAGTTCAAGGCTGAGTATAAATCCAAGATCGGTGAGGACTTCCCCACAGATCCCAAGGTACAGCTCATCGAGGCTGTAAAGGCTGTATTCCGTTCATGGGACAACCCCAGAGCTAACGTTTACCGTCGTGACAACGATATTCCTTATTCATGGGGTACCGCTGTTAACGTACAGATGATGGCTTTCGGTAACATGGGCGACGATTGCGGCACAGGCGTTGCGTTCACACGTGACCCCGCCACAGGCGCAAAGGGTCTCTTCGGTGAGTTCCTTACAAACGCTCAGGGCGAGGACGTTGTTGCGGGCGTTCGTACACCTATGCACATCAGCGAAATGGAAGAAAAATTCCCCGAGGCTTTCTCACAGTTCACAGATGTTTGCAAAACTCTCGAGAATCATTACAGAGATATGCAGGATATGGAGTTCACAGTTGAGCATGGTAAGCTCTTTATGCTCCAGACACGTAACGGTAAGAGAACAGCTCAGGCTGCGCTCAAGATTGCTTGTGACCTCGTTGACGAGGGTATGAGAACTGAGCAGGAAGCTGTTGCTATGATTGATCCCCGTAACCTTGACACACTTCTCCATCCCCAGTTCGACGCTGAAGCTGTTAAGAAGGCTGAGCCTATTGGTAAGGCTTTAGGCGCTGCTCCCGGCGCTGCTTGCGGTAAAGTTGTATTTACTGCTGACGATGCTAAAGAATGGGCTGACAGAGGCGAGAAGGTTGTTCTCGTACGTCTTGAGACTTCGCCTGAGGACATCGAGGGTATGAAGGCTGCTCAGGGTATCCTTACAGTTCGCGGCGGTATGACATCTCACGCTGCCGTTGTTGCGCGCGGTATGGGTTCCTGCTGCGTATCTGGTTGCTCCGCTATCGTTATGGACGAGGACAAAAAGGTATTCACACTCGGCGGCAAGACATATCACGAGGGCGATGTAATCTCCTTCGACGGTACAACCGGTAACATCTATGACGGCGCTATCCCGACTGTTGACGCTAAAATCGCAGGCGAGTTCGGCAGAATCATGGCATGGGCTGACCAGTACAGAAAGCTTAAGGTTAGAACAAACGCCGACACACCCGCTGACGCTAAGAGAGCAAGAGAGCTCGGCGCTGAGGGTATCGGTCTTTGCCGTACAGAGCACATGTTCTTCGAGGGCGACAGAATCGACGCTTTCCGTGAGATGATTTGCTCCGATACTGTTGAAGAGAGAGAAGCCGCTCTGGCTAAGATTCTCCCCGTACAGCAGGCTGACTTCGAGGCTCTTTACGAGGCGCTCGAGGGTTGCCCCGTTACAATTCGTTTCTTAGATCCTCCTCTCCACGAGTTCGTTCCCACTACCGAGGAAGACATCAAGAAGCTCGCTGACGCTCAGGGCAAGACAGTTGAGCAGATTAAGGCTATCATCGACAGCCTCCACGAGTTCAACCCGATGATGGGTCACCGCGGCTGCCGTCTGGCTGTAACATATCCCGAAATCGCAAAGATGCAGACAAGTGCTGTTATCCGCGCGGCTATCAACGTTCAGAAGGCTCATCCCGACTGGAACCTCGTTCCCGAGATTATGATTCCTCTCGTAGGCGATATCAAAGAGCTCAAGTACGTTAAGAAGTTCGTTGTTGAGACTGCTGACGCGGAAATCGCCGCAGCAGGCGCTGACCTCAAGTACGAAGTCGGTACAATGATTGAGATTCCGAGAGCTGCTCTCACAGCTGACGAAATCGCTACAGAGGCTGAGTTCTTCTGCTTCGGTACTAACGACCTTACACAGATGACATTCGGCTTCAGCCGTGACGACTCCGGTAAGTTCCTCGACGCTTATTATGACGCTAAGATCTTTGAGAACGATCCGTTCGCTAAGCTCGATCAGACAGGCGTTGGCAAACTTATGGAAATGGCTATCAAGCTTGGTAAGCCCGTACGTCCCGAGATGCACTGCGGTATCTGCGGCGAGCACGGCGGCGATCCTTCGTCCGTTGAGTTCTGCCACAAGATTGGTCTCGACTATGTATCTTGCTCACCGTTCAGAGTTCCGATTGCTCGTCTGGCTGCTGCTCAGGCTGCAATCGCTGAAGGATAATTAATCAAACAAGGGCTCGGTTTATCCGAGCCCTGTTATATTTTATCAGGAGAAAAAATAAAATAAAAAAATCATTAAAAATCATCAGCGTTATACTCGCAGTGTTGATGTTAATGTCGGTTCTTTCCGTATCGGTATTTGCGGCTGACACAAGTGTCAAAACCACAGGCAGCAAGGCTTATAAGTCCTCCAAAACTTATTCTGTTAATAAGGGTAAAACCCTCACGGTTAAGATTACAGGCAAAGCCTCAGCGGTAAAGAATAAATACTCATCAAGTAAGTCTAAGATTGCAAAGGTAATTTCCAAAGACAGCGCTGCAACCGCTAAAATCAAGGGCTTAAAGAAAGGCTCCGCCAAAGTAACAATCAAGGTTAACGGCGTAGCTTTCAAGATTAAAGTAAAAGTTAAATAAGGTTAATTAACTCCGCAAAACGAAAAGGGACGGTTCAACCGTCCCTTCTTTGTTTACTTGAAAGCTATTACAACATACTGGGAATTACTCTTGTTCATATTATTGTAATAGTTGGTGTCGGGTACATTTCCCTGATAAAAAGTCACCTGATTGTTGGAAAGCGAAATACCCAAGCTTGTGCCATTTCTCGCAGCGTATGCTGTATTGACCATATTTTTGGAATTTACGTACTCAGATGTGGGAGAGTTGATTTTATAAGCCATTACAAACAACGGATTAAAATCAAATGTAATGCTTGTTGACGTTTCCCCCGTACCGTACAGAATACATATCTCAAACGGTTCATCCACCTTGTCTTTTTCGCTTGGAGTAAGGTGAGATGTGCTGTCGTTAAGATGCGTTCCCAAAGTCGAGTCAATAATATTATTGTCCGACACAAAATCCATACGCTTAGGTCTGTCACTATCCAACCAGCTGTTCAGCCTCAGGTTGGGCGTTTTATTTGTTGATGCCATAAATTACCTTCTTTACTGATTATTTTCAATTTGTCTCCATGTTTTATTGTTTGTATCAAAATCGGCATAAGTCATATCCTCAGCGTCAATCTCCGAGAACGCGGGACCTCCGTAATAAATATGAACTAAAATATGGGCAGGTAAAAACCGCTCTATCTGGTTTTCAATCCATTGGGCGTCGGTACTGCTGAACGTATTGTACATAGTAACAACAGCCTCATAGGTTAAAAACATCTCAAACAGGTTGTAGCTTCCCACGCCCAAACTGCTCATAAACTCATCAAACCCCGCCAAGGTAAAATCACTGTCGCCGAATCCTCTTCTGAGCTTGAGCATTTCACGCCGTTGTGATAACGTGTAGTCCTCTCTTAGGTTTCCAAACACCTTCTCACGCATTTCAATACCGTAGCTTTCCGCGGTAGAAATAAAGCACTCTCTCAATACAATTTGTGTATTCTGTCTGTGTCTGTCAATGGCATAAGCGTACGCTGAGAGCTCGGCGAAAATATTTGTCCCCTCACTTATATCATATATATTAAGAGGGGCGAGTTTTTTGGATAGCGATTGCAGAGCCGTCACCAGGACCCCTCCTCGATGATGATAGTGTTTAGGACTCCAAACTGATTGTTGTTCATCGGGAAAGTCGTGTTATAGTTGGTCAGCCAATAAAAATCATATACACCGTCAACACTTATAATCACTCTGCTCATATACGCCTCGATGATATCATCACCAACGCCGAGCGAGGTTATATATGAATCCAGCGCCTGGCGTATTCTTGAGGATACGTCGTTGAAATCATATCCGTTCTTTTTCATTACCACAATACCGATAGTAATATTCTCCGCCGTCGCCGCGGCAACCTGAATATCAACATTCAGCTCTCGCTGTTCATCCAGAAGCCTCTGAACATTCGCGACAACCGCCGAACTGACCTGACCGTTATATCCTCCGACATATACGTCCACAGTGCCCGCTCCTCTCCCGTGAGAGATTACGTTCGCGGACTTTACTCCCTCAACACTTTCGGCGAGTTTCTTATAATACGCGGCGTTTGTTCCGTTGGATATTGAAACGTAAGTGTTCAAAACTCTGCCTCGTAGCGACTCATCACTTTCAGCGTCGCTGCCGCCCCTAAACGCGTCACTGTTGCCGACATCGTCAATTCCGACAACATTGGAGATTATCACGTCTATCGTCCACTCGGCAACATTTCCCTCAAATCCCGCGACTTCCGCGGTGCAGGGAACATCAACTCCCATATTGCCGGCGTTGAGAGTTGCCGCTCTGTCAGTGACAAACCTGACGCACGTATCTCCCGATGTTCCTACGATGGTATCCTTGGGGATTACAATGGGTTCTTCACGCACAGTATCCACAGTAAAGGTAACCTCTCCCCTCGCTTTTACAGCTTCGTTTCTTTTAATGCCTCTGTCCTCGGCGTGTTTGTCGAGATACTCACCCGTAGCTGTTGACGCGAACATCTGTCTTTTGATGAAATCCAAGCTGACTTCGTTTTCGAATATTTCACCCGCCAAGACTTTCATTCTTATGTCAATATCTGAGCCCTCGGGAATCTCATTGCCCGAAAGCTCGGTATATTTTTCCTTCATACCCGAGAGTATGTTTTCATAACTATCCATAAATTTTCACCTCTGTTTCTTTACTGCGTATTCCGTCGGTAACGGTAATAGCGGCATAGTATAAATCATCTTCTGTTCTTAACTCGTTCACTTTGACGTACACTTTCTCGTTTATCAAAGCTTCATTTATACGGCTCTCCAGAGTTGAAAGAATGTTGTCGCTGTCAAAGTCAGGCTCGTCTGTGAACAAACCGAGTTCGCGGTCATACGCAAAACTGCCTTTTGGAATCGACGATAATATCTCGATTTGCTGAATAACCGTGTCAAATTCCGAAACAAAACTCGGAAATCCGTTAGAATTAATTACTATATCGTTATCCCGTATTTTTATGTCGTTCATCGGTACCTCACCCCGTTAATATACACATTTCCGTCGTTGGCGAGTTTAAGCGTAGCGCCTCCCTTTGAATACAGCATAATCTCCCCGGGTTTAAGACCTTTGTCAGGAGCGATTATACCCATACATACCTCGCCGTCAGAGGATGGAACCACAACTGATTTTTCACCCTCAGGCGGTATATACGCGATACCATAGGGAGAAGAAATCGGAGTTTTGCAGAAACTGCTGGACGCGTTCACCTCAACTTTTCCCGCCGCGGAACCTTTAACACTGCCCTGCTCGGTCTTGCCGCCTGAAATTGAGTTGCGAGTTATATAATCTAAAATCCACATTTTATTGCCTTTCTGCCCGCAAACAAATAGGTTGACTACGCTCTTATTGCGGGCTGATAAGGCGTAAACCTTCTGATATATTACGCATTTTTCTTGAGCTTCACCGCAGTATACTCATCACTTGAAGTCAGCCTGTAATACAGCGAACTTACGTAAAGGTTATCGATGCTCCCCAGATACTCATCGTTGATCTCAGCTCTTGAGCCCAGAATGTTAAGCAGCCTTTGCGGACTTATAACCTCAAGCTCGTATGCCGCGTTATTCGAGTTATTAATCATACTCTCTGCAACATCGGGCATAACAGAAGACACGGAAGCATCCAACAGCCTTTCACGTCTGACAGCAGCGCTGACTTTCTTGTTTTTTACATTCAGCTCATAGCCGATATCGGGCTTCAGCTTCACCTTGACATTCGAAATAACTTTACACTTCTTTTTATTTTCTTTTACAGAATTATAAATAGCACCATCGTTCTTTGAGAACCTTATCGTCGAATCTTTCATTACCCCGTTAAAATTTACTGTCCCGTCGCTTTCAACTCTCGGGAAACAACCGAAAGCCTTTTTTGCAAACGTCTCGACAGCATACCAGTTTGTCGAACCTTTCGGGATATTTATTGTTCCTTTGGCAATTTTGTTGGCGCCCTTGTATGCTTTGAATCCGAACGGTTCAATATGATACTTGAAAATAACGGAAGTTGAAGGCTGATTGTAGTTTTTCGGTGTACTCTCATTATCCAGGAGCAGAGCCGCCATACTTCGCGCCACTATTTTGTTGTACGCTCCTCTTTTGTCCGCCGCCGTCAACTGCTCATCCACAATTCCGGTAAACACTGTTTCGCCGTCATCCGTCAGACGCACTCTGTATATCTCAGGCAAATCGGGGTTATACGCGAGCGTAACGCTCAAATCATCGGCGGGTACGTTTTCCTCACGATTTATCGTTAGGCTGATAATATCCCCCAGCTCGATTTCCTTTAAATTCTCTGTAATACCGTAAAGCTCTAGCATATCGTCACCACGGTACCTTCCTCAATATCGTTTACGCTGTTCAGTTCGGGATTAAGCTTCACGAGAATTTCTATGGGAACACTGAACTTATACGACACATCCCATAAATCTTCCCCGCTCTCCAAAGTATAAAACCTATTCGCAACAAGCAAGTTCTTGTTTTTTGAGCAGTCTTCGCGGAACACAAACTTGTACGAGATAAGCTCGGGCGTTGGGTCCGCAGAATACTCAAGACTTTCAAAAAACGCATAAAAAGGCTTTATTCCCGGGAGGCTGAGTATTCCGCTTCCGCTTTGCTCTTTCAGGCTGAAAAGCTTCACGAACTTATATACACAGTCATCACCATGGATATGCCCTTCACCGGTAACAATACGGCTGTTGTCGCCCGTTTCGCGCACAACGCTCTTAGAATTAAGAACATTCTGCTTCGCAATATTCTTTTGGGAGGTTATGAGCAGAGTTTCTGGATTGTGTTCAAATTCAAAATTTTTGAAACGTATTATGGAATTCATCATACTTTAGCCTCCTCTTCCTCGGGCAAAGCCCTGTTAAACCGTCGGCTGTCCTGCTCAAACAATTCGCTGACAGCGCGGGCATATTCTTCAAAACCGTCGTGTTCATAATTGTTCAAATTCAAGATATCACCTTCGATTCCGAAATGATTTTTACCGTATACACAATCTGACCTTTTGCGTTGACCGAAGTCAAAACCTTGCTTACCACACAATTGAGAAAACTCAGTTCGCTGTCACTGTTTTCAATTTTGAGCGTAAACCCGTTTTCAAAATTTAAAAGAGAGATTGATTTGACTTCAAGTGTTATATCATAATAATGTCGGCTGTTAATTACCGCGTAAGGCGCTCCGCGATGAAACTCGTAGAGCCCTGTCTCCTCGGTTTTCTCCTCCCACTTAAACGCAGTAACATCGCCGAGAACATCGGAACCGATATATACAGTCACGCTGTCCCCGTCGCCGCTTCCCGCGCCGTTGAGCAAAAGGTTAATATCGCGGTAAAACGCGGTTATGTTTTTGTCGTACTTTGTCTCGCTGAGCGAAACACTCTCGGCGTTTTCCGCGGATTCCTTCAAAGCGGCGGCAAGCTCAACGGCTGTATAACCAAGCTGAGAACCCGAAACGTCGCTCCCGCCTATGAGGCGTACATTGAGCTTTATTTTTTCATCAAAGCCCGCCATTTCCACAACCGCCAGATAACCCTCAACGGGCTTTTCGGCAGACCGATTATTATATGCGTTAATGAATCTTATATCATTGAAAATTTCGTTTTGTTTTACGTCTCTTATTATTGCGGTTATAATACTTTCAATTTCAGTCATAGTCATCCTCCGCGGGCTCTGTGCGGGCGGCAAGAACCGCCCACACATATAACTTTTTGCCCTTAACTTTGAAATCTCCGCAGGAACGAATATAGTACGTTTTGTCCTCACACTCAACAGTTCCGCCCGCTGTCTGATTAAGACTGAGCTCAGACGAAGCCATCATATAATAGTGATTGTTGTTGAGTATACCCGAGCAGGTTCTCTCTCCGCTGAGATAAGTTTTCCATCTTCTGTTCATCGGTTGTATTACGGCGAACGTCTCGGTTGTTTCATCACTTTGTGTGACGCGGACTTTTTCCCCTTGGTTTTTCAAAATGTTTTCTACATTTCTCAAGGTCTCACCCTCTTGAAAATAACAGCGTTTTCAGAAACCAAATCGCAGTTGAGTTTCAGTTCATTCTGCCATATAGCGTTTGCGTTTTTGGCAGTCGCGTTGTCAGCGTTTACCGTAAGCTCACCCGCTCTGAAGCCTGAACCGCTCTCAATGCTGTAAATCATATACTTACAATAGGCGAGCACGCCCGCTAAATTGCCGAGCCTGTCCATATCCGACTCCGTCAGTTTCTTCTTGACGACAATGCTTTTAACATATTCAGCCGCCTCGCTCATAACCGAATTCCATTGTTCGCACTCGGTTTCACTCAACCCCGAAAGAAGCCTGAACCTGTTCTGTGTATTTTCAAAGTTCATAGGCTCACCTCTTAGTAAGTAAGTGATTTTGAGGATTCTTTGAAAATCTTCGCGAAGCCCGCTGTACAGCTGATTGCCGCGCGCTCAAGTTGACGGTCAATGAGCTTGTCATAGTCGGTTACAACGTCGCCCGCCTGAACCATCTCAAGAGCGCAGTTCTTATCCAGACCGATAAGGTTGCCCGAAGTCATAGAAGGATTGTGCAGAAGCGCCGCGCCCAAGGGAGTAATCATCTTGCCTGTACCCTGGAAGTTAAGACCTGCCTGAGCGTCCTTCATTTCGCTCAATGAAAGAATAGTTTTCATAGCGTCAGTGGGAGCTAAGATTGTATTGAGCTCATAAGGACTGAGCTCACCCCAGAGCTTTAAGAGGTCGGCGTAAGTAATTCCGTTGTTATTGTTAATTAAGCTGACTGTGGAGCACGCGTTGTTGTTGCCGTCACCGTTGATGAGCACGTCGACAGCGTCCTTGAGCTGAGCTCTGCGGATGTACGCGCCGATCTGATTGAGCGTAACGGTAAAGAGGTCAAGGCGCTGGAAGCGAATAGCCTCATAACTGGACACTAACATTCTGCCTCTCTTGTGGAGTTTGACAAGGTTCTCCTGGGTTTTTACAACAGTCTGAGGAATCTGAGCTCCCTCGGCTACCACCTTAAGAGTTTTGTCCTCCTCGCTGGGGATTGAAGCGATTGAACGATAGTCCATACCGTCAATGTTTGTGACGCTTGCCACGATATCGGGAATGATATCAGCCTGCTCCATACCCTGTTTTACGGCACGGCTCACATACTCGGGAAAGAGCGCCGCGGAGTTTGAGGTCTGGAAGAATTTTTCCACGCAATCGCTGCCCTTGCCCGACACCTTGATGTCGTATCTTTTTAGCTGTCTGCCAAATGCGTCCAGTCCCTCAAGAGCGCTGCCCTCGTACTCCTTGGAAGGGTCGAGAGTTTCGAGTACGTCTGTAAGGCTGCCCTTTGACTGGTACATACCTTTTTCGATTGTAATATTTTCAAATTTTGCCATATTCATCTCTCCTTAAAGAATAAATCCTATAACATCTTCACTCACAAAAATAACCTTGTGAGCTGACGCTGTTTCGCTTGCGGCAACAGTTGTGGCGGAAGCGGCGGCGATACCTGTAAGTCCAAGGTCAACATCGCCCGATACGGGAGCTTCCACATAGCCCTCAAGCTGTACAGCCGCGTAACCGTCTCTTACACCTACACAGTAGCCGTAAATCTCATCGTCGGCTGACGCCGCTGTGACTGAATAATTTTCGTCCATAACTACAAACTTGCCTGCTTCTACGGTGTTATCCGCAATAAATGTCGCTACGTTTTCGCCGTAGCCTTTAAAATCTACGTTCATTTTTCATTACCTTTCTTTGTTAAATCTTAAACTCGTTGTTTATTTCCGTTTTTGTTTCGTTTTTGTTCGGAAAAAGCTGAACAACGGGCGGGAGCTTCTTCTGAGCTTTTGATTTGTAAACTTTTCTCAGCTCACTGAGCTCTTCAATGCTGAGCGCTTTTGTAACGCTCTCCATAGTACCTCTGGAAATTTCGGGCTCACAAACAGCGCTGAATTTGAGCACATCGCTTACAAGCGAGTTTCTGTAAAACGCTCCGTCAGCCGCCTGCTTTTTAAGCCCCTCGATATAATTGTGTAAGTTTTTGCTGTCATCCTTTGTGAGAGTAACAGCCTCGCTTTTTTCTATGCTCTTTAAAATATCGGTCATAGATTTTTCCTTTCTGAATGCTTTAATTACTCCCGCGCCCTTCTGAGCGGGTACAGCCACAAAACTGAACTCATAGGCGTCATTCGGGTCGGTGAGCTCGCCGTAACAAAGCGCGCAGTCATAACGCTCGCCCTTAACGTGAGGACAGTTATGCGAGTTGATATCCTCTCCGCAGATACTGCAAATGGTTTTCTCAACCGAACATCCCACGCTGACCTCGCGTGTAATTCCGCTGTCGATTGACTCTCTGAGAGCCTTGTTAGATTCGGTAATCGGCATATAAGCTCTCGCGACAAGTCTGAAATAGTCGTCGCCGAGAGAGTTTTTCTTTCCCGCTACCGCCTCAACCTTACAGCTGATTATCCTCGCGCTCTGATTTGAAGCCGTCGGGTTATGGTCGAATATTCCCGTCTTACCCACAAATAGCTCGCTGAGTTTCTCAAGAGCTTCAACGGTAAACCTCTCATAGTCGCGGTCGATTTCGTTGTCGCAAAGCACCACCGTAAACACATAAACCTCATCCTCGCTCAAAGGTTTGCGGGCATAGCTGTTTATAAGTTCGAGTTCACTTTTGTCGGGAGTTACGTTCTTTAGTAATTGTTCTGTTTTCAATTGTCCTCTCCTATTCCGAGTTTATCCTCAAGCTCTACGGCTGTTTCGTCGGCGGGATTCGAGTCGTAGTCGTCCAGAATATCGTGCTCGAGCTGTGCCGCTCTGGCGTTGTTAAGACGCGCCTGCGAAAGCTCAACCTCATCCTGTAGGTTTATCAAATCCCACTTTACCTCAATTTCATCGTTGAAACCGTTAAGCCTGAGATACATCCCGCAGATTTTTGAAATTACGGGAGTAAGCAACGTTCTGAAATACTCCAGCTCGCTTGTCAGAATGTCAGCCTGCTGGATACTCATTCTTTCGGAAGTCGACCAGCTCAAACCCAGCACAAACGGAGGCAAACCGAGCTTAGCTACAATCTGCTCCGTAAGATGCCTTACAGGCACGTCGCAGTCGAGCACCTGGTTGTCCGCGCCGATAACCTTGACGTTGACGTCGCCGACTGATACAAAGTCGCACACGTCCTTTGAACGCATCGCTTTGCTCCATTCGTCGGCAATCTGCCGCGCCTGTTTCTTTGTCACCGCCGCCGAGTTCGCGTCGGGCTTGTAGGTAACGGCGAATCGCACGTTGCCGACGCGCTCCCAGTTCTTGCCTATCGAGTCAAAAATTTTGAGAAGTAGTCCGCTGACATACGGCAGGCTCTTGAGCACCGATGTTCCTTTGACAGTCCCGGGAACGGGATTCATCAAGGTAGGCAGCAAAAGCTCCTGGTACAGCGCGGGCGTAAGGTCGCCGTCGTTCTTGCAGACTTTTATATTCAGCGGACTGCCGTCGGCGACAATTCTGATATCCTTCAGGCTGGCGTTATAAAGCGCCTCAACGGTTGAATTATCACTGCTGAGCACAATTTCGCCGACAGCCTCGCCGTAGGTAAGAAGCTCGTTGAGATACGTAGTGACAAATGGATAAATTCCCCTGTTGCCGCCTACACATCTGACGTTTTGCAAAAAGCCGTTCAAATACTTCTGAGCTCTTTTGTCCTCTGTAATAACCTCAAACGAACCAACAAGTCTCACGGTTTTATCAATAGCGGCGTCGATGATAGGCACCGCCTCTCTCAGCGAACTGTACAAATCCAGCTCAACACTTGTCAACGGGGAGTAATCGTTGATTAACGAAAACGGATGCGTCGTTGACGACTGCGGTGCGGGAGAAACCGCCGCCTCATCCTTAGGTTGATTTTTATTTCTTTTAAAGAAATTCAACATTTCTCCTCCTGTTATCTTCTGGCAGCAAAAGCCGCAAAGCTCTCGCCGCCGTTTAGAATAGTGGCGACAAAATATCTTATGTCGTCCATAGCGTGGTCGTTTTCCTTGACGGGTTTATCGTCTCCCCGCTCTCCCCAACGGTAGAGCGAAAACTCCCTCATACTGTCGAGGCAGTTATCGCAAATCTTTATCCTGCCCTCTTTGAGAGCTGTAACGGTTTGTCTTATACCGTTGAGTACGTCGTTGTGAGCGGGCGTTACGCTGAACTCGCCGTGACGTTTGACAGTCTGGATGAACGAAGCCGCCGAAGGGTCCACAGTGACCGTACTGATTTTCCTGTCACCGATGAGCTCCCTTAAAGCCTTGTAATGTTCCTCGTCTGTCCGTTGTCGTCCCTCACGCCTTGAGTCAAAATAACTCTCGTCAATTCGGTACCACACTTCATCTTTAAGCGCCCACAAGCCCATTGAAGCGGGATTAACCGTACCGTAGTCCACAGACACGGCGTAATCCTCAAAAGGACCGTCGGGCGCCTTCACATAAGAGTTGTCATTCATAAAAGGATAAACCGCGCCCGCAGCCGCCACCCACTTGCCGAGTATAAATCTCTGGTAAAATGTTCCGCTGTACAAGCTTTCGTACCTCTCTATGGTCTTGGCAGAAAGGGATGGATTGTCACGCATAGTAAAATGAAAGTACAGCGCCTTTTTGCGTTCGTGATTTTTGATCCAGTTCCGATAAAACCAATGAGCGGGATACTCGGGGTTGCAGTTAAACCAAAATCTGCTCCCCTCAAGAGAACACCTTGCCAGAGCCTGTTCGACAAACGACCGTGGCATAAGAGCCACCTCGTCAAAAAGCACACCGCCCAAAGTCATCCCCTGAATCAGAGCGGCGCTGCTCTCGTCCTTTCCGCCGAAGATATACACCCTGTTTACCGTTCCCTTATACTCAATGGTAAGGAGGTTTTCGCTTAGCTTTTCATAGATTTTAAAACCCATTGATTTGAGGACGGACATAATAGGGATAATGATATTTCGTCGGGCAGAGCGGATTGTCTTTCCGCAGACGGCGAAGCTTTTTCCGTTGAACCGAAACGACAGCCAAAGCACAAAGGACAGCGCCATACAAAATGTTTTGCCTGACCTTACGGCGCCGTCGCAGATTATCGCGTCTTTGCCTGAGTGCTTTGGATTGGTCCACCAGTTGAGCACCTGAATCTGCTTGTCGGAAAAGCTCTTAACCGCCATTGTTTCCGCCGCCTTTTTCTACGCTCGCCATAATAGCGTCGTAAATTGAGCCGTCGCTTTCTTTGCTTGTATTATCAGAGAGCTGTGACAGCGCCTTGATACGGTCAAAAAACTTGATTTCGACCGCGTTCTCCTTTCGGCGGATTTCGGAAATCATAAAGAAATCCATACTCCTCAGCGTTTCGTTGTCGGGATTATCCTCATAAAGCAAGCGTACCGCGTCCGAAATATCACCCATAGCGAGTTTTTTAAGCCCCGCGCTCGCAGTGCAGGCGACGCTTTCGTTATATACGCGCGAGAGCCTCTCCAGCTCGTCGCGAATTTCCTCACGGCAGAGCAGCGCCCCGCCGTCCTTGACGCCCGAGTACGCCTGCGCCTCGGAGATATCCCCCGAGTTAATGAAGCCGACGCAAAAAGCCTTTTCCTTTTTGGTGAGTTTTTTCATTTTTTCTCCTTTCAATAAATAACACCTCTCACTACTCCCGAAAAAAACAAAAAAATTGCATTAAACAATGCAATTTTCTGAAAATTTTTAAAAAATTATTAAATTTTTGTGGTTATAATTCTGTATTAGAAATATAATAAGCTTTCCCCCGGGGGGAAAGTGTCAGTTGCGTTCTCGCAGAGAATGGTACTGACGATAGAGGGTAGGCGTAAGTCAGTACTATATCAATATTGATAGTTAAGTACACCAATTTTTGTATTAAACCGACTTTGTTCAAACCTTGTTCCAGTCTGTTAAGAAATCATGAGATAGGATTTTTTGCAAGTAGACCCTCTTCCGTCACGCCTACGGCGTGCCACCTTCCCCCAAGGGAAGGCGATATAAAAAAGGCGACCGAAATCTTTTCGGTCGCCCTACATATACATAGTTTTAGTTATACAGTTATTTGTTGTTTTTCTTGCTATGATGATTATTTGGAATACATAGTTTGATTTTTCCGTTTTTAGTGCACAGAATACCGTCTTTTGAGCTATAGTATGGGTTATCTTTATCAACAATTATTTTTGACACGAAAGCTTCCTCATACTTCTGCGCTTTTTTATCAGTTTCAGGATTAGAAGAATAGTAAGAATCCCAGTCATCACTTAGATGCGAATTATCAAATGAAGAATAGCAAATATCGCGGACTGTTTTCGGAATCTTAACAGTCACATCAATCTCGGACGGAACGTTCAGCAAAAAGCCTGTTTCAAAAAATTCGTATCCATATGAAATCTCATTCCCCCAAAGCTTCTTACAAGCTCCGCCGAGTTTTAAAACTTTTTTGCCTTCAATTTTATCGGGAATGTTTACTTCCAGCTTTTTATCTTTTACTTTTGATTTATCATAGATATATTCGTTAATACATACACCGTTTTCAAAATCAGTTATTATAAAATCGCCCGAACGCCTTGTCGCTTTGCCATAGCTCTTCAAATAATCTTTAGCAAAGGCAGTATAATCAAAACAGAGTCCGGCGTCACCGTCATCAAACACGTACTTATCAGGTATATGCAACTTGCCGTAAACCTTTCTTCCTTCCGCATCTGTTTCAAAAGAATCGTCTGCTTCACCTAATGAATACCCTGATAACACATCATAATAATCCAAGCCGTCTCTATAACCATAATTAGGATTTTTAGAATCTTCAACATATTTTGTATTTGGGTCATACTTTGGCGAAATAATTACTTCACCGAAGCTATCCAATACATCATTTTGTTCAGATATACTACTTGTATCAGCTGTGTTCTTTTTAGTAACTTCTTCGTTGCTATTCATACATGAAGATAAACAAAAAATTATTAATATCGAGCAACACAACAAAACCAATTTTTTCATAATTTATCCTCCTTTAAAAGATTATATTATTATAGCATAAATAAAAAATAAATGTTGCACAAAATTTCATAACTGTTATTGTACATTTTAACGTACTTTCTATCATCCTGAGCGGACAGTCGCAGAGAGCTGTCCCTACGCGTAAGAAAAGGGCAACCGAAAAATTTCGGTTGCCCTTAATTACGAATTGCGCATTGCGAATTACAAATTATTTATCGTGTCTGCGATGATTTCCTCTGCCGTGACCGCCTCTGCGGGGACGGGAGTTGCGCTTGTCCTCTTCGGGATCGTTCTCGGGCTCTAAGCCGTCAACCTCGATGAGCACATCTCTGCGGCTGAGGTTAAGTCTGCCCTTGTCGTCGATTTCCTGAACCTTAACGCGGATAACGTCGCCTACGTTTACAACGTCTGTTACGTTCTTTGTGCGCTTAACGTCGAGCTGGCTGATGTGGCAAAGTCCTTCTTTACCCGGAGCAATCTCAACGAACGCGCCGAAGTCCATAATGCGTGTTACCTTGCCGTAGAACATAGCGCCCGGCTCGGGGTCGTTGGCGATAGTCTGAATCATCTCGAGAGCGCGCTTACACTTGTCAGCGTCAAGACCTGCTACGAATACGTTGCCTGTCTCGCCGTCCTCCTCAATGTCAATCTTACACTCACACTGAGCCTGGATTTCCTTGATGACCTTACCGCTCTTACCGATAACTTCGGAAATCTTCTCGGCGTCGATAGTAGTTGTGAACATCTTGGGAGCGTATTTTGAAAGCTCGGGACGAGGCTCGGCGATAGCCTTGAGCATAACCTCGTCGAGGATATAGTTACGAGCCTTGTGTGTCTTTTCGAGCGCTTCCTTGACCATCTCGGGAAGAAGTCCAGAGATTTTGAGGTCCATCTGGATAGCTGTGATGCCGTCCTTTGTACCCGCTACCTTAAAGTCCATATCGCCGAAGAAGTCCTCTAAACCCTGGATGTCAACCATTGTCATCCAACGCTCGTTCTCGGTGATAAGTCCGCAGGAGATACCCGCAACGGGAGCCTTAATCGGAACACCCGCGTCCATAAGAGCAAGTGTTGAACCGCAGACTGAACCCTGTGAGGTTGAACCGTTAGAGGAAAGAACCTCGGATACGAGTCTCAAAGCGTAGGGGAATTCCTCAACAGGAGGAATTACAGGCAGGAGAGCTCTCTCAGCGAGCGCGCCGTGACCGATTTCACGACGGCCGGGACCACGGCTTGGCTTTGTCTCGCCAACTGAATAGCTGGGGAAGTTGTAGTGGTGGATATATCTCTTTTCGGTCTCGCCGTCAAGTCCGTCAAGAAGCTGTTTCTCGGCTACAGAACCGAGAGTAGCAATTGTGAGAACCTGAGTCTGACCTCTTGTGAACATACCTGAGCCGTGAACTCTGGGGAGTACGGCAACCTCAGAAGCGAGGGGACGGATGTCGTCCATACCTCTGCCGTCTACACGCTTCTGCTCGTCGAGCAGCCAGCGGCGGACGATAGTCTTCTGAGTTTTGTACATGCACTCGTCAATCTTGGCTTCGCACTCGGGATAAACCTCGTCGAACTTCTCGTGAACAGCCTCATAGATGGGCTTGAGTCTTTCGTCACGAACAGTTTTGTCGTCTGTATCAAGAGCGACTTTTACGTCAGCCTCGGCGAAGTTATAGATTGCCTCGAACATATCGTGGTCGGGCTCGTTTGAGGGATATTCAAACTTCTCCTTGCCGATTTCGGCAACGATACCGTTGATGAACTCGATAATCTTCTGGTTAGCCTCGTGACCTGCCATAATAGCATTGTACATTGTTTCGTCGTCAACGCAGTTAGCGCCCGCCTCAATCATAGCGATACGCTCAGATGTGGACGCAACTGTTGTAGCCATATCGGATACAGCTCTCTGCTCCTCGTTGGGGTTGATAACGATTTCGCCGTCAACAAGACCTACGGAACATCCGCTGATAGGACCGTTCCACGGAACGTCGGAGATTGAGATAGCGATTGAAGTACCAATCATAGCCGCAATCTCGGGCGAACAGTCGGGGTCAACAGCCATTACTGTAGCTACTACCGAACAGTCGTTGCGCATATCCTTGGGGAAAAGCGGACGAATGGGACGGTCGATTACACGGCTGGTGAGGATAGCCTTTTCGCTCGGTCTGCCCTCTCTCTTGAGGAACGAACCGGGAATACGGCCCGCGGCGTACTGCTTCTCCTCGTAATCAACTGAAAGCGGGAAGAAGTCGATACCGTCTCTGGGTTTTGCCGAAGCGGTAACAGCAACGTGTACAACTGTCTCGCCGTAGCGGACAAGGCACGCGCCGTTTGCGAGCTGAGTCATCTTACCTGTCTCGATAACAAGAGGACGACCCGCGAATTCGGTCTCGAATGTTTTGAAATTGTTGAATTCCATTTTCTTATTCATAAAAAATCCTTTCTGAAGCTTTGCTTCAAATATATTTCACAGGATTTTTTACCGACACTTAAGCAATAAAACCAACGTATTACATAAAATAATATGCTCGTTTTACCGCTAAAGCGCAGCGATAAAAATCCTGTAATAAACGGAATATAGGGCAAACGAAGAAATCGCCTGCCCTAACTTAATCAAATTACTTACGAATACCGCATCTCTTGATGATTGAACGATATCTCTCGATGTCAACCTTTGTGAGGTATTTGAGGAGAGAAC
Organism: uncultured Ruminococcus sp.; assembly: GCA_902785365.1. Classification (GTDB taxonomy): domain Bacteria; phylum Bacillota; class Clostridia; order Oscillospirales; family Acutalibacteraceae; genus Ruminococcoides. The sequence goes on along the minus strand of CACZYC010000001.1, from coordinate 138,325 downwards.
GTCTCTGACCAACCATTTTTAAAAGTCCGCGTCTGGAGTGATGGTCCTTCTTGTGGACTTTAAGATGCTCGGTTAAGTCGTTGATTCTCTTTGTTAAAAGAGCAATCTGAACTTCGGGAGAACCTGTATCTCCCTCGTGAGTAGCGTACTCTGCAATGATAGCAGCTTTTTCTTCGGGTAACATAATTTTTCCACCTTTATAATATATTTGCTCAAAACGCAGTAGAAGGCTGTGAAAATCCAAATAATGGCTTAATCCAAAAACCGCGTAATGGCTTAACAAACGTTATTATAACACAGGTTTTTTTAAAAGTCAAAGACTTTTTACATATATATAATTTTAACAAATATACAACCACTGTATTTTTATACGCATAATCTTGAATAGTTAGTATTATTATACAAAGAAAAAAGGCCGCCCGCAACCAGCGAACGACCCTACCAGTGTCTATCCTTTAACAATCTTAGTGATTTGTTTACCGATATATTCTTTCTCTTCAGTGTTCATGCTTCTGTATGCGAGGATAATCTGCTCCTCACTGGGAGTCAGTCCTCCGAAGTTCTCTTCTACACCGTCGTCAGAGGCAGCCGTGGCAACCAAACCTTCGTCGGAATAGCCGAGAAGCGTGTTGAAATCAACATTTAAAATATCACAGATAGTTTTTAACTTTTCCTGTCCGGGTTCGGATTTTCCGGTTTCATAATAAGTATATGTTGATCGAGAGATATTAAGCATATCAGCCATTTCCTGCTGAGAGTACTTAGAGTTAGTTTTACGCAAATCTCTAAGATGTTTTCCAAACGATTTAGACAAATATGAAACCACCTTTCTCCTGTATAGGCAGAATAAGAATAGAATACAATTTAATAGTATAAATATCCTTTACTATAATATAAAGTAAAACATTTATAAAGTCAATACAAGTGGGTAAATTGTCACAAAACAACCAAGAAAAAATATATATTATTCACCTTTTTTTGCTTTTCATATTGCAAAAAATGTTCTTTCGGGGTATAATACATAAGAAATTGAAAAATGCTGGTGTAGCTCAGTCGGTAGAGCATCTCACTCGTAATGAGAAGGTCACGTGTTCAAGTCACGCCACCAGCTCCAAAAAATATGGCATATGCCACGTGGCGTGTGCCATATTCCATTTTTACGTGACTTGAAAGAGCTTTAAAAAGCAGTCCGACGGACAGTTTTCAGCCCGTATTTCAGGTGGTCTTTCAGCTATGTACACGCCGTAAAAAACGAGGTAGTTTTTTTCCATTAGATGAACCAAACGCCGCCGAATCCCTTACGTTATTCTCACCCAAAAACAGCCTCATTATACCTCCCCCAAGAGCGTTGCTCTCGGGGGAGATTTTATTACAATTTTTTCCCAATTAATTTAATAAACTTCTCGCCCGCGATTCCGCTGGGCTTATATCCGAACTTTTTCAAAAACTGATTGACCGCTTTCTCGGTACCGCCGCCGAATTCGTTGTTGTTTTTCATTGAAGCGGACAAAAGCTTCTTCTTTTTGGCAAGAATTAAAAGCTGTTTTAACGCTAAAACGCCGTTGCCTTGGTCGCCTTTTTTAAAACCGGTTTTGTCGAGAGTTTTTGCGGCAGTCTTTTTCCAATTATTATATCCCCCGTTTTTGATTATATCGGGATAGTCCTTGTAGCACTTATCCTTGTCGATTGTGCCTACTCCGTTTATCGAGTTGCTTTCGAGGAAGTTTGTCTCTCCCCCGTACTGCCACATTCCGAGGTTCTTGCCCTTATAGTCACATATCTTGGTCCACTGAGCTACCCACAGGTCGTATTTATCGGTCACATCTTTTGAGATATAGTTTCCTATCCATGACAGACTTGTATATAACATCGGGTAGTAACCCGCCTTTTTGATTTCACTCAAAAATGTTTTGCAGATTTCGGTTATGACCGATTTCTTCATTGCCCCGTGTTTTGACTTGTAGCCGTCGGCGTCTTCCATATCGAACGCTACGGGAAGTGTAGGCTTTTTGCCTTTAAGGAGTCTTTTGACGTGTTCCGCCTCGCTCTTTGCTTCCGTCTTGTTTGTAGCATAAGAGTAGATATATACGCCCCAGGGCATTTTGAGCTTTTCTGCTTTTTTGACATTAGCGGAAAACTGACTGTCGTCCTGACTTTTGACGTCATCACCGTATCCGCAGCGAATCATAACAAAGTCGTAGCCCGCCTTTTTGATTTTCTCCATATCGACATTTCCGTTATTGGCGGAAATATCTACGCCCTTTTTATTTACTAAACTCATTTTTCCCTCCTCTTATCTCGTTTAAACACTTGTCGGCTTTTATCGCCGATTGTGTAAAGCTGTTGTTCTTCCACCACGCCCGAATTGCCGCGGCGGCTGTAAAAACAAGCGATACTGTTTCGTAAACCCCGTTGTCGCTAAACGGCAACGGGTTGATTCCGAATAATACTAAAATCTGATTCAGCAACGCCGCAGCGAGCACTGCTGTTCTTGCTATTGTTTGTCCTGACACTTTCATACTATTCACCTTTTTCCAAATCGTTTATTCTGTGATTGGCTACGGTAATTTTTTCGTCGGTTACACGCTGTTTTTTCTCGAGCTCATAAACTCTTTCAATCAGGCTGTTGTGCTTGTCAACCTTTTTTTCGAGTTGTTCAATACGGTAATTACTGAGCTTTGTGTTTATAAGCACACCGCACAGGGAACCTATAGCCGAGCCTGCCAAACCCATGAGCGTAACCATAAACTCTGTTTCCATATTTTTTCCTTTCATTTATTAGAGGAGCGGGGCACCCCCTCACTATTCCCGCAAAAACAAAGAAAATTGCATTGTTTAATGCAATTTCTCGAAAAATTTTTAATTTTCCCCAGTCAAACAATGTAGTTCCTCACTTACACTCTTCTCCCCCTCACAGTCGATTCCTCACAGCCTTTTAGGCTCACTTCGGCAAACGCTTTCTCTGCAGCCTGTGTTGAATTTTTTTGACAAATGAGTTATAATACCTTTTGAAATAATTTAAAAGAAGGTAATTATATGGCAAAAAAGCAGTTTAAATCAGAGTCAAAAAGACTTCTTGACCTGATGATTAACTCAATTTACACACACAAGGAGATTTTTCTGCGCGAGCTTATCTCTAACGCCAGCGACGCAATAGACAAGCTGTGCTTCATCTCCCTTACCGACGACAAGGTCGGGCTCAATCGCGAGGACTTCAAAATCAACATTACGGTTGACAAAGAAAACCGCGTGATGAAAATTGAGGACAACGGAATCGGTATGGACAAAGAGGATCTCGACAAGAACCTCGGCACAATTGCATCATCCGGCTCTTATCGCTTTAAGCAGGAAAACGAACAAGCGGATGACGTTGACATCATCGGTCAGTTCGGCGTAGGCTTCTACTCAGCGTTTATGGTTTCAGACAAGGTTGAAGTTTACACAAAGAAATACGGCGCGGACACCGGCTACAAATGGACATCCTCGGGCGCGGACGGCTACACAATCAAGGAAGCCGACAAGGATTCAGCGGGTACAATTGTTACCCTGCACATCAAGGAAGACGCCGAAAACGAAAACTACAGCGAATTCCTCGAGCAGTACAGAATCTCCGAGCTCGTCAAGAAATACAGCGACTATATCCGCTATCCGATTATTATGGATATGACACACAGCAAAGTCAAAGAAGGCACAGAGAACGACGAAAAGCCCGAGTACGAAAGCGTAACCGAGCCCGAAACTCTAAACTCTATGATCCCGATTTGGCAGCGTCCCAAAAAGGATGTCAGCGACGAGGAATACGAAAAATTCTATCATGACAAGTTTATGGCGTTTGACAAGCCTGCCAAGATTATCACCACATCGGTAGAGGGCGTTGTCACCTACAAGGCTTTGCTCTATATCCCGTCAAAAACTCCATTCGATTTTTATACAAAGGAATACAAAAAAGGCTTGCAGCTTTATTCAAGCGGCGTACTTATTATGGAAAACTGCGAGGAGCTTCTTCCCGAGCACTTCCGCTTTGTTAAGGGTGTAGTTGACAGCCAGGACTTTTCGCTGAATATTTCGCGTGAAGTTCTCCAGCACGACCACCAGCTCAAGACTGTCGCGAAAACTTTAGAAAAGAAAATCAAGAACGAGCTCACCTCTATGCTCAAAAAGGACAGAGAAACCTATGAAAACTTCTTTGGCGAGTTCGGCAGAGGGCTCAAATACGGTATCGTCAGCGACTACGGTATGCACAAGGACGCTCTCAAAGACCTTTTGATGTTCTACTCCTCCAACAGCGAAAACCTCACCACACTCAGCGAGTACATTGACCGTATGCCCGAGGAGCAGAAGTACATCTACTTCGCCACAGGCGAGAGCGTGGCGGCTATAAGCAAACTTCCGCAGGCTGAGGTTGTACTCAGTAAAGGCTATGAGCTCCTCTACTGCACGCAGGATATTGACGAGTTCACACTCCAGACTTTGGCGGAATATAACGGCAAACAGTTCAAAAGCGTTGACAGCGATGACCTCGGTATCGAGTCTGAACAAACCGAGGATAACGCCGAGGAAAACACCGAAGCTCTCAAGTTTGTACGCGATACACTCGGCGACAAGGTAAGCGAGGTTATCGCCAGCAAAAAGCTTGTGAGCCACCCCGTATGTATGACAGCGAAGGGCGGCATCAGCTTTGAGATGGAGAAATATTTCAGCGCTGTTCAACCCGAAGCGGGTATGAAAGCCCAGCGTTGTCTTGAACTCAATATGAACCACAGCGCCGTCAAGACAATGGTAGACTTGATCGGCAAGGACGACGAAAAGGCTAAGAAGTACGCTGAAATCTTTTACAATCAGGCGTTACTCATAGCGGGACTCCCGATTGAAAACCCGTCCGAATACGCCGACCTCGTAAGCTCGATAATGTAATAATAAACAAAATTATGGGCGACCTCACGGTCGCCCTATTGTTATATTAAGTGTAGTTTACGCGTAGGGACAGCTCTCCGTGGCTGTCCGTTTTATGCACTATGCATAAATAACATATAGAAAATTTGGTGAGTATTTTGGAGAGAAGTGTGGTAAAATAAAGGTGCCAAGCAAAACTGGATATGTTTTTGCACATTATAGGTGTGTATTTTTATGTTTACATAAAAATACAGGCTCTTATTTGCATACTTGTAATGTGCATTTTAAGTTTTGTTTGGCGACAATCGGAGCTATGTGTTTTTTGGCGTACGACTTCGGTTGTACGTCTTTTTATTGTCTTCCCTTGGGGGAAGGTGATCAAATCGCTCGCGATTTGATCGGAAGAGGGTTCATTTACCGTCATTCTGAGCTTACGAAGAATCTAATATTTTAAAGGAGGAACCTTTATGTTAAAAGTCAAAAAATCAGTAAGTGTAGTATTAGCTCTGTTAATGCTGGTAAGTGTGTTTGTTCTTACACCTATTAGTGCAAGTGCAGCTAATGGTGTTCAATCTAAACTTGATGCCGTTAGAGCTGTTTATCCTAACTCTTGTTATTATTTTACAAAGAGCGGAAATGCATGTGATGATGCAGGCGGTAGTGATTGTAAATTACAAAATATTCCTGCTCGTGGCGGATTGCCTTCAGGTGCTGCAGTTAGCTCGTGGGGCTGTTGGTCGTGTTTTGCTTTTGCTGAATATGTGTTCGGTTATACTTTTGGATACAGTTTCAGAAATTGTGCAACTGGAGCAGCGCCTGTTCTTGGAGATGTAATAAAAGTTGTAGGATGGAATGGTTATGACCACTATGGGATATATTTAGGTCAAGATGCAAACAATTACTATGTGTTTGATGGCAATGGCGATGGGAAATGTGGCGTAATATATAATCACGCTATTAATAAATCTCAACATCCATTAAAACAAACTTATCATGCACCAAATTATGATGCTGTGAATGGTACAACTAATGTAACTGGTAATAATCCCGTTGGTGTTGTAGACATTATCGAATCTAAATCACCAGGGAAAGTACGTATAAGAGGTTGGGTATTTGATTTAGATAGCCCACAAACATCTTTGGATGTTCATGTTTATATAGGCGGCGGAGCAGGAACAGCAAACGCTGAAGGTCATGCAGGAATAAAAGCTAACCAAAGTAGACCTGATGTAGCAAAAGTTTACGCCAATCATAATGTAGGTAATTATCATGGTTTTGATGCAACAATAACCACATCAAAAAGCGGAAATCAACCTGTATATGTTTATGGAATTAATATTGGCGGTGGAGGAAATGTCTGTATCGGAAATGGTACAGTAAATATTCCTATATATAACCCTACTTGTTGTTTAGATATGGTTAAATCAGAAAGTGCCGGAACAATTTTTGTTAGAGGTTGGGCATTTGACAAAGACGATTTATCTAAAAGTATAGATGTACATGTTTATATTGGTGGTGTTGCTAGTGACCCTAATGCAGAGGGACATGTGATAAATGCTAACGTTGAAGGTAAGGATGTTAATAATGTCTATGGATGTGGTAATTATCATAGATTTAGTGCTACAATAAAAACGAAAAAAACAGGAAAACAAGATGTCCATCTTTACGGTATAAACATTGGCAGTGGCAGTAATGTCTATATCGGGAAAGGAACAGTTGATATTAAACCTGTATATCTCCCACAAGGCTACCTAGATAAAGTGACTTCACCTTCTCCAGAAAAGATTTATGTAAAAGGATGGGCTTTTGACAGAGATAATCTCAACGCTTCATTAACAATACAGATTTATATAGGTGGACCTGTTGGTTCTGGAACTTTGGTAGCGTCATTAACAGCTAATAAACTTAGAGAAGATGTTAACACCGTTTTCCCAGGAACAGGGAAATATCACGGATTTGAAGGAACAATAAGTGTCAAAGAATTTGGTAATCAGCCAATCTATGCGTATGCGCAAAATATAGGTAGCGGTACAGAAAACCCAAATTTATCACAATCTCCAAAGACAGTATATATAGCAGAAAAAGCTAACAACCCGATAACTGTCAAGACAAAGGCAATTACTGCCAAGGCTAAATCTAACACAAGTTTCGCTAAGACTAAAGCATTTACAATAACCAAAGCACAGGGCACTGTATCATTCAAAAAAGTCTCAGGCGACAAGAAGATTACAATAACCAAAGCGGGTAAAATCACCGTCAAAAAAGGACTCAAAAAAGGCAAAACCTACAGCTTCAAGGTTAAGGTCACAGCAGCGGGTAACAACAACTACAAAGCAGGTTCAAAGACTGTGACGGTTAAGATTAAAGTTAAATAACTATTATAAAATAGCGAAGGGCGACCGTTACAGTCGCCCTTTTACTTTTAGTTATTCAGTTTATCTATAACATTATCCACTGTCTGTTCGAGGTCGTCGCCGTCACGGTAGTTCACCGTGATGTCGGCGTATTTTTTATAATAAGGCTCGCGCTCGGATAAGATTGAGTCCAGGCTCTCACCGTCTTTCATGGCGATTCCCCTGTCTTTGTAATTACCCAAACGTCTTTTCAGCTCGCTGAGAGGAACATTTATGTAAATCACTGTTCCTATCTCTTTGAGGTGCTCCATGGCTTCTTGTGCCATAACCATCGATCCGCCCGTAGCAATTACTACACGGTCGCAGACAATCTCGGAACCTATCTCGCTTTCTGTGCTCAGAAAGTAGTCGAGCCCCTTTGTGTCAATTATGCCCTGCAGGGTGCTTTTTTCTTTTTGAGAAATAAAAGAGTCGGTATCGAGGTAGCCGTAACCCAGCCGCCTCGCCAGTATTACGCCCAGCGTGCTCTTGCCGCTGCCCGGCATCCCGATTAAAATAATGTTTTTCATAGTATGTTCCTTATATATTGTAAAGCCCTCCCTTGGGGGGAGGGTGGCTGAGCGAAGCGAAGTCGGGAGAGGGTCCACTTGTAAATTAGCTTACTATCTAACGCTAAATTTACCGAGCTTTTCTAAAGTTGACCCTCTTCAGTCTCGCTATACTCGACAGCTTCCCCCAAGGGAAGCCTGTCTAATTATATTACTCTTATTTGAAGTGTATCCGTACCGTAGGACGGTCCAATCTTGTTGGAGCTAACAACCACAACGATATCACCTTTCTTTACGATACCTGTCTCAAGGGCTTTTTCCATAGCCTGCTTAGTAATTTCGTCGGTCGAGGAGAGATTTTCGCCGAGCACCGCGGTAACGCCGCTGCTGAGACACAGCTTGTGCTGAACAAGCGTTGAAGTAACAACCGCGATAATCGGGCAGTCAGGGCGGAAATGAGCCATAGCTCTGGCAACCTTGCCCGTTGCCGACTCGACGATAATCGCCTTTGCGTCGACAGCCATAGCCACGTTGCGCGCCGATGAGCAAATGCTCGTTCTGAAACTGTTCTTATCATCGTAATCATCTATATATTTCTGTAAAATCCAGTCCTCGTGATTGCTCTCCGCTTCTTTACAGATATCAGCCAAAGCCATAACGCTTTCGACGGGATATTTACCCGCGGCAGACTCACCCGACAACATTACAGCGGAAGTTCCGTCATAAACCGCGTTGGCAACGTCACTTATCTCCGCGCGGGTGGGCAGCGGATTTGTTGTCATGCTTTCGAGCATCTGGGTGGCTGTTATTACATACTTACCCTTTGCCACGGTTTTGCGGATTATTGTCTTTTGGATTTCGGGGAGTTTGATGAACGGAATCTCAACGCCCATATCGCCGCGCGCCACCATAATTCCGTTGGAGGCTTCAATAATGCGGTCAATATCATCAAAACCACCCTGATTTTCAATTTTTGATACAATATCAACACCCTCGTACCCGATACTGTCAATATAATCGCGCAGGGTGGTAACGTCGTCAGCGGAGCGGACAAAGCTAGCCGCTACAATCTCGGCGCCCTGTTCAAGTCCGAACTCAATATCCGACCTGTCCTGAGCGCTTACATAAGGCATATTTATATGATAATTGGGGATGTTGATGCTCTTGCGGTTAGAGAGTTTGCCGCCTTTTTCAACCTTACAGACTATTGCCTCACTTGTAACTTTAGCGACGCTTATAACAATTTTACCGTCGTCAAGCAGAATCTTTCTGCCTATCGCCGCTTGTCTTTCGTTAAGAAAGAGGTCAACCAATTTCGGATAACTTATACCGATTCCCTCGTCGGTTCCTGCCTTGTCGCTGTCACGATAGAGCTTGAACTCCTTGCCCTCTTCAAGTGTGGCAAAGCCGTCCTCAAAAATGCCTACGCGCACCTCGGGACCTTTTGTGTCAAGCAGAATCGCAATATTCTTGCCGCTCTCCTTAATCACTTCTTTGAGCCTGTCAAGGCGCACTTTCTGTTCCTCGTGAGTACCGTGCGACATATTAATTCGCGCGACGTTCATACCCGCGTCAATCATCTTCAAAAGAGTTTCTTTGTTGTCGCAGGCAGGACCTAAAGTACAGACAATTTTTGTTTTTCTCATAATTGCACCCCCAAATGTGAACTTATGTATTTATTATAATATCATTTGATAGTTAATGCAATAAAATTTATATGTTTTTATAAAAAAATGGGCGACATTTCTGCCGCCCGTAATTATGTATTGCGATTTATTTCTTTTCTTCCTCAAGCTGAGATGTGCAGTGAGGGCAGCGAGTAGCGTCGATAGCGATTTCGCTCTTACAATAAGGACACTCCTTAGTTGTAGCTTCCTCTTCTTCCTCTTCCTTCTTCTTGCCGATAGCCATAGCCTTGTTTACTGCCTTGATCATAAGGAAGATAATCAGCGCCATAATAATGAAGTTGATAACCGCCGAGATGAACGCGCCGAACTCGATAGGACCTACGTTGAGAACCGATGTCATCTCGTCAATGCTCTTGCCGAAGATTGAACCGATAATAAGCTGAATGAGCGGTGTGATAATCTTATCACAAAGAGCTGTAACAATAGCGCCGAACGCCGCGCCGATGATAACGGCTACTGCGAGGTCCATAACATTGCCGCGCATTATGAATTCTTTAAACTCTCCAAAAAACTTTTTCATTTTGTACCTCCTTGAACTGTACCATTATTTTAAAATAGCCTTATGATAGACTTTTTTACCCTTTTTAATGACAACATAACCGTTTTCGCTGAACATTTCCTTTGTCACCTGAGTGAACGGGTCTGTTACCTTCTCTCCGTCAAGCGATACACCGCCCTGCTGGATTAAGGTTCTGCCCTCTTTGCGCGAGCCAATCAGACCACACTTCTGGAGCAAATCAAGCGCCGTAAAGTTGTCACCGAAATCTTCAACAGAAAGTTCCGTGGTAGGCATATTGTCGGTATTAGCGCCGCTGCCGAACAGAGCTCTCGCGGCTTCCTGAGCCTTTTGAGCCTCTTCCTCGCCGTGCACGAGCTTGGTGAGCTCGAAAGCGAGAATTTCCTTAGCCTTATTGAGCTGAGCGCCTTCCCAGCTGTCCATCTTGTCGATTTCCTCAAGCGGGAGGAATGTCAGCATACGGATACACTTTAAAACATCAGCGTCAGCCACGTTGCGCCAATACTGATAGAACTCGTAGGGGCTTGTCTTTTCGGGGTCAAGCCATACCGCGCCGCTCTGAGTTTTGCCCATCTTCTTGCCCTCGGAGTTGAGCAGCAGAGTGATGGTCATAGCGTAGGCGTCCTTGCCGAGTTTGCGGCGGATAAGCTCTGTGCCGCCGAGCATATTGCTCCACTGGTCGTCGCCGCCGAACTGCATATTACAGCCATAATCCTGAAAGAGCTTGTAGAAATCGTAGCTCTGCATAATCATATAGTTGAATTCAAGGAAACTGAGTCCCTTTTCCATACGCTGTTTGTAGCACTCGGCTGTCAGCATACGGTTTACGCTGAAGCACGCGCCGACTTCCCTGAGCACCTCAACATAGTTGAGGTCAAGAAGCCAGTCAGCGTTGTTTACCATAAGCGCTTTACCGTCGGAAAAATCAATAAACTTCGACATCTGCTCTTTAAAGCGGTTGCAGTTGTATTCGATATCTTCCTTTGTAAGCATTTTACGCATATCGGTACGACCTGACGGGTCGCCAATCATACCTGTACCGCCGCCAACGAGGGCAATCGGTTTATTGCCCGCCATTTGCAGACGCTTCATAAGACAAAGCGCCATAAAGTGACCTACATGCAGACTGTCCGCTGTAGGGTCAAATCCTATATAAAATACTGCCTTTCCGTTGTTGACAAGCTCGCGTATCTCTTCTTCATCAGTAACCTGAGCGATCAATCCGCGCGCCTGTAATTCTTCATATACTCCTATCGGTCTCACCTCTTAAATAATTCTACAAAATATTTTACTAAATGTGACAATATAAGTCAAGCGTTTTATTGGCGTGTCCTCTAACCCAAAACTATATTTAGCGTTTTCCACCCTTCAAAACGTTGCAAAGTGTTATACAAGTGGTCAGTAGTCAGTAATCAGTGGTCAGTTTTGGGCGGGACACCCGCACCCGTTTTTTATTATTTCTTTCTTTTCTTTCGGGAATATTTATTGTTTTTCTTTTTTTGCTTTTGCGCAAAGCCCTTGGGAGCTGTTATCAGACAGTTCTTACCGTTGCCGACCAGGTCGAGCCTGCCCGCAATTTTTAAGGCTTTCAGTACCTTTTCCCTGTTTTTGGGAATAAAATACTGCATCAGAGCCCTTTGCAAAGCTTTTTCTTCCGAGGACTTGGGAACATAGATTTCCTCCATTGTATAGGGATTAAGTCCCGTATAGAACATAGCTGTCGAAATTGTTCCGGGGGTTGGGTAAAAGTCCTGCACCTGCTCGGGATGAATCTTCTCGCGTTTGAGGAACACAGCGAGCTCAACCGCGTTTTTGAGTGTACACCCTGGGTGTGAGCTCATAAGATACGGCACTATATACTGGTCTTTACCCGCCTGTTTCGTCGCCTTATAGAACATATCCGAAAACTTCTTATAAGCCTCAATATGCGGTTTGCCCATACTGTCCAGAACTGCTTGCGAGCAATGTTCGGGTGCTACTCTGAGCTGACCGCTGACGTGATAACGCACAAGCTCGTCCAGAAACTCGTCGGACTTGTCTTTCAAGAAATAATCATAACGTATACCGCTGCGGACGAATACTCTTTTTATTCCTTTTATCTTTCGCAATTCCCGAAGCAGAGAAATATAATCAGTATGGTCGGCTTCGAGGTTTTCACAAGGCTTGGGAGCAAGACACTTTTTGTTCTTGCACAATCCGTGTTTAAGCTGATATTCGCACGACGGTTTTCTGAAATTTGCCGTAGGACCGCCCACGTCGCTGATTATCCCCTTAAAATGCGGGTTACTCAAAAAGCTTTCGGCCTCTTTTACAACACTTTGTTTGCTTCTGACCGTGACAGCTCTCCCCTGATGGAAAGCTAATGAGCAGAAGTTGCACGCGCCGAAACATCCGCGGTTGTGGGTTATCGAAAACTCAACTTCTTTTATTCCGGGGACGCCGCCGACGTTTTCGTAACATTCGGGATAATACCTTTCATAAGGCAGAGAATACACCCAATCGAGCTGCTCGGTATTGAGCGGAGGCATTGGAGGGTTTTGCACAAGGATATAGCTCCCGTGGCGCTGAATAACCTTTCTGCCGCGCACGGCGTCAGCTTCCTCGAGCTCTTTTCTCGCTGCTAAAGCGTAGTCGCGCTTACTCTCGCTTACACGTTCAAAGCTCGGCAAATCCACCGCGGACTGCGGAGTATAATTCTTTGTAGGAATTAAATAGCATATTCCCCTTATATCATAAAGCTCCTCTACGGGCTTTCCCTCGTCGAGTCTTTTGGCTATTTCAATTGTCTGAAGCTCGCCCATTCCATAGGAAAGTATATCCGCCTTACTATCGACAAGCACCGACGGCATAACCTTATCCGCCCAATAGTCATAATGGGCAAATCTCCTCAGGGAAGCCTCAAGCCCACCGATTATCACGGGACAATCGGGATACAATTTTTTTACAATATTGCTGTAAACCGTAACGGCTCTGTCGGGACGTTTGCCTGACCTGCCTCCCGCGGTATACGCGTCATCGCTGCGCTTGCGTTTGGCTACTGTGTAATGAGCCACCATACTGTCAATATTACCCGCGGAAATAAAAAAGCCCAGACGGGGACGTCCGAACTGCGTGAAGTCACGCTCGGATCTCCAATCGGGCTGTGACAGCACAGCTACCCTGTAACCCTCGCTCTCCAGAACACGGGTAATTATAGCCGCACCGAAAGTCGGATGGTCAACGTAGCTGTCGCCTGAAATATAGACAAAGTCAACGCTGTCCCATCCGCGATTCTTAACTTCTTCAATTGTCATAGGCAAGTATGACATTTTTAGTTTTTCCTCGGCAAACGCAAACTGCTCCTATGTTGACTTCATATCCCTCATAACACAGCTTGCCTAACTGACTTTTTTAGTTTTCCCTCGTCAAACGCAAGCTGCTCCTATGTTGACTTCATATCCCCCATAACACAGCTTGCCTAACTTATATTACTGACCACTGATCACTGACCACTGACCACTATTAACCCTTAAGGTTATTCGCTCTTTCAAGCCACTCGCCGTAAGTCATAAGGACTTTTCTCGGCTTCGAACCCTGATGCGGCTCAACAATGCCGAGCTGTTCCATATCGTCAATCATACGACCTGCGCGGGCATAGCCTACTTTGAATCTTCTCTGGATCATTGAGGTTGAGGCTTGTCCCGACTCTATAACATACTTGATGGCGTCTTCCATCTTGCTGTCGAGCTCTATGCCGTCAATAGTATTGGCGTTGTTCTCCGCCGCTCCGCCGTCAAGTTCCTCAGCGGCGATACGCTTGATTCTCTCCTCGATTTCTTCGTTATACTGAGCCTTGGATGATTTCTTGATATAGTTAGTAACTCCGCCGATTTCTTCCTCGGTAGCGTAACAGCCCTGAACACGAATCGGGTTGGGAGCGCCCACGGGCATATAGAGCATATCGCCTCGTCCGATTAGCTTTTCGGCTCCACCCGTATCGAGGATAATTCTGGAGTCCATATTGGAACCAACCTTGAGGGCGATTCTGCTCGGAACATTCGCCTTGATAAGACCTGTGATTACGTTGGCGGTAGGACGCTGAGTAGCAATTACAAGGTGCATACCCGCTGCTCTGGCAAGCTGAGCAAGGCGCACAATGCTGTCCTCCACCTCACCGGGAGCAGTCATCATAAGGTCAGCCAACTCGTCAATAGCGATAACTATACGAGGAAGCTTCTCCTTGGCGACAGGAAGTCCGTTGACCTCCAGCACAGGCTGTTCTTCCTCTCCCTTTTCTTCATTAAATACGGGAGGATTATCATTCATGTATTCAATATTACTTTCAATCAGCTTGTTATAGCCGTCGATATCCTTACAATCGTATTCCGAGAACAGCTTATAGCGGTTCTGCATTTCATTTACCGCCCACGCCAGCGCGCCCGCCGCCTTTTTAGCGTCTGAAACAACGGGGATGAGCAGATGAGGAATACCTTTGTATTTTGAAAACTCGACCATCTTTGGGTCGATAAGCACGAGCTTGACCTCCTCGGGTCCCGCTTTGTAAAGTATACTAATCAGCAGTGAATTTACGCACACTGATTTACCCGATCCCGTAGTACCCGCAATAAGCAGGTGAGGTAATTTGGAAATATCTGTCGTTACAATCTTACCCGCGATATCTCTGCCGAGCACACAGGTGAGCTTGCTGTCGCTGGATTCAAATTCATCCGAGTCTATGAGCTCGCGGATACTAACCACGCTGACAGCTTTATTCGGAACCTCAATTCCGACAGCCGCCTTACCCGGGATAGGCGCTTCAATACGAATACCATTCGCCGCAAGGTTGAGGGCGATATCGTCAGAGAGGTTTGTAATCTTATTAATCTTGACACCCGGGGCGGGGTGCAGTTCATAACGCGTAACGGAAGGACCACGCGAAATGTGAGTGATTGAAGCCTTTACTCCGAAGCTCTCGAGTGTCGAGATAAGCTTCTGGGCGTTCGCGCGCATTTCCGCGTCACCGTCTCCGCCGCCGTTTCTGACATTCTTCAGAAGTCCGATAGGCGGATACTTATAAGCCGCCTTGGCGGAAGCTTTTTCGGAATCGCTCTTAGTTCTGCTGCGTTTAGGCTTGGGCTTAAGCTCCTCGTTGTCGTCTCCTTCTTCGGTTGAAGACGTATCAACATCCTCGCCCTGGGCCTTGTTTATAGCGTCGATAAAATCATCTGCGGGATCTGACACGGCGGCGTTGGAATCGTCGTCGATTGAAATGTCAATCTCGCTTCGCTTGCTGCGGCGTTTTTTCTTCTTATTAGTTTCGTCATCAATCGGAATATCAATGAGCGTATCGAAGTTATCAAATTCGCCGTAATCCGGTTCAGGGTCTCTGTGACGTTTCTCACGTCGGGTAGTGATATACTCCCTGCTTTTCTTGGATGTATCGCTGACTTTGTGTCCCACATACTTGGCGGCTCTGGCGACATCGTTGAGAGAAATCTTTCCGATGATAAGAATGAGCGCCGCGAGTATTACAAGCACCACGAGTATAGCTGCAGGGTTGTGGAACGCAAAGTAAAGCGGATATCCTAATATTCCACTGAAAAATCCGCCGCCCGTAGTAAAGTAGCTATCGGAGTTGAACGCGCGGCCGAATAGCTGTCCGAGTGCCGAGAAGTAATTTACGTCCTCATATTTATAGTCGCTGAACAGATAAACCGCGGCTTCAGTCAACAGGATTATCGCGACGCACATACCCACTTTCGCCTTAAAATGCGCAATCTCCTTTTCGAGAGCTGTTATAACCGTGAGGTATGCGAAAGTGAGCGGAACCAGTATCGAGCATAAGCCGAAGAACCCGAAGAAAATCCCGCGGATTGTAGTCCATAAATTCGCTCCCTGAATGATAATCACAAAGAACGTAAGCAAGGATATAGCGGCATAAATTATCGCTTCAATCCTGTAATTACGCTTTTTCTGCGCTCTCTTTTCCCTCTTGTGACGGACGGAACGCTTCTCTGTATTTTTAGCATTCTTGGAAGACTTTTTTGCAGTTGTCTTTTTTACATTTGTGCCTTTTTTAGCAGCCATTTTTCCACTTCCATAACCTTCATAATTCTGAAATAGAATTTTATATAAACTTTACAACTGTATCGGTAACCAATTCGTATACACTTACACCGACAACCATAAGTCCTACAATGGCGGTATAAATTACAAATATAATCATTCTGTCTGTCTTTAACAGCCACTTAAACAGCTTTATCGCGAAGTATCCTACGACAGCCGCCGCGACAACTCCGCACAGTACAGCGATGATTGACTCTGTGTTGAGCGAGGACTTCGGAACATCCTTGACTTCGAGTACAGCGGCCGCGATAATTGAAGGAATACCGAGGATAAACGTGTAATCAAGAGCCGCCTGTTTGTTGATTCCTCTCATCTCACCTACCGCGAGTGTAGTACCTGAACGTGAGAGTCCCGGGAACAGAGCCGCGAACAACTGTCCGATACCTACGGTTATAGCGTCAAGCACGCCGTAGCGTGTGCGTCCGTTACCGTCATAGTTGCTCTGCGCGTCCTTTTGGAAATGCTTGCCTGTCTGTCTTTTATTGCACTGAATTCCGATAAAAAGGAGCAGACTTGTAACGAGCAAAGAAAATCCTGTAACAATAAAGAATCTACTTTCCTTGAACAAATCAGCCAGATCCTTAACCTTCTCCACACCCGGGGCAATCTCGGGAATCGGAACGAAAAGCAAAAACAAAGGAATAAGACCGATAATCAGCATAAAAATAAGATTGCGGTCGCCGTCCATTTTTGACCATTTGAATTTGCCTGTAAAGATATCCTTGATAAGCAGGAAAAACGCTTTTATCAGCCGCCAGATAAGCTTATGATAGAAAATAAGCACTGCGGCTAATGTACCGATATGTAGCATTACGTCCAGAAAAACACCGCCGTCGCTCATACCCATAAGATGTTCGGCAATGTTAAGGTGTCCGCTGCTGGATACAGGCAAAAACTCTGTAAGTCCCTGAATAATGCCCAAAATAACATTTTGAATAATCTGAGTAATCATATGCCCTCCATATGTACCCTCTGTTATGAGGGATTTTTATAATCATTTATCATATCATAAAGGCAGTCTACCGCCTCTTTAAGCGTCCCGACTTCGTCCACCAAGCCGACGTCAACAGCTTTCTGTCCGTCCAGGATTGAACCGATATCCATAACCAGTTCTCCCGTGTTCATAACAAGGTTTTCGTAGTCCTCTTTGGAAATCCTCGAATTGTCCACAATAAAACTCGTTATTCTGTCCTGCATTCTTTTGTAATACTCAAAAGTCTGCCATACTCCGATGGTCAGCCCTGTACTTCGTACGGGATGAGCCGTCATCGACGCGCTTTTGGCGATAAAACTTTTTTTCGCCGAAACCGCCAGCGGAATACCGATAGAATGGCCTCCGCCCAAAACAATCGAAACCGTAGGCTTTTTCATCCCCGAAATCAACTCGGCTATGGCGAGTCCCGCCTCAACGTCTCCCCCGACAGTATTTATCAGGATAAGGAGACCGTCAATTCTCGGATCCTCATCAATCGCCACAAGCATAGGGATAACGTGTTCATACTTGGTTGTTTTGGTGTTCTGCGGGAGCAAATAATGCCCCTCAATCTGACCGACAATCGTAAGACAGTGTATGACAGATCCGTCACGCTCGGTAACAATGGCTCCGCTGTCCTGAATATGCTCAAAGCTGTTTTCCTCAGCGGGATTATCGCCTTTTGGGGCGTTGTCCTCCTCGCATGGGTTGCGGACAAATTCATCATTGTTTGGTTTGTTTTTGTTCATATTACGCACCTCCGAGTTTATTCTGCCCAAAAAGGTACGCATACACATTGTAATTATAACATTTTATGCCTTATAATTCAAGAAAATTATTCTTTTTTCTAAATAAAAATCATTTTTTAAAAGAATTATAGTATGCTATTTATGGTTATTATATTAGGAGTGATATTATTTGGACGTACAACCATGGCAATTTATTGTAATTGTACTATGCGTATTGCTTTCGGCATTTTTCAGTTCTGTTGAAACGGCGTTCTCGTTTGTGAACGTTATCAGGATTCAAAGCTATGCCGACGACGGCAACAAAAAAGCCAAAAACGCGCTTTATATTACAAACCATTTTGATAAAGCGTTAACGGCAATTCTGATTTGCAACAACATAGTAAACCTGGGCTGTTCATCGCTGGCTACCGCTGTGTGTCTTAGCATTTTCGGCGACATAGGAACCGCGATAGCCACAGGCATAACCACCTTTGTTGTGCTGACATTCGGAGAAATACTCCCCAAATGTCTCGCCAAAGAACACGCGGAGAGCTACTCGCTCGCCACAGCGGGAGTACTTAAGGTTATAACCATCATTCTGACGCCGATAGTATTCCTGTTCATTAAGCTAAAAGAGGGCGCGCTAAAAATCGCGGGCAAAAACGAGGAACAGCCGTCCGTCACCGAGGACGAACTCAAACAGATTGTTGAGAACATCGAGGGCGAAGGCGTGCTCGAGGAAGACGAGAGTGAGATGGTTCAGTCTGTACTGGACTTTGACGACAAAACCGTGCTCGAGGTACTTACGCCCCGAGTGGATCTCACCGCAATAGACATCACCGACACTCCTGACAAGCTCAAACATATTGTTATGGAGAGCCGTTACTCGCGTATTCCCGTATACAAGGAAACAATTGACCACATTATCGGCATACTCCACACGCGCGACTACCTAGAGGAGCTTGCCCAGAACCGTGAACCCAACATCGGAAAGCTGATTCAGCCCGCTCACTTTATCTTCAACAACCAGAACCTTTCAAAAACCTTAAACGACTTCAAACGCAAAAGACTCCATATCGCGATAGTTACCGACGAATACGGAGGCACTTTGGGTATAGTCACTATGGAGGACTTGCTTGAAGAAATTGTAGGCGAAATCTGGGACGAGGACGAGGAAATCGAAAACGACTGCACAAAAATTTCGGACACCGAATATATTGTCAGCGGAGATATGCCGCTTGAGGATTTGTTCGAGCTCGCCGACATCGACCCCGATGACGTAGAGACCGACGCTGTCACAGTCGGCGGATTTATACTGGAGCACTTCTCCATTATCCCCCGCCGCAAGGCTAAGTTCAGCTATCGAAACCTCACCCTTGTGGTTCAACAGGTCAACAGTCAACGCATCATAGCGGTCAACGTATATATTGACCCTAAGCCGCAGGAGGAAGATGAGGATTAACCTTGTTTATCCTCTTGCACACCAAATTGACAGGGACACACAAAAGTCCCCACAAAAATGAATACAGCGGGCAAATCTGCCCCTTGAAATTTAAAGGTCTGTCGGAGTAATCCCAGACCTTTAGTTTTAATATTTTGTTGAATAAAATGCCCGACACAAACTCACAAGAAGTAATAACAGCGGAACCAATAAAGCATTTTTTAGCCAACGCGAAGTGTTTTAGTCTGCCAAACAGTTTGAATAAAGCCAAAAAACACACCCCGCCTGTTAAAAACATCGACCAGTGCGTTCTTCCCCGCCATAAAAATTCTATAATACTGTAACACGCTCCGCCGAAAACAACCAGCGCAAAATTCCTTTTAATAAACATAAAAATCACCGTTGCTAGTGTTAGCCTAAACGGTGATTTTATTTATATCAGTTCTTTTAATTCTTCTAAAGAATATAAACAATTGAGCGCCGACAGCATCGCGTTGGTCGAAAGGTAGGTCGGGAGCCCCAGTTTTTTGAGCAGCTTTTCTCGTAAGACCGCGGAGTTTTCTTTTCCCGTCAGCCCCAGTTCATACAAATCCTGCTTTGTAATACAGGACATTTTAATTTCATTATTTTCGCCCAGAATTGTCGCTCCGCTTTTCCTGACGGCATCGGCAATTATCTCAGCGCTTACTCCCTCAACGCCGAGCAAACCTTCTTTTGAAACCTCGCTCTTGCGCTTTTCCTTACCTTTCAGTTGAGGGATATAGGCGTGTTTTATTTTTTCCTCAGGCACACTACCCTTTAGGAAATTGCGAATCACAAACCCCGCCGAGTCGCTGTCGGTGAGTATAAGTATCCCGCGTTCCTCGGCAATCTTACGGATAAGGTTCTGCTTTTCCTTGTCTTTGAAAATTCTGAACCCGCCCGTTTCTATCACGGGAGTGTCTATAACTTCGCTGAGCTTTATTTTGTCGTATCTGCCCTCTACGATTACGGCTTCCTTAATACTGATCATCTTTCACCCGCAAGCAGAATAAGCTCCGCGACGAGCTTTTCCAAAGCAATTTGTTTGTTTATGCCTGTGACGGAATGGAACTGAGCGACCGTATCGGTAATGATATCAAGGCTGTCGCGCAGCGCTGACGTCGGCATTTTCTTTGTCGTTGTCAATGCTTTTTTCAGCACAAACTCACGCTTACCGTACCTGAAATCAGCCGCGACCTCTTTCATTGTAACACCGCTTTCGGAAGCTACTCGCGCGCGGTAATAGTCAGTGTATGCCCTGCTGAGCACCATTACAATTGATTCGGGCTCCGCCTTCTGATAAAACAAAGCGTTAAGCATAGTATAAGCCCTGTCACTGTTCTCCGAAATAATCGTGTCCGCAAGGTAATATATATTCGCCTCAAGTCGTTTGGGAACAAGCAGTTCAATGTGCTCGCTCATAATCTGAGCTCCCTCGCCCACATAGTTGCAGAGCTTGTCCAGCTCATTTTTGATAGTGTATAGATCGTCACCCACGTACTCTTGAAGCTTGTACGCGTCCGCCTGCTCGATTTTGTTTCCCCGCTTGTCAGCCCATCGGATAATCTGACGCGCCAGTGAAATATCGCTCTCGTTGGCTTCAACGCAAACTACACCGCTTTTCTTGATGAAATTTTTAACTTTCCCGAAATTCTCGCCCTGCTTTTTCATATCTTGATTCAGCGTAGGCATAGTAAAGATAACAACGGTCGTGTCAGGGACATTTTTCAAGATAGCTAAAAGCTGTTCAATCTCGTCCTTTTTAAGAGCGTTGGCGTCAAGATCGGAAACCTTGACGCAGTTGTATTCATCGGTAAAAGGAGCAACCTGTACCGCTACCGCGATATCATCCAGACTGCACGGCGAAGTAAAGCTGTGAAAGTTAAAATCAGACGGCTCTTTACCCATAAGCTTTGTTACAAGGTTGTCCGTATCCAACTTTACATACATCTTTTCGTCGCCGTAAATAAGATAGAATTTATCAAATTGTGCTTTGTTTATTCTCTGTTTTAATTCCTTACGGGTCAGTTCGGGCATTTTCAGTCTCCTAATTTTATATTCAAGTCTTCGGGACCGTTACCCGTTATGAAACGTGTCTCGGAATCCCCAAGCAAATCCATATTCTTAATTTCATTTCCGCAAATCACAACGTCGGCGTCCAAGTACTTTTCTTCAAGCCTTTTCGCGTCGGCTTTATCGGGCGCGATAAGCGCGCTGAATTCTCCGCTTTCAACATATTGCCAGGTAGATTTACCGTCCTGAATTATTGTATCCCTAATTCCTTTGCCGAGGTCAAGCGTAATGATATCGGCGGAGTAAAACTCCCTGTAATTCTTTACGCTCATCGCGTCCTCTTCAAGGTCGAGCGGAGTTCTTTTACTATGATACAACATTACCCTCTCAACGTCAAATTCATCAAGAATATTAACGGCAAATCTTGAGGTCTTCAAAGAGTTGTCAGGTACTATCAGCGTCTTAACATTCCCGCAGTTACTCCTTAATTTACGGCTGAGTTCGCTGAATTTGCCGTAATCCCCGCTATATGACAGCAGAGCCTCTACCCCGCCGCCCGATATCTTCACACTCGGCGAGCCCGTATCTATTATTGTCATAATTACGTTATTCGAATGGACTATGATTTTAACTCCGCAAATTCCGAAAAAGAACACAAGCGAAAAAATAAACGCTAACACGTAATTTTTTCTGTCGCGTTTGAGCACAAACGCCAACCCCATCAAAATCACAAGCGATAACAGCCACATCCATATTGTGTTCCTGTCCACATACAGTTTAAGATATGAAACAGAGTTGATAAGCCGAACAATGTATATCATAAGATATGATGAAAAATCAGCAACCACTCCCGTAAATCTGGAAATAAATCCCACAACGGGAATGTAGAATAAAATTCCCGTCAGCAATCCGAAAACAACAATCAACACAGTAAGCGGAGCGAGCAATACAGACGACAACAATACACTGACGTTTTCATACCCTATCGTGAGACACACAATAGGCAAACTCGCGACGAAAGCCGAAAATGATACAAGGAACGATTTTATTATGCAGAAAGCAACTCTCGCCGTAACTAACTGGAATTTGAAATATGTTTTTCTCCTCAACTGATTAGTCCTGTTGATTTCGTTATAATACTCGACTTTGCGTTCGTAGAAAGACTTTTCAAACCAGCGGCAAAGCCTTGGACTGAAATAAAGTATCCCAAGAACAGATGAGAACGACAATAACATCCCCACATCACCGACAGCGTAAGGGTTAAGCGCGATTATAAGAAACGCCGCAAGCCCCAGACTGTTGTAGGAATCGCTTCGCTTTGAAAAGAGAGTTCCAAACAAGGCTAAAATCACAGCTATACCCGACCTTACAACCGACGCCGTCAAGCCTGTTATCAGCATATAGAAAATTACACACAATATAACTAACGCGCAAACAAAATAATTACCAAATCGGTTTTTTCTCAGCGGGTAAAAAACTAACAGCAGAAAGCCCGAAACAATAGTCATATGTAGTCCCGAAACTACTATAAGAAAGCTTAGTCCTGTTTTTGAAAACATTGAGTTTATTTCATTGCTGAGCTGTTCCCGAGCTCCGAACGCCATTGCGGCGCTCAGTTCTCCGTCCTCACCGTATATAACGCTTTTCACCGCCTCGGAGAGCTTATTCTGCAAATACTGCGGATAATACCAAAAATCCTTTTCGCCTCTTTTGATGAAAGTATAATCAAGTTTATAATCATCACTTTCCGCAGAGTATCCATATCCCAATGAACGGTAGTAGCTGCCCTCGCATGTCATCAAACGGGCATTAAACTTTATTGTGTCACCGCGCTCACAAAGCAGCTTATAGTTGCTGTACAAAACGATTTTTATTTCCGAGCTTTCAGAGTCAATTTTTTCGGCTTGCAGTTCGTAAGTATATACACCGTATCTTTTCTCGCCGTCGGATTTAACTTTTGCGGTTACGCTGACATTCTCTTGATTATACTTTTCGCTGTTGGATTTAAAGCTGTTGTCATAAATAACAAATATTACGGCAGACACCGCCACTGTAACCGCTACAAAAATAACGACCGATTTCTGTACAACAGGTTTCTTTACAAAGCAAGCATACAAAAGCAAAACAGCGAAAAGTCCCGCCGCGGTACATATTCCGTAAAGGCCAAAATAAAAAACGACTGTATACACTCCGAGCATAGTAAGCCCAAAGTACGCAAACAGTCGTTTAGTCATTTCAGTTACCTCTTACTTAGGAAATACGGGAAGTTTATCCAAAAAGATAATATCGTCACGATTAGCGGCGTCGCCCTCGGCGAGAACCGTCACTTTTCCTACAGTATTACCGCCCGCCTTTTTAACGAGCTGTTCAAGAGCAACAAGACTCTCACCTGTCGAAATAACATCGTCTACAATAATAACGTTCTTGCCTTTTATCTTATTAATGTCGTCAGTACCGATATAAAGCCTCTGAATAGACAGAGTTGTAATTGAACGGACCTCTACATTGATATACTCAGGCATATAAACCTTCAAACCCTTACGCGCGACAACATAGTCTTTACCCGACTGACGAGCCATCTCGTAGCCAAGCGGTATACCTTTTGCCTCTGCTGTAACGATAATATCAAAATCGGGGCATTTCTTGAGAAGCTCTCTCGCGGATGCTATTGTCACCTCAACATCGCCGAACATTATAAACGCGGCGATATCCAAATCATTGCTGACCTCGCAAAGCGGGAGCTCACGCTCACAACCCGCAATTGTCATTTTATATGTTTTTCCCATTTTTGAAATCCTCCTTGTCAAGCTTGGGGCATTCTGAATAAATCAATACCCCATACCTCAAAGTCCCTAACTGTCAATTATCAACTATTATCCAAACTACGCCATTTTCCCGAGCGTCTTTCCTCCCATAAGATGGAAGTGGATATGGAACACAGTCTGTCCAGCGTCAGCGCCGCAGTTATTGACGATTCTGTAGCCGCCGTCCAAACCAAGCTTTTCAGCGATTTCGCCCGCCTTGGAAAAGATATGAGCCACATACTGAGAGTTTTCCTCATTGAGATCATCAGCGCTTGCGATATGAGCTTTGGGAACCATTACAACATGAACGGGAGCCGCGGGCTCTATATCATAAAAAGCAAGCATTTTGTCGT
The DNA here is from genome assembly GCA_902785365.1 of uncultured Ruminococcus sp. Taxonomy (GTDB): domain Bacteria; phylum Bacillota; class Clostridia; order Oscillospirales; family Acutalibacteraceae; genus Ruminococcoides. Next base: position 113,887 of record CACZYC010000001.1, on the reverse strand, counting down.
CTTCATAAACCTTTTTTGACGGAATGGAGCCGTCGATTATCTTACAAAAAATACAATCCATAATAATACTCCTGAAACTCAAACCATTAACCAAACAACTACATAAACTTCACATTATCAGTTTATCAGACAAGTGGACAGTTGACAGTGGTCAGTGGTCAGTGATAATGGCGGGCTTTGCCCGCACCCGAATTATATTATAATACTACGCTAAAGAAAATTCAATAATTATTTTTTGGCTTTTATTTTCTTCTCCTCGCCTCTGATAAGTCTGCCGATATTTGAGGAATGCTTTATAACCACAAACACACAAATTCCAAGCGCGGCAAGAGTGCAAAGCAGAACATAAAGCAACGGATAACCGCCGTTTTGATAGTCAATGAAAAATGTCAGGAGAAATGTGTATATCGGGAACATACAAGCGCAGATAATACTCGCCAGAGAGATAATTTTTGAAATCAGGAAAACAATCAAAAATGTTCCCAGAATCAACAGGAACACACGCCAGTCAGCCACCAACATCATACCCGCGGCAGTAACAATGCCTTTTCCGCCCTTGAAGTGAAAGTAGATGGGATAACTGTGACCGAGAATACAGAAAAATCCGCATATGTATTTACCCACTCTGACTACTGCGTCAATGTTTTCGCTGTTGCCCGCGGCAATCGAGAACAACCAGCCTCCGATTAAAACGGCTATAACAGATTTGAGCAAATCGCACACAATCGTGAGAATGGCGGGCACCTTACCGACAGAACGCAAAACATTTGTAAAGCCCGCGTTTCCGCTGCCCATCTCTCGGATATCTTCCTTGCCTTTTGTAAAAATCTTAGTCACGATTACCGCGGTATTCACACTGCCCAAAAGGTAAGCTATAACTACGGCAATTAGAACAAGATACCAGTTACTGCTCAAAAAACTCATCATTCCGCTCAATTTTTCTCTCCCCTTTCACGAATTATCATCTTTATTGGCGTACCGTCGAGAGCGAACGTCTCGCGGATACGGTTTTCAATATACCTTTGGTATGAAAAATGGAACAAATCCTTGCTGTTACAGAAGCATACAAACGCGGGCGGCTTTACGGAAGCCTGGGTAATATAGAAGATTTTAAGCCTTCTGCCCTTGTCCGTAGGCGGCTGAACACGCGTGGTGATCTGAGCGAGCAATTCGTTCAGAGTACCCGTCTTTATGCGTGTAGCGCTGTTGGCGGCAACCGCCGTAATTGTCCTGAGAAGCTGGTCAACCCTCTGACCTGTTTTAGCCGAAATATACACAACGGGAGCCCAGGGCATAAACGCGAAATCAACGGCAATCTTCTTGTTGAAATTGCTCATTGTCTTGTCGTTCTTCTCGATAGCGTCCCACTTGTTGACTGCTATAACACATGCTTTGCCCGCGTCGAGAGCGAGCCCCGCTACCTTGGTGTCCTGTTCGGTGCAGCCAATCTCGGCGTCAATCATTATTACACACACGTCGCTTCGTTCTATCGCCATCTTTGCTCTGATGATACTGTATCTTTCGATGTCATCTACTATTCTGCTCTTACGTCTCAGTCCCGCGGTGTCAATAAAAGTGAATGTCCCTTCCTTGGTTTCAACCTTGGTATCAATACTGTCACGGGTAGTGCCCGCTATGTCGGAAACAATAACCCTGTCCTCTTTTGTCAGAAAATTCACAAGAGAGCTCTTGCCGACGTTCGGTTTGCCGATAACAGCCACGTTAATTATGCTGTCGTCTTCATCTGAAGAATCGTCCTCAGGAAGGTGATCAAACACCTCGTCAAGCAAGTCGCCTGTTCCGTGACCGTGAACCGCGGAGACCTGTACGGGGTCGCCCAAGCCGAGGTTATAAAACTCATAGAACTCGGGACGCGGATCGCCGATCTGGTCGCATTTGTTGACGCAGAGCACGAGCGGTTTGCCAGATTTCTGGAGCATTTCGGCTACATCCATATCGGTAGCGACAAGCCCCGCTTTCATATCCGTCACGAGGATTATAACGTGAGCGGTTTCTATGGCAAGCTGAGCCTGACGGCGCATCTGAGAAAGTATCACGTCATCCGATTTCGGCTCGATACCTCCGGTATCAATCACGATAGCCTTGCGGTTCTGCCATTCAAGCTCGCCGTAAATTCTGTCGCGCGTTACCCCGGGAGTATCGTCAACAATTGAAAGCCTCTGCCCTATTAACTTGTTGAATAATGTAGACTTACCGACATTAGGTCTGCCTACAATAGCAATTACAGGTAGTGCCATATTAGCCTCTCTTTATTATCTCCCGCACAACCGCTTCTCCGCTGTTGTCGGTTACTTTTACATTTATACCGAGTTTCTCCCGTACATCTTCGACGCTCACATCGTCGAGGAAAACATCCCCCTCAAACCTTAGCATACATGACGGAATCAGCAGCTTATCACCAAGCTCCTCATCCTTGAGCTGATTGATCAAATCACCGCCTGTTACCAGTCCTGTCACGTCAATCTGTCCGCCGAAAAACTCGTTTTTTATCTTGCGGATATTTATCTTTATATTAGGAAATTTCCCGTTAATCTGAGCCAAAGTTTTTTTCAGCTCCTTATACGTACATTCGCCGCAGACAACAGTCACTTTTTGGTCGAGCGTACTGTCGGGCTCCAAGTCTTCAAGAGCAAACTCGACTTCCTCTCTGAGCAGAGTTACCAGTCCTACGCCGTTTTCAAGCGCGGGATAACCCTCATAGTATTCGGGAGGCGGAAGCTCTCTGCCCGCCTTGATATAAAACTCGTCAGCCGCGTAAACCGTGCGTCTGCCGTATTTTTCCTTTAATCTGTCGCCGAAGCTTTCGATTATCTCAAGCGTCTCCGCAGCGGTCTTACTGTTATACGGAGTCAGCTTAAAAAGATTTTCCCTGTAACGCGTAAGTCCGACAGGCACAACCGCGACACACTGAACGCCCAGTTGTTCCAAATCGGTAAGAGTACGCTTTAATTCCTCGCCGTCGTTTATTCCGGGGCACGCGACAATCTGGCAGTTTATCATCAAACCCGCCTCAGAGAATCTTCTCAGCGCCGCGAGCGCGTCGCCCGCGAATCGGTTGTTCATCATCTTGCATCTGAGCTCGGGATTGGTCGTATGAACAGACACATTTATCGGACTGATACGCATTTTGATAATCCTGCTGATTTCATGCTCGGTAAGGTTGGTCAGAGTTATATAGTTTCCGAACAAAAACGAAAGTCTGCTGTCATCATCCTTAAAGTACAGCGACTCACGCATACCCTTTGGTAACTGGTCTATAAAACAGAATATGCACTTGTTTTTGCAGGAATGTTCCTTATCCATAAGGTATGAGTCAAACTCCAGTCCGAGTTCCTCATACTCCTCTTTTTTTATCTTGATTTTTTTAGTCTTTCCGTCGGGCTTCTTTATCACCAGCTCGAGCTTTTTGTTAACCTGATAAAACCGATAATCAAGCACATCAACAATCTCGTTGCCGTTAATCGAAATAAGAACGTCACCCGAATTAACGCCCTTTTTAAAAGCGCGGCTTTGGGAATTGACTTCTTTAATTGTAACCGCCATACCGCGCCCCCGTTCATCGGTTTTATCAAACAAACAAGGGCTGTCGTAAACGCGACAGCCCGAGTGGTAAACTAATTACTTTTTAGATGTTTCGTCATCCATAACAACAACCTGTCTGCCCTTGTACATTCCGCAGTTTGTGCAAGCCTTGTGAGCAGCTGTCAAAGCGCCGCAATTAGGACAAGTTGTAAGAGCGGGAGCGTCGAGCTTATAGTTAGCCGAACGTCTTGTGCTTTTTCTTTTGTGAGAAGTTTTTCCGGTGGGTACTGCCATTATTATTCCTCCTTAATACTGTGTATACTAATCAATTAACTGTTTCAGGATTTCCAGTCTCGAGTCAATGGTCTCATTGTCGCAGCCGCAATCTCCTTCGTTGAGGTTCTTCCCGCATTTGGGACACAACCCCTTGCAATCATCCTTGCATAGCATTTTGCTCGGGAGATTCAGCAATATATCCGAGATAACAACATCGTCAAGCTCGAGCGTATAATCCGGTGTTTCAATATAGTCGTCATTTTCCTCGTCTATCAACTCGGTAGCGAGCCCGTGAGCAAACGATAGCTCCATCGGCTTTGTGATTGGAACAAAGCACCTGTCACAGCGGGTGGTATAATCGAAAACCGCTTTTACGTTCAACTCCACGACCCCTGCCCGATTGACCGCCGTCGCAAGAACTCTGACGGGTGACTTGAATGGATAATCACCGTTAATGTCGAGTTCAGCAAGCGGCAAGGAATAGTCAAATTCCGAGCGGCTGCCGTCGTTAAGAAAGACGTCTTTCAACTTTAGAAGCATAAAAACCTCCAGAGCATATTAAAACGCTGTTTATTATTTTACAAAATGTAGTGTATTTTGTCAAGACTTTCTTTTAAAAAGTTTCTTCACTTCGGTTTCGTAGATTTTCACGCAATACATATAGTTTATCTGTATTCCGAAAGCGAAAATATAAATCGAAAAATACATCCATACCATAACAATCGCCAGCGTACCTAAACTGCCGTAGATACTGAACCCGTTGAAATAGTTAACATATATTTTTATTCCAAGCGAGAGCACTACCCAGCCCAGCGATGTCAGTATCGCGCCGGGGAGCTGAACTTTGAACGCGGCGAAACGCTTATCCTCTACCCTGGGCCGCAGATACATCATCAGAGCAAATGCAATAAGCAAAGTCACCACGACCAGTATGATAAAATACCTCAGCGTATACAACATGTTTATTATAAACGGCAGGTTTTTAACAGCCGATTTTATAAGGCTGTCCGCAAATTCAGACACAAGCAGCCCTACAACTGTTAAACCAATCGCCAGGAACATAAGAATAGTATATCCCATTGAGAATAATCTTTTAACAAACCAATTGTATTTGTTAGGGAGTCTGTATATTACTCTTATGCCCTCGGTTATCGAATACACACCCTTGCCCGCCGACCAAAGAGCCAAAATAACTGTTGTAACTGCTACACCTGTGGCAGCAGAGTAACTCTCCGCCAGAATAGAATTCAATTTATCCGTAACAGCATCATCAATAAATACGCCTTTAAGTAATCCCGAAACTTCCGACTGTGATACTCCGAATTTGGCTATAATAGCCAGCGCGAATATCAGAAACGGTACAAACGACAAAATGATAAAAAATGCCGACTGCGCTGAAATAGCGGGAATATTATCCTCGAAATTCTTTTTTAATATGCCTTTTATATTCTTTATTAGAATTATAATCTTGCCCATAAAACCAATCAGCCTTGAACTTTAGCTAAGAACGCCCTGACTCTGTCATTTTTCGGGTTGTCGATAACATCCTGGGGGGCGCCCTGCTCTATTATATAACCCTCATCCATAAATATTACTCTGTCAGAAACATTTCTCGCAAAATCAATTTCGTGAGTAACAATTACCATCGTCATTTTTTCAGCCGCAAGCATACGCAAAACCTTCAGAATCTCAGACGTAAGCTCGGGGTCAAGCGCTGAGGTCGGCTCGTCAAAAAAGAGAATCTTAGGATTCATAGCCAGCGCTCTGGCGATTGCCACACGCTGTTGCTGACCGCCCGAAAGCATACAGGGATAGTAGTCCTTTTTATCAGCTATACCCATTTGTTCAAGCAGCTTCATAGCTTCTTTTTCTACTTCTTTTTTGTTGCGCTTCTGCACATGAATCGGGGCGTCAATAATATTTTTCAAAACCGAGTAATGCGGAAAGAGATTAAAGTTCTGGAACACCAAGCCAAAGTAGCCCTGGATTCTCTTGATATCGTGTTTTCCCACATACACAGATTTGCCGTCAACATTTTCGGCAACCGTCTCGCCGCAGTAATAAAGCGAACCCGCGTCCATTGTCTCAAGCAAAGTCGCACAGCGCAAAAGCGTCGATTTACCTGAACCCGACGGTCCGAGTATAGACACAACCTCGCCTTGTTCTACCGAGATAGAAATATCCTTCAGCACTTCCAAATCGTCGAAGGTCTTTTTAATATTATTAATCTCTAACAGTTTCATTTCAGACCTCCTACGCTGTATAGTAATTCATTTTATTCTCAATTCTTCCCATAACAAAAGCAACAAGAAGGTTGAAGAAATAGTAGAATATACCCGCTACGAACAACGCGAGAATGCTGCTCTGCGCGGCGGCGATTTGTTTTGCGAGAGTGAACATCTCAACATAGGCGATCGCGTAAGCGAGAGACGTATCCTTAACCAGCGTGATAACCTCGTTTGTTACAGGAGGCAGAACGTGTCTCACCATCTGCGGAAATACAATCTTCATAAATGTCTGTCGGCGTGAATAGCCCAGAACCTTTGCCGCCTCATAATGTCCTTTGGGTACCGCCTCGATACCGCTGCGGTAAATCTCGGCGAAATACGCCGCGTAGTTCAACGAAAAACCGATAACAGCCGCGTAAAAACGGTAGTCGGAACTGAGCGGAATTTTAAAGAGATAGTACGGAGCAAAGTATACCACGATAAGCTGAAGCATAAGCGGTGTACCGCGCATTACCGAAATATAGAACTTCGTAATCATCTCTACCACCTTGAAGCGCGAACGTCTCGCGAAAGTCACAAGCAGTCCGATAGGCATAGAGAAAAGCAACGTCAGCCCAAACAAAATGAGCGATGACCATATACCGTTTGACAGTCGGTTCATTATGCTAACAATATTGTCGAGAACCTCGTTTCCCGTAACCTTTGTTATATTAAACGAAATAAGAACGGCGGGTACAAGCAGTACGAAGATTACTACCGCCGCAATGAACACCTTTTTATTCATACCTTTTCCTCTTATATACTAAAAGTTATATCAAAGATTTATGCTGTTTACCGAGAAAAAGGCTGTCCCCGAAAAAGAGACAGCCCGAAATAATTGACGTATTAGTCCTTACCGAGGCAAATTGCGTCCTCAAGCTTATATTTCTTCGCGATTTTCGCGAATTTACCGTTGTCAACAAGCTTCATAAGAGCCTTCTCAACCTTATCCTTGAGCTCGGTGTTACCCTTCTTAAAGCCAATACCATACTGCTCAGTGGAAATCTGGTCATCAAGAATCTTAAACAGGTCTTTCTTAGCGCTTACATTGTAACCGGCTACACCGATGTCCATACATACAGCGTCAACAGAACCCGCCTCAAGATTCATAAGCGCGTCGTTGTAGTTACCAATCTGCTGGAGCTCAGCAAATGAAGACGCTAACTTCTTGTTTTCCTTTGTAGCGTCGTCGCCCTGGAGAGCCGCGAGAGCCGATGAGTCAGCCTGGACAGCTACTACCTTGCCGCTTAAGTCAGCTAACTTGGAGATATCGGAATCCTTTTTAACAACAACTACCTGAGAGTTATCTACATAAGGTACAGACCATGTGTAGTCTTTCTCTCTGCCGTTAATTGTAAATCCGTTCCAGATACAATCAATTGTGCCTGAGTTAAGCTCATTATCCTTGTTGTCCCAGTCGATTGGCTGCTTTTTGAGCTCCCATCCTAAGTCATCACAAACTGCCTGAGCGAGCTCAAGGTCAAAGCCTGTGTATTCGTTTGTCTTTTCGTCAAGATAGCCGTAGGGCGGGAATTCAGCGTCAAAACCAACTGTGAAAGTTGTTTTGTCAGCGGACGCCTCAGATTTTGTACCTGAGCTTGAAGCGGTATCATTTGAACCGCAGCCCGCGAATACACAAATAGCCATAACGGCTACAAGCGCCAATGCAATAAATCTTTTCATAGTTTTCACCTCATAAAAAATTTCTTATTCAAAGCCCTATAATATTAGCACATCATCACGCTAAAGTCAATCAAAATGTGTATTTTTTATACCTTGCGCATAAAACATCTTTGTGCAGCTGCCCTATTATCGCTTTTGCACAAAAAAGGAGCCGCGAAAGCAGCTCCGAAATCAGTTTTTTCAGTTCATAATCCTATTTCAACCCGACAATATGATATTGAATATCAGTAGCGTCGTTGATGTTCAGCTTACAGTCGCCGTTGTAGTCGCAGTTATCGGGATAAAACTCGGTCTTGTATCCCGCGATTTCGCGCTGGATGAAGGTAACGTCGTTGATATTTACCTCGTTGTCGCCGTTTGTATCTCCGAGTATGCGCGAGGGGAAGTTCTCCTCGCTGAGAACCTCACATTTGATGTTTTTTTCCTGACAGTATGTTTGCATAGCGCTTCCCTCCGGCGTGTATACAGTGACATTCGGCGAGTTGTGGAACACATCCGAGCCGATACTTACAACCGAAGCGGGCACATAAATCTTTTCGAGCTTTGAATTATTCGCAAAGCTGCGAGCGCCGATAATCTCGGCCCCGTTAGGGATGACAATCTTGCGTACCGCCGTTCCGTAAAATCCCGCGCCGTTAATTGTTTTAATAGAATCGGGCAAAGATACATACTCAAGATTAGCGCAATTCATATACGCGTTGCTGTCAATCTGATTGATAACCGTGTTGCGCATAAACGCGCAGGCAAGTCCGCTGTCATAAGTAAAAACGCTTTTTCCTATTACCTGCAGCTTTTGGGAAAAATAAAAATATGACAAATTCGAGCATTGATAAAACGCCCTGTCTCTTATATTGGTCATATTGTCGTTCATAATTACGCTTCGAACAACAGTATTTCCCTCAAGCGAATTTTCTTCAAAGCGTATAACATTTTTATTGTAAACCGACTCGGGAACAATCAGTTGCGGATTTGTACCTGTATAACCCGTAACCATAAGATTGTCGTCCCAGTCGTTCGCGAATTCTATTCCGGGATAATCATTATGCTGAAATTCTGTCGGATTTTTCGGAATGTCAGCCGCGGCAGCAGACAAAACGGAAATCGCCGCTATAACCAACACGATAATCAGTGATAATGCCTTTTTCATTTTTTTCACTTCCAATTATGTTCGTATGAAAATTTTAACACAACATTTTTAAATATTCAAGAGGAAGTTTATCGGTAAAAAACAAGGGGCGACTTTAACGTCACCCCTGATATTTTTATTCTGACTCGATCTTAAATAACTTCGCAGACAGCGTTGATGTCGCCGGGTAAATCTTCCTCGGCAGCCGAGATAAGAACTACCATATTAGCGCCTGAATAATCGCTTAATGCCTGAAGCTTTTTAGTAAACTCTTCAATTCCTCCGATAGCCTCGGGAGCAATCTTAAATGTAGAGTCGATAAGAATATCCGTAACGTCATAATTGCCGGCGCAGATACCGCTGATAAAACCAAACAGCATATCATAGCCTTGAATTGCGTACTGTTCAGTATCAATAAGTCGGGCTTTAGAGGTGATATCATAGGTGAGCTTCGCACCCTTTTCGATAACAACTACGTTACCCTGAGAAACTGCCACAGCCTCATTAGCGAGCTGAATGAGCTTCTTTGTTTTTCCTGAACCTTTTTTTCCGATAAGTAAAGTAACCATACTTTAACTCCTCCTTATATTCTTGTATTTTATACTAATAATTTGATTATTTAAGTCTTGCCTCAAGTTCTGCTTTCTGATCCTCATAACCGGGTTTGCCGAGCAGAGCAAACATATTCTTTTTGTAGCTCTCTACACCAGGCTGGTTGAACGGATTAACTCCGAGTACATAACCCGAGATAGCGCAGGCTTTCTCCAGGAAGTAGATTAAATACCCGAGGTTAGTCTCGTCCATAGTCTCAACATTGAGCACTACGTTCGGTACGCCGCCGTCGTTATGAGCGAGAACCGTACCCTCGAAAGCCTTTTGGTTTACAAAGTCCATAGTCTTGCCGGTGAGGAAGTTCAGACCGTCAACGTTGGTCGGGTCCTCGCCGAGAGTGATGGGCTTTTTGCATTTATCAAAGAGAACCACAGTCTCAAACAAATTGCGTCTGCCGTCCTGAATATACTGACCTAAAGAATGAAGGTCTGTTGAGAAGATAACGCTCGCGGGGAAAATACCCTTCTTGTCCTTACCCTCGGACTCGCCGTAGAGCTGCTTAAACCACTCGTTCATGAGTGTATACGCGGGCTCATAGCTTACCATAATCTCGGTTGTGTAACCCTTGTTGTAGAGGATATTTCTGATTGCGGCGTATTTGTAACAATCATTTGAATAGAGGTCGTCGTTATTGAACTCGTCCTGAGCCTTCTTCGCGCCCGCCATAAGAGCGTCAATATCAGCGCCCGCGACAGCTATGGGAAGAAGTCCTACGGCTGTGAGAACAGAGTAGCGTCCGCCAACATCGTCGGGAACTACAAAAGTCTCATAACCCTCTTTGTCAGCGAGCTGTTTGAGTGTTCCTCTCGCCTTGTCGGTTGTGCAATAAATACGCTCCTTGGCGCCGTCCTTGCCGTACTTTTTCTCAAGCAGGTCGCGGAACACGCGGAAAGCGATAGCGGGCTCTGTGGTTGTACCCGACTTTGAAATCATATTGATGGAAACATCCTTGCCCTCGCAAAGCTCAATGATATCAGAGAGAGCGTCGGATGAAATAGAATTACCGGTGAAATAAATCTGCGGAGTATCCTTGGCAAGAGCGTTGTAGTTCGGAGAAGTCAAAAACTCAATAGCAGCTCTGGCGCCCAGATAGGAACCGCCGATACCTATAACTACAAATACATCGGTGTCGTTCTTAATCTTAGCGGCAGCCTTTTTAATTCGGGCAAACTCCTCTTTATCGTAATTTGTCGGAAGGTCAACCCAGCCGATGAAATCGTTGCCGAGACCCGAGCCGTCGTGCAGAGCCTTGTGAGCGGCTTTAACCTGAGACTCAATCCCCTTGAACTCGTCTTCGCTAACAAATCCTTTTAAATACTTGTCAGTAAGTTTTGTTGACATAATATTACCCCCAAAGAGCGTATCAAAAGCATACAGATACGCTATTTTGTATTATTAATGATATTTTACCACAAAATGGGAGCATATGCAAGAGGAAAATGAGAAATGAGAAAGGAGAAATGAGAAACGGATTATAATTCTATAATAGAATTATACACGCAGCCTAAAACTGTTAAAAAGCTCATTTCTTCGACGGAATTCCCCGCGGTAATCGGACAGGTTTTGATGACTTCTCCGTTCAGATAATAATTCACCTCTCCTACCCTGTCGCCTTTCTTTACGGGAGCCTTTATATCTTTCTTAATTTTACACTCGGAGCTGAGCTTCTCACTCGCGGTTTTACCGATAACCGCGTTCCCGGGATTTTCACATACAAGCTTTAGCGTGTCGCTCATACCGCCCTCTACCTTAACGTCCTGAGTAGCCTCTTTGGGGAGTTTCAGCTTTTCAACAGTAAAATTCGCGAAGCCGTAGTCCAGCAAATCGGCGGCGTCCTTAAACCGTTCTTTACCGCTTTTGCCTCCAAGTACCACGGCAATAATACTAAGCCCTTTACGCTGAGCCGTCGCAGTTATACAGCAGCCTGCCTCCCCTGTTGTGCCAGTCTTTAGCCCCGTTATTCCGTCATAACTTTTAAGGAGCTTGTTTGTGTTCACAATCTGAGTTTTGCCGCCCCGCAGATTATCTATCCATATAGATGTGTAATCAAAGATTTTTTTGTGCTTTATAAGCTCACGCGACATTATCGCAACGTCCTCAGCCGAGGTAAGGTGACCCTTTTCGTCCAGTCCGTTGCAGTTCTTAAAAGCAGTATTCTTCATTCCGAGAGTCTTCGCGCGCTTGTTCATCTCAGCGACAAAAGCGTCCTCACTTCCCGAAATTGTCTCGGCGAGAACCACCGCGGCGTCATTGGCGGAAGCCACAGCAGTTGCTTTTATGAGGTCATCGACTTTCATCTTCTCCCCGGGTTCCAGCCAGATATCCGAGCCGCCCATAGACGCCGCGTGCTCGGAAGCCGTGAGCGTGTCCGTAAGCTTTATTTGACCGTTTTCTAAAGCTTCCATAACAAGCAGAAGCGTCATAACCTTTGTGATTGAAGCACAGGCTCTTTTATCGTCTTTATTTTTCTCAAAAAGAATTTTACCTGTCTCAGCTTCAATTAATACAGCCGCGGGAGCATTCAGGTTCAAAGACGGCTTTTCCGCCTTGGCAAAAACCCCCGTAGGTACGATTAACACGGCGAAAATCAGTATAAAAGAAACAATACGTTTAAACATAAAAACACCTCGTTCAAGCTTATGAACGAGGCATATTTTTTATTCATGCCAAGCCCTCCCTTGGGGGAGGGTGGACAAATCGCCCGAAAGCGATTTGGTCGGGAGAGGGTCAACTTTAGAAAGCTCGTAATATAAAACGTCAGATTGTAAGTCCATTTCAAATGGACCCTCTTCAGTCACTCCGCAAGCTCCGTGACAGCTTCCCCCAAGGGAAGCCTAATTGGCATAAAAAAATAACCGCGCCGATGCTAAAATCGCGGTTATTTTTTAATTAGTGATAAAAGCAGGCTAACCGTTTCGTTCGGTCAACTCTGTTCTGTTTATATTATAGCACACACAAAGGATTTGTCAAGCGTCTTTAATCACTCAATCAGGCAGACCGCGTGAGCCGAAATGCCCTCGCCCGAGCCCGTAAATCCGAGCTTTTCCTCGGTGGTCGCCTTTACACTGATTTGACTTACATCAACCTTACAGGCCTCGGCGATATTCTCACGCATTGTGACAATATAATCCTTCAATTTAGGTCTCTGAGCGATTACGGTGGAGTCAATATTGACTATCTTATAGCCGTTTTCACTCAGCACACGGCAAACCTCTTTGAGCAGAAGAATACTGTCCGCTCCCTTGAATTTCTCGTCAGTATCGGGGAACAATTTGCCGATATCACCCAGCGCCGCCGCGCCGAGCAAAGCATCCATAATCGCGTGCAAAAGCACATCGGCGTCGCTGTGGCCGAGCAGCCCTTTTTCATACGGAATATCCACTCCGCCGAGTATCAGCTTTCTGCCCTCAACGAGCTTGTGCACATCATATCCGTGACCAATACGCATAGTTTATTCACCTGACTTTTATCTTTACCGTAACCGTTTTGCTTTTGCTCTTATAGTCAGCGCTGCCTTTGGCGGTTACTTTGACTCTGATTGTATAAGTGCCTTTCTTTGTGTTCTTTTTGACGGTAATCTTTCCTGTGGTTTTGTTGACGGTCAAGTATTTTGAACCGCTGACTTTTGCAAAAGACAGCTTGCCCTTCGCCTTTGAGACCGTGATTGCCTTTACAACCGCTTTTGCTTTTTTGAGTTTAGAAGCCTTCACCACAGTTGTTTTCACCTTAACACTCATGGGATTTGCCTTTTTCGCCTTGGGTTTAACGACAACGGTTTTCCCGTCGTTCGGGTTTGCCGTTTCGGAAGGCTCAGGCTCCGAGGCCGAAAGTTCAGCTTCGGGCACGGTCGATTCCGTTTCTGAGAAAGCAGGTTCAGACACAGGTACAGAAGGCTGCTCGGAGGATGACGGCTCTGTCGCCTCTGCCTGATCAATATCGACAAAAGCATATTTGTACTTTTTCGCGTAGGTCTGAGCGTAACTGCCCGAATATCCTATTATTGTTTTCAACCCCGACTTATAGAAAGCGTATTGGTCGATTGATTTTACATTTTTACTCAGCGTAACCGACTCAAGCTTCGTGCAATAAGAAAACGCGTCCGAATTGATTTTTTTAACGCTGTCGGGAATATTGACTTTTTCGAGAGAGTAACAATACGCAAAGCAATAATCCTTAATCGCGCTTACACCGTTCGGGATCGTCACTTCCTTCACAGACGCGCAGTTATAGAAAGCGTATGTGCCGAGCTCGGTAATATTTTCTGGTATTGTTATTTCCCGCAAAGCTGTACAGCCGTTGAACGTACTCATTGGCAAAGCGCTGAGTCCGTTTGAAATCTTCACGTTTTTAAGTCCCGAGCAGCCCTTGAAGCTCTGCACTCCGAGCGACACAATGCTGTCGGGCATAGTAACGGACACAAGATTCTTCTGATTGTACATCGCCTGAACGGCGGTGGCGATTGTTCCGTCTTTTATTGTAAGTTCGGTGTTTGCGGGCATTTCTCCGCTGTAACCGCACAATATGTTCTGAAAATATACAAAACCCTGCTGATTGTTAAACCACGCCGTACCCGCGAAAACGCTCTCGTCTATCGCGGTGATTGTTCCCTTTGCCGTTATTTGCTCGAGGTTTTCACACCCGCTGAAAGTCTCTTTCTCAAGTTTTGTAACACCCTCGGGAACCTCAATTTCTGTGATGCTTTTGCAGTTTGCGAACGCGGTGGGACCGATGGTCGTTACGCTGTCGGGAATTTTGATTTCCTTAAGGCTCTCACAATTCCACATCACACCCGAGTGCAGCGTCTCAAGCCCTTCGGGCAGGTGAATCGTTTCCATCTGTCTGCATCCCGAAAACGCCCAGATTCCAATTTCTTTTACGGTGTCGGGCAGATAAATGTTTTTCACAGCCGTGTTATAGAACGCGTTGAGATCTATTCTTTCGGTACCGTAAGGGATATTTACAGTATTAAGCTTCAGGCAGTTGCTGAAAGCTCCCGTCTCAATCGCCTTAAGGTTTTTTCCGATATGTACGCTCAACAGGTTGTGATTGCTCTTAAAAACTCCGCTGCCGATCGTTTCAATTGTGTCGGGGAAGCTGATTTCGGTTATGGAATCACATTCGTAGAACGCTATTTCGTCAACCTGCTTGACGCCCTCTCTCAGCTCAACATTTTTGAGTTTTCTGCTGCGCCAGAAGCAGCCCTTGCCGATAACTTCGGCATCGGTCGAAATATCTGTCAGGTTGCCGCACTGAGCAAACGCGTACTCGCCGAGAACTTTCATATTGTCGGGAAGTCTTACCGACTCAAAACCCGTATACTCAAACGCGTGCGCGCCGATTTCCTCGACCGAGTCGGGAATATTAATCTCGACATCGCCAAGTCCGCAGAAGGCGTATTCGCAGATTTTCTTGACCTTATCGCCGACCACAACCTTTTGGATGTTTGGACATCTGAAGAAAACTCCATTAGCCTTGGATGTATTTGCGTATATCGAGTTGTAGTATACTGTTTTCAGCGTGGAAAGATTCACAAACGAAAAGCTGTATATAAATGTTATCGTTTCGGGGATCGTTATCGACTCAATCCCCATTTCGTCATCAAAGGCGAGCGAGCTGAACTCCGTAACAGTATATCCGTCAACCTCAGACGGAATCACAACGTCCTTGTCATTGCCCATATAGCGCATTATTCTCGCGCTTGAGTCATCAATAATCTGATAAGTGAAGTTATCACATTCCCCGTCATGTTCAGACCACGGATAAATAATCTCGACATTCGGATCATTTGACGGATCCCATTCGGCAGGGGTTTCATCCTCGGCATTTACGCAGACCGCCGATAACAGCGACAGCGAAAAAACCACAAGCAAAAATAATGATACAAACCTTTTGAACATTGTAATTGCCTCCTTAAAAAAATGCGTAGTTTGTCAATCAAAACTACGCACAAAAAACGCGTAGCTCCAATTGTCGCCAAACAATTACACAGGATTATAATACTACATTGTAGAATAGTCCACTGAAATTTGGAGTACGGCATTTTTATCAATAATAATAAAAATACTATTCCACAAATATAGCATAGTAATTCGTTCAATAATCCATATTATTTTGTAATTGTTGGCATACCTATTTTATCACACTCCAAAAGATTTTGCAATCCAAATTTTGACGCTCCGATTTGGTTAAAACAAACAAAAATTGCCCGACACAAAGTCGGGCAGAGCCTTATTCCATTAATCTTTCCGCGATCGGGATATC
Organism: uncultured Ruminococcus sp.; assembly: GCA_902785365.1. Classification (GTDB taxonomy): domain Bacteria; phylum Bacillota; class Clostridia; order Oscillospirales; family Acutalibacteraceae; genus Ruminococcoides. The sequence continues at coordinate 98,119 of CACZYC010000001.1, read as the reverse complement.
AAACTTTTTTGTGAGTTTTATATTCTTCTCACTGCCGATTACGATTTTTACACTCTCCCCTATGCTCTCAACAAGCTGGCAGTCGTCGGTAATCCCCTTGTTACTGCCTTCTTTGAGCGCTTTTAGGTACAAGTCTTTCTCAAACACCTGAGGCGTCTGCACAGCTCTGAGCGCGCTCCTGTCAGGTGTAGAAATGATATTGTTATTCTCGTCAACAACCTTTATCGTATCTGTCACAAGTGTTCCGAGAGCAGCGGCTTTGCATTTTACAGCTTCTTCCACAACCGCTTTGATATCCTTATTCGAGACAAGCGGACGCGCGCCGTCGTGTATGGCGAAGTGGGTGGTGCGTTCGTCACAAGCCTGAACGCCGTTTTTAACGCTGATATCTCTCGTCTCACCGCCGTAAACCACAGCTTTTACCTTGCTGAACTTGGCGGATTTTATTATCTCTTTTATCTCATTTTCATCCTGTTCACGGCAGACAATGACAACTGAGTTTATAACCTCACAGTTTTCAAACGCCCTGAGCGTATGCTTAATTACGGGTTCGCCGCAAAGCTCGATAAACTGCTTGCTTTTGCCTAAACCCATACGAGTTGAATTACCCGCCGCGACGATAATCGCGCTTACAAAGGTATTCATTACACGTTATCAATCGCCTGTTTGAGGTCGGCGATTATGTCCTCAGCGTTCTCGATACCAACCGAGAAGCGAATCATATTCGGGCTGATACCCGCCGCCTCAAGCTGTTCGTCGGTCATCTGGCGGTGAGTTGAACTCGCGGGGTGCAGACAGCAGGTTCTCGCGTCGGCAACGTGAGTTACGATAGCGGCGAGCTTGAGTGAAGCCATAAGCTTTTCTGCCGCTTTTCTTCCGCCCTTAACGCCGAATGAAACAACGCCGCAGGTACCGTTCGGCATATACTTCTGAACTCTGTCATAATACTTACTGCTCTTTAAGCTCGGATAGTTTACCCACTCGATTTTATCGTTGTTTTCGAGGAATTCGGCAACCTTCATTGCGTTCTCGCAATGGCGAGGAACTCTGAGGAACAGCGTCTCAATACCGAGATTGAGCAGAAAGCCGTTCATCGGCGACATCTGCGGTCCCATATCGCGCATTATATGGGTGCGCGCCTTAGTAATGAACGCCGCCTTGCCGAACTGTTCGGTATAAACTACGCCGTGATAAGTCTCGTCGGGAGTGCTGAGCATCGGGTACTTGCCGTTAGTCCAGTCGAAGTTGCCGCTGTCAACAACACAGCCGCCGAGAGCCACAGCGTGGCCGTCAAGATATTTTGAGGTAGAGTGAACAACAATATCCGCGCCCCACTCGATAGGTCTGAAGTTAATCGGAGTCGGGAAAGTGTTGTCAACGCAGAGCGGCACGCCGTGAGCGTGAGCGCACTTCGCGAACATTTCAACGTCGGCTACGTCAAGCGACGGGTTGGTAACAGACTCCGTGAAAACAAGTCTTGTATTTTCTTTAAAAGAATTATTAAGTTCTTCCTCTGTAATATCGGAAGCAACAAAAGTGCAGTCGATACCGAGGTCAACCAAAGTCTTGGCGAACAAATTAAAAGTTCCGCCGTAAACCGCCGCGGAGCAGATTACGTGGTCGCCCGACTTACAGATATTTGTAACAGTCGCGAGTGTAGCCGCCTGTCCCGAAGATGTAAGCATAGCGCCTACGCCGCCCTCCAAATCGGCTATTTTCTTCTCGACAAAGTCAAGAGTAGGATTTGCGAGACGGGTATAGAAGAAGCCCGCAGCCTCCAAATCAAACAGCGCGCCCATATCCTCGCTGGTTTCATACTTGAAAGTTGTGCTCTGCACAATCGGAATTACTCTGGGTTCACCGTTTTTAGGCTCATAGCCCGACTGAATACATTTTGTCTCAATATGCTTACTCATTATTATTCCTCCAAATTTTATTCAATAACATTATTTGCCCTCACTCGGGGGAAGGCTTATTTAAACAATTCTTTAATCCATTGCATAATAAAATCAGTGCCGTATATCACCAGCGCCACGACAATAATCAACAGAATAGCCGAAACTACTCTGACTGTGGTGCGCTTTGAACGCGACATTTCCTCAAGCGGATGAGGCTCAACCTCCTCGGGGGTGTCATCCTCGATTATCTCCTCGCCTTCAAGCTTTATCGCGCCGATACCCACGGCGATATCATAAGCTTTTTCATATAGTTCATATGGAACGAGAATATCAAAGCCGTCAAAATCCTGTCCTGTGACAACCTGGGAGTTAGCGGTAACTCCGTGGCGCGTATAAACGCTCGGAACACCATTATCCCCAAGCGCCGCCTGAACTCTGTCTCGTTCCAAGACATCACCCGAACAAAGGTAAACGGACGTGGTTTCGTCCTCAATTACCTTCAGCGTTTTGCCCTTACACTCCTCTTGAGCGCAGGCAGTTTCCTCATCATTATACATTCTGTTGCATTTTGGACAATACTTCATAACGAAGCCCTCCTTTTTATACACAGTAAGTATACCAAAGGAGCGTAAATTTTTCAAGTACCATTAGGCAGTTCTCCGCAGTCAGTAATCAGTGGACATCGGGCAGTGAATATTGAGAACAAATAAACCTTTAAAATATCACTTTAGTTAACGAACATATATATTCATCTGAAAATGAAAAAAGACTTGAGGCTGATTATAACGACCCCAAGTCTTAGTTATTATTCTTGACATTTATGCTTATAAAATCGGTCAATGACCATTATATACTGAATTACTTCTCTTTAAGGAGCTTGTTGAGCTCGTCCATAAAGGTGTTGATGTCCTTAAACGAACGGTAAACCGACGCGAAACGCACATAGCTTACCTCGTCAATATTCTTGAGCTCATTCATAGCGAACTCGCCTATTTGCTCGGTGGTTATCTCGCGGTCGAGACTTGACTGCACCTTACTTTCGATATTGTTGACGATTCCCTCAATCTGTTCGATAGATACGGGACGTTTCTCGCACGCTCTTAAAAGACCGTTTGTGAGCTTGTTGCGGTCAAAGCTCTCACGGCTCTTGTCACGTTTTACAACAATAACGGGAACTGTCTCAATAATCTCGTGAGTAGTGAAACGCTTGCCGCATTTAAGGCATTCGCGCCTGCGGCGGATACGCTCGTTATCGTCGGCTGAACGCGAATCAATAACCTTACTCTCAACAAATCCACAGTACGGACACTTCATATACCAACACCCCTATATCTTGTGCTATAATTCATTAATCGCATTATAACACATACATTTAGTTTTTGCAAGAGTTATTTATTTATAAAATTCCCCTGAAAAGCTGTTGTAATCCGACGTTTATTCTACGCCGTTGTATTTCAGGCAAAGCATAGTTAAGTCGTCGAACTGTACAGCGCCATCGACAAAATCATTAACCTCTTTTCTGACATTGGCAAGGACTTCTATCGGTTCGACTGTCGGGTCGAGGTTCAGCGCGTCGATCATTCTTTCAACACCAAACTGTTCTTCATCCGAATTTATCGCTTCGGGAATACCGTCCGTATACACAAAGAGACGGTCTCCCTTCTGGAGTTTGAATTCATAGTTTTTGTATTTCATGTTTTCCATTCCACCGATAACAAAGCTGTGATCATCCTTGATAACCTCAAATTTTTCCCCTTTATGGCAAAGCACAGGATACTCATGCCCCGCGTTAGCGGCAATCATCTTGCCTGTATTTATATCGAGAATACCGAGCCATACGGTAACAAACATCTCTGCAGGATTATTGGCGCAAATACGATTGTTTACAAATTCAAGAATTTCAGCGGGAGTACCGCCCATAATCGTTCTGTCACTTATGAGGATTTTTGTAGCCATCATAAACAGCGCGGCGGGAATACCCTTGCCCGACACGTCAGCAATCACCATAGCAAGGTGGTTTTCATCGACCAAGAAGAAATCGTAAAAATCTCCCCCCACTTCCTTAGCGGCATCCATAGAGGCAAAGATATCGAACTCTTTTTTTTCGGGGAAAGGCGGAAAGATAGTGGGAACCATACTGCTCTGAATCTTTTTGGCGGTATTGAGCTCCGCCTTTACACTTGCGGATTCGCGCGATATTATAGCTTGCTCCAACACCATTTTGTGACCGTGCTTGGCTATCAGCACAGATACAACGCCGACTACCGAGAACACCAGGAGCCTCGGCAAAAATCCGTGCACCATCATTCTGCCCGCCGCGGCAGTCGGGTCAGCGCCCAACGCCGTAAGCGAAGCTCTCACCCCGTCTTTGATGATTATCGTGGTTCCGTCCGCGGGTGACGGGTAGAAGTTCAGGTCAACTATTCCGTAAAATACAGTCACAAAACTTGCTATCGCCAGTGACAGCAGCGACAGTATAGTGACAATGAACGTAAAGCCTTTTGAAAAGTATCTGCTGGACAGAAGCACAGGGATAACCATAATAAGTATTACGTTGTGGTTAAGTATACTGAACAGCCTGGTGTCCACCAAAAGCAAAGAAATAACAAGCACATATTTAAGCCATCTTTTTTTCCCTTTGAAAACAACAAAAAGCACAATAGGTATCGCAAGCTCAATAAGCCCCTGAATCGCGAGGGTATTCATCCTGTACATTTCAACCTTGAATACTCCGAGCGTGTTTAACAGCCACGACACCGCTAGTACGACGGCGCATAATATTATAACCATCAGAGAAAGTCGGTTGGACTGATATTCATTCTGTTCAAAAACAGCTTTGGTCTCCTCGGATTCATAAAATTTAAAATACGATTTGATTTTTTCTCCCATAATTTTCACTCCTGTTTTGCGCAATTTCCGTCCGCGTCACAGTCGGACTTCAAAAAATGAACGGCTCAAAGAGTATCGCCGTTTAATTATTAATTATTTTACCACAGCATAAAGGAATATTCAATTCATATTACGTTATTGTAAAACAATCATCACAAACGCTGCGCCGAATTAATATAGCTTTCCCGTTTTGGGGTTTTATGCATAGTATATATCGAAGCTTGCTTCAACTAACTTTTAGGAGAAATACAATTGGAAATTATTGATATGGCTATGAAGGACTACGGTATCGCTCCGCTGCCCGAAAAACCCGAGGAAGCGATGGCGTATATTCCCTATCAACAGCAAAAATCAAAAACATACTCACCCGCCCAGGCGCTTGAGTCAGGGACAGTTTACCCTGTTTTAGACAAGCCGTTTTACGGCGGTAAATGCACAGGAGGCAAAGATGACTGAACGTGAAATCCTGACAAAAAAGCTGTCGTCCTACCAGTTCGCGATAGCTGATATGAAGCTCTATCTTGACACACATCCGAACGACAGCGAAACAATCAAAAAGATAAAAGAGTATTCCGAAAAGCTCAAAACCATGCGCAAAACCTATGAGGAAAAATACGGACCGCTTACAATGAACGATATAAGCGGTAACAGGTGGAAATGGATCAAAAGCCCATGGCCGTGGGAAACTGAGGAGGCGGACTGATGTTTGTATATGAAAAGAAATTGCAGTATCCGGTAAATATTAAAAACCCGAACCCAAAGCTTGCCAAGATTATATTATCGCAATTCGGCGGCGCTGACGGAGAACTGGGAGCGGCTCTCCGCTATCTCAGCCAGCGCTACACAATGCCGCTTCCCGAGCTCAAAGCAACCCTGACAGATATCGGCACTGAGGAGCTCGGACACCTTGAAATGGTAGGAGCGATTCTCTATCAGCTCACAAAAGGTATGAGCGAAAAGGACATCAAAGCCGCGGGAATCGAGGACTATTTTGTAGACCACACAGCGGGAATTTACCCGCAGTCAGCCGCGGGCGTACCCTTTACCGCCGCGGCAATCGCCTCAAAAGGCGACGCAATCACCGACCTCCATGAGGATTTGGCGGCAGAACAAAAGGCGCGCACGACTTATGACAACATCCTGCGCTTTGCGGATGACCCCGACGTCAAGGACGTTATACGCTTTCTCAGACAGCGTGAGGTTGTGCACTATCAGCGCTTCGGCGAGAACCTCAGAATCCTCACCGACAAGCTTAATGAAAAGAACTTCTACGCCTTTAACCCCGAGTTTGATAAAAAGTGCTTTAAAAATCAAATGAAGAAAAGATAGTTCTATAAAAGAAACAAAACTCCGCGGGCAAATACCCGCGGAGTTTATTATTAATACAAATATAGAATTATCACCAATCATCGTTATCTTCTTTATCATTCCAACCTGAGGTAATATGCAACTCTCCCGTACCCATATCAATAACCATATTGTCGCCCGTTCGCATCATCAAATTACCGTCGGAATCCATCGCCATATCATCGGAAAGCTGATAACCGAAGTCGCCGTCGTCATAATCGAAAAACATTATTATTCCTCCTCGTCATAGTTATCTAAAACATAATTAAGCATTCTATATGCCGCTGTTTTCTTTGCTGCTTTCTTTGAGCTTAAGGTTGCGTTGAACACTTTATCGAAATCATCAATTATACATGTTACTTGCCATATGGGGTTACCGTTTTTGTCGTGTGTTTCAGTAAATTTGTATTTCGGTAATTCAAAATAACCTCGACGGGCTAAGGTTTCGAGTTGATTTATCGCCTGTTGTTCGTTAGGGTTTTCGATTTCGTCTTTGATAGAACCATTTATTTCGCCGTGTTCCGTTAAATACTCATAAGCTTTTTCACATGCTCTTCTTCTTGCTTCAGTCAAAGATCTGCCTTTTGCCGAGAAGCCATACATATAATTACCAAGCTTGATTTTGCAACTATGAGGCAAATTATTTGGGGAAAATTTATCTGCACCAATAAAACCAGTTGGCCATCCTCGAGTCACATACTCTTGATCAAACAAAAACTCAGGAACACAACCGTATTCTTTTATCGTCCACTCCTGTATTAGTTCTATATAATCCTCTTCGTGATTGTTTAATGTCCTTTCGGGATCCAGCATCACTTCTACAACCATTTGCAGTTTTGATAAATCCCAATTCGAATCAATCGCTACTGCTCCAAGAATAGCTTCAAACAAATCCTCTTTTACTGAATCCTGCTCTCTCACATTGTTTTTTTCATCGCCTTTTCCTAATAATAATAACGGCTCTAAATCCATCTCATATATGCGTTGTGAAAGTGTCCTTTTACTAACCAATGCCTTACGGAATAATGTGAGCTTCCCTTCCTGATATTTTGAAATGTATTCTCCCCATCCGGCAATCTTTATTCCGTTTTGTTCAAAACCGCCATACTCTCCGAACCACTCGGAAAGCATTTTGCTGACAACCAGTTCAAGAACCTTATCCCCGTAAAACTCTAAAACCTCATTGTTTTCTCCGCCGTTTTCCTGAGAATAGGATTTTCTGACAAAAGCCTGTCTCAAAAGTAATGGGTTTTTAAATTTGTAGTTCCCGATTTGATGTTGGATATATTCCAAATCATCATTACTAAAATCTTCACAAATAAAATTTTTTCTCCTCAAAATAAAAACACCTCTCTGTATAATTCTACAAAAAGGCATAAAAATGCCCGACAAATTACACTACCTCCCGGGAAAGCAATGTCTTTGTCAGACAAAGTAGATTAAATTAAAAACTTTGTTAATCTATGTTTACTAAGGCTCACTTGCATAAACAATAATAAACAGCTAAAAACAATGCGGATAATTTAAAACACTATGCCTTATTTGCTGTTTTCACTATATCACTACTTTTTCACAATGTCAACCTATTTTATTATATTCTTTTACAACAGCAATAAAGTAATCATATATAAATTATTCAACACAACCCCGCTCCTCGTTATACCATAAAAAGGGGTTACTATAGTCCGTTTTTACTGATTCTTTGCGCAAGCCATAGAGATATTTTTTCTACCTTAATCTATACGCCCAGGTCTTTCCTTTTCTGAAACGAATCAGCACGCCTTTATCCGCTAATTCTTTCAGGATTCTGTTTGCTGTTGCGGAAGATACAGAGAGAAGTTCTCTTACATCGCTGTTTGAAATATCGCTGTTATTCTTTAGATAGTCAATAATAACATCTTCCCTATCATTTTTACGTTTAGAAGATTCAGCGGGAACGCTGTTCACTTCAATCAGAGCTTCTTTTATTGCTGACAGCATAAATTCAATAAACGCTGTCGAATCAGCGTCGGCGTTGCTTTTGTTGATCGCCTGATAATACTCACTCTGTCTGTCGTGGATAATCGACTCCACAGGAAGCCAAGCAAATAGCGGATTCCACTTTGAGAGCAACAATGTATGCCAAAGTCTGCCGACACGTCCGTTACCGTCCGAGAACGGATGGATGAGCTCAAATTCATAATGGAAAACACAGCTTTTTATCAAAAGATTGGTTTCTTCGTTTTTAACCCAATCAAGCAATTCACCGACAAGTTGCGGTACATACTGCGGAAGAGTGCCAAAATGAATAACGTTTCCGTTTGAGTCAACTACTCCGACAGGTTTATTGCGGAACTCGCCCGCATCATCACGCAAGCCTTTTACCATAATACCGTGAGCCTTCAGCAAATCATCTGTAGAGTACGGATTCAATTCCTCAAGCCTGTCGTAGATATCATAGGCATTCTGAACCTCTGTGATATCCTTAGGCGGCGCAAGCACACGCTTACCTGATATTACAGCCGTAACCTGTTCAAAAGTCAGAGTATTCTGTTCAATAGCGAGTGATGAATATATTGTCTTTATACGGTTTGCACGCCTCAGTTGCGGGGATTGATTCAGCTTCGAATTCACATTCATCTTCCCCACTAACTCGGAGATTTCCGCTGTAAGGTTTAGTATCGTTGTGTTTATTGTAAAGGGATATTTTTGCATAATCTAATCACCTGAATGTAGTATATCATTTCATCAATCAAAAATCAACTCATCAATCATTATTTTTTAGAAAATGAGTGATGAAATACTAAAAAACGGTCAATAGCGGCATTACGTAGTGCTTACACAGTGCCCCAGAACAAAAGGCGCGCACGACTTATGACAACATCCTGCGCTTTGCGGATGACCCCGACGTCAAGGACGTTATACGCTTTCTCAGACAGCGCGAGGTAGTACACTATCAGCGCTTCGGCGAGAACCTCAGAATTCTCACCGACAAGCTTAATGAAAAGAACTTCTACGCCTTTAACCCCGAGTTTGATAAAAAGTGCTTCAAAAACCAAATGAAGAAGAAATAACTCTAATAAAGAATAAAAAACTCCGCGGGCAAACACCCGCGGAGTTCATTTTTTTACTTCAAGTACGGTATTTTCTCCGTGTCAAATTATCCCTGTGGAACAATTTCTTCGATGTTCTCTGTTGAAAAATAAGATATCTTTTGAATAATGCGGTTGCTCGAGCGATGGAACATATTCTCAAGCATATAATAAAACGCGCCCGGGGTGCGAAGTCCGCCCGCGGAAACGGCGTCAATGCCTGTATCTGCGAGAAGCCAGTCGGCAAATTGAACACAGTTGACATTTACGCCAAAATAACTCTTAAATGAGCCGTCGAATACCGTAAATATTTTCGCGTTGAGGAATTGCACCAGATTTTCTCCCGAATCGCCGTAACGCTTGCCGGGCTCAGGGGTGGTGATTTCAGGGTGCTCAATTTCAAACTCAAGCGGCTCACAGTATTCCTTAAACTTTGTAATTCTATCCATTACCGTTTTGAGCTGCTTTTCGGAAAAACTCGCGCCGTAGCTTAAAATATAATCGCCGCAGTTGTCTATACAATACTTATAGTACGGAAGCTTTGGAATTTCGGCGTAGGTGCCCTGTGAAATAAAGCCCGCCATCTTGTTTTTACTCTTGTCATATGTACCGTATGAATATACTGTATCACCAATAGCAATATCCATATGACCGAACTGATTGCCCGAGGGGTCGGTTAAATGCAGGTTTATTTCAAGGTTGATGGTGTCAAAGGCGCTGTTTTCTTTATTTTCGACAATAATTCTTTTCTCAAATTTATTGTCCTCAATCTTTTTGTATATATCCTTAACCATATTTTTTATCTTAAACGCCGTAATCAGGTTGGGCAGTGCGATATGGGTACGACGGTGCATACGGTCTTCTTCCAGCTCTGAACGGGTTATCTCGGCATAAAAATCTCCAAAAAGCGTTATTGCGTAGATAAAGAGATATATTGAGATAATATAACGCAGCGTCACAAAGCTTTCAAGCGGAGAGAATACAATAAGCAAGCCTGACAACACTAAAACAATGGCGAAAAAGCCGTTCATAATTCCGCCTCTGAAGCCGTTCATAAAACAGTTCACGCATATCGCGGCTCTTACCACGCCGACTATCACCGCGATTATACCTATGAACAAACAAGGCATTATGGTGATAAACGAGAAAAAATACTGCAATACAATCAACACTATTGCAACTATCAAATATAATAAAAGTCCCAAAATTCCAACCAGATATTTTTTTATCCGGAATCCCTGAACCATGAATGAAATGCCTCCAAACAACAAGCTGACGGAAACAATCAGCGCGAGAAAGTACTCAACGGTTTCATCCTCCAAAAACAGAATGACTATACCCATTAAGGTCACACCCAGAGCAGATAAAAGTGTGATAATCGGTTTTCTTTGTTTACTTGTTTGTTTTTCCATTAAATTTGCCTCCCTTATTTTCCTTATCCTATTTTACCTAACCACAGGAGCGTTATATACCAAATACACAAAGCTCCTTCAGGCTTATTGAACAAATCGAATGTATAAATTATAACACGGTCAGCCCCAAAAAACAATTACCGCTTAAAAGTTTTTGTCGAATTATACAGATTCGCCGACAAACTCAACGAAAAGAATTTTATGCCTTTAACCCCGAGTTTGACAAAAAAATGCTTTAAAAACCAGATGAAGAAAAAACACGACTTCGAATCAACTGTTCGGAGTCGTGTGATATTTCTTGATAACAAATAGCGCAAAAATCGCAATAAGAGTACAACGGAACCGCGTTTTCATCGAAAAAATGAGAAATATAACCGGAAATAAGCTCAACGGCTCCGACGATAGGCATAGTCTGAACAATCAGCCGTTGCCCTGTTCGACTTCCTCAATTTCATCCTGTGACGCTTCTTTTAGAGAGTATGTGTCAAACGCCGCGTCGTTGGGGAGCTGTATCTCGATTCTGTCCATTTTCTGCAACAGACATTCTCCCGAACTCATAGCCGCCTCAAACACGTGTCCGCCGAGCTTTCTGTCCTCGGAGAGAAAATGCATATGCCAGCCCGAAGCGTTTATACCGTCCATATAATCGGGAAAATACACGCACACAAGCGTGCCGTGCAGCTTTTCAAAGCAGAAGTCTTTCTGTGTTTTTGAAAGGATATCTTTCAAAGAAACGTGCTGTGAGCGATAAGGAGCTCCCGCGCGAGCGTGAATTGTTTCAAACCAACCGTCTATCCGCGCGATATGAATACTGTTAAGGCTGAAATCAAGATCTATCATCAGGGTAAGCTCCGTTTTAATGGCATTGATATCCTTCATATCTTTCATCAGGACTTTCTTGCCGTCGTTTACAGAACCCGCCACAGCGAAAGGTACACCTGTTGACTCGGGCGCGCATATGATGCTGCCGTCCTGCTTAGCCTGATAGCATACGCCGTCGAGGATAATCATCTCGCCGTCTACATCCTCAAACGTACCGAGGCCGATATCACCGTTCTGAATCATCTCCTGAACCGTAACGACGGGTTTTGTATATCCGAGGGCTAAAGCCTGCAGGGTGGAAACCTGATAAATTTTGCTTGATTTCATTTTGATATCCTCCTTAACGGATAACTGCTTTTATTTTAACACTATTCATTATATTTCACAAGAGTAATTTGTAAAATCAAACAAAAAAGCGCGCCCAACGGTGAACCGCACCATTTTGTGTAGACAGCACAAAATGGTGCGGTTCAAACGGGGGCTTTTTTGTTTTTTAAAGTAATCAAATAACTATTATTTCTGCGGAATCGCCATACCCGCAACCTGGTTGTAGCTGCACAGACAACCGCCGTAGTACATATTCTTCTTGTAATCGTTGTAGAATACACGGAGCTTGCCGTTAGCGTCGTAGTAGCGGATGTAAGACCTTGCGTCAATCTTTTCAGCCGTTTTCTCGCCGGAACCCTCGTTTTCATAGGTAACTACGAGAGTGTAAAGTCTGTAGTTAGTAAAGTTGCGGTGGTCGTCCTTGATTGTACCCTTACCGTTTGTTGTGCCTCTGGTATAGTTGACATTGGTGATGTAGCGATAGTCCGTATCAACCGTTTTTGTTTCTCCTTTTATAATGTTGTTTTGGTCGTCGGATTTGTTTCTCCCTTGACTGTGACTAAAGTATATCAGGTCAATCTTTGCAACTTCTTTGTAAATATCGGGAGTTTTTTAAAAATTTTTAATTTTTTTAAAAAGTTTTTTCTTTCTATTCCATAGCGGTTATGATATAATAAAAAAAGCATAACTCAAGGGTTGATTAAAATGAAAACAAAGATAAAAGAATATCTAGGCGGAAAAGTATTCACTTCCGTAATTGTCGGTTTGGTATTATTTGCGCTGGTTTTTATGATTGTACAATGTATTCCGTATTTTCAGACGGACTTTACAAATAAAAAAATGAGCACTATACTCGTAGGCAAATACTCCGTGGACGGCGGAAAATGGAAGAATGTAAATCCAACAAAAACTATCAACGACCATTTCCATAAAGCAACCATCAAGGGCAGGCTCGATGAAACGGCGGCTAACTTCGATACATTAGCCTTTTCATCAAAAGATGTATGGTTCACTCTACGTTCAGCCGACGGAAAATTTGAGATTTCCAACCGCAGAAACAAACCCGATATGCCCGAGGAGCTTTTTGTTCCCGCTGACAGGATGATTTGTACCCCCGGTTACGGTGTAACGGAAATTCTAACCGAATCATTCCCCAAGACGGTTCTTAACGGTAAGCAGGATATGATTATGGAAGTTGAGTACCCGTACTCATTGGCAACGCAGAGCTTGTCGGATTGCTTAGGAGTTATGTATTGCCACCAGGACGGACTGTATAATCAGCTGTTCTTTAAGTCAATGCCGAGCTTTCTGCTCTTTGTTCTCGTGTGCTTTTTCGGGCTGTTCTTCTTCCCCGTTTCGAGCTTTGTACTTGGAAAAATCAACTATAAATATCTCTGCTTCGGAGCGCTGTGCTTTTTCTGGGGACTATATATGATAACCCAGTCGCTCGGAGATTTCCTGAATCTTTGGATTACCGACGTGACGATATGTCTGTTTGTTGTCAGGATGACAAGCTATCTGTTTATAACGGTGGCATTGCTCTATTTCAAATCCAATCTCACAAAACCCGTAACAAGAGCGATAGCAAACTGTATCGTTGCCGTATTCTTCCTGAGCGCCGCGGCAGCGGGTGTATTACACCTTACAAACACGATGGACCTAACCGCCACAAAACCGAATATGTTTATAAACACAGCGGTTTGCGTTGCCGTTATGCTGGTGCTGCTTTGCGTAGAGACCCGCGGCAACCGTAACGCGCTTGTGTTCCTGCTTTCCTGGAGCCCGCTTTTAATTACTCTTTCGCTCGATATTCTCGACCAGTTTATTCACCTCGCGGGGTCGAGATTCTTCAACTACGGTCTGGCAATTATAATGGCATATCAGATTGTCAGCCTGATACTGGATTTACGTAAGCAATATAAAGAAGCAATCCGCTATCAGCAAATACAGAAAGAGCTGTATGAAGCAAAGGTAAACGTCATGGTAAGCCAGATTCGACCTCACTTTATGTATAACGCTTTGACCTCAATAGCGATGATGTGCGAGCTTGACCCCAAAACCGCCAAAGAGGCGACTATCACCTTTGCCAAATATCTCCGCGGCAATATGGATTCCCTGAAACAAACCGCTCCCGTGCCGTTTGCACAGGAGCTTGAACATTTAAAAAAATATTTATATATCGAAAAAATGCGGTTTGACGATTTACTGAATATCGAGTACGACATACAGACGACAGATTTCAAACTTCCGCTGTTATCCATACAGCCGCTTGTTGAGAACGCCGTCAAACACGGAGTAGGTATGAAAGAGGACGGCGGCACGGTAAAAATCTCCACACACGAAACCGAAACAGCCTACGAGGTTATTATCAGTGACGACGGAGTGGGATTCGATGTGAACAGCCAAAAGAACGACGGGCGCTCTCACATCGGTATGGAGAATACAAAAAAACGCCTGCGCGATATGTGCGGCGGCGAAGTTATAATAGAAAGCGTTGTCGGAGAAGGGACAACAGTGACCGTGATATTGCCCAAGGAGGAACAACCGAATGAGAATACTGTGTCTTGACGATGAGCCTTTGGCGCTGAAAATGCTGGAATCGGCAATTAAAGAAGCAAAGCCCGACGCGGACGTCACCGCGTTCCGTAAACAGGCGGATTTACTGGAGGACGCCAAGCAAAACGACTGTGACGTTGCCTTTTTGGATATCCATATGCGCGGTATGAACGGCGTGGAGCTTGCAAAAAAGCTAAAGGAAATCAACCGAAAAATGAACATAATCTTTGTTACGGGTTTTTCCGAGTACAAAGGCGACGCGATGGATATGAAGGCTTCGGGATATATTATGAAGCCCGTCACTGCCGAGGAGGTTAAAACGGAGCTTGAGGATTTGCGTTTCCCGATTGTTCCCAAGAAAAACGCCAAACTGCGCGTGCAGTGCTTCGGCAACTTTGACGTATTCACTCCCGACGGAGCTCATGTTCGTTTTGAACGAAGCAAAGCAAAGGAGGTATTCGCCTACCTCGTACACAAGCAGGGCACTTCCTGCACCACGAGAGAGCTTTTTGCGGCTATTTACGAGGACGAGCCCTACGAAAAGAAGCTGCAAAACCTGTTGCAGACATACATCTACGCGATGATTAAAAGTCTTAAAGCTGTCGGTGCGGAGGACGCTGTGGTCAGGAGCTACAACGCTCTCGCGGTCAACCCCGATGTGCTGGACTGCGACTATTACCGCTTCAAGGAACTGGACGCGGGCGCGGTCAACTCTTACCAGAACGAGTATATGAGCCAGTATTATTGGGCTGACTTCATGTTCGATGAAGATTTATACTAATTATGTATTATATATTAGTTTATTATAGGAGGAATATTTATGCGAAAACTCACAAAACCGTTGAGCATTCTATTGGCAACGCTGATGATACTCAGTATATTCAGCGCGATTTCGTTTAACGCGGCAACAATCGTTGAGTATGTTGACAAGGAATGGGACGCGTCACAGAAGAAGGTTATTAACACAGTTAAGAACATTATCGACTATACAGCGTTAAATAAGAATATGGCATCGCTCGGCAGCGGTACGTATGTTGTCGACAGCAACATTACCTATTCCAAGAGGCTGGAAATCAAAGAGAACGCGAATGTCGGAATCGTTCTTTGCAACAACTATACGCTGGAGAACAATAAAGGAATCAAAGTTCCGCAGAGCTCCACGCTTACCTTTTACGGTCAGGACGGCGACAAGGGTAAAGTGAACGTATATAATGCCGACGGCGCGGGTATAGGCGCTTTGGATGAGAAAAAGACAGGGCGCCTTATCTTCAAAGGCGGTAACATCATCGCCAAAGGCGGCAACAAGGACGCCGGTATCGGCACGGGTAAGAATGATTCCTCCGGCTATGAGGAGATCACGTTCTACGGCGGCAAGATCGAAGCGTATGGCGGCGACATGGGCGCGGGAATCGGCGCCGGCAGATCAACCAATAACGCAGACAACCTCAAGGTCATCAACATCTACGGCGGCGAAATCACTGCCAAGGGCGGCGACTACGGCGCAGGTATCGGCGGCGGCGAGGACTCCTCCGTCAAGCTCATCAATATCTACGGCGGCGATATCACAGCCACGGGCGGTAAAGAAGGCGCAGGTATCGGCAGCGGAAACGAAGAGGACAACAAAGCCACCATCAACATCTACGGCGGTACCGTCAACGCCAAAGGCGGCAAGCTCGCCGCGGGTATCGGCGGCGGCGATAACGGCAACAGCGGCCTGATCAATATTTCCGGCGGCGAGGTCACCGCCAAAGGCGGCGAAAATGCCGCAGGTATCGGCAGCGGAGAGGACTGTAACGTCGACACGATTAATATCTCAGGCGGCAAGGTCAACGCGCGCGGCTCCGACGGCGCGGGCATCGGCGCGGCCGAGGACGGCAAGATGGGTAACATCAATATCTCAGGCGGAGATGTTCGGACGATGTCGAAAAGAGGCGCGGGCATCGGCGGCGGGTATGATGAAAACACCAAAGGCACTATTACAATTACCGGCGGTGAAGTATACGCAGCTTCATCCAACGGCGCGGGCATTGGCGCGGGTATGCAGAGCGACCTTGACTCTCCTATCTACATCAAGGGCGGCAGCGTCCACGCCAGAAGCGGCGTTGTCTATGACGATAATGAGTTCTTGAGGCTGATCCATATCGTGGCGAACGAAGTACCTCTGCTGAATATGCTCACCAAGACCTCCGAAGGAGGCGCGGGTATCGGCTGCGGCGCCCGCGGCAGTCAGAAAGGAAAGATCTATATCCAAGGCGGCGTGGTCTTCACCTACGGCGGTGGATTCGGCGTTGGGAATGATTCGTATTTCGGCGGCGCAGGAATCGGAGCGGGCATGGAGCAGCTCAACTTTACCGACGCGGACAATGTCCCTGAGGCCTTATGGGACTATTATTTTGACAACGGCAGAGGCACAGGCGGAGAAGGCGGTCCCGTCGAGATTACAGGCGGTATCGTTTTAGCCGCGGGCTATAACGATGCTTGCGCGATTGGTTACGGAGATCACGGAGACGAGCTTGGAACGCTTGATCTTCCCGACGATTATACGGTATATTCTCTTAATATAGACAATCTCAGTGTCTCGGATCTCGTAGATACGGCACAGGATTTTTCCGGGATTACGGATTTATCGGAAGCGCTTGCGGCGTACGAGAATCTAAAGGATAGAAATATCATCACACACGCGTCAACTAATAATCGCGTCAAGACATGCCAGAGCGAAGGTAATGTTGTTTTGATACTGCCCTGCTGGCATCTGAACAGAACCTATGACGTGACAGAACAGACCCATTCTATGCATTGTGATAACTGTAAATACGAAAAGCTCAACGAGCCGCATTTTTATAACGAGAACATCTGTGAATGTTCACTGTATAACAATGTCATCAATCAGATGACGACTATCACCTTTACCGACCCGATCAGCACCAGAGCATATCCGACTATCGTCGGCGCGAACTACACTCTTCCGGAAGGCAGAGACAGCGAGCCTGATGACGAAGGCACGGTTAAAAAGTTCACAGCATGGACTAACGGCGATAATACCTACCAACCTGGCGACAAGGTCATCGTCACCGAGGATATGGAGTTCAATTATCAATATGAAAATCAATATCTGGTCAAAACAGGCGAAAATTTGACGCACGGTACGCTCGTTACGAATTATAATATGGCGGCGGAAGGCACAACGATTACTGTAAAACCTCAGCCTGAAGAGGGTTATCGGTTATCAAGAATCTGGTATATCCGCAAGGACCACGGCAATGGAGTACTGCACGATCTTACTCCAGTCGAAAGTAGTGAGAATTTTACCATCACGATGCCGTCAACACAGGTTACTTTCTATGCGGAATTTAATAAAATAGAATATGAAAACCACGAGCACGAGGATGGAATGGTCTTTGAGCCCTGCCTCAATAACAGCGTGCTGTCAGTCTCGGGCAACTATTACCTGATTGAAGATACAGAATTACCCGCCTCGTCGCTCTCATCGGGCAATACGCTGAACATCTGCCTTATGGGACACAAACTCACCGTTACGGGTGACAATTATACCGTTGGTCAGGGAGCGTCTCTAAACATATATGACGAAACAGGCAAGGGCGTAGTTACGGGTAAAAAAATAAATGTCAACGGTACATTTAACCTGTACGCGGGTCATCTTAATGGCTTTACAAACGGAGCCGTGTCTGTCGGCAGCGGCGGTACATTCAACATATACGGCGGAGGAATCACCGACAACACTTCGTCAACTCACGGCGCGGGCATTTATGTCGCGTCGGACGGAAATCTTAACATCCACGGCGATGTTATAATTCATATGAACAGCTTTATCGACGCTCAAGACAACAAAACAGATGAAAACGTTTATCTTGAGACAGGAGCGGTTATTAATATCGCGGAAAAACTGAGCGAAGACACCGTAATCGGTGTAACCGCCGAGGATACAGAGAATCTGCCCTGTACCATTACCTCCGAGCTGAACGATAAAGCCGTAGCTCATAATTTCCTGAGCGATAACGACGATTATTTTACGGAATATATCAGCAATTCCGATAATATAATTCTCAGCAAACCGTTTATCCTTAACTTTGACGCGAACGGCGGATCGGGCGAGATGGAAAGCGAACACATAAGGGACGAGCAGTATTTCCTCCCTGGTTGTGACTTTACCGCTCCCGAGGGAAGTAAATTCAAATGCTGGTCAATCAACGGCAAGTATTATAACCACGGCGATCGTTTTGTCGCCACATCCAATCAGTCGGCTACCGCACTCGCTGTATGGGATACACCGCATACCATAACTGTGAACACCTCTGAGAACGGTACTGTTACCGCATCCGAGCAAACAGCTTCCTCGGGTACGATTATTACCCTGGACGTCACTCCCGCGGCGCATTACGCCATTAAGAACGTACTGGTCAACGGCAACGAGATTACACCCGCAAACGGTGTGTACAGCTTTGAAATGCCTGATAGCGACGTGACCGTAAGCGCTGAGTTTGTTCCTGTTACTGATAAGACAGAACCATACATAGACGACAACGGCGAGTATCATCTCGGCACAATTGAATATGCAGAGATAGACAACAAATATTACGCCGTTAACTCTGACGGAAGCTTAGGCGGCGAGCTCAACGCGAATGAACTTACTCTCTCGTACTTCGACTTTGATTTAATAAATAACGATACCGAGTATCAGATTAACTACTACACAGGTCCCAAGGACATTGACGAGCTCGTGATTCCCAAGACCTATAACGGCAAACCGATTACAATTCTCGGCAACAACATCACATCGACTTCAAATGATAATTGCAAGCTCTTCAAAAGTGGATCAACTCAGTTTGAGCTCACTTTGACCGAGAATATTAAAGAGATTACGTCATATACTTTCTGGGGTCTGGACGTCTCTAAGGTCAAGGGCGACACTTCAAGCCTTTCAAACATCGGCTATGCTGCCTTCTCGTGGGCAAATAACGCGGGCGGTAACGAACTTGATATCAAGCTCGATTACAAGGGTAAAATTACGTTAAGCAATTATGCTTTCAATAATATGAAAGTTAATGCCCTTATAACTCACGATACAACCTTCAGCCGCACCTCGCTCGGACAGAAGAGTATAGCATACACGTTCAGCGACGCGCATAAGTACGGCGAGCCGTCATGGAGCTGGTCTGATGATTACAGCTCGGCAACCGCTGAGTTCACTTGTACCGATACCCGATGTAAGCATAAGGAAACAGTTGAAGCGGAAGTTACATCCAATGTCGAGAACGGCAAGAACACCTACACCGCGACAGCTGAGTTCGGCGGCAATACCTACACAGGCACAAAGAGCTTTGACCTTACCACAATCAACTACAAGTACAACATCTATGACGAAGGTACAGGTCAGCTTGTTGAAAAAACTGTAACAAAAACTGTTGAACCGAGTAATGAATACTCGCTTCAGACCTTTATTGAAATCAACCAGCCCATGATTAAAAACCCATACCTTGAATACAACGGATACACATATGAGGTTAGTGAGAGCACAATCAATGTGCAGATTAACAACACGGAGAAGACGTACAAGGTAACCAGTAACGGTTATGAACTGGGCAGGTATAAATATATGAAAACCGCTACCTTGGGCACAGGTGAGCCTAAATCGTACCTCGTTGACGGCAAGGTTGTATTTACGGG
The DNA here is from genome assembly GCA_902785365.1 of uncultured Ruminococcus sp. Lineage (GTDB taxonomy): Bacteria > Bacillota > Clostridia > Oscillospirales > Acutalibacteraceae > Ruminococcoides. Next base: position 78,112 of record CACZYC010000001.1, on the reverse strand, counting down.
CGGTTTCTACAAGTTCTATGTTTGCAAGGACACCGACATCACAACCGACAACCCCTCGTCACTGGCTGAATACGCCTTTATAGATTTGAACAGTATTTCGGTAACTGACGATAAGGTCGAGCTCGAAATGCTCGCCACGGCAAACACAGGCACAAACAAGTTCAAGAGAATGGGCGTAGCCTTTGCTCTGAGCAGCAAGTCCGAGGACGAAATCGCTGCGGCGGTTGATGAAATTAAGACAGGAACAGGCACAACGAACAAGATTGCCGTTCACAACTCTTCCGTCAACTGGTATAACCAGTCGGGACAGTACCAGTTCCGCTACGCTCCGTACTTCAGTATAAGCAAGGCTAAGGACGCTTCAATCTACTTCTACACCTATGTCGTAACCGACGACGGCGTACAAGTCAGCTCGGCGGCTACATACAATATGAGCAACCTGCTCGCATAAGCTTAACAATCATCTTTACACATCAAAAAATACAAACGTCACCATGGAAAAATCCACGGTGACGTTTTTCATATTTAAAGTATTTTTTATTATCCGCGCGATTACAGAGAATCGGTCAGAATTTTCACGAGGTCGTCCTCGTTGAGCGGAGCCCACGCTTCCTCCAGACCTTCGTTAACAGCAATATGGTGAGCCATCTCCCCTATACGGCTGTCGTCGATTCCTACATCTTTAAGGTGCATGGGAATATTGATTGATTCAAAAAATCCATATGTCGCGTCAATCGCCTGATTAGCTATATCAAACTTATCCTGACTGTCGTCAATTCCGAACACGTTCACACCGTATTTTACAAAGCGGTCAACGGTTTTTTCGCTGAGAATATACTTCATCCAACGGGGAGTAATAATCGCGAGACCCTCTCCGTGAGTAATGTCATAATACGCGCTGAGAGCGTGTTCAATGCCGTGGCAAGGCCATCCCGAAGGGCTGTTGCCGAGCGCGTAAATACCGTTGCAGCCATAAGTACAGGTCAGCATCATCTCGGCTCTGGCGGTATAATCCTCGGGATTCTCCAGGCATTTTACCGCGTTAATCATAAGGCTCTTTAATCCCGCCTCCATAAAACCGTCGTTAAGAAGCGTTGAATCCTCACAGAAATACTGCTCTATAATATGGTTCATAGCGTCCGCGCAGCCCGCGGCGGTCTGCTTCTTTGACACGCTGAAAGTGTAGGTCGGGTCAAGGAAAGAAACGGCGGGAAAATTGTGCGAATCCATATAGCCGATTTTATCGTTTGTCTCGGTTCTGGAGATAACTCCGCCGCAGTCATACTCGCTTCCTGTAGCGGCGAGAGTGATAATATCCACAATCGGGATTGAATCTTTGGCAAAAGCCTGATAAGAAATCAAATCCCACGGGTCGCCGTCATACTTAGCCCCCGCGGCTATGGCTTTTGAGCAGTCAAGCACGCTTCCGCCGCCGACGGCAAGGATAACATCGATATCGTTTTCCTTGCAGATTTTAACGCCGTCAAGCACACTGGGGTCGTACTTGGGGTTGGGCTGAATGTCGCTGAGCTCATAAATATCAAAGTCTGCCAAAAGCTCCATCACCTTGTCATAGAGCCCTATTCTCTTAATACTGCCGCCACCGTAGGTGAGCAATATCTTTTTGCCGAACTGTTTCATCACCTCAGGGAGCTGTGCGACAACTCCCTTACCGAAGATAAGTCTGGTCGGGGTTTGATAATCAAAGTTTTGCATAACGTAACCTCCTGTCAAAATTCTTATAGTGTTATATGCAGCTGCTCGTTGTTGATGTCAGGAACATCTGACAGTACGCTGTCAAATGCCGCCATAAAGGCACATCCATTATAACTTTATACCATCACATTCAATATCAATTCTATCGTACCACATTCATCGTAAATATGCAAATAATTCAGCATAAAATATGTGGGTTATACTCACTAAAAATATAATGACAATTCCGAATTAATATGTTATAATAAAACAGAATGTTTTTTCGACAAAATTATGAAAAATAAAAAAGAATCAATTTATGAAAATAACAGATAAGTTTTTTACAAAAGAGCCGTGCAACACAGGGCGGCAGTTTGAGTTTGATGTGTTCAAGTTCATCCTGATATACAGACTCGCCATAGTTCACGTGTTCGTGGACGGAACCCCACCCGCGCTGCTCGACGTACCGGGGATTCCGTATTACTTTGACTCGATTGTCGGCGGTGTAATAGGACCGACAAGGTTTATGATAGCTATGGGTGTCGGACTGGTGTATTCCCGTCACGGCTCGCCTAAACAGGTGTTTCAGAGAGGAATAAAAATAGGAATAATCGGCATTATACTAAACGTGTTCAGGTATCTTATTCCGTCGCTTGTCGGCTATGGAATATCCGGCAACGTTGAAAAATATATCACGCCGCTCCCCTATCTGTTCTTCGGCAATGATATTCTTCAGTTCGCTTCGCTCGCAATGATAGTAATGTCGTTGCTGCTCTACCTCAAACTGAACCCCCTTAAAATTCTGGCAGTCGGTCTGGGGTTGAGTATATTGGGCACTGTGTTCAACAATGTTGACTTTCACAACAACGTGCTCAATGTTATTATGGGACATATTATCGGTGTTGAAACCGTTTCGGGCGACCCCTACATATACTCGGATTTTCCGCTTTTGACGTGGTTCATTTTCTACGCCTTCGGCTATGTACTCGGGCACTGCCATCAACGGCTTAAAAGCAAGGACTTGTTCTACAACACAGTTTGTCCGATATGTATTGTTATTTCGGTTGCTTTCTGCGCGTGGGAATTTTTCGGCGGTTTCGGTATGATGATGGGCGAAGGAGCTAACGTGTTCTATCATATGAACACTATTGAAGCGATTATATGCATACTCGCGTGCGTCGGGTTCTTAATCATCCCGTTCCACCTGTCAAAGATTATTCCCGAAAAGCTGAAAAAGCCGATTGAGAGCGTCAGCCGAAACATCAACAGCATTTACTGTATACACTGGGTTATAGTTTACTGGACGGTTGATATGCTCATATACAACATCAAAGGCGACCCGTATCTCGAACCAATCCCCGCGTACTTTTTGGGACTTGCCATAACAATTATATCTATGCTTCTGGCTGAAGCGTGGAGTCAAATCAAGATAAAATACAAGAGGAAAAAAGCGTATGAAAAAGAAAGGTAAAATCGCAAGACGTACACTGCTGTTAATATTGCTGGTGCTTGTCATTCTCAGCGCGTCCACGGGCATAACCATCGGAATACAGCTGAACAACATTATGCACAGCAACTACGAGGCTTTCGCGATTTCGTATGTTAAGTCTGCCGCGAAATTTATTGACGGCGACAAGATTGAGGAATATATCTCCACAGGCAAAAAGGATGAGTATTATCAGCAAGTCAACAAGTTCGTCAACTCAATTGCCGAGTCCACCATAAACCCCGACTCTCAAAATAAAAACGGTGTAAGCATTAAATACCTTTATGTTTTCATTCCCAACGAAAAAGATTTCACTTACATCTGGGATGCCGAACCCGGCAGCGAACCCGAGGAATTTCTCACAAAATACCCGTACAGCGAGGGCGCCAAGGAACAGGTTGATAAATTAGTAGCCAAAAAGATCAGCGAGGACTCCCAGTACTATACCGACTCCGAAACAGGAGAGCATATTCTGACAGTATCTGTTCCGCTCTGTGACAGCAAAGGTAATGTTGTCGCGATTATCGCGGCGGATTTGTCGATTGCGGCAATCGACCATATGATCAGCACAATCATTCTCAACGTAGTTGTCCTGATTGTTATAATAATGGCGATTATTATGCTGGTATATTATTTCATTGCCAGAAAGCTGATTGTGCGCCCGATTATCAAGCTCCAGGAAGCAACAAAGGATATTGTTAAAAACATCGAAGACGACCGAAAGCTCGATATCGACATCAAGACAAACGACGAGATCGAAATGCTCGCCGATTCAATAATCGGGATGGATACCAAGCTGCGTGATTATATCAAGCAGAACGCGGCAGCCGCTGCCGAAAAAGAGCGAATCACTTCCGAACTGGAGCTTGCCGCTGGCATTCAGTCGCATATGCTCCCGATCACCTTCCCGGCGTTCCCCGAGAGAGAGGACTTTGATATTTACGCGACTATGACTCCCGCCAAGGAAGTCGGCGGAGATTTCTATGACTTCTTCCTCATTGACAAAACGCATCTCGGCATAGTTATGGCCGATGTTTCGGGCAAGGGTATTCCCGCCGCTCTGTTTATGATGATGAGTAAGATTCTGATTCAAAACGCGGTGCTTAACGACAACTCCCCTGCCGAAGCGCTCGAGATCGTCAACAATCAGATTTGCGCCAACAGCTTTGAGGAAATGTTTGTCACTGTATGGCTAGGAATACTCGACCTTAAAAACGGTGTTCTCAGAGCCGCGAACGCGGGTCACGAAAAACCGATACTCAAACACCCGGACGGCAGTTTTGAACTGCACAAGGATACCCACGGCTTTGTAATAGGCGGTCTGACGGGCATTAAGTACCACGAGTATACAATGCGTCTTGAAAAGGGTTCAAAGCTCTTTATATACACCGACGGCGTACCCGAAGCGACAAACGCGAACGAGGAGCTCTTCGGCGTTGAAAGAACAGTCGGCGCTCTCAATGAGGTCGGCGGCGAAAGCCCGCACGCTATTCTCGACAACGTCAAAAAACGTGTAGACGAATTTGTCGGCAGCGCGCCTCAGTTTGACGATTTGACAATGCTGTGTCTTGAATATTTCGGTATGGAAAGCGAAAGCTCACTCACACTTGACGCGACGATCGAAAGTATTGCGGACGCGGTCGATTTTGTAAAATCCAAAGCTAAAAATCTGCCGTTCTCAAACAAGGAGAAATACCAGCTTGAGATTGCCGTGGACGAAATTATGAACAATATAGCGAGCTACGCCTATCAGGACAAAATCGGCAAGGCGGAGATTAAGATTGAAATTGACTCAACCAGTATTTCAATCACGTTCAAGGACTGCGGAATCCCGTATAACCCCCTCGAAAAAGACGACCCCGACATCACTCTTCCAGCCGAAGAAAGAGGAATCGGCGGATACGGAATATTCCTTGTCAAGAAGATTATGGACGATGTCTCATATGAGTACAAGGACAACCATAATATCCTGACAATTAAAAAGAAATACAAATAAACTCAAAAAAAGGCTCGGAATCCGAGCCTTTTATTTTTGATATCAATTCACTTTAAATCTCTGATTTTGAACAATTTTATCGCGAGCGAGAGGAAAATCGCCGTGCAAACTAAAGCAACTATTATCGCGTTGATAACGGCGATATTTGAGCCTACGCTGACTGATGAAATAAGCTGGTCGGGCATATAGTCCGAGATTGAAAAGCCGTTCACCTTAAAGATGTTAGCTACCGCCGCGTCAAGACCTAAATATACAAGTCCCAAAGCTCCGGTACCGATAATCACGCCGATAATGCTGGCCAAAGTCTTGTTTCTTACGCCTGTTGTGATGAACAGAAGGATAGCGCAGATTGCCATAATAAGCATCCACTTGATAAGCAGCGTCAATAAAGCCGCGGGAATCAAAGCGTCAAATTCTATCGCTCCGCCCATAGCAATACCGACCAGAGCTCCGAGGATTCTCGAAACTACGCCGACAAGCAGAAAAATCATATTGTGAATTCCGATTACGATGAACTTTGAAACAACAAGAGTGCTTCTGTTGTTCACCTGACCTGCGATGTTCTTTATATATCCGCCCGAGAAATCGGCGTAGAAAAAGCTGACAGCCGACATAATCAGGAGAATTATCAGGAGCGGTATGCTAAAGGGACTTGCAATCAAGTCTGAAATAAGCGTCGGTTTGAGATTTGAAGCTGTAGGAATGAGCCTTAAAACAACAGGCTCGGCAATTCCCGCTACTAAATTAAGCCCCGCGATAATCAAAAGCGACACTGCAAACAATGTCGAGTGTGACATACGTCTTAAATCCATTTTTATAATATTAGCCATTGTTGCCGCCTCCTGTTATGCTGAGGTAATAATCCTCAAGACTTATATTTTTGATATACAACTCCATTACTCCGACTCCGCCGTTTACAAGAGCCTTGTTAATTTCAACGGTATCGTTAACAGCTTTGTCTACATGAATGAATCCGTCATGATTAACGCTTATGTCGTTATATCCTTTATTCTTTATAATTTCAATCGCTGTATTGTTGTCATCTGTTTTGATTGCAACATATTCACCGCAGCGCTCCGCGAGTGAATCATTGCTAAATTCGTCTACGAGCTCTCCGTTGTGTATTATTCCGTAAGAATCGGCGAGTTTTCCGAGCTCATCGAGGATATGGCTGGAAATCATAATCGTAATTCCCTTTTCCTCTTTGAGCTTCTCGAGAGTTTGTCTGACCTCAACGATACCCTGAGGGTCAAGACCGTTAATAGGTTCGTCAAGTACAATCATTTTCGGGTCGCCTACCAGCGCGAGCGCTATGCCGAGCCTCTGGCGCATACCCAGCGAGAACGAACCCGCGTTCTTCTTGCCTGTATCTTCCAGTCCGACGGTTTTGAGGAGTCCCTCAATATATTCGTCACTGTCACACCCCATAGCGATACACTTGAGCTTGAGGTTTTCCTTAGCGGACATATTCTTGTAGATGCCCGGGCTTTCTATAAGCACACCAATGCCGTTTTTGTTCTCTCCGTGGATTTGATAGCTTCCGCTTGTGGGACGAGAGAGCCCGCTTATCATACGCATAACTGTGGTTTTACCTGCGCCGTTGCGACCGATCAAACCGTAAATTTCACCCTCACGGATGTGAATGTTTATATTCTTAGCCGCATCCTTTTTATCATAGGTTTTGGTAAGATTTTCGGTAGTAAGAATGTAGTTCATAATTATCTCCTTTTATTTCAACTTACTTACGCTGTTCTCATAATATACTTCTGACTGTCCACAAAGAGTGTCAGCTTTATGCTCGCCCACTTCTTGTCGGAAGTCTTATATTTAAGTGTAAGGTGGTTAAGGCCGTAGCTTTTTCCTGTGATTTTAAATGTATATTTCTGAGCTTTGAAGTTGTATTTGCAATCAACCTTGATATTCTTGTAGTCTGTCTTGTATGTCCAGTCATAACCTCGGGAGGTTTTACCCGACGCCTTGACTGTGTACACTTTCGCGAACTGGTTTTTCTTTGAAGTTGTCTTGGGAAGCTGAGTTGAAGCAGCCTTCTGAGTTATACGCGCGGATTTCTTTGTTGCCGCGTCGGCTCTGACAGCTCCCATTATCAAGGCTGATGATACCGCAATTACAAACGCGATTCCTACTGCTATTAATGTTTTTGTGATGTTATTTGTTGTGTTTTTCATTTTTGTTATCTCCTTTTTTTGTGTTTTCTTTAGTATGCACATACTATATCAGACCGACTACAACAAAAGTACAACAGAAACATATCTTTTTATATTTTTATTTTTTTGGCGCTTAACCGACGTTTCAGACAAAAAAACAGAACCGCCCGAACTTTACGCTCGGGCGGTTCGCAAGGAGATAATGTATGGGCATAACCAGTGCGTAAACTGATTACATGTCCGCCTCTATATATATACAATCCGCGTTATGCGGAATTGCTTTTAAACACTTCTAAATTATTCGTTTCTCCTTACGGTAAAGATCGAGGAATTGATTTCCGTTTAGTACATCGCGTCCACGGGACCTACTGTAGCATTCATTACCTTTTCAAAAAATCTTGATAATATTTCTAACATTTTTATTTCTCCTTATCTGTGTGTATTTTTACTTATGTTTTTTCTTGCCATATAAGATACTGTTGTACAAACAAACCATACAATTAAACATATCAAGCAGGCTCTTATATCAAAAACAAACGGGCTGTAAACGATAAATTTACAATAAAGGAATTCCAGAAGTGTGTACACTCCGATTATTACAGGTATTCCTACAAGTAATTCAAAAAGCATTCTTCTCATTACAATCATCCTTTCTGAGGTGTTCCCCTTTTGTCTGGCTATACTATATCAAACCGAGTACAACAGAAGTACAACAAAAAACGTTGTTTTAAAAATTTTTTTGGATTTTTTGAAAAAATTTGCATTTTTTTAAGATTTACGATAATATGAGAACAGAATATATTAAGGAGTGTTCGGCTGTGGAGCTAATATCACAAATAACAAATTATTGGGGCAAAAAGAAGTGGGTAATGCCGCTTTGCTTTATTATCTCGCTTGTTTTGACTGCCGCCGCGATAGCTATGTGCCTTGCGAGAGGCTTTTCGGGAATGGCGGCGACCTCTGTATTCAACCTCGGCGCTGATATTATCAGTATGGCGGTAGCCACTGTACTGCTGTACAGTATCGCTCAGGACAGAGAGGGCTTCAGCGAACACACACGCACCTTCGCGCTGCTTATTTCTTCTACATCATTTGTGCTGTTTACGGACATTTTCTGCTGGATTGTTCAGGGAATCAAAAAATTTGCTGTGTGGAATATGACAGCGAACATACTCAACTACATAGGCGCAACACTGCTGATTTTCTTTTTGTGGCGCTATGTGTTCACGGCGCTTGAGCTTCACGGAACATTCGGCAACGTCGCAAGCGTTATTATGAACATCCTTCTTATACCTACTATTATCGCTATTCTTATAAATCTGTTATATCCGCTGTTTTTCACCATTGACAGCGAGGGATTTTACCACAGAACTCCAATGTTTATGTGGAGCCAGTCGTATCTTGCCGTGGGACTTATTATAGTTACAATCGGCTTTTTTATCTCAAAAACTCCTGTCAAGGAAAGACTGATTACGGCGTCGTTTGTACTTATCCCCGTAGCAAACCAGATTATCACAGGCTATTCGTACGGGCTGACCACCGAGTTCGCCGCTATGCTGATTTCGATTGTGCTGATATTCGGCGTAGTTGTAGCGAAGCGCGAGCAAACGCTCATAGCCACCGAAAAGGAGCTCTACGAATCCAAAGTAAGAGTAATGGTAAGCCAGATTCAGCCGCATTTTATGTACAACGCGCTCAGCTCAATAGCTATGCTGTGCAAGGTTGACCCCGACACCGCAAGTCAGGCGACAATAACCTTCGCGCAGTATCTCAGAGGAAATATGGACTCGCTTGAACAGACAACCCCTATCCCCTTTGAGAAAGAAATGGAGCACCTCAAGAAGTATCTTTACATTGAAAAACTGCGTTTCGGCGAAAAGCTGAATATTGAGTATGATATACAGGTTTCCGACTTTGTTATTCCGCAGCTTACGATACAGCCGCTGGCTGAAAACGCCGTTAAGCACGGTCTGAGCAAAAAGAAAGGCGGCGGAACTCTTACGATTGCCACAAGAGAAACCGATACCGCGTATGAGGTTATTGTATCGGACGACGGCACGGGATTTGATGTAAACAAAAAGAAGATAAACGACGGACGTTCTCACGTCGGTATGGATAATATAAAACGCCGACTCAAAGAGATGTGCGACGCCGAGGTTGTTGTAACAAGCGTTATCGGCGAAGGAACAGAAGCTAAAATTATAATTCCAAAAGAGAATAATAAAGGAGAGACAAAATGAGAATGCTTTGCGTTGATGACGAACCTTTGATGCTCCAAATGCTTGAAGCCGCCGTCAAAGAAGCCAAGCCCGACGCGGATATAGGAGCGTTCGAATATCCCGATGAACTGCTTGAGGACGCCAAAAAGAACGGCTGTGATATTGCGTTTCTCGATATACATATGAGCGGAATGACAGGCGTACAGCTTGCGGGTGAGCTTAAAAGAGTTAATCCCAAAATGAATATTATATTTGTAACGGGCTACTCCGAATACACGGGTGACGCTATGCGGCTTCACGCGAGCGGATACATTATGAAACCCGTAACAGTCGAGGCGGTCAAAAGCGAACTTTCCGACCTTCGCTTCCCCATCATTCCAAAGGACAATTCTCTTTTGAGGGTTCAGTGCTTCGGTAATTTCGATGTATTTACGCCGAGCGGCGAGCACGTTCGATTTGAAAGAAGCCGCGCCAAGGAGATTTTTGCTTACCTTGTTCACCGTCACGGAAGCTCCTGCTCCACAAGAGAGATTGCCGCCGCGCTGTTTGAAGACGCGCCCTATGACAAAAAACAGCAGAGCTACTTACAAACACTGATTTCGGCGATGATAAAAGCGCTCAAAAAAGTTGGCGCCGAGAGCGCTATCGTAAAAAGCTACAACGCCTTAGCCGTAAATCCCGAAGTGCTTGACTGCGACTATTACCGTTTTAAGGAGCTCGACGCGGGCGCGGTAAACTCCTACCACGACGAGTATATGAGTCAGTATTACTGGGCTGACTTCCTGTACGACAATTACGATTACGAATACTAAAACCCGCTTGCAGGCAAAAAGAAAGCAGACACTTTTTGGTGTCTGCTTTAATTTGTTTTATCAGCCGATAATCTGTCCCTTTTTATACAGCTCCAGCAGTTGCCGCAAATCGTTAATCTGCTCGGCAATCCTGTCGCCGTCGTCCGTGCCCTCAACCATCAGACGGGAGCTTTCGGTTTCAACAATTTCGGAATCCGAGTGGATATCCTTGTTCTCGTTCAGCGCGTTGCTTACGCTCTCAAACGGCTGGTGAGCTTTTAGTCTCATACCGTGCGAGTTGTAAATCAGCGTGTAGCCCGCGATTCCTGTTTTTTCGTGATAATCCTTGCAGAAACCGCCGTCAATTACAAGGAGCTTACCGTCCGCCCTTATGGGCAGTTCGCCCTTGACAGTACGCACCGGCGTGTGACCGTTTACAATGTGGGAGGACGGAGAGTTGAGCCCGAATTCCTTAAGAATCATCTCACACGTTTCTTTCTGATAATAGAAATTATAGTAGGGGTTTTTCTCCTCAGTCCAAGCGTCCTTGTCCGCTATAAATGTTCTTTCAAATGTCTTTATATTTCTGCCGCACAAGGGAGACTTCTTGCCGCACCAAAGGTACCACATAAAGTCAAGCTCGGGCAAAAACTTCTGACTTGCGAAGAAAGCGTGTCGCGCCATCATATCGGCGAAATCAAATAGCGCTTTGCCTTTAAGGCTTTCGCAGAACAGCCTGACCTCGTCGGGCTCGCCTTTATCTGTCAGAGGAACACAGCCGTGATATAGCAGATTACCGTTATAGGTCTTGTACATTGAACCGTTTTCATATATAAATGTTATGTGCTTTTTCAGCCTTTCGCTGCTGACAAACGCCGCCTTCAGCTCGTCCATTACAGCTGTTTCTTCCTCGGTCAGTTCATAAGGGTTGTCAGGCTTCAGCGTCGGGAAATCCGTGTCGCTGAGCTTCCATATCTTACCCTCGCATATAACAGTACCGTTTTCAAGGTCTATCTTGTCGAGCAGAAGCCTGTCGTCCATATCGAACTCGGGGTTTCGCTTGATTATCTGTCCCTCGAGCTTAAACTGAATAACAGAAATTGCCTTGAGCGCCGCGTCCATCGAGCGCTTGTTTTTATATGTTTTGTCGGCGAAAAGCGCCAGATTGCGCAGGCTTATACCATAGCCGCTTTCAAGTGTTTTGACCGTGTTGTACTTGACGCTGTTGCGTACAACATTCGCTATACACGCCTTACTGCCCGAAGCCGCGCCCATCCAAAGAATGTCGTGGTTACCCCACTCAATGTCGAGAGAATGGTGATTCATCAGCAAGTCCACAACCTTGTCGGCAGACTCTCCGCGGTCAAATATATCACCTACGATGTGCAGTCTGTCAACCGCGAGACGCTTTATCAGCCCCGCGAGCGCGATTACAAAACCGTACGCGTCAATGTCGATTATCGTGTCCAGTATTTTGTTGTGATAACGCACCTGGTTGTCGTCCTCATCCTTCTGGGCGTGCAGAAGCTCGTCAATAATATATCCGTAATCCGCGGGCATAGCCTTGCGCACCTTGGAACGGGTGTACTTGGAAGACAGCACGCGCGCAACCTCTACCAGCCGATTGATAATTACACGGAAGTTTTCAGGCGTGGCTTTACCCTGCTTGCGCATAATCGCCAGCTTCTCGCTCGGGTAATAAATCAAAGTACAGATTTCCTTGCGCTTTTCGTGCGAAAGCTCGGGCTTGTAGAGCATATTAACCTTTTCACGGATAACTCCCGAGCAGTTATTGAGAATATGATAAAACGCCTCATATTCGCCGTGTATATCGCTCATAAAGTGCTCTGTACCCTTTGGCAGATTCATAATTGCGCTGAGGTTGATTATCTCGCGCGATACCGCCCCTCGGTTCGGATATTTCTCCGCAAGGAGCTTCAGGTATTTTTCGCGTGTTTTTTCATTGTTTGTCATAATACACACCTCCGCGTCTCTCTGGTTTTATTGTAACAGAGCTTACGCTCAAAGTAAATAGATTTTTTCAAAACAAAAAGACTTCCATTGGGAAGCCTTTAATTCTCAGTTGTTGCTGTCGAGCTCAAGCTCAATGTTAAAAAACGCGCCCGAAATCGTCGCGGGTAAAGACCTGTTGTTCGGCACAAAAATCTCTGTACCGTCATCAAAAACGAAGGTCATCGACTTTTCTTCAATAGCATCGAATCCGCTTTCGGGAAGCATATGCCACACCGACATAGCGTTGTCGTTAATAATTCCTCTGAACTTGTCCATAAGCTCCGAGGGAAGCTCCTTTTCATCCTTGTAGATATCGGGGAAATCAAACTTACGCTCTCTGCTGTAACTGCACACATCGCCGTTTTGAGTCAACACAATATGTGTATATCCGCCGCCGCTGCGCTTTAAGTCAAAGCGGATTGTCTTGATTTTACTTGCATCGGGCAGCTCAACACTTTCCTTTTTCAGAGCTTCGCTGAAGAAATCATACAACCACACAGCAAAATCCACAGATATAACGGGATTGCGGTTTGTAGAGAAATCAATCCTCTCGCCGCTTGAGTAATCCACTCTCACCTCTCCGCCGAAGTTCTCGGGCAGTCCGTATGTAAAAGAGTGAGAACCGTTTGATTTAGCCAGATTATAATTATTTACGGCGCTGACAAGTTCGGGGAAGATATCATCTTTTATATAGCTCCAACCGAACTCTTTTTTGTCATTACGATTATGCGCGTAGAGCAGCACAAAAACGCCGCTCTCACACTTTGCCGCGTAAACCGAGATAAATCTGAACCACGCTGTCTTTACAGGCGCGGCGCCCTGTGAGCCGACCATTACGCCCATCGGCGTCAACGCCGTCTCAATCTTAAACAAAGTCATATCCTCGGATTTTATCTCTTTGGGAGCGTTTTCGTCATAGCTCTTTGAAGTGCCGCCGCACATAGGAGGGTTGTTAAACATTTTTCTCTCCTCCGTCGTATATCAAACTTTTTATGCCGTCCCTGAACTCGGAGTAATATTTTGGGAAATTATTTGACCCGCTGGCGTAAATTCTTTTGTCGTTTATCACGGCTTCAAAATTCATCATCCAGCCGTCCCTTACCCAGCGGGGATTAGGTCCGCTGAATCCGTCCCATCCGAGAACGTTACATCGGTTAAGTAAATCAAGAACAACCTGTGCCGAGCACACGGCGCTCTTCTGAAGCTCACGTATGTCGCTGTCCGTGCCTTGTCTGTACACAATAAAGTAATGCGCCGCCTCACAGCTTTCGCCGTTACAAATTACCTCGTATTCCTCGGTACAACGCATACCCGATATTCTCAGTTTGAGCGTTTTAAAAGTTTCCGCTTTCTCTTTTTTAAACATAATTAACTCTCTTTATTATCTCAAGAATCCGTTGATAATCTGCTCTTCCGCCTCGGCTTCGGTCAAGCCGAGAGTCATCAGTTTTATAAGCTGTTCGCCCGCTATTTTTCCGATAGCCGCCTCGTGTACAAGGGAAGCGTCAACGTCGTTTGCTTCCAGAGCGGGAACAGCAAGAATCTTGCCGTTGTCCATAATGATTGAATCACACTCGGTATGACCTTTGCACTCAGCGTTACCTACAATTTTTAAGTCCAGCTTCTGGAAAGAATTGTCCCTCGCCACACCGCGGGAAACAATATCGGCGTTTGCGTCTTTGCCGTTAAGATTGACTGTATACACGCTGAACGCCTGTTGTTCTTCGTGGGTCATAAGACGTTCCCTGACTACCATACTCGCGCCTTTTTTGAGCTCCGCTACAGTTGTGCGGGTGGTATCGTCCACACCTTTAATCTGTACCATCTCCATCTCGACGGTACTGCCCTCCTCCGCGTAGACCTCGGTCACGGGATTGAGGATTCTCTTGCCCGCGCCGTCGCCCGAGCCGTAATGCTTTTCGACATATTTAACCTTGGCGTTTTTGCCGACGTAAAAGCGATGAATACCGTCGTGCTGTGAGTCGTGAGCGCCGCAATTGTCAATTCCGCAACCCGCGACAATAAGCACCTGAGCGTTGTCGCCGATAAAGAAATCGTTGTAAACTTCTTCTTTCAGTCCGCTTTTTGTCATCACAACGGGGATGTGGACAGTCTCGTCCTTAACATTAGGCTTGATGAAGATATCCAGCCCGCTGACGCCCTCCTTGGGTGTGATTTCCACATTTTCGGTGGACTGACGGCCTATGGACTGACTGTCTGAGCGGATGTTATAAGCGCCCTGCGGGACTTCCGTTATGTCCGCTATTTCTTTAAGTAAATATTTCTGTATATTATTCAAATCCATATTAATTATTCACTCCTCTGCATTCCTTTACCGCTGAGGATGTGCCCATAAGCGCGGGGAGCACCTCATCCTTGGTTCCTTTTGTTTCCAGCACTCCGTTTTTGAGCACGATTATTTCATCGGCTATGTTGAGGATACGCTCCTGATGGGAGATGATGAGGATAGACCTGTCCTTTATCTCCCTGCGCTGTCTCTCAAACACCTCAATAAGGTTGGAAAAACTCCACAAATCTATTCCCGCCTCGGGTTCATCAAACACTGTGAGCAGAGAACCCCTGGCGAGCACAGTTGCAATTTCGATACGCTTGAGTTCACCGCCCGAAAGGCTTGAGTTGACCTCACGGTTGATATACTCCGCCGCGCAAAGTCCAACCTTGGAAAGGTAGGAACAAACCTCGGTTATCGACAACTCTTTTCCCGAAGCGATTCTGATTAAGTCGAGAACCTGAATTCCTTTGAACCTTACGGGCTGCTGAAAGGCAAAGCCTATGCCGAGCTTGGCTCGGTCGGTAATACTCATATCGGTTATGTCGGTATCGTTGAAAATGATTTGTCCCGATGTAGGCTTTTCAATACCCGCGATAAGCTTGGCGAGAGTGGACTTTCCTCCGCCGTTGGGGCCTGTGATAACAAACAGTTTTCCGTCGGGAACTTCTATGGAAATGTCCTTGATTATTTCTTTATTCTGACCTTCGGACTGAACGTCAAACGAAAGGTTTTTTATCTTTAACATACAAATTCCTCCATCCATAACTATTATACCATCCCCGTCAAGTCCTGAACATAACAAAAAGGGCAACCGAAAATCGGTCGCCCAAAAATTGTTCGTGTTTAAGCCTTTCCCACATTTGGGGAAGCCTTTTATTTCACTTTAATCTTCACCGTTACGGTTTTGGATTTTGACTTGTACGCTGTGTTGCCCTTGGCGCTTACCTTTACCTTGAACTTATAGGTCTTGCCCTTTTTGAGGCCTTTTTTGACGGTGATTTTACCTGTCTTTTTGTTGACAGTAATCTTCTTGCTGCCTTTAACCTTCTTGAACGCCAATTTTCCCTTTGCGTTTTTGATTGAATAGGCTTTGGCTTTTTTGAACACAGTCTTTTTAGACTCGGCTTTAACCTTTAAAGTTTTGCCCTTAACGGTCACGGGGTTAGACCTTTTGACAACAGTAAATTTCATCTCTGTGTACTTGCCGTTGTTGGTTACTCTGACGTATGCTGTGCCTGATTTAACACCTTTGACCTTACCGTTTTTGTCCACTGTGGCAACCTTGGAGTTGCTTGATGTAAATGTGGTTTCGCCAACAGGATTTTTAACCTCAGGCGTAACTTTTGTGCTTTCGCCGACAAAGAGTTTGGTCTTGCCCGCTTTGGCGGATACTTCTGTCTGGGCTTCCTCGCCTACCTCGATTGTCTTGGGATAATTGCTTTCTTCCTCAACTGTGAATGTCGCCTTATTGGAGAACACGCTCGGACCGTCAGGGAATAATTCCTTTACAACATTCTCAGGGAAACTGTTCGTATTCACTACTGTCTCGTTCTGGATAGTAATTTGGTCGCCGACCTTGAGTCCATTGACCTCGGTCAAACCTGTCGCCTGGCTCTGCTCAACAGTCTGTGTCTCATCGTTTTCCAAAAGCGGTACGTTGTACTTTATAAGTCCCTGACCACCGCCTGTATCGTAGGGAGTCCAGCTCCAGTTCCACATATTGCTATCAAGCTCAACATCGGGCTTAACCGGGCCCATCAGAGTCATACCGAGGCTTCTGATACTCTCGGATGTTCTACCGTCTTTGAGCAATGCACTAAGATAGCCTTCGAGAAAATGTACCGCGTCACTGTCACTAAGATTCTCGGCAGCGAAGATTTCTACGGTAACAGGAAGATATTTCTTTCCTGTATCTGCATTCGTAAGCGGCTTACCTATTGTGATTTTTTTAATCTGAGCCTTGAAATTATCAGGGCTGAATGCCGAAGCCTGAATCGCACACAGCGAAATCATACTGAGGCATAGGCAAAGAATCAAGCCAACTGAAATAACTCTTTTTTTCATAATTATTCCTCCTGATTTTATGAAAATTTATGTTAAAAATAGATTCCCGGGCAAAGTACGAACACGTCAAATAACAGCAGAGCCGCTGCCGCAACCCACAAAATTATTTTTCTGTCCGCGCAGGGTGAGAAATAGTATATGCTCTTTTTCATAGGCTTAACCATAACCGCCGTGAACATATATCCCCAGAAAAATGTAATCATACCGAATACGTTAGTTATAGCTCCGAAGATTAAGGAATTCACCGCGCCTATCTCGGCGGCAAGCGGAGAAACCAGCCCCAGAAGCGTGTAAACTACCGAAAACAATATGAACGGAAAGAGGTACAGCGCCGAAGCGACCGTATTCCTCTCCTTCTTGTCGTTGTTATTTTTTATGAAGTGATACGCCTGCCTGTAAGCTATATAGAACGTCAAAAGAATGCCCGCGCTGCCCACGACCAGCATTCCGATTCGAAGCGCAATACTGCCGTCAAAACGGTCGAGCACCTTGCACCAGTCACCCATACCGTTATTCGGCGAGTAAGCTATACCGTCGCGCAGAAAATAACCGAATCCCATACTCAGGTGCATAATAGTAAGCATAAGAACAAGCACTCTGCTCAGCGGACCAAACCTGATTTTGCTGAGAATCAGCAGCAGTATGAAACCTACCGCTATATTCATCAGAGCCGCGCTGCCCTCGTACATCAGCTTCCAGAAAAAGGAATTCATATCAACGCTTACGGTTCCCACGGTACTGTTAATACCGAAGCCAAAAAACTCGGGCTTCATTCCCACAGCCATCTGTGTAAGCATATGCGTCGCCTCGTGTACGGGGCTCGTAAGGTTTGCGGCGATAATCATTAAGGCGAGACAGTTTATTATCATAAACGCTCTGCTATTTGTTTTGTTTTTCATTTTAAGTCCTCAAACACAATAGTGTTTACTATTTTCTCTTATAAATTGTATCACTGCCTGTGGAATCTTTAACGTTCAAGGTGTCGCCGCTTAATTCGTATTCAAGCTTCATCGGCGCCGTATTGCCATCGTATAAGATGCTCAGCGTTGAACCGTCGGCTTCATAAGTGAACTTCATCTTTTGACCCGCAACATCATATGTACCTGTTCCATCGGCGTTAAAGATGTAGGTGAAGCCGCCGCTCTCATACTCCCAGGAACCTACAAGCTCTTTATCGGCGGACGCCTGGGATTTTGAAGAAGTTGATTTGCTGCTTGCAGAAGAAGACTCCGCTTTTGTTTCGCTTGATTCAGCCTTTTCGGACGCGGTTTCTGATGCTGAAGCGGTTTCGGAAACGGAAGCGGTTTCCTTTTTCTCGGTTGTTTCACCGCATGACGTCAGCGACAGCACCAATACGGACGCGCAAATCAGCGCGATTATAATACATATTGATTTTTTCATTAATTAACCTCCAAAAATGGCACTATTAACAAAAAACCCTTTGTCACTCTGGGTGTAAAGCGGGCTTTTGTAATATTATACTATTTCTTGTTGTTTTTTTCCTGCGCTCCAATGATAACTCCCAGAATACCCATCAGACAACCGCCGACAAATACTGAAATCCAGCTGATATTCCAAGCGTTGCCCAGCATACCCCAAATAACCATTACCATTACGGACACGATTGCGATAATCGGATATAAAATCTTTAAATTCATAACTACTCTCCTTTAAATCTACTGTTATTTATTATCGTTTTCTTTTTTGTCTTTACTGAGACTTGCGTTGATGATTGAGAGAATCGCCATAAGCACGCCGCATACGCAAACCGCAATCCAGCTTATGTTCCAAGCGTTGCCAAGCACTCCCCAAAGTACCATTACAAGCACTCCGATAAACGGCAAAATACCAATTATTGTCTTGAGATTCATAATTGTACTCCTTCCCGGTGAAAAAGTGTTACAAAAAATCACCAAAATTATTTATAATAATTTTGACGTTTCCTGTCAACGAATTATGTTTATTCGGTCGATTTTCGTGTTTATTCGGTAAAAAAGGACTGCCGATAATATCGACAGTCCCGTTTACAGTTATTTATCTTTGTCCTTCAGTTTTTGCAGTTCTTCGTTGAATTTCTTGATATCCGACTTGTACCTGATGTAGTTAATAAGCCATATGGAAGTGTACACAACAACGAATACACCGAGCATAATCAGGATTTCAACAATGTCGGTAATCGCGAACCAATGAAGCAGGAAACCTGTTGTGTAGTAGAGCACAAGCGTTATGACACAGTGCACGGCTGTGGATTTTAACACGCTCCACTTTTCGATGTCATAGGCTACCGTAGCGCCTATAACAAGTCCGCCGTATATTCCCGACACAACCGCCTGAATAACCAGCGCGAGCGAAGCGTTGCCCACTTGCTTTACAAATGACGGCGCGCAGAAAGCTATCTCTCCGCCGTTCTCGTAATGCGAAGCCAGAATCATAGTGATGACAGTGCACAGTATTGCTCCGAGCATGAAACCGACCGCGAATAACAGCAGGAATTTTTGTTTATTGCTCATCATTCACCCTCCCTGCTTTTCAAAAAGTTTTTGATAGAGTTTATGTATCTTCGTGAGGCATAGGTCTTGACTCCGTTGTCAAACTCTATTCCAATTGTGCCCGAAACGCTGACGTCGAACCTTTTCACTTTGTATATGTTGATAATCTCGGACTGAGAAATCCGTACAAATCGGCTGCTGTACAGCTCCTCCTCAATCCTGGTGAGAGTTTGTTTTACTATATAGTAGCGGTCCTCGGTGTCCAGTACAATCTGGCGCCCCTCGGTTCGAATGCGCATAATATCGTTCTGCGGGATTAGCTCCAGCTTGCCGTCCGAATAGGCGGGGATGACCGTCAGGTCTTTTTTTGACGCGTCCCTGACAGCTTCGACTATCCTGTCTACACGTTCGGATTTTCCCTTGGCGCGAATGGTAATCTCGGGCTCTTCGCAGTTGTCGTCAATTATAAAATTGACCTTGATATTGTCAGACATCACGCACCACATCCTTTCATCATTTGCCCTAATTCTATCACAGTAAAAGAAGTTTGTAAACACAGAAACAGGGCAGCGGAATTTCCGCTGCCCTTCACTGAGTGCTGAATACTGAATACTAAATACTTACTTAACTTTTATCTTTACCGTCACCGTCTTGCTGCCCGCCTTATACATTGTACTGCCTGCGGCTTTGACTGTAACTTTGACCGTATAGGTCTTGCCCTTCTTTAATCCCTTGGCTACTATCATTTTACCGTCGCCGAGATTAATAATGTCGTTTTTGATTACGACCTTTTTGTTGTTGGTCTTAAAAGTGAGTTTGCCCTGTGCCTTTTTAACTGTAACAGCCTTTTTGATTGTTGTCGTTTTCTTGGAGTTAGCTGTAACAGTCTTTTTGGCGCTGACCTTCATCGGGTTAGCCTTCTTGACTATCTTAATCTTAACCGAATCAGACTTACCGTTGTTCTTGGCTGTAATTGTCACCGAGCCAGCTTTAAGTCCTTTTACAACGCCGGCCGAGGAAACTGTCGCAACCTTTGTGTTGCTGGACTTGAACGTGGTGCTGACTGCGCCGTATTCAACGGTCGCCTTGACAGTAGTAGTACTTCCAACATAAATTGTGGACTTGGTCGCCTTAAGCTTGATTGTGGTCTCGGGAGCCTGTGTTTCGGTCGCCTGTGTCTGTTCGGTGGGATCGGTGGACTGAGTTGCCTGCGTTCCCGTAGGCTGAGTATCGCCTGTGGGTTCGGTAAGCTGAGTTTCAACCGTTGCCTGTGTTTCCGTGGACTGAGTTGCTTGTGTTTCCGTTGATTCGGTTGCCTGTGTTTCGCTTGAGGTCTGAGTAGCCTGTGTTCCTGTCGGTTCGGTTGCCTGTGTAGGTTGAGTAATCTCTGTGGGAACAGTCGGTTCGGTAACGGCGGGAGCCTCCTCTCCGATAGTTATACTCGTTCCACCCGCGGCGTATTTGCCGTTTTCATCCAGCACCATTACTCCGAGGCTGTATGTCATCTTATCTGTCGGAGTGAATGTGTATGTGTCGGAAGAAGATTCCTGAACCACCTCATGGTTTACCGAAAATCTGTATGTGAGGTTATTGCTCTTAAAGTTGTGAGGCTCAGCCTTAAGGGTTATGGGTGTTCCTATGCCCTGAGTGCCCGCCTTGTCGGTACCGAAGTTAACCTCATACGGAGCTTCATTTATAACGGAGTCGCCGAGAAGCGCGCCGACTCTTGCGAGCGGAACTGTGATTTTGTCGTTGTCCTCTTTCTCGTGAGAGGTTGACGGATCATAGCTGTATTCAACATTTGCGTTGTCCTGCATCGAAGCGTCGTAGGGCAGGCAGTCCATACCCGATGTGCCGTAGGTAAGAATCTGCATAGCGCCGATTCCGTTTGTTTCGATATAGTTCTTGTCGATTCCGAGCTTTTCAAGAGGAACGGCTACCTCATAGATGAATCCGTGGTTGTTCTGATAGCCGAGGTCAAAGAAGTCAACCCAGTTTGAATTGGGGCTTAAGCTGTCTCCGATTGTGTGCGAGCCTTTAGCTCCGCCTACGCCGTACATTGTGTTTGAAAGTGTGCCGTAATCGTGGGCAATCTTAAAGCCGTTCTGGTTGTCCTGCTTCTCGAACGAAGTTACACCTATCGGGATTCTTGTGTCGTAGTTGAACATATAGTTGTCGGTGGCTTGGTCGTAGTGGTCAGCCTTGAAAATTGACGCGCCGCCGTTGGAGTTGTTTGTGTCAAAGGCGATTAAGGTATCGACATTGGTCGTAAAGCCTACGCCGCCGTCTTTGGCGGTTCCGCCGTCACATCCCCAAACATACGGGTTTGTGTAGGGGGTTCCGGTCTTATCCGTTCCCCATGCTGTGCCGTCGGCATGGATTGAGGGATCGATGCTGAGAGCGAGATACATCGGGATTGAGTTTCTCCACGGACGCGCCTCCTGAGAAGCCGCGAAGTTGTCGCTCGGTGATACAACATATGTGGTATTTGCCATCTCCCACATAAAGTAGATGTTTGTATCATCCCACGCGGCATAGAGAGCGTAGTCGTCCCAGGGCTGTTCGTGCATCGATGACGGCATATATACACGCGGGTCGTCATTGGCAACGCCCTGAGCGATAATCATTGAGCTGTCCCAGTCGGAGGGGTTTCCGTCAACAGTGATTGTCTTGTTCTTGCCGAGCTGCATATTGGGGTTAGTTCCGTAATAGCCGCCTACGGCGTTGTTTGTGTGGCCGTCCGAGGGAGAGTAGTATGTGGTCTTGGACGGTGTAAATGTCTTTTTATAGGTAAAGTTCTTTGAGGTCTTAACGCCCTTGTCATTCTCGGCTGTGAGTGTAAGTTTTACGGTTGAGTTTCCGATTTTGCCCTGACCTACGGAAATAACTTTGGTTCCAGTATACTCAAATTCGGAGCCGTCGTCGATGCGATAGGTACCCTTCACGGCGTTCTTGAGCCCGATTTTTACGTTCATAGTATCGGTGGAGAAGGCTGTGCCGTTCGCTGTATAAGCAAAGCCCGCGGGCTTGGAATCGGGAGTGCCGTAGTCAACCCACTCATTGTCCGAAGTGAGCAGTTTACATTCACCTGCTTTGAGCGGAAGCCCGCTGTTCTCGGGGTACTGCTCTTTGCCTGCGTCCTTTTCTTTACCGTTGTTAAAGATTATGTTTTCATTCTTGAAAGCGGACGAGAACGCGTAATAGTAGAGACCGCTGTCGTCCCTCTGCATTTTTACGCCCGGCCACTCAGCGTTTTCCTTGGTGCCGTAAGCGTAGATGTAAACGTCGTCCCAGTTGTATTTTGAGTTGTCAAAATACGCGAGAGAGGATGCTGACGGAGTTGACACCTTGGTGTAGGTATAACTCTCGTTTGTGGTTTCGCCGTCAGCAGACGCGGACAAGTCAAGCTTTATAACGTCGCCAACCTGAGCGTCGGCGCCGAGGGTGATTTTTGTTCCGTCGGTGTACTGAACAGGAGTTCCGTTGTTGATTTTGTATGTGCCGTAGGGTGTTTCGGTAACGCTGAGAGTAACCTCAATACTGCCTACAAAGTCACAGTTCTTGGGCGAAGCGCCGACTGACAAACCGATTGATTGCTGTTCAAAGTCAACCCAAGTCGCGTCATTGCAGAAGTTGCCCCAATCATTGTTGCGGCCCGTGGAAAGAACACGGCACATCTTGCCCGAAGCGGGCAAAGTAACGTTGACGGTCTGGTGAGTTCCGTCGTTAAACAGGAACTCGCTAAAGCTTGCCTTGGCGGTGTATTTGTAGATGTTCCCGCCGACGCTTTCCATTTTGTAGTCCTGCAGACCTGAAGGTTTCGGAGAACCTTCCCAGTAATAAATATAGATATTGTCGCTCCAGCTGTCGGGCTTTTCAAAGTAGATAATATCGCCCGAGCTGACTGCGCTTGCGGATACCGCCGCTACGGAAAACAGCGACAGTATGAGTATAGCCGATAGGATTAAGCTTACCGACTTTTTGAACGATTTTGTTAATTTCATTTAAGTCACCTGACTTTCTTCTAAATTAATTCAATTATACATTCAGAAATTATCAATGTCAATAGTAAATCATAAAAAAGGACGCAGTTACGCGTCCTTCTTCTGTCTTTTGATAACTTTCATTCTGGAGAATTCCTCTCTGTCCTTTTCGTCGAGAGCGTCGGTGATAAACTTAACCGTCTCCTCAAATTTAGGTATCATAATATTTTTCAGAGCGTTAGCGCGCTTCTGAGTTTTCTTAATAGAATCAGCCAGACGATAAACGCTGTTCTCGATCTCCGCGAGGTCAGTCGTAAGAACTTTAACCTCGGTGAACTTATCAAAAGCGTTGTCAAGCGCCGTGGTGGTCGAGTTAAGCCCGAAATAGAGCTTGCTCCTGTCGGGCGCGTCCATCTTTACAATCGGGATTTCAACGCCCATTACGGAACGGTAATCAAGGGACAGCGACTCCTCCACGGGAATACTCTTACTGATTTCGGAGCAATAGCCGTGAATGATGTTAGCCGTCTGAAGCGCCTGATAAGCCTCGGCGTAGGTATCGTCGATTTTACTCTGAATCGCGTTAGCTTTATCTATGAGCATCATCATCTCACGAATGAGGATATTGCGCTTTTTGTCCATAAGCTCATATCCCATTTTGGCGAGAGCCAATGATTTTTTTGTATTCATCAAATTGCCCTTGGTGGGCACAGCCTGAACAGCCATAAATACAAACCTCCAACCTCTTTATACGAGGCGTAATTTATCCTTTGTAATACTTGTCGAGCAGTTCGTCGTCAACACGGTCGAGCTCCGCTCTGGGCAAGGTTGAAAGAAGCTCCCAACCGAGGTCAAGGCTCTCGGTTATGTCGCGGTCCTCGTCAAAGCCTTGGTTAACAAAGCGTGTCTCAAACAATTTGCCGAACTGCATATATTTCTTGTCTATCGGAGAAAGCTCCTCCTCACCGATTACGGACGCGAGCGAACGCGCGTCAACAACCCTGGCGTATGAAGCGAAGAGCTGGTTCGCCAAAGCCTGATGATCGGCTCTTGTATAGCCCTCGCCTATACCGTCTTTCATCAGTCGAGAAAGCGACGGAAGCACTGCCACGGGAGGATAATAACCCTGTCCCTGCAAGGCTCGGTCAAGGGTAATCTGTCCCTCTGTAATGTAGCCTGTAAGGTCGGGAATCGGGTGTGTGATATCGTCGTTGGGCATTGTGAGAATCGGAATCTGTGTTACCGAACCGTCGTGCCCCTTAATCATACCCGCTCTCTCATAGAGCGAAGCGAGGTCGGAATAAAGGTAGCCCGGGTAGCCCTTACGTCCGGGGATTTCTCCCTTTGAGGACGAGAACTCACGCAGAGCCTCGGCGTAGGAAGTCATATCCGTCATAATGACAAGAACGTGCATATCGAGGTCAAAAGCCAGATACTCGGCAATTGTCAGCGCGCATCTGGGCGTAAGAGTACGCTCGATAATCGGGTCGCTCGAAAGGTTGAGAAGCATTACAACGTGCGAGAGCACACCGCTCTCCTCAAAGCTCTTTCTGAAATATTCGGCAACGTCCTTCTGAACACCCATAGCCGCGAATACTACACAGAAGTTGTCCTCGGTAGCGCCCGAAATTCTCGCCTGGCGTACAATCTGTACGGCGAGGTCGTTGTGCTTCATACCCGAGCCCGAGAAAATCGGGAGCTTCTGTCCTCTGATAAGCGTCATAAGGGTATCAATAGTTGAAATACCTGTATTTATATAGTTTGTGGGGTACACACGGGAAACGGGGTTGATGGGTGTACCGTTGATGTTGCGGCGCTTTTCGGGGAAAATATCGCCGAGTCCGTCGGCGGGACGTCCCGCGCCGTCGAGCACACGTCCGACAATCTCAGGCGAGAGCGCCTGCTCCATCGGGTGTCCCGAAAGTCTTATTTTAGCGTTTACAAGGCTGATGTTTCTTGTGCCTTCAAACACCTGTACAACAATTCTTTCGCCCTCAATCTGAACGACTCTGCCCTGGCGGATTGTGCCGTCCTCAAGGCGGATATCGACAATTTCCTCGTTGGAAACGCCTTTAACTCCGTCTATGACTATAAGCGAACCGTTAATTTCCTTAACGCCTATATAATCAATTAACATAGCGTTCCCTCCTTACGTCAATGAATATTCTAATACAGAATTAATTTTCTCGTCGATTTCCTTTGTATAGTCGTCGAACATCTCGAGTTTATTATTCGGAATATCGTACTTTATCTTTGTAAGCTTATCAAAAATTCCCAGCGCGAGCAGCTTTGAAATCGGAATATCCTTGGCTATAACCTCTTTAGACCTATCATAGAGATACAGAATAACCTGCATCATTTTGAGCTGTTTTTCAAGCGGAACATATGTATCCTCAGCGTGGAAAGCGTTCTGCTGAAGGAAGCCTACTCTGATAACCTTAGCTGTTTCGATAACGAGCTTCTGGTCGTCGGGAAGAACGTCTGAACCGATGAGTTTAACGATTTCCATAAGCGCGCTTTCCTCCTGCAGGAGAGCTGAAATTCTGTTTCTGCACTCTGTAAATTCGGGTCCCAGATGCTCGTTAAACCACGGGTCAAGGTCATTGAAATACTCGCTGTATGAATCTATCCAGTTGATAGCGGGATAGTGTCTTGCGTAAGCCAAAGCCTTGTCGAGAGCCCAGAACACGCGTGTAAAGCGCTTTGTGTTCTGAGTAACGGGCTCGGAGAAGTCCGCTCCTTGTGGCGATACAGCGCCGATAATAGAAACAGAGCCGTTGTCGTGGGAGAGCGTCTGTACTCGTCCCGCTCTCTCGTAGAACTCGGCAAGTCTCGACGGCAGATACGCGGGGAAGCCTTCCTCCGCGGGCATTTCCTCAAGACGTCCCGAGATTTCTCTGAGCGCCTCCGCCCAACGCGAGGTGGAGTCCGCCATAATAGCCACGTCATAGCCCATATCGCGGTAATACTCGGCAAGAGTAATACCTGTATAAATAGAAGCCTCACGAGCCGCAACAGGCATATTTGAGGTGTTCGCGATGAGCACTGTACGGTCGGTCATAGGTCTGCCCGATTTAGGGTCTACCAGTCCCGAGAATTCCTCAAGAACCTGGGACATCTCGTTGCCGCGCTCTCCGCAGCCTACATACACGATAATATCAGCGTCGCTCCACTTGGCTAGCTGGTGCTGGTTCATAGTCTTACCTGTACCGAAGCCCCCGGGGATAGCTGCCGTGCCGCCCTTGGCGAGCGGGAACATTGTGTCCATAATACGCTGGCCTGTAATAAGCGGAACTGTTGTGGGCAAACGCTTTTCAATAGGCCGCGAAAAACGGATAGGCCACTTCTGGCAAAGTGTCAGCTCGTGGATTTCGCCGTACTCGTCCTTCAGCTTTGCGACGGTGTCAAACAGCTTGTACTGTCCGTCGGGCATAACCTCGGTTATTTCGCCCGAAAGATTGGGCGGAATCATAAGCCTGTGCTCGATAATCTCGGTCTCGGGGATAGTGGCGTAAATCTCGCCGCTGTTCATCTTATCCCCGACCTTAATCTTCATCGTAACGTCCCAGAGCTTATCGGGGTCAAGCGACTCAACCTTGGAACCGCGGCTGATAAACGCGCCCGCCTCTTTCTCGATAGCCTTAAGAGGACGTTCGATTCCGTCAAACATATTATCAAGTATACCCGGGCCCAGAAGAACATTCATAGGGTTGCCCGTGCCCGTAATCGGGTCACCGGGGCGCAGTCCCGTTGTCTCCTCGTAAACCTGGACAGTTGTATAGTCATCGGTAATGCCGATGATTTCACCAACAAGGTTTTCCTCACCGACGTGTACCATTTCCATCATTTTAAATTCGGTAGGACCTTTCACCGTAATTACAGGTCCGTTAATACCGAAAATCACATTTTTATTCATAGTGTGTCATCTCACTTATCAGCTGATTTTCAAATCTATGTTGTCAACAAACCACTTTCTTTGGCTTTCAAGCTTGCTGTCAAGAGTATTGTCGGCTACAATGCGCAAATCCTTGCAATAGGCTCTGAGTCCTCCAAGGCGGATTTTTACATCACTCTGCACTTCAACATCGCCCGTGAACACGGACTTGATATCATCCGCGTATTTAAGGTCGTCCTCTTTAACATAGAGCACACAGCTGTTATCTTTAAAAGAATCAGCAATTTCCTTCGCGAAACCCAAAAGTTTATCTTTATACTCGGGAGAAGCGGAAAATTCCTTGAGCTTGTCGGCGGAACGCTTGAACACCTCGTCCACCATCTCGTCGCGGGTTTTGAAAATTTCGCCCTGAGCGTCGAGAGTTTTGACAGCGTACTTCGCGGTAATCTCCGTTTTTTCGGCGGAGAGGTTTTTCCTGATGTATTTCTCAGCGTCAGCCTCGCCTTTCGCCTTAGCGTCATTAACGGCTTTGGCGCGCTTTTCCTCCATCTCGGAAATTACCTTCGCTCTTTCTTCCTCATTGAACTTATTTATTGCGCTTAAAAAATTGCTTGATTTATAATCGTCACTCATACTTACATCTCCTACAGCTTAACTCCGATAGCTTCCTGAACGTACTTTGTAATACTGTCAGCCGTTCTTCCGTTGCCGTGACGGTCGGGAATTTCGACTATCAAAGGACGCTGGCGGTTAAGCTTTAAGTCATAAACAAGGTCGGGGCATTTTGACACCAGAGTTTCAGTCATAAGAACAACCGCGATTTCGGGGTTGTTCATAGCTTTCAGCAGTTCCTGTCTGATGTGCTCCTCGGAGTGCACAACTACACCCTCTATGCCCGCGAGCCTCATACCCATCTGGGTATCAACATTATCGCTGATCAGATAATACTTCATAATCAGCCGTTGAGAATAAGGATTGAGATAAGCATTCCGTAAAGCGCGATACCTTCACCGAGAGCAACGAAGATGATAGCCTTACCGAAGTTCTTGGGATCCTCAGCCGCCGCGCCGATAGCCGCGGGAGCGCCGTGTCCGACCGCGATACCGCCGCCGATACACGCGATACCTGTGGAAAGCGCCGCGCCGAGATACTGCATACCCTTAGCGGAAGCGTCAACCGCGGGAGTAGGTTCGCCTACCGCGCCTGCTGCGAGCGGGAATATCAGACATAATGATAATACGGCTCCGAATGAAGCGAGCTGAAGAAGCAGAGAACGCTTTGCGTTACCCTTTTTCTTGAAATTGTTTGTAGCGATAACTACGGATAATACTAACAGTGCGACAGGCACAATCATGAATATAGCGTTTAATAACATTTTGAATTACCTCCAAGTTTTTATCAGTTATAAATACCCACATTTTAACGGGGCTCATAATTACTTTTGACTAATTCTTCACAAGGCTGAGCTTAACAGGCTCATACGGTCTGCCCTCGCCCGAATAGAATCTTGAGAACATTTCGTAATACTCAAGTCTGAGAACCTGAATAGAAACGAGCAGCGCTTCCAGAGCGCATACCAGCAGATTTCCGAATACCAGAATCGGGTAGTACATAAAGCCTCCCGCGGTCTCCGCAAGCGTGAAAACTACCTGCATCATACCCGCGTGAACAAGTACAAACGCCGCCACTCTGAGGAAGCTCATTGTGTTCGAAACATAGCTGAGCAGAACCTCGATAGATTCAAAGAAATTCTCCAGTATGAACGAGCCCCAGTTTTCGGGCGCCCAGTCCTCTTCCCTGTTAACAAGTTTCGACAAAGGCTCCCGCAGGAATATCAGAATAAACAAAACAGCGATTGCCAGAATATACGGCAGGCTGAAAAAGTTTATGCCAAATACAAACAGACCTATAAGTCCGACGCATATCATTCCGTAGAAGAAAAGTCCGCACAGTCCGCTTGTATCGAAAATCGCTTTGCCCAAGTCTCCCTGTCTGATTGACGTATAGATATTAAGGCACATCGCAAGACACAGCAGCGTCATTCCTATACCCACCGCCATATAGAGTATGGTACCTGTAAAATCGGACGACATTACTTCTATCGGCTTTTTCTTCAAATGCAGAACACCGATATAGAACCAGTCGAGAGCGTGTTCAAATCCGAACACACTTCCGTATATAAATCCGAAAATCGTTCCCGAAAAACCGCAGGGTATCAGGATTCTTCCGATCTCCATTTTTCTGAAGAACCACATAAACGCTCCCGCGAGCATTACGCAGATTCCGTGACCTACGTCGCCGAACATTACTCCGAACAGAGTGAAATATGTTATCGCGATAAACGCGGTCGGGTCAATCTCTTTATATCTCGGGACACCGTACATTTCCGTATAGAACTGGAACGGACGTGTCAGGAAGTTATTCTTTAACTTGACGGGAGGATTGAGGTGAAGCTCGTCCTTCGCGTTGCTCACAACGACATCAACACTCTCTATTTTCTCAAGCTTTTCGCGGATTTCGTCAGATTTCTCCTCGGGTACCCACCCCGTCAGACAGAAGCCGTTGCCTCTTATCATAGCGTGGGTTCTTATGGACAAATCGAGGTGGTATTCAGAGGCTTTGGTAAAGTAGCTCAGAATCTCCTTTTCCTTTTCGTCCGCATAGTCCGCGATAATTTCATTGATTTGATCGAGCTTGGATTTCAGTTTTTCTACGTCCGCGTTCAAACGCTTATATCGCTTTTCGGGATCTTCGTCCATATCTCCGAACGTACTCTTTTCAAAGTACAGACGCGAGAAAATTCTTTCGGCTTTCTCATACATTGTATTTGGCACAAAGTAAACAGCCCATACATACGAGCCCTCCTCCTTACAGGGGATAAACTCAATATAGTCCATCTTGAAGTTATCTGTACCGAGCTTTGTAAGATTCTCCTTTGGCATTCGTCCGAACACCGCCTTGACGTAATTCATACCAAGGAGTTTCTCAATGTTGGTATTAATAGACACAAAATGGCTGATTTCCTCGCGCGCTCTTTTACACTCATTGTATTCCTCTGTCAGAGAGATACGCTGTTCTTCCCAAGCCTGTACCTTCTCCAAAACCTTTTTGGAGTAAATTTCAAGGTTGTCAAGCGTAGGCAAAAAGTCTTTTTGGGTAGGTATGCATCGGGGATTAATTGACAGAATCTTCATAATATCAAAAAACCGAAGCACAATTTCGCTGAAGGCGTTTTGCGCGGTTGCCCTGTCAAAACCTACCATATCGTTATAGAAGTTGCTGACCTCGTCAGGCTGGAAAACCTTTGACTGTCCCAAAGTTACACACACATCGTCAAGAGCTTTTTTGTGTCCTATGATACTGAAAGCCTTAATATTTTCAACACTCAAATCAAATCACCTCCTTTTAAATTCCATATTAACTAAATAAAAAATTTTAATAAACAAGGAGAGCTTCAATAACATCCTTATCGACTCTGTATCTCGCTCCCTCTGTAATACAAATAAGATTGTGCAGCTCAATCTCACACAGTATGATATAAGAAATCATAACCGTTGAGGAGCTTTCGGAATAGTACATATTGTGTTTTGCTTTTTTGTACTTGATTTTTATCTCAAGTTCATCGATATAGTCATAATCGACCTTATCAATGAGCTTTCCTGTTTTGGTCTGAGCCATAATATCATAAACCTGCTTGGGGTTTTCGGCATTACACATCTCGTCGATAACCTCGGGCTTTAAGCTGCCGAAAGGTATTATATGGCTTTTGACGACCTTATTGTCAGTTTCGTAATATTTCTTTATTCGAATTATATTCAAAAAATTCCTGAAGTCGATAGTCGAGTCAAGGAAAGATTTCAGGTCGCGTCTCTCCGTTTCGTTCGTTTTGTCAATCATCTCATACAGCTCGATATAAAGCTGAGTATAAAGCTCGCTTTCGATTTCTGTTATCGGAATCTGTTTGTTCTTCTGAGCAATATATTTCTTGAGAATCTTCTCGTAAGGAGTTTTCTTGGCAGCTTCCACAAACTGTTCGAAAGTTTTAGTTTCTGACAACGCGTTCAAATCTATCGAGGTTCTTTTTGCGATATGCGCGGGAACCGTAAAATTATACTCGCGTTTTTCCTTAGAATTGAGCACAGTCAAAATCCTGATTATCTCATCAATTTCGGTCTTGTGAGCCACATACTTTGACACATAATCACCTACGCTCAACTCGTATCGGCAAATCGTATCTATCTCATTGATATAATACTGCCTCAAAAGACTTTCAAAAAGTCCGCGCCTCATTCCTCGCTCGTTAGCTTCGCCAAACGCGTCGATAAATCTTGTATTCGATTTTAAGTATGCCATAACGTCGGGAACACTCTCACAGTTGAGAAGCGACTTGTAGTCCTTCTCTCTCAACCGTTTCCCGTATTTCGCTTTGGCGCGCGTATACGCCGCATAACTCATTTTTTGTTTCTCCTCATCATACTCAGTGTGCCTCTGTCTGAGCTCCATTCTCCCCCGCACCGCTATTCCCTATCAAGGTCTGCTGCGAGAGTACAAGTTCATCTTTTAGTTGTCCTCGTCATACTCAGTGTGCCTCTGTCTGAGCTCCATTCTCCCCCGCACCGCTATTCCCTATCAAGGTCTGCTGCGAGAGTACAAGTTCATCTTTTTAGTTGTCCTCGTCAAACTCAGCCTTAGTTCTAATAACTGACCACTGATCACTGATCACTGACCACTGATCACTGACTCAACTATCTGCTCGACCCACTTATCGGCGTTCGCGTCGAACTTATTTTTCAACACCTGCGCCTGTTCCTTACGGCGCGCCTCGCCTTGTTCAAACTTGGCGGCTCCGTCAGCGTCGATTTTCTTTTTCTCGGTTTCTACTTCAACCTTAGCGTCAGACATATATTTCTCGTAAATCTTCTCGGCGTCTTCCTGAATCTGAACCTCGAGCTTTTCTTTTTCCTTATTCGTTTCTTCGTTGAATACTTTCGCCTGCTCGTCGATATCCACCAGTTTTTTAATTACATCCTGCATAACCTAAAGTCTCCTCAAAGTTAAATTACAATATCGCTTTCCTCAACGCGATTGTTAAAGAAGTTTATAACCTTAATGCACGGCTTTCTGAGCACTAAACCTATAAAGAGCCCAATTAATGAGAACAGCATCAAATATCCTATATTCGACCAGTAACTGCCCCAGTTCATTCCCGCTACGGCCTCTCTCATAGCGTTTATACCGTACTTGAACGGCAGGAACGGCGCCATAGCTTTGAACAATCCCGGAAGAACCTCGATCGGGAACGTACCGCCCGAGCCCGCTACCTGGAGCACAAGAATAATTACAGCCAGAGCCTTGCCCAGCACGCTGAACGTAATTGTGAGCGAGTAGATAATCAAAGTATATACAAAGCTCGATATCATACTTGCTACAATAAACATCAAGGGGTTATCACACTGTATTTTGAGGAAGAACAAATCTCCCAAAGCAATTACAAGCGCCTGGAGCTGTCCTATTACAAAGAACATAATATAACGTCCGAAGAACAGCTGATACTCCTTGGGTTTGTTGAGTGTTTTGAGCTCACGCTTGCTGAAGCCGACGCTTATGACCGCGACAAGCACAACTCCTCCTACCCACAAACCAAGCGCGGAATAGAACGGTGTCATAGCCGAACCGTAATTTTCAAGATGGTACAATCTGTGATCCTTGATTGCGGCGGGACTAGAAACAAACTTGCCGAGCTCCGCGGGGTTCTCAATAATCGGAGAAAGGAAGTTCTCGATTTTCTTGCTGTCTCTGATATCCTTAATCTTTTCAATCATAGTGTCAATCTTCTTATCGGCATTGTTCATAAGACCGCCGAGATTTTTGAACGTAGCCTTGAGAGTGTCTACTGTGTCAACACCCGAATCGAGCACCTTGTCAACAGAATCCGTGCCCGAGCTCAATGTGGTGATAAAATCCGAAACATCATCGAGGGCTGTGTAAACATCTTTTGTAGCGTTATCAATCTTCTTTTTAACGTCCGTAAAGCCTGTTTTCGCCTGACTGATATCCGACTTAGCCGCGCCGGCCAAAGACTTCAGCTCGTTCTGAACATCCTTGGGCAGTTTGCCTGTCTTACGGATTGTATTCGCCGCGTTTGTAATCTTTTCTATAATAGTATTCTGTTTTTTATTTGCGGCGTTAAGACGCTCAATTAATTTATCGCATTTAATATCCGGGAATACCGCCTTTATTTCATTCAGAACAGAGAGAACGGTATTGTTAGCGCTGATTATCTTGTTGTTAATCTGCGTTAATCTTTCCAGCTTATCAGCAGCAGCGGACGCGTCCTTGTCAACACTGTTGAAAATGCCGCTGAGCTCATTGTCCAAATCCTGAGCGTAACCCGAACCCTGATTGATTATTTCGCTGATTGAAGCGGTAATCTGAGGTGAAGTAGCGCCGAATCCCTTAATGGAATCTTTGATATTTGAGCCCATAGTTCCCGCCTTATTGAGCGCAGATTTTATGCTCGGGGCTAAATCCTTGTTGGCAGCTAAAAGCTTCTTGATAGAATCAAGAGTGGAAATGAACAAATCGTTGGTTTTATTGAACTCTTTTAAATCTGTCTTAGCGTTTTTAAGAGTTTTTATAATCTTGTCGGCGACTTCAACCTTTGATTCGGAAATCTCGTTGTTCGTAAGGTTAAGAGTGGACGCGATTACCTCGGTAATCTTGTCAACATACGCCTCGTTTACCGTAGCCGCCATAGCCTCAGCGCCCTTATCGGTAATCTTCGGCGCTATCGCGTTAGGCTTTTCGGTAACATAATACTGAAGCTTCGCCTGCTTGAATTTGCCCGTAGTAACGGAGAACAGGTTTTTGCTGAAATTCTCAGGAACGATGACAGCGGCATAATATTTTCCGTTTTCGACGCCATCAAGCGCTTCTTTCCTGTTCACAAACGCCCAATCCATCTTTTTGTTTTTCTTGAGATTATCAACAATTGTATCGCCCGCGTTGACAGTAATAGTTTTATACTTGTATCCCTTGTCCATTGTGCAGACAGCGAACGGAAGGCTGTACGTATTGGCGTAGGGGTCCCAGTTAGCGGCGATATTAAACCACGAATAAAGCGCGGGGAGAATCGTTATACCGATTATTACAACAAAAACAATAATATTTTTTGCAATGTCTTTTATATCAAATTTAAAAACAGAAAAAATGTTTTTCATTCCTCTTACTCACTTTCGGGCTTCTGGCTGTATTCGTCCTCAATGCCGAGATAATCGGCAAACGTATGATATCTGTAATCAGCGTGAATCATAATCGCCGCGCAGGCAAAATCGGTTAATACCCATAAAATGAGAAAGGTGATTTTGCTGTCTACGCTAAACATCAGGGTTAGAAAAACTATCCCTGATATTATTATGTATAGGAAACCAAAGCGTTTGTACTTTACTCTTTTACGCTTGGCGTCCTCATATTCTTCTTTAATTTTTTCGTAGGTCAGGTGTTCCCTGTTTTTGATATCAGACAAAACTATCCCCCCATTATCTACACTTCCATATATTATAGCACAAAAAAATTTAAACGCAATAGGCATACGTCATTTTATTTCTGTGCGCGAACCTATCACAACGTATTAAAAGGCAGCCTTTCGACTGCCTTTTACTGATGTTAATTATTTATTATTCCTGACCCGGAACCTTAGGGAGTTTTGCGACGCTCTGAGCGATATCCTCGTCAGTGGGGATATAGTCGGACATTTCGCCGTTGTTGAACTTCTCGTAAGCGACAAGGTCAAAGTAACCTGTACCTGTAAGACCGAAGAGGATTGTCTTTTCCTCGCCTGTCTCCTTGCACTTGAGAGCCTCGTCGATAGCGGCGCGGATAGCGTGCGCGCTTTCGGGAGCGGGAAGAATACCCTCAACTCTCGCGAACTGCTCGGCAGCCTCGAATACGTCTGTCTGCTCAACGGCAGTCGCTTCCATAAGACCGTCAGCGTAGAGCTGTGAAAGAATTGAGCTCATACCGTGGAATCTCAGTCCGCCCGCGTGGTTAGCGGAGGGGATGAAGCTGGAACCGAGTGTGTACATCTTGGCGAGAGGACAAATCATACCTGTGTCACAGAAGTCATAAGCGTATGTGCCTCTTGTAAAGCTCGGACATGAAGCGGGTTCAACAGCAATAATTCTGTAATCGTTTTCGCCTCTGAGCTTTTCGCCCATAAACGGAGCGATAAGTCCGCCGAGGTTGGAGCCGCCGCCCGCGCATCCGATGATAACGTCGGGTTTTACGTTGTACTTGTCAAGAGCAGCCTTAGCCTCCAGACCGATAACACTCTGGTGGAGAAGCACCTGGTTGAGAACCGAACCGAGAACATAACGGTAATCGGGATTCTTAACTGCAACTTCAACAGCCTCGGAGATAGCGCATCCGAGCGAACCTGTTGTGTCGGGGAACTCGGAAAGAATCTTCTTTCCGATGTCAGTAGTCATCGAGGGAGAAGGTGTAACGTCCGCGCCGTAGGTACGCATAACCTCGCGGCGGAAAGGCTTCTGCTCATAGCTTACCTTAACCATAAACACCTTGAGGTCAAGTCCGAGGTACGCGCAAGCCATTGAGAGAGCTGTGCCCCACTGGCCTGCTCCTGTCTCTGTTGTAACGCCCTTGAGGCCCTGATTCTTAGCGTAATAAGCCTGAGCAATAGCAGAGTTGAGCTTGTGGCTTCCGCTTGTGTTGTTACCCTCAAATTTATAGTAAATCTTGGCGGGTGTGCCGAGAGCCTTCTCAAGGCAATATGCTCTTACGAGCGGAGACGGACGGTACATCTTGTAGAAATCCTGAATCTCCTGCGGGATATCTATATACTGTGTATCGTTGTCGAGCTCCTGCTTTACAAGTTCTTCACAGAAGATTCCGCTCATTTCCTCGGCTGTGAGGGGCTTGCCTGTGCCGGGGTTGAGAAGCGGAGCGGGCTTGTTCTTCATATCAGCCCTGAGGTTATACCATTTTGAAGGAATCTCGTTTTCGCTTAAATAAATTTTGTAAGGGATTTTGTTTTCTGACATAATATTTTCTCCTTTTATAAATGTTTACGTTATAGCTTTCCCCCGGGGGGAAAGTGGTTTTGGCGTTCTCGCAGAGAATGGCAAAACCGATAGAGGGTAGGCGTAAGTCAATACTATATCAATATTGATAGTTTAGTGCACCGACTTTTGTATTAATCCGACTTTGTTCAGACCTTATTCCAGTCTGTTTATCAGACGTTTAATAGAGAGGTGTTTTATAATGTGGACCCTCTTCCGACCAAATCGCCTCTGGGCGATTTGCCCACCTTCCCCCAAGGGAAGGCTTTACTATCCACTTATCACTTACAACTGATAAGCCACCATCGTTTTGTTAATAAACTCATTTTTTCCTCCGAAAAATAAAAAACCTGTCCCGACATTTGCCGGGACAGGAATAATCCTGCGGTGCCACCTGGCTTGACGTGTTTAACGTCCACTCAACGCGTACTATCATACGCTGACCTTTGATTACGGAAAGTCTGTTCCGTCTCGCATACTCTGCTAAGCATTTCTGTTCGCCCTCGGGAGTCCATTCAATCCTGTGTTCTCTGCCGCGTTTCCACCATCAGCGGCTCTCTGTAAGAGAAGTAGCAGAACCTACTCACTCTCCCTCATCGGTTTAAGTGCATTTTATACCATTTGTTTTAAAATGTCAATACTTTATGCAAGATTTTTCACCAAGTTAATATGATAAAGTGTTTTGACTGACGAATTAATTTGTGGTATAATCTTACAAATTATATGTTTAGGAGCGCAATTATGAAAACAGGTCTTGTCCTTGAGGGCGGCGGTATGCGCGGTCTGTTCACCGCTGGAGTACTCGACGTATTAATGAAAAACAAAATAGAATTCGACGGTCTTGTCGGTGTATCCGCGGGCGCGGCTTTCGGCTGCAACTTCAAATCAAATCAGGCGGACAGAGCTCTCAGATACAACCTGAGATTTTGTCACGACAAACGGTATTGCAGTTTTCGCTCGCTGATAAAAACAGGAGACCTGTTCGGCGCGGAGTTCTGCTATCACACCATTCCCGACGAGCTGGACAAATTTGACAAGGAAGCATTCGACAATTCACCTGTTGATTTTTTTGTCGTCTGCACAGACCTTCACACAGGTAAGCCCATATACAAAAAACTGGATAAAGCGGGTTACGAAACCAATGAATGGATACGAGCCTCCTCCTCCCTTCCTCTGGTGTCAAAGCCCGTAAAGCTCGAGGACAAGATGCTCCTTGACGGCGGGATAAGCAACTCAATTCCGCTCGAGTTCTTTGAAAATGAAGGCTACGACAAAATTGTCGTCGTACTTACACAGCCGAGAAGCTACACCAAAAAGAAATCTTCCACGGCTAAGCTTATGCACCTAAAACTCAGAAAATATCCCGAGCTTATAAAAGCCATGGACACGCGTCCCGACGTATACAATCAAAGCAGGGACTATGTTTTCAGCCGTGAAAAAGAGGGAAAAATCTTTGTACTGTGTCCCGACAATTCTTTGCCTGCGGGCAGAGTAGAGCATAATCCCGAGATTTTACAAAAGACATACGATATAGGCGTAAAAACGACAAAGATTAATCTCAAACATTTAAAGGACTTTTTACAAGATTAAATTGACAAATAACGACAAATTTACATTGATAAACTACTATCATTGTGTTAGTCTTGAATTATAAATGTTTCCACTCCTGAAAGGGTGAGTATATGACAAAATTTTTCGTCAAAAAGCCATACTTTATGATAGTCACAATCATCATTGTGCTGGTTGTAGGATTCGTCAGCGTTGCTTCGATGAAGACCGACCTCGTACCTAAGTTTGAGCTTCCGTACATAGCGGTCATCACCACCGAGGTGGGAGCCTCTCCCGACAAGGTCGAAAAGGACATTGCCGAGGTTATGGAAAACACCCTGGGTACTCTTAACGGCGTTGAAAAGGTAACCACAACTTCCTCCAACAACTATGCCGCAGTTATTCTGAATTTTGCCGAGAACACAGATATGGACTCCGCTCTCGTCAGAGTTTCCAAAGCGGTAAACGGTATGGATTTGCCGGAGGAATGCGGCACGCCGAATATCGTTGAAATCAGTATGGATATGGTCGCGACTATGTACGCGAACATCAACTACAAGGGCAAGGATATCAAGGAGCTGTCAGACTTCTGCGAAAACGTCGTCAAGCCGTACCTCGAAAAGCAGAACGGTGTGGCGAGCGTTACCGCGAACGGTCTGATAAACGACAGCATTGAGGTTAAGCTCAACGAAAAGAAGATAGACAAAATCAACGCCAAAATCCTTTCCAAGACGAACTCCAAGCTTGCTGAGGCGAGCGGAAAGATTGAGGACTCCAAGAGCAAACTCTCAGAAAGCAAAAGCGAGATAGCGTCGGGCAAAAACAAGCTTGGCAACACCCAGAGCAAAACAACCGACAAGCTCAGCAAAGCCGCTACACAGCTCTCAAAGGCTCAGGCAACAAAAGCGGCGTATGAATCCACACTGCTAAGTCTCAAGGCGGGCAAAAGCGCCCTAGAAGCCGAGCTGAAGGCATACAAGGACGCAAAGCTTGAGGACGCCTATATCGGGCTTGACAAAGCGCTGGCGGCTATGAACCAAAACCTCAAGCCCATAGCTGAAATGCAGGGAATAACAATCCCCTCGTCTGTTGAGGAAGCTGTCAAAAATCCTGAAGAATATGAGAAATTCATCAAATGGATGAACGACGCGGGGTATGGCGAACAGGTCAAAGACCTCAGTCTTGACACTCTCAAGCAGGTGTACAACGCCGTAAAGGTTCGTATTCCGCAGATTGAAACGGAACTCGCTAACCTTAACACAAAGATTAAGGTTCAGGAAACCATAGTAGACCAGCTCAACAAAAGAGTGAGCAACCTTGACGAAAATCAGACCGACGTAAATTCCGCGGAACTGAACGCCGCCGTTGAGTTCGGAGCGGGCAAGGCTCAGCTCAACTCAGCCGAAACACAGATAGAAAACGCTCAGAAGGAGCTCGACGAAGCAGAAAAAAAGCTTGATCAGTCAATCAAAGCGGCAAAGGAAAATTCAAACATTGACGCGCTTCTCACTCTCGACACTCTCTCACAGCTTATTTCGGCGCAGAATTTCTCAATGCCCGCGGGCTATGTTGAGGACAAGGACGAGAACCAGTGGCTCATAGAGATTGACGAGAACTTCAAGAGTGAAAAACAGCTCAAAAATCTGGTGCTCACAAAAATCAGCGGCATAGGTAAAATCAAACTCAGCGATGTGGCAAATGTAGTCACAGTCGACAACGTCGGCGAGGCTTTCTGTAAGGTAAACGGCGATGATGCCGTAATGCTTTCCGTCTACAAGGTTAACACCGCCAACACAAGCGAGGTATCCGACGAAATCAACAAGGCTTTTGACGAACTGGAAACCAAGTATAAGGGGCTCAGCTTTACCCAGATGATGAATCAGGGCGACTATATCACCAGGATTCTCAACAGCGTTCTCAGCAGCATTCTGCTCGGAGCGATTCTGGCGATTATCGTGCTGGCTCTGTTCCTCAAGTCAGTTAAGCCCACATTTGTAGTTGCGTTCAGCATACCGTTCTCGGTGCTTTTCGCTTTGATAATAATGTACTTTACGGGGATTAACCTCAATGTAATGTCGCTTGCGGGACTGTGCATAAGTATAGGTATGCTTGTGGACAACTCCGTCGTGGTAATGGAAAACATCTTCCGAATGAGACAAAAAGGTATCCCCGCTCCGCGCGCCGCGGTTCAGGGCACAAAGCAGGTGGCGGCTCCGATTATCGCCTCCACCGCTACCACAATCTGCGTTTTCCTGCCGATGGTATACACCACGGGAATTGTGGCTCAGCTTATGATACCGTTCGCGTTCACGATTTCCTACGCGCTCATAGCTTCTCTGATTGTCGCGCTGACTGTCGTACCCACAATAGGCTCGCTTATCCTCAAAAAGAACAGGGAGAGAAAGCAAAACTGGTACGACAAGCTCAAGAACGCCTACGGCAAAGCTCTCGCTTTCTGCCTGAGGTTCAAGTTTATTCCTCTCACGGTGTCCATCGTGCTTTTGGCTCTTATGATTTTCCAGGTTTTCGGCACGGGTATGACCACGCTCGACTCCACAGAGAGCAATCAGATTACCGTAACGCTCACACTTGAGGAAGGAATCAAAAAGGAAAAAGCGTTCAAGACAGCCGACAAGGTTATGAATCGTATAATGAAAATCAAAGGTGTAAACAAGGTCAGCGGCCTCGACGGCAACACAGGTGTTATATCCAGTATAGCGGGTTCGGGCTTCTCTACAAACAACTATTCCATATTCTCGTTTAATGTTCTGACCAACGACGACGTCACAACCACCGACCAATACAGAGTAATCCGAAATGAAATCGAGAAACAAAGCAAATACATAGACTGCAAGGAACTCTCGGCTTCGTCCTCGGCTATGAGCAGTATGTCATCTCTGGCGGGCGGCGGTGTAAGCGTCAACATCTACGGAGACGATAAGGAACAGCTGATCAAAATCAGCGAGGACGTCATCAAAATGATGAACAGCGTCAAGGGAATTGAGAACGCCTCAAACGGAATTACCGAATCGGACAAAACTCTCAAGCTCCACATTGACCGCAACAAGGCGGCTGAGTACGGACTGACTGTTGCTCAGATTTTTCAGCAGGTAGCCGCTAAAGCCGCTACGGAAAAGACCGCCGCCACTCTGAACATAAACGACAAGGATGTGGATGTGGAGATAGTCGATAAGACCGACCGCGTCACCTACGAAAACATTCTTAAGACCGAAATCACCGCGACAAAGAAGGACGCCCAGGGCAACGACGTCACTAAGGCCTACAAGCTCTCAAAGTTCGCGTATGTCACCGACGGCTACACAATGAGCAACATCACCCGCGAAAACCAGCGTATGTACCTGCAGGTTGAGTCGGAAATCGCCGATGGCGAGAACGCAACTCTGCTCAGCCGCAAGGTTCAGGAAAAGCTCGACAATTACAAAGCCCCCGCGGGCTATGAAATTGAGATTGCGGGCTCGGCAATCCAGACCGAGGAAATGGTCAATCAGATGGTCAGAGCGATACTTCTGGGATTCATACTTATCTATTTGATTATGGTCGCGCAGTTCCAGAGCTTCCTCTCGCCTTTCATTATCATCTTTACGGTTCCGCTGGCGTTCACGGGCGGTATGATAGGACTGAGTTTGTTCGGAATGACAATCTCGGGAATGTCCCTGATGGGCTTTATGATACTTATGGGAACCGTCGTAAACAACGGTATCGTGTTTGTTGACTTTGCCAACAAGCTGAGAATACAGGGGCTCGACAAACGCCGCGCGTTAATCGAAACAGGAAAGACCAGGATGAGGCCTATCCTTATGACAGCGCTTACGACAATTCTCTCGATGAGCGTAATGGTATTCTCTCAGGACGCGGGCAACGCTATGCAGAGAAGTATGGCGGTTGTGGTAAGCGTAGGACTTCTGTACTCAACGCTTATGACGCTGTTTATAGTGCCTGTGATGTACGACATATTCTACCGCAAGCAGCCCAAGGTTGTTGACGTGGGTGAAAACCTCGAAGACGAGGCTGATGAAACCGCTGAGTTTGCGGAAACACTGTTGGAGCAGTGATAAGTGAGAAGTGGTAAGTGGTAAGTGAATGGCGGGCAAAGCCCGCACCCATTTATAAATAATTAAGCCGTAGGTTCACTTGAACCTACGGCTTTATAATTATGAATTAAGAATTAAGCATTAAGAATTACTTAACCTTGACTTTAATCTTGAACGCGCAGCCGTTGACCTTTACGGTGACGGTAGCTTTACCTTTCTTTACGCCTTTTATCTTAACGGTTGTCGCCGTGTTCTTGGACGTAACCTTGGCAATCTTCTTGTTCGAGGTTGAGTAGATGTTCTTAACGGACTTAGCCTTGCCCGTGATTTTAACTGTGAGGTACTTGCCCTTCTTTACGGTGTATCTCGTTTTGGCTTTGAACGCCTTGTTATTAACCTTGATTGACGGGTTGGTTTTAACCGTGATTGTATCGGTAATTACAGCGCCGTCGTCGAGTATAGCTCTGATTTTGGTTGTACCCTTTTTGAGAGCCGTAACCGTACCTATAACAGTCTTTTTAGTTGAGGTGAATCCTCCAGCGTAAGAAGCTGTGGGATAAAGTGTTTTTGTCTGTCCCGCCTTGAGTACGGGTGAATTAAACGAAACAGGCATACAGTCAAAGTAATACTGCGAGCAGAAGTCAACAACTGTCTGGGCGGCAGTTGTGCCCTCGGCGTAATAGAGAGTTAAATCGCTCCTGTAGTTGCCGAACGCTTTCCAGATAATTGTGGAAACGTTCCGCGGGATATAAATACTTTT
Organism: uncultured Ruminococcus sp.; assembly: GCA_902785365.1. Lineage (GTDB taxonomy): Bacteria > Bacillota > Clostridia > Oscillospirales > Acutalibacteraceae > Ruminococcoides. The sequence continues at coordinate 35,586 of CACZYC010000001.1, read as the reverse complement.
AATGTTTGTTTCCGCGAACGCAAGGTAAGAGATAGTCTCAAGATGACTGCCGAGCTCCGCAGTGTGGAGCTGCTCACAGGACTGGAAGGCGCCCTCGCCTATATCCGTTACAAAGTAGGGAATAACAATTTCCCTGATTGAAGTCCCTTTGAATGCGTATTTGCCGATTACTTCGAGAGACTCGGGCAGTGAAACGCGTGTTATTGAGGGAATACCGAAGCAGAAGTTCTCGCCGAGCTTTGTGACGTCCTCCTCAACATAAACTGTCTCAACGTCGTATGTAAACCACGGAGCTCCGCCTATCATATAGTCCTCGGTAGCGCCCTCACCTGAGATTGAGAGGATTTTGGTATCCTCATCATAGCGCCACCAGCAGTCGCCTGTCTGTCCGCTTGCTGTGGAATCAGCCGAAGCAGAAACTACAGACAGAACAGACAGGACCATAAGCGCCGCCAGAATTACGCTTATTAAGCGCAGTGATTTAATCTTCATAACTTTTCCTCCTATAAAAAGCTTGTATTTAATTACAAATCAGCCCTTGGCAAGACCGCCGCAGAACTCGCAGCGCCCGCTGTCGTCGGGAGTTGTGGTAGCGCCGCAGCACTGACATACAACAGCAATTTTGGGAGCGTTAGCCGAAGCCACCTGCTCGCGCGCCTGTTTGCGAGCTGAGGTGAGAGCGTTTCTGATGTCGTTGCACATTCTCTCATACTCACAGTAGTCAACATTCTGGTGCGGGTCGGGTCTGTTTCCGCTGTTGCTTGTGCCTATACTGAACCCGCCTATGTTTATATTCATATTCGAGCTGTTCGCGTAGCTTGAATAATCCATATGAACGGTAGAGTCGTTGAGTTGGAATCTGATTACGTCAAAATACGGATTATTCACGCGGATAATCACATTGAAGTCATAGCTGTAGTTGTATCTGGGCGGATTGTAGCTTACGCTTCTGCCCTCGCTGTCCTCGCGGGTGATTTCGTCGCGGTCCTCGTCGATGTCGATTTCAACGCCTGTAACGTCCTTGAAGTCGATAACGTCGGGGTTTTCGCTTACATAGTCGCGTGTGGTTGCCACCATAAACTTGCCGTTATCCTCGTCGAGCATAACCTTGTACCTCTGACCGATTACGGAAGTGGCTCTGAATTTCTCAACCTCTGCCTGGTTCTTCTCGCGGTACTCAAGCTGAGCCTTGATTTCGTCAACAGTGCTCTTGCGTCTGTCGCTGAACCACGGTGAAAGCTTCTTGGCACATGTCTTGCACATATTGCCGTCCTCAAGCTTGCGATTGCCGAGGAGTTTGATTTCTCCTCCGCAGATTGAGCAGATTTTTTTCTTACCAAATAAACCCATAATAATCCTCCTGTGAATTACTGAATAATATATTCATACTATTATACATATTTTATTACAAAGACAATGCTGTAATATTCTATAAAAGAATAATTTTGATTATATTCATCAAATGAGAAGCGGTCGCTCGGAGAGTCGGAAAACCGCCTTCTTGACTGTAATCGGAGCGACCTTGACGCTCTTCTGCTGAACTGTATTATACTTAACGGTTTTCTTTGCGGTCTTAACCTTCATTGTGTTGGTTTTCTTGGTAATATTGAATTGATTTTTTGCTCACAACAATTATCCTCCTTGGTAAAAATATTACACATTTATTTTATCACATTTTCACCTGTAAAACTACCCAAAAAACACACCTGTGCTTTGTGTAACTTGCACAGATAAACGGCACACGAAATCCCATTCGTATGCCGTATTTGATAATTTATTAACACAGTTTATTACTTAATTATTTTAATATTCTCAGGCGGGACCATCAGCACTCTCGCGCCGTATTCATTCGCGACCGTGACTACTCCCGTAATCTCAATCCGAGCGTCCTCGTGAGGATAATCGTCGGGATACTTTCCGTCCTCTATTTCATAAGAACACCCCAGTCTGAAACTGTCGCCGAGCATTACGGCGCAGTTTGAAATCCTTGTGGAATTTTTGCCCCGCACCCTTATAACCTTATCGTCATACTCTCCGCCGAGAAGCTTTGAGAGAAAGTCTTTCATCGTGTCAAAGTCCTCAATTGTAAGGAAAACGTCATTGTAATTAACGTCCATATCTTACACCTCGTCCTTTTTCCTTATGTTTTTTCCCGCGGATTTAATAGCTTTGGCGAATGTTGAAAAAATCAGTCTGCGTTCCTCTTTGTCCAGCGTTACAAGGGAGCGCAGCATTTTAGCGTAGCTTTTGTACCATTCTCGCTGGAGCCCGTCGACTGTTGTTTTGTCGCTGCTCTCCATAACTTTGAACACCGCGTCGATGAACTCGTTTATCTCATCGGGCGTCATATCATCAATCAGCGTATTCAGCGTGTTATTGATAAAGTAGCTGGAATTGGTTCTCTTGTCGAGATAGATAAAATCCTTACCATCAACCACCCAACTGTAGATATCGTGCTGCATAAAGCTCCTTTTGGCGCTTTTGACAATCGAAAATTCCTCGTCGTGCTCCAATATCATTCCGAACACAGACGACTGCGGCACAAAGGTGTTTATCCTGTCATTCACCGCTATGTACGCTTCGGACTTAAAAACTTCCTCATTAACACCGGGACCGTCAAAGTTGTATACCGATATAATTCTGTCCCGAACTTCGGGCTTGCATGAAACCGCGGAATAAATCGCAAGATTTCCTCCCTTGGAATGCCCCGCAAGGTAAAACTCCCCGCTGTATTCATTTGCCGCTTTCTCAAAGTATTCGAGAGCTTTTTTCTGAGACGGGAGCGTGTCCAAGCTGCAAAAGCTCATAACCTCCTGCCAGCCTACAAGGGTATTGTCCGTACCCCTAAAGGAAATCAGCCTTTTCCCCAAACCGAGGTCTACGGTCAGCGCGTAAAACTGTGTCTTGCTTTCGCGGTCCATAAAGCTTTTTGACGCTGAAAGTCTGAGGTTCTTGAAGCGTTCGCTTCTTCCGATTTCCCTGAGGAAATGCGGGTCTTTTTTCCAGAACACACCGTCCTGCATTTCACGAATAAAGAACTCGCAGGAAGCTTCCTCAATAGAAATACTCTTGTCGTATTCCTCGGGGACGATACCTTCGAGCGGGAGATATGACAGTCTTGCCAGTATAAGTATATCAAGGTTATTAAGCCCGTCAGCCTCAAGGCTCAGGTCACCGCGCCACTTTAAATAATCAAAAATATTGTGCATAAACTCACCTTCTGTTTCCATTATAATATATAAAATAAAATTTACAATATACATTTTTGCGTATTTTGATTGCGAAATTTGACTGAATTTAATCATTATTTTATGTTTTGACGAAACTTTGCTAAAAAAACTATCATTTTTTGAATATTTTTGATTAAATTGTATTGACATTGATTAAATGAGTGCTATAATATAGTCAAGGAGTGATTAACTTTGCTCAGCCAGGAAAGATATAGCTTAATTCAAAACATTATAAATGAACGAAACACCGTGACGGTCGCGGAGCTTGCCGAGATACTTGATACCTCGGAATCCACAATCAGACGCGACCTCACCGCTCTCGATGAACTCGGAAAAATTAAGAAATTCTTCGGCGGCGCCACAAAGGTAAAACACAACGAAGGCTTTTTCGAGGAAGGCGTCAGCGCCAAGGAAAACCTGATGAGCGCCGAGAAAACCGAGATTGCAAAGTACAGCGCCACTCTCATCAACGACAATGATTTTGTATTCATAGACGCCGGTACGACAACCTCACGTCTGATTGACTTTATCGACAACTACAAAGCGACCTATATAACAAACGGTATCACCCACGCGCGCAAGCTCATACACAAAGGGTTCAACACATATATCATAGGCGGAAAGATAAAGTCGCTGACTGAGGCTATTGTAGGCGCCGAGGGTATCGCCAATCTGAGGAACTTCAACTTCTCCAAGGCGTTTATGGGTACCAACGGGATTGACGCAGAGGCGGGATTCACCACCCCCGACATCGAGGAAGCCATGATTAAAGAGACAGCTCTCCGGCACAGCTACAACGCGTTTATGCTGGCTGACAGTACTAAATTCAGAAAGGTATTTCCCGTGACTTTCTCTCCCCTCGACAAATGCTGTATCATAACGGACATTCTGCCCGATAAGAGCTTTTATTCCGAAACGATTATCAAGGAGGTCAACAAATGATTTATACAGTAACACTCAACCCCTCAATAGACTACATTGTAAGGATGAACGATCTGAAACTCGGCATAACCAACCGCTCCGAAAGTGAGGAATACTACTTCGGCGGTAAGGGAATAAATGTGTCGTGCGTGCTCGCTGAGCTTGATATCGACAGCACGGCGCTCGGATTTACGGCGGGCTTCACGGGAGAGGCGATTGAAAAAGGCATTAAAAACGACCGTATCACAACTGACTTCATCAGGCTCGACAGCGGGCTCTCCCGCATCAACATAAAAATCAAGTCCGGCGAGGAGACCGAAATCAACGGTCAGGGCCCCGACATCAGCGAGGAAAAGCTCGAAGCCCTGATGAACAAACTCGACCATATTCAGGACGGCGACACCCTCGTAATAGCGGGCAGTATTCCAAAGACTATGCCCGACGATACATATGAGAGGATGCTCGAAAAACTTAAATATAAAGATGTCAGAATCGTAGTTGACGCGACAAAGAAGCTCCTCGTCAACTCGCTGAAATACAAACCGTTTTTAATCAAGCCCAACCGTCAGGAACTCTCGGAAATATTTAACGTAGAGGTAAAGACAGAGGAGGACACCGTAAAATACGCCAAGGAGCTCCAGAAGCTCGGCGCCAAAAACGTGCTCATATCACTCGGCGGCGAGGGCGCTATGCTTATCGACGAAAACGGTGAAAAACACAAAGCCGGCGTATTAAAGCAAAAGGTAATCAACACGGTAGGCTCGGGCGATTCCATGGTAGCGGGATTCGTAGCGGGCTATGAGAAAGAAAAAAGCTACCCCTACGCACTTAAACTGGGCAGTGTCTGCGGTAACGCTACGGCGTTCCTGCCGGGACTTGCCACAAAAGCAAAGATAGATGAACTGCTTAAACAATTCTAAAGGAGGTTAACCTATGCGTATCACTGATTTGCTGAAAAAACAAGGCATTTCACTCGGCGTCGCCGCGAGCGACAAGAGTGACGCGATTGACAAGCTGGTTGCCCTGCACGACAAGTGCGGAAACCTGAGTGACGTCGCGGCGTACAAGGAAGGTATTCTCAAACGCGAAGAGATGGGAACTACCGCAATAGGAATGGAGGTAGCTATCCCGCATGCCAAGAGCGAGGCGGTAAAGGCTCCCGCCCTCACGGCGATTACCGTTCCCGACGGCGTTGACTATGACGCTCCCGACGGCACACCCTGTAAGCTTATCTTTATGATTGCGGCTACACTTGACGGTGACGTTCACCTTGAGGTACTCGCGAGACTCATGCAGATGCTTATGCACGAGGACTTCACCGCTAAACTTAAAGCGGCAAAAACAGAGGATGAATTCCTCAAAGCTATTGATGACCAGGAAGCTAAACAGTTCCCCGAGGAAGCTGCAGCTCCCGCAAAAGAGGACAAAGGCGGCTATCGCGTACTCGCGGTTACAGCTTGTCCCACAGGTATTGCCCACACCTATATGGCTGCCGAGGCTCTCGCTAAGGCAGGCGAAGAAATGGGCGTAACAATCAAGGTTGAAACAAACGGCTCAGGCGGAGCCAAGAACGTACTCACAGCTGATGAAATCGCAAACTGCGACGGTATCATCATCGCGGCTGACAAGAGCGTTGAAACAGCCCGCTTTGACGGCAAACCCGTAATTTCAACAAAGGTTGCCGACGGCATTCACAAGCCCGAGGAGCTTATTAAGAAAGTCATAAACGGCGAAGCTCCCGTATTCCATTCAGACAAAAAGGCTGAGGCTGACACAGCCACAGATAACGAAAGCTTCGGAAGAAAGCTCTACAAGCACCTGATGAACGGCGTATCGCATATGCTTCCGTTCGTTGTAGCAGGCGGTATATTCATCGCTATCGCGTTCCTGATTGACGCTGCTTGCGGCGCTCCTCAGGACGGCAACTTCGGTTCAGCTACTCCCGTAGCGGCTTGGTTCAAGAGCATCGGCGGCGTGGCGTTCGGATTTATGCTTCCGATTCTCGCGGGATTTATCGCAATGTCAATTGCTGACCGTCCCGGCTTGCTCGTAGGTTTCGTAGGCGGCTCGCTCGCTTCATTAGGCGCTACATTCGGCGCTCCCGGCGGCGACGCTACATCCGTATCGGGCTTCCTTGGCGCTCTTCTCGCGGGCTTCATCGCAGGTTGGCTCCTCAAGATGCTTGAAAAAGCATGCGACCATCTGCCCCGCGCTCTTGAAGGTATCAAACCCGTACTGATCTATCCTCTTGCGGGATTGGGTATCGTCGGCGTTATGATGTGCGCTGTCAACCCGATTATGGGTATTATCAACACCGCTATGACAAACGGCGTTACAGCAATGGCTAAGAACCCTGCTCTGATTGTTCCTCTCTGCGCTCTGCTCGCAGGTATGATGGCAATCGATATGGGCGGCCCCTTCAACAAAGCTGCTTATGTAACAGCCGCAGGCTTACTTGCCAACTCACCCAACACAGCGACATATATGATTATGGCTGCTGTTATGATCGGCGGTATGGTACCCCCGATTGCAATCGCGCTTTCCACAACATTCTTTAAGAACAGATGGACTCCCGAGGAAAGAAAGAACGGCCCCGTCAACTACATTATGGGACTCTCGTTCATCACAGAGGGCGCTATCCCCTACGCAGCCGGTCATCCTCTCCAGGTTATCCCGAGCTGTATCGTAGGTTCAGCCGCGGCGGGCGCGCTTTCCGCTCTGTTCGGATGTACTCTTATGGCTCCTCACGGCGGTATCTTCGTACTCCCGACAATCGGCAATCCGCTGATGTATTTCCTCGCTCTTATCATCGGCTCGGTATTAGGTATGTTAATGCTGGCTATTCTGATGAAGAAGAAGGCATAACTAAAGAGAGTTATTTATAAGAATCTCTCTATCAAACATCTATTAAACAGACTGTAATAAGGTCTGAACAAAGTCGGAATAATACATAAGTCGGCGCATTAAACTATCAATATTGCTATTATACTAACTTGCGCCGACCCTCTATCGGTTTTGGCATTCTCTGAGAGAACGCCAAAACCACTTTCCCCCGGGGGAAAGCGAATAAAAAAGGAGAGAAATAACATGGTATCAAAAAAGCTAACAATCGTTAACGCTCAGGGCTTCCATATGCGCCCCGCTTCCACATTCGCTACAGCTATGGGAAAATACGGCTGTGACGTAGTGCTCAGACACAACGGCAAAGACGTAAACGCAAAGAGCCTTATGAACATCATCGCCGCCTGCATCAAGTGCGGCAACGAGGTTGAAGTTGTAGCCACAGGCCCCGACGAGGAAGCCGCTCTGGCTGAAGCTGTTTCAATGATTGAAGCAGGATTCGGCGAATAATTCACCCAAATCAATTTAATTTTTCGAGGTGAACACTATGTTAAAAGGTATAGCCGCTTCCGAGGGTATCGGAATCGGCAAAGTAATGATAATAGCGGAGCGCAAGCTTGAGTATGTTCCCAAGGAAGTCACCGACGTTGACGCTGAGCTTAAGCGTTACAGCAACGCGGTAGAGGTTTTCTGCGCGGAAACTATGGAACAGGCTGACGCCATCCGCAAATCCACAGGCAACAAGGAAGCTGAAATCCTTGAAGGTCACATCGCGATTATCCGCGACCCGTTTATGAACGGCGAAATTGAAAATCTGATCAAAGCCGAACAGTGCGCCGAAAAAGCGGTCGACCAGATTTGCCAGATGTTTATAGACACATTTTCGGCAACAGGCGATGAGCTGACTATGCAGAGAGCAACCGACGTCAAGGATATCCGCGACAGCCTGCTCGGAATTCTGCTCGGTATTCATCAGGTAAAAATCAGCGACGCTCCCGCGAACACGGTACTGGCTGTAAAAGAGCTTACCCCTTCGATGACGGCGGGAATCAACAAAGAGAACATCGTCGGTATCATCACGGAAACAGGCAGCCAGACATCCCACTCGGCGATTCTCGCCAGAGCGCTCGAGATTCCCGCGGTGCTCAGTGTTGAGGGTGTTACAAGCAAGCTTTCTACCGATGAACAGATTATTGTGGACGGCAGCAGCGGCGAAATCATAACCGCTCCCAGTATAACGCAAATCGCGGACTACACCGACAAGCGTGAGAGCTTCCTGCGCGATAAGCGCGAGCTTGAAAACTACCGCGGTAAAAAGACCGTCTCGGCAAGCGGCACGGAGTACGAGCTTTTCTGCAATATCGGCACACCCAAGGACGCCACCAAAGCTATGGCGGCTGACGGCGAGGGCGTGGGACTGTTCAGAACAGAGTTCCTGTTTATGGACAGAAACGCTCTGCCCACCGAGGATGAGCAGTTTGAAGCGTACAAACAGGCGTCAATCATAATGAAGGGCGCTCCCGTAATCATCAGAACTCTCGACATCGGCGGCGACAAGGAAATCCCCTACCTCGGACTCGAGAAAGAGGAGAACCCGTTTATGGGATTCCGCGCGATTCGCTACTGTCTGAAGAACCGAGATATGTTCAAGTCTCAAATCAAGGCGATACTCAGAGCTTCGGCGTTCGGCGACATCCGAATTATGTTCCCGCTTATCACGGCGGTTGAGGAGCTCAGAGAAGGCAAGGAGCTCGTTGAGGAAGCAAAGGCGGACCTCAGAGCTTCGGGCATAGACTTTGACGAGAACATTCAGGTCGGTGTTATGACAGAGACAGCGGCTTCGGGCGTTATAGCTCACCTGCTTGCCAAGGAAGCCGATTTCTTCAGCATAGGCACAAACGACCTCACGGGCTACACAATGGCGGCTGACCGAGGCAACGGCGACGTGGCGTACCTCTACTCCCCGTTCCAGCCCAGCGTGCTTATTATGATTAAACGTATAATCGAGTGCGGAAGAAAAGAAGGCATTTCGGTAGGAATGTGCGGCGAGGCTGCCGCCAACCCGATGATGATTCCGCTGCTTATCTCGTTTGGACTGACCGAATTCAGCGTGTCCGCTCCGTCCGTATTGAAGGTTCGCAAGAACATCGCGAAATGGACACAGGAGGAAGCCGACGCGGTAACCGAAAAGGTTATGTCTATGGCAACCGAGAAAGAAATCCTCGACTATCTCAAAACAGTAGTATAAAGCGAGAAAGCTCTCTTATGTGAGCAATTAATCGTTACCAAACCAAATAAATAATCGGCAGTACATCTTTCGGAAGAAGTACTGCCGACACTTTTTTAATTCTGGTATATACAACTAACCGCCAAACACAAATAATTCTCTTGACTAATATTTTCCGTCAACTATAATATAAATATATAAAAACAATTTAGGGGCGGTACATTGACCTCATTACTTATTAAAATTTCCCAAAACCGATATAAGGACAACCCGCGCAAGGGTATCGGTATACTAAGCGGAGTTGTCGGAATAATCTGCAACATTCTGCTCAGCGCCGTAAAGCTCGTTATCGGCTTACTCTCGAACTGTATTTCAATCACGGCGGACAGCGTAAATAACCTCTCCGACGCCGCCGTAAACGTGGTAACAATCCTGGGTACAAAGCTCTCGAACAAGCCCGACGACAAGGAACACCCTTTCGGTCACGGCAGGATAGAATATATCTCCGCGCTTATAGTGGCTTTCTCAATCTTTTTTGTCAGCTATGAGCTGCTTCGGAGCTCGATCGATAAGATTATCACTCCCGAAAAGGTCGGTTACAGCGTGTGGTACATACTCATTCTCACGGCGGCGATTCTTGTCAAGCTGTGGATGGCGATATTCAATCACAGGCTATACAAACTCACAGGCAATCTGAACCTCAAGGCGGTATGCCAGGACAGTTTAAACGACTGTATAGCCACCACCGCGACAGCTGCCGCTCTGATTGCGTCAGGCGTGTTCGGAATCAGCAGAGTTGACGGAATTATCGGAGTGTGTGTGGCTGTATTCATCTTTATATCGGGAATCCAAATTGTCAGGGAAATCCTCAACCCTCTCCTCGGGCAGGCTCCCTCACGTGAAATCACATGTAAAATTGAAGAACTGATTCTCAACGACGAGAACATACTCGGTGTCCACGACCTCATCGTGCACAGCTACGGCTCCAACAAAATTATCGCATCCGCTCACGCGGAAGTACCGTCGGACTTTGACCTCGTAACTATCCACAGTATTATTGATAATATCGAGAATGAAATCAAAGATAAGCTGGGCATAATAATGTGTATTCACATTGACCCTGTCGAAGGCGGCAGAGAGCGCGCCGAGTATTTTGCGGTAACAAAAGAGATACTGAAAAATGTAAACAGCGAGTATTCTTTCCACGATTTCAGATACGAAAAGAACGGCGATAACGTTGAACTCAGCTTTGATGTCGTTGTGCCGTTCGAAAAGAATTTTGACAGCGATATAATACTCAGCGAGCTGACAAACGCTTTCGCTGAAAAAGCCCCGGAAGTAAAACTCAAGGTAACAGTTGAACATCCGTATACATAGATAAAAGAAAGGAGGAATAACTATGGTTAAAATTACAATCGGCGTGGATGGAATGATGTGCAATATGTGCGAAGCTCATACAAACGACGCCGTCAAAAACAACTTCAAGGTTAAGAAAGTAACCTCATCCCACAAGGATAAGAAAACCGAAATCATCGCCCCCGCGGAAATCCCGAGAGAAGAACTCGAAAAGGTTATCGGCGAAACGGGCTACAAAATGACCTCGTACACCTGCGAGCCCTATGAGAAGAAAGGGCTGTTCAAACGATAAGAAATAATAGTCCAAGAAAAAAGCCGTCGCGTTAAGCGACGGCTCTTATTGTTTATTGTTGATTTACAGTGCTGATTATTTAGCGGCTTTAACCTTGAGGGAACTGAGAACCGCGGTTGTTGTTTCGTCATCTGTGGCAAAGCCGAAGCTCTGAATAACAGCATAACGACCGTCAAACTCAGCGTAAGCCTGGAACGCGGGAGAGCCCGAATACTCATAAGTTACGGCTGTCCACTTTTTGCCTGCCTCAAAGGTAGTTTCCTTGCTGCCCTTGTTAGCGTCCTTTGTTGAGTCAAGACCGCTCTTCGCGCCCTCTTCATCGTCATTGATTGTAATGAGGATGTAGTTTGTGGCGTTGTCCTTTTTGGAAAGGTTGACAACATCGGGATCCTTTTCGTCAAGAACGTTTCCGCCCTTGAAATTCATTCCATCGGGAACCAGAACAGTGATGTTGCCCCATGTTTTTGTTTCACCCGCTACCGAATTGTCCGCTGAGCCGCTGTCGCCGCCTTTACCTCCTCCGCATGAAGCGAATACCGCGCAGCACATAAGAAGCGCCATAACAACAGCTGTAATTTTGATAAGTTTTTTCATAAATAATCCTCCTTAAATTCATTCTTCCCATATTATGGGAAGACCTTAGTTTATTATACCATATTCGTGGCAATATTTTGCATTGAAATATTGCACAAATTTTGACTTCGGTATTTGTGTAATATGCATAGGGCAAAAAAGCCGTTTTAATGTTGCCATTTTTACACAAATTATGGTACAATAAATGTGACTATAATACAGGGGGTATACTCTATGACAATCACAAACGACATCCGTTATGTCGGCGTTAATGACCACAAGGTTGACCTGTTCGAAGGTCAGTACATTGTGCCCAACGGTATGGCATACAATTCCTATGTAATTGTAGATGACAAAATTGCCGTTATGGACACCGTGGACAAGAACTTCACCGACGAATGGCTCGGCAATATCGAGAAGGTTCTCGGTGACCAGGCTCCCGACTACCTTGTAGTTCAGCATATGGAACCCGACCACTCGGCTAACATCGTGAACTTTATGAACAAATATCCCTCCACAACGATTGTTTCCAGTATCAAAGCGTTCAATATGATGCAGAATTTCTTCAAGACCGACTTTGAGGACAGAAGAATTGTTGTAAAAGAGGGCGACACCCTCGAGCTCGGAACCCACACGCTCAACTTTGTCGGCGCTCCCATGGTTCACTGGCCCGAGGTTCTTATGACATACGACAGCGCGGACAAGGTTCTGTTCTCTGCTGACGGTTTCGGCAAATTCGGCGCTCTCGACGTGGACGAGGACTGGGCTTGCGAGGCTAGGCGCTACTACTTCGGCATCGTCGGCAAGTACGGCGCTCAGGTTCAGGCTGTGCTCAAAAAGGCGGCGGGACTTGATATTCAGACTATCTGTCCTCTGCATGGTCCCATTCTCAAGGAAAACCTCGGCTACTACCTTGATTTGTACAACACCTGGTCATCCTACGGCGTTGAGACCGAGGGTATTATGATTGCGTACACCTCCGTTTACGGCAACACCAAGAAAGCCGCGGAAATGCTCAAGGACAAACTCATCGAAAAAGGCTGTCCCAAGGTTGCTCTCAACGACCTTGCCCGCGAGGATATGGCTGAGTGCGTTGAGGACGCTTTCCGTTACGGAAGAATCGTTCTCGCCACCACTACATACAACGCGGAAATCTTCCCCTTTATGCGCGAATTCATAGACCACCTCACAGAGCGCAACTTCCAGAACAAGACAGTTGCTCTTATCGAGAACGGCTCCTGGGCTCCCCAGGCTATCAAGACTATGAAGAAGATGCTCGAGGGCTGCAAGAATATCACCTACACCGACACCAACATCACAATCAAATCCGCTCTCAGCGACGAGAACATCGCCGACATCGACAAGCTCTCCGATGAGCTTTGTATGGATTACCTCGCTCAGCACGAGGAAACAGCCGACAAGAACGACCTCACCGCTCTGTTCAACATCGGTTACGGTCTTTATGTTGTCACTTCATATGACGGCAAAAAGCACAACGGTCTTATTGTAAATACCGTTACTCAGGTAACAAACACACCCAACCGCGTAGCGGTAACTATAAACAAACAGAACTACTCGCACGACGTTATCAAAGAGACGGGCAAAATGAACGTGAACTGCCTCAGCGTTGAAGCTCCGTTCAAGGTGTTTGAGCACTTTGGTTTCCAGAGCGGCAAGGAAGTAGATAAATTCGCCACAGGCAATCCGCTGTATTCTGACAACGGTCTTGTATTCCTGCCCAAATACATCAACTCGTTTATGTCGCTCTCCGTTGAGCAGTACATCGACCTCGGCACACACGGTATGTTCATCTGCGCCGTTACAGAGGCTCGTGTAACATCTGACAAGGAAACAATGACCTACACATATTATCAGAATAATGTTAAGCCCAAGCCCGAAGCCGACGGCAAGAAAGGCTTTGTATGCAAGGTTTGCGGTTACATCTATGAGGGCGACGAGCTTCCCGAGGACTTCATCTGTCCGCTGTGCAAGCACGGCGTCGCGGACTTTGAGCCGATTGAATAGAATACTGGTGATTTAAAACTGAGCATTATGCTTTCCCTTGGGGGAAAGTGGGCAAATCGCTTGCGATTTGGTCGATAGAGGGTCCATTTCAATAATGCTCGATTTATCTCTCGTAAGATATTAACCGTTTTTTATTGACCCTCTCCCGTCACGCCTGCGGCGTGACACCCTCCCCCGAGGGAGGGCTAAATATGTTTACATTTAAAAACCGAAAGGAGTTTTAATTATGGGATTAATTAAAGCAGGCATAGGCGCTTTAGGCGGCACCCTTGCCGATCAATGGAAGGAATACTTTTACTGTGAAAGTATCGACAAAAACACTCTTGTCGTAAAAGGACAAAAGAGAGTTTCAGGGCGTTCCTCCAACACCAAGGGAAGCGATAACATCATCTCCAACGGTTCCGTAATCGCCGTTGCCGACGGTCAGTGTATGATTATCGTTGAACAGGGCAAGATTGTTGAGGTGTGCGCCGAGCCCGGCGAGTTTACATATGACACATCCACAGAGCCCAGCATTTTCGCGGGCAGCCTCGGCAGCAGCATTAAGGAAACTTTCAAAACCATAGGCAAGCGTTTCACATTCGGCGGAGACACAGGCAAGGATCAGAGAGTTTACTACTTTAACACAAAGGAAATCATCGACAATAAATTCGGCACACAGAACCCGATTATGTTCCGTGTAGTTGACAAGAACATCGGACTTGACGTTGACGTAAGCATCCGCTGCAGCGGTGTATATTCCTACAAGGTCACAAACCCGCTTCTGTTCTATACAAACGTATGCGGTAATGTTGAATCCGACTACAAGCGCACAGAGCTTGACGGTCAGCTCAAGACAGAGTTCATCAGCGCTTTGCAGCCCGCTTTCGGTAAGCTCAGCGATATGGAACTCAGACCTAACCAGATTGTCAGCCACGCGGCAGACCTTGAGGTCGCGATGAACGAGGCTCTCACAGCCAAGTGGTCGGAGCTCAGAGGCTTGAGCGTTGTATCAATCGCCCTCAACCCCATCAACCTCCCCGAGGAAGACGCTCAGATGATCAAGGAAGCTCAGCGCACAGGTATGATGCGCGATCCGTCTATGGCGGGCGCGACGCTCGTAGGCGCTCAGGCAGACGCTATGAAAGCTGCCGCGGCGAACGAAGGCGGAGCAATGAACGGCTTTATCGGAATGGGTATGGCTATGAACGCGGGCGGCGGAATGAACGCCCAGAACTTCTATAATATGGCTCAGCAGAATCAGCAACAGCAGCCCCAGCAGCAAGCTCCTCAACAGCAGGCTCCCGCTCAGGGCGGCTGGAAATGTCCCTCATGCGGAGCTCAGGCTCAGGGCAAATTCTGTCCCGAATGCGGAGCTAAGAAGCCCGCCGAGCAGAAGGGCTGGACTTGCAGCTGCGGCGCTGTAAACCTCGGCAAATTCTGTCAGGAATGCGGCTCCAAGAAACCCGCGGACGCTCCCCTCTACAGATGTGACAAGTGCGGCTGGGAACCCAAAGATCCCAAGAATCCGCCCAAATTCTGTCCCGAGTGCGGAGACCCGTTCGACGACAACGATATAGTATAATTAGTGGTCAGTATTCAGTAGACAGTGGTCAGTTGTTCACGCGAAAGAATTTATACAGTATTACCTGAATGTTTCCCGAAAGATGTTCTGCTAATTCTTTTCACTTTCTTTTGTTAGTGATAAACTGAGAACTGACTGCTAACTACTGAGAACTAAGAGGAAAATATATGGCTGAAATTTTTGAATACAAATGCCCGTGTTGCGGCGGAGCGATAAACTTCGACGCGGACGCGCAAAAAATGAAATGCCCCTATTGTGACAGCGAGTTTGACCCGCAGGCGTTCAAGGCACAGGACGAACGCCTCAAGGACCAGGCTCCCGATGAGTTCAACTGGGGCGGCAGCGCAGGACAGGAATGGGACGAAAATGAAACGGCAAATATGAATGTGTTTGTCTGCAAGTCCTGCGCGGGTGAAATTGTAGCCGACGAAAATACCGCGGCTACCGAATGTCCCTACTGCGGCAACCCCGTAGTGCTCAGCGGAAGACTCTCGGGTATGCTGAAACCCGACTATGTAATTCCGTTCAGACATGACAAGGAATCCGCGAAGGAAACTCTCAAGAAGTATGTCAACTCCAAGAAGTTTGCTCCCGGGGCTTTCAAAGCCGAGAACAAGCTCGAGGAAATCAAAGGTTTGTATGTTCCGTTCTGGCTGTTTGACTCGGACACCGACGCGGCTGTAAACTACACCGCAACCACCATACACACCTGGTCGGACTCGGAGTACAACTACACCGAGACAAGCTACTTCGACGTTTTCCGAGAGGGTTCAATGAGTTTTGAGAATATCCCCGTTGACGGCTCCACACAAATGCCCGACGACCTTATGGAGAGCATAGAGCCGTTCAACTTCAATGAGGCTGTTGACTTTACAACGGCATACCTCGCGGGTTATCTCGCCGACAAGTATGACGTCAGTATGGAGGACAGCATTGAACGCGCGAATAACCGTGTTAAGAGAAGCGCGGAGGACGTACTGAGAGGAACTATTGACTTCCCGTACGCCACAGTTACTCCCAAGTCAAGCTCAATCCAGGTACAAAACGGTAAGGCAAAATATGCCCTCTACCCCGTATGGATACTCAACACCGATTATCGCGGTGAAAAATACCTGTTCGCCATGAACGGTCAGACAGGGAAATTTGTAGGAAACCTCCCCGTAAGCGGCGCAAAACTTGGGGCGCTTTTCGGCGGACTTGCTGTCGGAGTCGGCGTTATTGTCTACCTCATAGGCACGCTGCTCGGTTTGCTTTAAGGGGGTGTCGTTATGAAAAAAGTTTTATCTATTGCATGTATAGCTTTAATTCTGACGGCGCTGTTTATGCCCGCGGTTTTCGCGGAGGAAGAAAGCGAGTATATCTACGACACCGCTTCGCTCCTCAGCGAATCCGAGTTTACCGAGGTACAGAACGAGCTGAAAACAGTGTCGCAGGAACACGGCATTGACGTTATTATATTTACGGTCAATGATTATCAGACGTATTTCAACGAAAACTTCAACCAAAGCTTCAGCACAATCGACGACGCTTCCGAGTACGTTTGCAAAAATGCTCTGTACAACGAGAACAATGTCCTGCTGATGATAAGTATGGCTGACAGAGACTGGTGTATCGCCTCCAACGAAAAGGGGCACGACGCTTTCACAGCCTACGGCAGAGAGTACATCGGCAACGCGATCAATGAGGATCTGCACGACGGCGACTACGACGACGCGTTTGAAAAATTCGCTAAGCTAGCCGACGAATTCATTGATGAATACGAAAAAGGTACTCCCTACGACACCAATCACAAAAAGATGACGATGACGGATTATCTAATTCGTTTTGGTATTCCGATCGGCGCGGGAATTGTTGTAGGCTTAATCGCTGTGTTCAGCGTTAAGAAAAAGTATAAACCCGTACAGCTCAAGGCTGAGGCGAACGATTACCTCATTGAGAACAGTCTTCAGGTTCACAACGCTTACGACCGCTTTATCTACACTCACGTAAGCCGTACAAGAAAGGCTAAACAAAGCTCCTCAAGCCACGACAGCGGCTCCTTCGGAAGCACCAGCGGAAAATTTTGATTCCGCCTTTAAATAAGTTAGTTTTAATACTAACAACGATAAACGGCGGTGCAACAGCTCAAATCTTTTCTGACTATTGCC
The DNA here is from genome assembly GCA_902785365.1 of uncultured Ruminococcus sp. Taxonomy (GTDB): domain Bacteria; phylum Bacillota; class Clostridia; order Oscillospirales; family Acutalibacteraceae; genus Ruminococcoides. The sequence goes on along the minus strand of CACZYC010000001.1, from coordinate 18,410 downwards.
TATCAACTAAACGCTATAATGCTGTCTAATATAAAAGCATAAATAATATTAGCAGAGCATCTCGCGAGAAATGCTCTGCTATTTCTTTTATTATATCTTTTTCGCGGGATTAACTGATCACTGACCACTAACCACTGACCACTTTTCAATATGTATCTGGTGTTTCAGCTTGAGCGGTTCTGTGTATTTTTTAAGCAGCTCACGGTATTCTTCTTCAAATTCAGCTATCTTCTCCTCTGAAAGGCTCGCGCCGACGCCGCGGCAGCTTTTCACCCTTCCGAGCCACGCTTCCCCTGTAAATTCCAGTTCCGCGTCATAGGAGATTACGTCCGCTATTTCAAACCTATCCTTTGCCCATTCGGGGAAGGTGAAGTTATACTCCCTAAAGCCTTTACCGCTCCATTCGGGGTTATATTTCAACACCAGATTTTCCATTTCATAAATCACGGGATCCTCAAAAGGCTTCCAGTCCATAAAGATTTTACAAAAGATTCCGTTGGGCTTCAGTATTCTGTATATCTCCTCAGCCGCTTTCTCGGCGTCAAAATACTGAAAGCACTGCACAGCCGTTACAACATCAAAACTGTTGTCTTCAAAGCCCGTATTCTCAGCTGAACAGACCTTGAACTGTATATTCTTTATCCCTCTCTCCTCTACCGCACGCTTACCCTGCACAATCTGATTTTCGGAAATGTCGGTCGAAACAAACTGCGCGCCTTTATGGTACATATTAAGCGGCAAAACCGCCGTGCCGCTGCCGAGGTCGAGGATTCTCTGACCGCTTTTACCGATACCCAGTTCAAAAAGTTTATCGTACATACTTTTCGGATAAATATCACGGTACTTTGCGTAAACGTCGGACGTCCTGCCAAAATCAAATTCTTTTCCCTTGTCAATATTTTTAAGCTTCATTTCAGTCACCGACTTCATTATACTACAAAAAAAGATTTATAACAATAAATCATAAAGCTGCGGAAAAAAAGAGCCAACGCAAAGCGTTGACTCTTTTAAAAGATTTAATTATTCGTTGATAGCGATAACAGCGCCGGAACCTACTGTTCTACCACCCTCACGGATAGCGAAACGGAGACCAACTTCGATAGCGATAGGAGTGATAAGCTCAACATCCATCTCTACGTTATCACCGGGCATACACATCTCTACGCCCTCGGGGAGAGAGATTGTGCCTGTAACGTCAGTTGTTCTGAAATAGAACTGGGGACGATAGTTGTTAAAGAAAGGTGTGTGACGGCCGCCCTCGTCCTTAGTAAGAACGTAAACCTGACCGCGGAACTTTGTGTGGGGATGAATTGAACCGGGCTTAGCAAGAACCTGACCTCTTTCGATCTCGTCTCTGCTTACACCACGAAGGAGTGCGCCTACGTTGTCGCCTGCCTCAGCATAGTCAAGAGTCTTTCTGAACATCTCAAGACCTGTAACAACAACTTTTCTCTTCTCCTCTGTAAGACCAACGATTTCAACCTCGTCGTTAGTGTTGATTGTACCTCTCTCAACTCTACCAGTAGCAACTGTACCACGACCTGTGATTGTGAATACGTCCTCTACGGGCATGATGAAGGGAAGGTCAGACTTTCTCTCAGGAGTAGGAATATACTCGTCAACAGCGTCCATAAGATCGTGGATGCACTGATACTCAGGAGCGTTAGGATCTGTGGATGTGCTTGTAAGAGCAACATAAGCTGAACCCTGGATGATAGGTGTATCGTCGCCGGGGAACTCATACTCGTTGAGGATGTCACGAATTTCCATCTCTACGAGCTCGAGAAGCTCAGGATCGTCAACCTGGTCAGTCTTGTTCATGAATACTACGATGTAGGGAACGCCAACCTGACGGGAAAGAAGGATATGCTCTCTTGTCTGAGGCATAGGACCGTCAGCAGCGGATACTACGAGGATAGCGCCGTCCATCTGAGCCGCACCAGTGATCATGTTCTTTACATAGTCAGCATGTCCGGGGCAGTCAACGTGAGCGTAGTGACGCTTAGCTGTCTGATACTCAACGTGAGCTGTGTTGATTGTAATACCACGCTCTCTCTCTTCGGGAGCCTTATCGATATTAGCGTAATCAACGAAGTCAGCAGCATTAGCATCAGCCATAGATAATACCTTTGTAATAGCAGCTGTCAAAGTTGTTTTACCATGGTCAACGTGACCGATAGTACCAATGTTTACATGCGGTTTATTTCTTTCAAATTTTTCTCTAGCCATTTGAAAAAATCCTCCTTTTTTAAATAGAAATAATCACCATAGCTATTTTAGCAACTTATTGAAAAAATTGCAATAGTTTTTTTGTTTTTCATTAAAAATGTTTAATGATAATACAAAGGATTATGAATCCTTTTTCTTGTTGGACATAATCTCCTCAGCGATGCTTTTGGGAACTTCCTGATATGTGTCGGGTTCCATAACATACTGGCCTCTGCCCTGTGTAATGGAACGCATATCGGTAGCGTAACCAAACATCTCACTGAGCGGAACCTGTGCTGTGATTCTGTCCGTGCCGTTTTCGGACTCGGTGCCCTGCACCATACCTCTGCGGCTGTTGAGGTCGCCGATAACGCCGCCCATATACTCGTCGGGCACGATTACGGAAACCTTCATAAGGGGTTCGAGAAGTACGGGGTCAGCCTTCTTCATAGCGTCCTTGAACGCCATAGAGCCTGCAATCTTAAACGCCATTTCGGACGAGTCAACCTCGTGGTAAGAACCGTCGTACAGCTCTACCTTACAGTCAACAACGTTGTAGCCTGCTACAACACCACTCTGCATAGCGCCCTGGATACCCTGGTCAACAGCGGGGATGTATTCCTTGGGAATAGCACCGCCGACAACCTTGTTCTCGAAAACATAGCCCTCGCCCGGGTTCGGATAAACGTTAATCTTAACGTGGCCGTACTGACCCTTACCGCCTGACTGACGGGCATATTTACAGTCGACACTGGCTTCCTTGCGGATAGTCTCTTTGTAAGCAACCTGAGGTTTACCGATGTTTGCCTCTACCTTAAATTCACGCAGAAGTCTGTCAACGATAATCTCAAGGTGCAACTCACCCATACCTGCGATGATGGTCTGACCTGTTTCCTCGTCTGTGTAAGCCTTGAAGGTCGGGTCCTCTTCAGCGAGCTTCGCGAGAGCGATGCCCATCTTTTCCTGACCTGCCTTTGTCTTAGGCTCGATAGCTACGCGGATAACGGGATCCGGGAACTCCATAGACTCTAAGATTACAGGGTGATCCTCATCACAGAGAGTGTCGCCTGTTGTGGTATTTTTAAGACCAACGGCAGCTGCGATATCGCCTGAATATACGACATCGAGGTCTTTTCTGTCGTTAGCGTGCATCTGAAGAATACGACCGACACGCTCTCTGTTCCCCTTAACGGAGTTATAGACAGCGCTGCCCTTGTTGAGGGTACCCGAATAAACTCTGAAGAAGCAGAGTTTACCAACATACGGGTCGGTAGCAATCTTAAACGCGAGAGCCGAGAACGGCTCGTCATCGGAAGAAGGTCTTTCAACCTCTTCGCCTGTATCGGGATCTGTACCCTTAATAGCCGGAACGTCAGTAGGAGCAGGCATATAATCAACAATCGCGTCCAAGAGCTTCTGTACGCCCTTGTTTCGATAGGATGTACCGCAAGTTACGGGAACCATAGTGTTCTCGATTGTGCACTTACGGATAGTGGCCTTGATTTCGTCAATTGTGAGCTCTTCGCCCTCAAAATACTTAGCCATTAACTCCTCGTCCTGCTCAGCCACAGACTCAATAAGCTCGTCGTGGTATTTCTGAGCAAGCTCTTTCATATCCTCGGGGATTTCCTCCTCGCGCATATCCTGACCAAGGTCATCATAATAAACCTCAGCCTTCATAGTTACGAGGTCGATAATTCCCTTAAAGGTGTCCTCAACACCGATAGGAAGCTGAATAGGAACGGCGTTACATTTAAGCCTGTCCTTCATCATCTGTACAACTTTGTAGAAGTCAGCGCCCATGATGTCCATCTTGTTTACGTAAACCATTCTCGGAACGCCGTAGGTGTCAGCCTGACGCCATACAGTCTCGGACTGAGGCTCAACGCCGCCCTTGGCGCAAAGCACGGTTACACTTCCGTCGAGTACTCTCAGAGAACGCTCAACTTCAACTGTGAAGTCAACGTGTCCGGGAGTATCGATAATATTGATACGAACATCATCGTTTTTGCTGTCTTTCCAGAAACATGTTGTAGCAGCGGAGGTAATTGTGATACCTCTCTCCTGCTCTTGTACCATCCAGTCCATCGTAGCTCCGCCGTCGTGGGTTTCGCCGATTTTGTGGTTGATACCGGTGTAGAAGAGTATTCGTTCTGTCGTTGTAGTTTTACCGGCGTCAATATGAGCCATAATGCCGATATTTCTCGTTTGCTCGAGTGATACTTGTCTTGACACTTAAATATCCTCCTCTGAAAATTACCTAAATCATTACCATCTGTAATGTGCGAAAGCTTTGTTAGCTTCAGCCATCTTATGGGTATCTTCACGCTTCTTGAACGCGCTACCTGTTGAGTTGATGGCATCCATGATTTCGCTGGCGAGTCTTTCCTTCATGGTTTTCTCGCTGCGAAGTCTCGAATAAGTTGTAATCCAACGAAGGCCGAGTGTCTGGCGGCGAGCCGGACGAACCTCCATAGGAACCTGGTAAGTAGCACCGCCGACACGGCGAGCCTTTACCTCGAGAACAGGCATAACATTTTCCATTGCCTGCTCAAAAACCTCTAACGGGTCTTTGCCTGTCTTTTCAGCAACAATATCAAACGCGCCGTAAACGATTTTCTGGGCAACACCCTTTTTACCGTCAAGCATAATGTTGTTGATATCGCAATAGAACCTCTTCTTGGCACTTTGCTTCCCTCCTTCACAATAATTGAGATATCATAGGTACTCGAAAGCGACAAACTCCCGTATGCCAACAAGACGTCCTACAATCTATGTAAACATCTTGCAGCAATACAAGCTTAGTCAGTCAAACTTACTTTTTACCTTTTGGGCGCTTTGCGCCATACTTTGAACGTGCCTGCATACGTCCCGAAACACCCTGAGTATCAAGAGTACCGCGGATGATATGATAACGTACACCGGGCAGGTCCTTAACACGGCCGCCACGAATAAGAACAACTGAGTGCTCCTGCAGGTTATGGCCTACGCCCGGGATGTAAGAGCTGACTTCGATTCCGTTAGAAAGACGAACTCTGGCAATCTTACGGAGAGCTGAGTTAGGCTTTTTAGGTGTAGCTGTCTTAACAGCTGTACATACGCCTCTCTTCTGGGGTGAAGTCTGATCAATCGCGCGATTTTTCTGAGAGTTCCAACCCTTTAAGAGCGCAGGCGCCTTAGCCTTTTTCTCACTTACCTCTCTACCCTTGCGGACAAGCTGGTTAAATGTTGGCATATTTTTCCTCCTTTTCTGTTAAATTTTTATTTGATCGGGTTTTAACGCCCGCAAATAAACGTTGTTAAAATATACAATAAAATGTAGATTTTATCGGGTATTTAATATGTTTTGAATATATAAAATCATACTCCAACACATATTAATCCAGACTAGAATATAATAGCATAATCTGTATGAAAAAGTCAAGCATTATTTTAGTTCTCAGCAGTCAGTTTTCAGTTCTCAGTTGTTCACGCGATAAATAAAAGAATAAGAAATAGCGCAACATTCCCCGACAGATGTTCCGCTATATCCTTTTTTTTCGTTTGTTAACGATGAACTGACTGCTGATTACTGACTACTGACTACTCACAAAAAGCTTTTCATACTTTCAATATTATTCTGCTGGGTTTCCATCAGCCTGTTGGCAAGATTGGCGACCTCCTTATTACCGCCGTCGTACTGTCTCATACGTTGAGCGATTTTGTTTACGCCCATTGTATTACCCTTAATCATCATCTCGGCAATATGAGAGTCCGAGTCCTCCACCCTCATCTCCCGCTTTGCCTTTGCTCTCGCCATAGTCGCCACAACGGGATGGATGTGCTTGCTCTCGCCGCCGATACTGTGCAGCATAGAGTGCGCGCTGTGGTAGATATGCCCGTACTCCAGATTTTGCGAGCGCAGCTCACGCGCCATTTTGGCTGTGTTTGAATAGTGTTTGATGTCGTTGATTCCGCGGCAGCCCATCTCGGCGTTTTTCATAATGAACTGCAGCATTTGTGTGTCGTTAATCATAATAGTTTCACCTCAAAAATAGTATTGACAAATAATTACTCAATATTATTATAGAAATGTATATTGCCGAATTACGCGATTAATGATAAAATACATTTCAGAAGGTGAAAAAAATGGCTGAAAACCAAATCAAAAAAAGATACACTCTAGGCGAGGAAATATTCAGCGCCGTGACCCACGGAGTAGGCAGTCTGCTGTCCATCGCGGGCACAGCTGTTATCATAGTTCTCGCGGCGATATTCAACGACGCTTGGGCTGTGGTCGGGTGCGCGGTATTCGGAGCGAGCCTGATTATTCTATACAGTATGAGCACGCTATACCACTCGATAACCAACCCGAAGGCAAAAGCGTTTTTCAGGATAATGGATCACAACACGATATTTTTCCTGATAGCGGGCACATATACCCCAATTACTATTTCAATTATGCGCGGAGTTATCGGCTGGGTGCTGTTTGGAATTGTCTGGGGCGCGGCGATTATCGGCATAGCGCTCAACTCCATTGATTTGGAAAAATTCCGCAAGCCCTCGGTAGTTTGCTACATAGCTATGGGATGGGTAATAATCTTCGCGATACGTCCTCTGCTCAATGTTATGAACGTATGGAGCCTTTGGCTGCTTATCGGAGGAGGAGTATTCTACACTGTCGGAGTGATTTTTTACGCTATCAAAAAGGTAAAATACTTCCATTCGATATGGCATATTTTCACTGTGCTCGGCAGCGTTTGCCACTACTTCTCAATACTGTTAGCGGTAATACAATAAAACAAAATGTCATTCTGAGGCTTGCCGAAGAATCTTAAAGATCCTTCGCTTACGCTCAGGATGACAGATGAAAACATTTAAGATAACAGTATATTCAAAAAACAAAAAGCGGAGCTTCTGCTCCGCTTAACTGACTACTGATTACTGTCTACTGACTACTTATTTAATGATCTCGCCGTAAACCTCGCCTGACAGTCCCGCCGCGTTGGCTTCGTCTGTGTCGATGTGCATAGCGGCTGAGAAATCCGAGCGTACACGAACTACTGTATCTCCGAAGATTGTCTCACGAGCGCCGGGAGTGCCGACCTTAACGGACACAATCTGCTTGTCCTCTACGCCGAACTGAGCAGCCTCATCGGGAGTGAAGTGGATATGTCTTTTGGCGACAATTACGCCTTTGCTGATTTCAACTTCGCCCTCGGGGCCTACGAGCTTACAACCGGGTGTGTCAGCGATATCGCCCGACTCGCGTACGGGAGGAACAAGGCCGAGCTTTCTGGCGTCGGTGAAGCTGACCTCAACCTGAGTTTCTTTACGCTCGGGGCCGAGAATAGACATATTGAGCTCGCCCTTGGGGCCTACAACAGTTACTCTCTCAAAGCACGCGAACTGACCGGGCTGAGATAAATCTTTTTTATTTGTGAGCTTAGCGCCTTTGCCGAACAGAGTATCTAAATCTTCTCTGGAAACGTGCAAATGACGCGCGGATGTTTCAACTAGTACTTTCATTATGAAAACCACCTTAACAATAAATTTTACTAATATATTTTAATACATATAAAGATAAAATTCAAGAGGAAATTTAGAAAAAAGGCTTCCCTTGGGAGATTCCCCTAGCAGGGGAAATGTCCGCAAAGCGGACAAAAGGGTTGCCGTCTCCCGCTAGGGAAAAGCTGTCAGGCGTAGCCTGACTGAAGAGGGTCCACTTGTTAAACAGGCTTATAACTAATGTTTGATATAATTAGCTTTTCTAAAGTTGACCCTCTCCCGACTTCGCTACGCTCAGCCACCCTCCCCCAAGGGAGGGCATTATTGCAAGGAGGACACTATGTACAACAATTTTGAAGAACTCAGGGAAAACTGTCTGAACTGTCAGAAGTGCGGACTGTGCCAAACACGCCGTAATGTTGTGGTAGGCGTGGGCAATCCCGAAGCAAAGGTAATGTTCATCGGCGAAGGTCCCGGGGAAAACGAGGATTTGCAGGGAGAGCCGTTCGTAGGACGCGGCGGCAAACTTCTGAATAAAATGCTCAACGCCGTAGACCTCGACCGCAACAAAAACATTTACATAGCTAACATAGTAAAATGCCGTCCTCCGAAAAACCGCGACCCTAAGCCCGAGGAGCAGGAACAATGCATAGGCTGGCTGAGAAATCAGGTCAAGCTGATAAACCCGAAAATTATAGTGTGCCTTGGAAGAATCTCGGCTCAGAAGCTGATAAAAGAGGACCTCAGAATCACAAAGGAACACGGAATCTTTTTTGAGAAAGGCAGCTTTTTGATGATGCCTATGTTCCACCCCGCGGCGATACTGCGCAACCCCAACCAAAAGCCCGACGCGTTCGCGGACTTCCTCAAGTTACAGGAAAAGATAAAAGAGATTTGCCCCGAAACTTATAAATAATCGCGCGAGCGCGATTATTTATAGTGGTCAGTGGTCAGTAGGCAGTGATCCGTGAATGTCGAGTACAAAGAAACTGCTAACTTAAAAGTTTAGTTCCCAAACAATTTATAATCATCTAATACTATAAAACAAAGTCTTAGGCTCAGCACAGAACCTAAGACTTTCTGTTTATCGAAGAATTGATTCTAGATAGAAGGCAAAGCCCTCCCTTGGGAAATTCCCCTGCTAGGGGAAATGTCGGCAACGCCGACAAAAGGGTTGCCGTTCCTGCTAAGGAAAGGGTGGGCAATTCGCCCAAAGGCGAATTGGTCGGGAGAGGGTCGACTTTAGAAATGCTCGTTTTATGAAACGTTAAATTTATTTCTTTTTCAAGCGGACCCTCTTCAGTCTCGCTTCGCTCGACAGCTTCCCCCAAGGGAAGCCTACATTACCACTGATCACTGACTACTGAGAACTAAATAAAAAGGCTTCCCGAAGGAAGCCTTTAATTATTTATTGAATTATTCCTCTCTCTTCTTGCGAGAAATGAACATTGCGCCTGCAGCCGCAATCATAACGCCGCCGAGTACGAAGAAGATTGTTGTCTCCTGACCGTCTGCGCCTGAACCTGAGCTGTCGCCGCCGCCGCTGTATGAGCCGCCTGAAGAACCGCCGCTGCTGCTAGAGGAATCGCCGCTGGAACCGCCTGAGAGGCTTGAAGGATTAGAAGCTTCGCCGCTTTCTGCCTTTTTCTCAGCAGTTTTCTCGTCGATCTTCTTGCCCTTCTGTGAAGGATAAGCCTTATAGAAAGCTTTCTCAAGAGTAGACTTGATAGCGGGTAAATCGCCCTTAGCTACGCCGTCCTTAGTAAGAATGTAAGCATAAACGTTTGTAAGGTCAGCCACAGTCTTGATACCGAACTTGGGATATGCCTTCGCGAGAGCGCTTACAGCGTTAACGTTGGGGCTGTTGAAGTATGTGGGAGCCCAGTCACCGATAACCTGGATGCCGTTCTCACCGGGAGCGAGCTTGGAACCAACAACATTACCGATAGATGTAAGAGCAAGGTGAGGACCGTATTTGCCGGTGTTAGATGTCCAAACAGCCTCGTAACCCTTCTTGTTGGAGTCAACGGGGTTCTCAATCTGCTTACCTGTCAGCTTAGCTGTATCGCCTTTACACTCAACGCCGATTGTAAGGTCATAAGTCTGGATACCTGTGTTAGCGCTGAAGATAATGCCGTACTTACCGCCTGACTTCATGCCGCCGGAAACGTCCATTGAACCTGTGAGCTTGGAAAGGTCATAGGAATACTTTGTACCTGAAACCTTCTGGCACTCCTCGGAAGGTGTCTGCCAACCAAAGAAGGAATCGCCGCCGATTACCCAGATGTGGCAATAAATCTTAGCAAAGCTTTTCCAGCCTGCGGCGTTAAAATAAATAAGATCGCCAGAGCCTGAAGCTGAGCTTGAAGTATCAGCGCCTACGGAGCTTGAAGAACCGGCGCCGACATCGGAATCATTTACTTCTGCAGCAGAAACAGCAACTACAGCCATAGACATAACCATAACAACTGCTACCGCGATTGCAATAATCTTTTTAATCATTTGAAAATCTCCTCCAAAATATAATTAGACATAGTCTGTTGCTACTATTATACAATATAAGTTACAATTTCGCAATAAAAAACGAAACAAAAACCTTTGGCGTTTTACACAAAGATTAGCCCCGCTTTTTGAACAAGTTGCACAAAAGCAGGGCGTTTATAAACCAATATAATTAATTATCAATATTCAAAAGCCGCAGTTACAAATCTGTAACACTTACTCGTTTTCATCGCTTTCTTCGACAGCATCTTCATCAGGGTTCTCTTCTTCGCCGTTGTCGTTCGCGAATACTTTTCTGAGTATCAGCACAATTCCGATAACCAGGACAATCACTATGACCGCCACGGTAATTATAACGGTTGTGTTGTTGTTTGGCTCGGAAGCGGAATTCTGTGTAACGTCAACTACGTCCTGCGGCGCGCCTGTAACGGCGGAATGGTTTGCGTCCGCGCCGTTCTGTTCACCCTTGCCGTCCTCGTAGTTGACAAAACTGCCCTGATAGGAATCTATCTTTTCCTTGTCGTCCAGAAGAACAGGCGTGAGCTCCTCATACTTTTTGTCGCCGTCAGCATTATGCGCGACATAGTCGCAGGTCAATGTAAATTCCTTAGCGGGAGCGCTGTCCGTGACAGAACCGCAGTCCAGGTCTTTTACAAAATATTTAATCGCTGACTCTCCGCCCTTTTTGACCTTGAAATCCGCGGAAATAACAGGCGTTCTTTTCGAAAAATCAACCGGATTACTGATTGCGCTGAAAACAAAGGAAATACTGCCCTCCAAATCAACATTCCGAATAACTCCTACAAGGTCGTGGAAATCCACCGATTCCTTGTCCAGCTCAAGATACTCGTCATCATAAAAAAGCATAGCGTCCATAGCGGTCACGCTGCTCTCACAGTCGGCGAGGTACAGAGTATATGTTACCGTGTCCCCTTTGTCGACAGTAACGCCATCGGCGAGCGTCAACCCGCTCTTTGCGAAACAGTTGACAGCTGATAATGACAGTATCAGCGCAAAAACCAGAACAGATAATGATACTTTCAATATTTTTTTCATACAAATCATAACCTTTAAATAAGATACTAACATTATATTATAAACCGAGAGTTTTTTCAAGAAAAAGAAAAAAGGCTGTCCGCGGACAGCCAAAATTTCTCAGTCGTGTTTTTCGTGTACGAGGAACACAGGCACGCAAGCGATTGCCACAAAAATAAGCAGCATTATCTCTGATACGGCCGAGGCTCCCTCCACGCCGTTGCCAAGCAAGGCAACTATCATAAACATAACCGCAATAAGACATACGGCGAGCAGAAGGCTCACCGCCTTAATATGTTTCCTCAACATATCTTTCCTCCGTTTTCACACACATCATCCAAAGTATCTTGATTATAATTCGGGAGGAGAATAATGTCAAGCGTTTTTACAACATAATTTTCGTTCGTAACAACATTGTAATTTTGCTTTAAAAGAAAAATAATTTGTTGTAATATTTGCGGTGTTTTTGGCGGCTATTTATACCCGTTTTTGTTATGGCTCTGCCAGTTCCAGCTGTCGCGGCACATATCGTCGAGAGTTTTTTCAGCCTTCCATCCGAGGACCTTGTTCGCCTTTTCGGGATTGGAATAACACTCGGCTATATCGCCCGCGCGGCGCGGCTTGATATCATAGGGGATTTCAAGGTTGTTTACGCGCATAAACGTCTTTACGATGTCCAGCACGCTGTAACCCTTGCCCGTACCGATATTGAAAATCTCGGTACCCTTATGCTCCGCTGAATAGTCAATCGCCTTGACGTGAGCTTTAGCCAAATCCACAACGTGGATATAGTCGCGCACACCTGTACCGTCGGGTGTCGGATAATCGTCGCCGAAAACTCCGAGCCTTTCGAGCTTACCCGCGGCAACCTGAGTGATGTACGGCATAAGGTTGTTGGGGATTCCGTTGGGATCCTCGCCGATCAAACCGCTCTCGTGAGCGCCAATCGGGTTAAAATATCTCAGAAGCACCACGGAGAGTTCCTCGTCGGCGTTTGCGGCGTCGGTGAGAATCTGCTCATTCATAAGCTTTGTCCAGCCGTAGGGATTTGTACAGCCCGTGGGCATACCCTCCACAAGCGGAACAGTCTCGGGAACACCGTAAACGGTAGCGGAGGAGCTGAACACAAAGTTGTTAACTCCGTATTTTTTCATCACCTCAAGCAAGGTGAGCGTGGTATCAATATTGTTGCGGTAGTAACGGATCGGAATGGCGCAGCTCTCTCCCACCGCTTTCAGTCCCGCGAAATGGATAACCGCGTCAAAATCGTTCTCGGAGAACATCTTGTCAACCGCGTCATAATCCATTACGTCGATTTCGTAGATAGGAATCTTTACGCCTGTTATCTCCTCAACTCTTTTCACGGCCTCTGGACAGCTGTTGTCAAAGTTATCGGCGATTACGGGACTGTGCCCCGCGCCGATGAGCTCAACGCAGGTGTGCGAGCCTATATATCCCGCTCCGCCTGTCAGTAATACTTTCATAGTTTCTCCTAATCAAAGCAATGCTATTCTGGGAAGTTTCGCACTGTCATTCTGAGGCTTGCCGAAGAATCTTATAAGATCCTTCGCTAACGCTCAGGATGACAGTTTTTTTGATAATTTTTCTAATCCAATTTGGGTGCGGGCAACGCCCGCCATTCACTGTCCACTGATCACTGATCACTGAACAGTCTCAGGTTCAGGATAATCCACGCCGAAGGTTTCGACAGTTACGCTCTCCATAACCTGGGCGTCAAGAGGCTTGTCGGCAAAATCGGTATCACACTCGGCTATAGCGTTGACAACGTCCATACCCTCGATAACCTTGCCGAAAGCCGCGTACTGGCCGTCAAGGTGCGGGGAGTTTTTGTGCATAATAAAGAACTGCGAACCCGCGCTGTCGGGCATCATTGCGCGCGCCATTGAAAGAACTCCCTCGGTATGGTTAAGGTCGTTCTTGAACCCGTTGGCAAGAAACTCGCCTTTGATGTGATAGCCGGGACCGCCCGTACCTGTGCCTTCGGGACATCCGCCCTGAATCATAAAACCGTAGATTACACGGTGAAATGTCAAGCCGTCATAATAGCCTTTTTGAACAAGGCTGATAAAGTTATTTACTGTGTTGGGGGCAATTTCGGGATAAAGCTCCGCTTTTATTATGCCCGCGTTTGTATTAAATGTTACAACAGGATTTGCCATATTTATCTCTGTCCTTTCATTATTTAAGATTTACAATAAATATATCTTATTTTTATAAAAATATCAAGGTGTCAATTCTTTCTTTGCGTTTGCGCGCCGTAGGACACGCGCGTCATCATCTTCTCACCTAAAAAATGTAAACCGAATTTTAATAGTTTTATGAGTTTACCCGGGATTATGACAATTTTACCCTTGAGGGTTTTGTCGATTGCGAGCTTCGCGACGTATTCGCTCTTCATTCCGCCTACAATAAAGTTTACGCCCGCCACCTTATTGAACTCGGTGTTGACAGGTCCCGGGCAAAGCACGGACACTTTTACATTTATCTTGTCGCGTCTGAGCTCCTCGTGCAAAGCCTCGGTATAGCGCACAACGTAGTTCTTTGACGCGTAGTAGCTCGCGAGGAAAGGTCCCGCGAGAAAACCCGCTATTGAACCGACGTTGAGGATATATCCGCTGTTTTTTTCTACCATATCTTTGAGATATAACCTTGTCAGAATATGAAGCGCCTTTATGTTGGTGTCAATGAGCTGAAGCTCACGCTCCAGCGACACGTCTTTAACCTTGCCGTACGCGCCGAATCCCGCGTTGTTTATAAGGAAATCCACGCCTTCGTCCCTGGTCATTTCGTAAAGCTCAAAGCAGTTCTCCTGCTTTGAGATATCCATAACTATTGTGCGTACCTTTACGCCCTTTATTTCTTCTTTCAGCGCGTTCAGTCTGTCCTCTCTGCGCGCTACAAGTATCAAGTCATAGCCTAATTCAGCGAGATAATGCGCCATATCGCGTCCCATTCCGCTGCTGGCTCCTGTAATTAATGCGGTCATAGTTTCCTCCTTTTAGTAATTAGTAGTCAGTAGTCAGTTGCCAGTTAATTGACTCCATAAGCTTGTTAATCATCTTTCCTATTTCTGATAGCATATTCATTGGTTTTTCGACTTGTTGTTTTGTTAACAAGCTTAATTTGTAACACAAATACAATTGTGTTTGTAATTCCGCTTTTGAACCACGCGCTATTGATAAGAAATTGATAAACTCCTTATTTGATTTTCTTTGCTGTCCTTCTGCTATATTAGAAGGTATTGAGATAGCGGCACGGCGCATTTGACTTGAAAGTACATAAACTTCTTCATTTGGAAGAAACTTAACCAGTTTATATATCTCTACTGTCAAATCAATTGATTTTTGCCACACCAATAAATCTTTATAACTTTTTCCTGCCATAATAATCTCCTAACTCAAACTGATTACTAACTACTGACTACTGAGTACTACGAGGCTGGCCAAAAGGCCAGCCTCGAATAATTAATCAAGTGAGTTTTTCTGAGCCGCGGGAACCTTTTTCTCGTAGCACGCGAACGCTTCGTCAACAAGCTTTTTGTCAGGCTTGGGAGTTATCAGGCTCACAAGCGGTACGATAATCAATCCCGCGATCATAGCGATTGAACCGCAGTTAATCGGTGACTGAAGAATTTCGGGGAACATATCTCTGAACAAGAGGTTGAGAATCATTATTCCCGCGCCGAAGATAAAGCTTACCCAGCAGGCTGCCTTTGTGGTCTTTTTCCAGTACAAGCCGTAAAGGAAAGGAGCGAGGAACGCGCCCGCGAGTGCGCCCCATGACACGCCCATAAGCTGAGCGATAAACTTAACGCTCTCGTTGTTGCTCTTAACCTGATAGATAGCGATAAACGCCGAAATAGCGATAAATACAACGATGAAGATTCTTATTAAAAGAACCTGCTTCTTCTGTGACATTTTCTTGATGAAATTGCCCTTGAGGAAGTCGATTGTCAGAGTTGAGCTCGACGCGATAACCAGCGACGAAAGCGTGGACATCGAAGCCGAAAGCACCAGGATGATTACGATAGCAATGAGCACGTCGGGAAGGGTGGAAATCATTGTGGGAATGATTGAGTCGAAGTTCTTGTTCGCTACAGCCTCAGCTACGTCGGGGTTGTTTGCGAAAAGTCTGCCGAATCCGCCGAGGAAGTAACATCCGCCCGCTACTACGAGCGCGAAAGCTGTGGAAATGATTGTACCCTTTTTGATGTCTTTCTCACTCTTGATAGCGTAGAACTTCTGAACCATTTGCGGAAGTCCCCATGTACCGAGAGAAGTGAGGATTACAACGAACAGGAGGTTGAGCGGAGCGGGACCGAAGAAGGAGTTGAACGCTCCGGGAGTTGTTGTGACAGTCTCGTCTGTGACCTTGGCGAGCCCGTTGAGAGCCTCCATAAATCCGCCCTGACTGCTGAGCACCGCCGCGATTACAGCGACAATACCGACGAGCATAATCAAGCCCTGGATAAAGTCGTTTATAGCCGTAGCCATATATCCGCCCGCGATTACATAAATACCCGTAAGCACCGACATAATCAGAATACACCAGATATAATCAATGCCAAACGCCATCTCAAACAAACGTGAAAGTCCGTTGTAGAGAGAAGCCGTATAAGGAATAAGGAAAATAAATGTGATTACGGAAGCGCCGATTTTCAGTCCTTTGCTGCTGAAACGCTTTCCGAAAAATTCGGGCATGGTAGCCGAGTTGAGGTGCTGAGTCATAATACGGGTTCTTCTGCCCAGGACTACCCACGCCAGAAGCGAACCGATAAACGCGTTGCCCAGACCAATCCAGGTTGACGCCACACCGAAGTTCCAGCCGAACTGTCCCGCGTATCCTACAAAGATAACCGCGGAGAAGTACGATGTACCGTAAGCGAAAGCCGTAAGCCATGGGCCTACGCTTCTGCCGCCGAGAACAAATCCGTTAACATCGGTCGCATGACGTCGGCAGTAAATACCCACGCAAATCATAATTCCGAAAAATACCACTAAGAAGATTAGTGAGAGAATGCCTTTTAAATCCATTTTTACCTCCGATTTATATTTATGTGCCCTTAATTCACCCCTTTAAAGGACTGAAGTGTCGAGGGCTTTATTTTTCCCCTTCTAACGGGTTTCCCCGTTAAAAGGGGATTTAATTATTTCAGTTCGCTCATATCAATCTCATTCTGGCGGGCTACTACGCTCTCGCCGCAATAGATTTTTCTGAGTACGGGCTTTTCGATTTTACCCGTGGGGTTACGGGGTACGTCGGCAAAGATTATCTTCCTCGGACGCTTGTAACGCGGAAGCTCCTTGCAGAACTCGTTGACCTCGTCCTCCGTAAGAGTGAACCCGGGTTTTACGTCGATAACAGCTGTGGCGATTTCACCGAGACGCTGGTCGGGAAGACCGATAACGGCAACATCCTTGACCGCGTTGTTGGAACGCAGGAAATCCTCAATCTGAACGGGATAAATGTTCTCGCCGCCCGAGATGATAACGTCCTTCTTGCGGTCTACAAGATAAATGAATCCGTCGCTGTCGCGTTCAGCCATATCGCCCGTATAGAGCCAGCCCTCGCTGTCGAGAACTTCCTCGGTAGCCTTGGGGTCCTTGTAGTAACAGGTCATAACACCCGGTCCCTTGACCGCGAGCTCTCCGACGCCGTCATTGATTTCGTTGCGGTTTTCGTCAACAATCTTAACCTGCCAGCCGTAACCGGGAATACCGATAGCGCCGACCTTGTGTGTATTCTCTATACCGAGGTGCACACAGCCGGGGCCGATTGACTCCGAAAGTCCGTAGTTTGTATCATAATCGTGATTCGGGAAGACTTTTTTCCACCTTTTGATGAGCGTGGGAGGCACGGGCTGAGCGCCGATGTGCATAAGTCTCCACTGACTGATTTCATAATCATCAAGGTTTATTTTGCCTGAATCTATGGCGTCCAGAATATCCTGAGCCCACGGAACAAGCAGCCATACTATTGTACAGCGCTCCTCGCTCACACAGCGGATAATCCACTCTGGACTTACGCCTCTGAGGATAACCGCTTTTCCGCCTGTGTAAAGACTTCCGAACCAATGCATTTTTGCGCCTGTGTGATACAGCGGAGGAATACAGAGGAACACGTCGTCCTTGGTCTGGCCGTGGTGAGCCTGCTCAACCTTTGCCGAGTGCATAAGGCTCTCGTGATTGTGAAGAATCGCCTTGGGAAATCCCGTTGTGCCCGAAGAAAAATAAATCGCGCCGTCATCCTCGTCGGTGATGTATACGCTTGGAGCTATCGAGGAACAATAATTTATGAGTTTCTCGTAGCTGTCGGCAAAAGAGGGACAATCCTCGCCCACATAAAAGCAGTTTTTTACCTTGGGGATTTTGTCAAGTATCTCCTCTACCCTGCCGATAAACTCAGGACCGAAAACAAGCGCGTCGGCGTCCGCCTGATTGACGCAGTACTCAATCTCGTCGGCTGTGTATCGATAGTTGAGCGGAACGGCGAGCGCTCCTGTCTTTAATATGCCGAAATAGATAGGAAGCCAGTCGATACAATTCATAAGCAGAATCGCTACCTTGTCGCCCTTTTTGATTCCTCTGGTTAAAAGAAGATTGGCGAATCGGTTGGCTTTGATATCAAACTCGCCCCATGTCATCTGTTTGCGGAAAGCTCCCGAACGGTTGCTTTCTATGAGCGAATACTCCCGCCATGTAACGTGCGGAATATTTTTTACATCGGGATTAATCTCCACGAGCGCGATGTCATTTTTAAAATACGTCGCGTTCTTTGTCAAATATTCGGTAATTGGCATACTTTTCTCCGTTTCATTAAGTATTGTTAAAGGATTTCATTAAAAAAGCCCCAGAACGTTTTTCGCTTTAGGGCTTTAAAGTCTTGAATTGCATAAATTATCTCACAAAAGCCGTCTTTTGTCAAGTATAACTAAGGCTCGGGACGGCGATTTGTTAAGGGTGCACAAAACAGTCATACAATTTTAGTTTAAGTTGCTAAAGGGAAAAAGATAAGATTATTCGGCAAAGTGTTACAAGATTTAAAACATTAATATAGCAAAATGTATGTGTTAAAATGATATGAACCAATAAAAAAGAGAAGTAACTTCAAAATATGGTATAATGAATTTGCAACAAAACACTACCGTAGAAAGAAGT